>NZ_JAMYNS010000001.1:0-547525 GCF_040319125.1 Mesorhizobium sp. M0938 | reverse complement strand
AATCCACCGGGTACAAATTAACTTACCGCGCCTCTCCCCCTGGCGGCCCCGGGCGCCCGTGGGGGGGGGGGTGGGGGGGGGGCGGGGCGCCCTGGTCATAGGCGATGATAGTGTGGGCTTGATCGGGGAAGTGTTCTGGTTTCCGCAGTTGTTGTGCGCTGTTCCGCAGAGGTGGAAGGGGCCGGCACTGCTGCGATGCAGAAGCTTTCGAGGCGGGGGTCGGTTCGGTTGGCGAGACGCAATCGGACATACCGAGGAAACGAAATTGGCGCTCAACGCGCGGGGATCCCTCTGTCGCCTTCAGCGACATCTCCCCCTCAAGGGGAGTAGCGCCGAGCTACGCGCCTTTTTTCCACGGCAGGCTCCAGCGCACCTTTTCCCGCGTCGCTCCGGCCGCAGTCGATGTCGGGGCGGGCTTCATTTCGTGGTACTGTGCCGAGCCCTGCGGTGGATAGGCGTGGGTGTTGTTGAGAGCGAGCTTCTCGATCTGGCTGAAATCGGGGAAAGGCAGATTTTCCGCCTCACGCCAGTCGCGGACCCTTTTCTCCGCAGCGATGCGTTTTTCCTCGTCGGCCGGCAGATCGGCGGCCGTGTACTCCAACTGCGAGGGAAAGGCGAACTGCGTGCCGGCATCGTCCATGATGTTGATGATGGACAAAAGGATGTCCTCGCGTATGGCGAGGAACTCGGACCCGTCCGCCGTCATGATATAGTGGACACCTCGATGTCGAGCGAATAGGGGCCGAAGCCGACAAAGCGCACGTGACACGGATCGTCGATGACGCGCGGATGCGCGATCAGCAGCTTGCGCAGCTCGGCCAAAGTATAGCGCAACTGATCGGGCGTGGTCTCGTAGCGCAGTTGCAGCGTCGTCGCGAAACGGGTGCGGTCGCGATGCGCGTAATTTTCGATCTGCATGCCGGCGAAGTCCGAATTGGGCACCGAGATGATTGTGCGGTCGGGCGACCTTATGCGGGTCGAGCGCATGCCGATATGCTCGATGGTGCCCGACTGTCCGCCGAACTTGCAGAAGTCGCCGACGCTGACCGGCCGGTCGGCGTAGAGCGTGAGGCCGGAGAGGAAATTCTGCAGCGTCGGCTGCGCCGCCAGCGCCACGGCGAGGCCGCCGATGCCGAGGCCGGCGATGACGCCTTCATAGGGGATGGCAAGCACTTCGGCCAACAGCAGGAAGGCGACGATCAGCAGGGCCACGCGCGCCACGCCGGTGGTCAGCGAAATCAGCGTGTCGTGATAGCCCGGCACCCGCCACATGCTACGGTAACGACCGGCGATCCTGCCGATCAGGTGCCAGATCACCGGTACGAAACCTATCACGATCAGGCTCCAGGCCACGGCCTTCACTGGTGCTGCGACCACCTGCGGCAGGCCGAGCGGGCGCAATGTCACCAAAAGGAAAAGGCCCAGGAAGATCGAACGTACCGCCCATTCGACCACGCGCAGGAAACCCGACCGCTGCGAGCGGTTCTGGCTGGGCGTGAAGAAGGAAATTACTGCATTGGCGATGAAGCCGAAGACAATGCCGGCCAGCACTGCCAGGCCGAGCATCCACCATTGCCAGCGCTCCATCGGTCCGGCGCGGGTGAGCAGGCGGGGGCTGATCTCGCGGGCCAGGCCACGCGTGGCGAAGAACGGGTCGGTGCTGGCGAAAGCGGCGAATTCCGGCGCCACCGGGACCTCTTCCACATCGGCATAGAGCGTGCGGATATTGGCGAGCGTCTCGGGCGTGAATTGCCAGATCTTGCCGTTGCCGGTGCCAGCGGGGTCCGTTTCCACCGGGCCGATGACGATGTTGCCGGACGGATGCTCGAAATAGACATAGGGCGTGTTGCTTTTGGGATCGTCCGGAATTTCCTGCCAGTAGACATAGCCGATACGATCGATGACCTTCTTCAGATAGCGCTCGAGAAGGACCGCCTCGTCGGCGCGCACGGCCGGAGTGTAATCGCGCAGATCAAGCGCCGCCTGTGCCGGGTCGCCGGCCTCGGTGACGCCGCTGAGCAGCACCTTGAACGCATCGCGCGGCGAGGCCAGCTTGGCTGGATCGTCGACCATATCGACGGCTTCGCCGCGGGCCGCCTGGAATTCGGCGAGCTTGGCCTGGAGCAGGCCAAGCGGCGGCCCGACGATGAACCACTCGCTTTGTCTGCGCCGGAAGGTGACGTCGAAGGCGACGTTGGTGCCATATTGCTGGAGCTTGGCGCTCACCTCGTCGCCCGCGATCGCGTCATGCGGCAGGCTCCAGAGGCGGAAGGTCGCATTGTCGATGACATTGAACAGAAGCTTGGTGTAGTCGGGCATGTTGAGGCCACCGCGGTCGGCGTCGGCGACATCGACCAACCCGGCCGCTCGGGCGGCGAGGCCCATGCCGCCGCCGGTTGCGCGCGGCACATTGTCGGCGCCGCTCTCGTTCATCGCCTGCAGGAACGAGCGCATGGTCGTCATCGGGCTGGCCTGGTCGACACGGATGTCCTCGACGGCACTGACGCGCACGCCTGTCCACCATTCGGCGGTAGCGGTTTCGAAGCGCCCCATGAAGCTCTCGCCGTCGGGCGACTGAACGAAGAGGAAAGCGCCCTGGCGATTGCCCTCGAACCAGCGTCCGACAAGCTTTTCGCCTTCGGCCTTTGCCTCGATGCGGCCATTATAGAGCGGGTAGACGCCCTTCACCTCGGCGCCGGTCTGCTCGAACGTGATCTCGGCGCCGCCGCCGCGCCATTTCGTGTCCCAAACGCCGGTCCAGTTGGCACCGGCCCAGTCGGCTGCCTCCTGGGCATCTGCCTGTTGCAGCGACGGCAGCAGGCCGGACAAGGCAAGCGCCACGATCAGAGCGATCATACGGATCAGGGCCGAGGCCAGCCGATGCTGTCTGGCTGAAGCGACGGGGACACCGCTCATTGCATTGTCCTTCTTCTCGCCCGTGCAGCAGTGGGCGGGACTCTGTCGAAGAAGGGTTATTGCCGCGGAAGGTGAATATTCTGTTTCCGCAGGGTCATGGAACACCGCCGGATCGCGGCGCTTGCCGTCAATCGTAGGTCAGATCCGTCGCCTTGCCGCCGAAGACGCGGTAGGCGTAGAACGAATAGAAGATGATGATCGGCAGCACGACCACCGTGCCGGCCAGGATGATGGCAAGGCTTTCGGGCGCGGATGCCGCCTGCCAGATGGTCAGCCTGTCGGGCACGACGAAGGGATAGAACGACCAGGCAAGCCCGGCAAAGCCCAGCGTGAAGATGGCGGCCAGCGTCAGGAACGGTATCAACGCATGGCGGTCGTCTGCCTTGGGCAGATGAAAGGTCTGCCGCCATAGCCAGCCGAACAGCATCGCCGACAGGACCGGCAGCGGCGACAGATAGAGCATGGAGGGCCAGACGAACCATTTGTCGAAGATGCGCGGGCTGGCTAGCGGCGTCGCCAGCGAAACGGCGACCATGCCGAGTGCGGTCAGCACCAGCGCACTGCGCAACCAGAGCACCGCCTTCTTCTGCAATTCGCCTTCCGTCTTGTAGATGACCCAGGCCGCGCCCATCGCCGCATAGGCCGCCGCAAGGCAGAGCGCCACCAGCGCGCCAAAGGCGATGCCGCCGAGGCCGACATCCAGGCCGAGCACATAGATGCCCAGCATATAGCCTTGTGCCAGCGAGGCGATGACCGAACCGAGGAAGAAGATGCGGTTCCAGCGATGTTTCCTGCCGGCCGGCACCTTGGCTCGGAAGTCGAAAGCGACGCCGCGCAGGATGAGGCCGACCAGGAGCAGGAAGACGGGGATGTAGAGCGCGGTGAGGATGGTGCCGTGCGCCAGCGGGAAAGCGACCAGCAGCAGCCCGACGGCCAGTACCAGCCAGGTCTCGTTGGCGTCCCAGAACGGACCTATCGCGGCGATCATGGTGTCCTGCTCGGCGTCTTCGGCGACCGCGAACAGGATGCCGATGCCGAGATCGAAGCCGTCGAGAATGACGTAGATCAGGATGGCAAGGCCCATCAGGCCGGCGAAGATGACGGGGAGCAATGTCGGCCAGTCGAGGGTCATCACCGTTCTCCTGGTTGGGCAACAGGCTGCGACAGCGGCGCGTTGAGGACACCCGGCAGCGGCGAGGCGTCGCCATCCTTCGCCGCCTTCAGCGCCAGATGCACCAGCACGCCGAGATAGGCGATCAGAAGCAGCGCGTAGAGGGTGAGATAGACCGCAAGCGACAGCGCGACTTGGCTGCCGGCGACCGGGCCGACGGCATCGACGGTCTTGAGCACGCCGGTCACCAGCCAGGGCTGGCGGCCGATCTCGGTGGTGTACCAGCCGGCTAGCGTCGCCAGCCAGCCGGACAGCGCCATCGGCACCATCACCAAGGCCAGCAGTTTCGGCAGGCTGTGGCGGCGCTTCAAGAAAAAGGCGGCCGACCAGGATACGACGAGCATCAAGACCCCGGTGCCGACCATGATGCGAAAAGCCCAGAACACCGGGAAAACAGGCGGGTGGTTGCCGACATAGTCGTTCAGCCCCGGCACGACGCCGCTGGCGCTGTGCCTGAGGATGAGGCTGGCCCCGTCGGGGATGGTGACCTCGAACTTGTTCTCTTTAGCCGCTTCGTCGGGAAGCGCGAAGAGGACCAACGGCACGTTTGGTCCGGTGTTCCAGTTAGCCTCCATGGCGGCGATCTTCTGCGGCTGGTACTCCAACGTGTTGAGGCCGTGCTGGTCGCCGGCAAAGATCTGGATGGGGATCAGGATCGCCGCAGTGAAGACACCGGTGCGTAATGCCTTCCACATCGATTCCGAGCGGTCGCCATAGAGATAGCGCAGCGCCGACAGGCCGGCGATCAGGAACGAAACCGTCAGGCCTGAGGCAAGCAGCATGTGGATGAGCCGGTAGGGCATGGATGGATTGAAGACGATGGCCCACCAGTCGGTGGCGTGGGCGACGCCGTCGCGCATCTCGAAGCCGACCGGCGTCTGCATCCACGAATTGAGCGCGATGATCCAGAAGGCGGACAGGGTGGTGCCGCCGGCCACCAGCACGGTCGCCAGCGTGTGGATGCGGTTGGAGACACGGCGGAAGCCGAACAGCATAATGCCGAGGAATGCTGCCTCAAGGAAGAAGGCGGTGAGGATCTCATAGGCGAGCAGCGGGCCGGCTATGTTGCCGACGGTCTCCATGTAACCCGGCCAGTTGGTGCCGAACTGGAAGCTCATGGTGACGCCCGAAACCACGCCCATGGCGAAGGACAGCGCGAACACTTTTACCCAGGTGAAATAGGCACGCATCCAGGCGGAATCGCCCGTGGTATTATAGCGAAGCTTGAAGAACAGCAGCACCCAGCCAAGTGCAATGGTGATAGCCGGAAACAGGATATGGAACGAGATGTTCGCGCCGAACTGGATGCGCGAAAGGATGAGCGGGTCCATGGTGGGCTCCGGCTGCTGCTTATGGCAGGAAGATAGGCCGGATGCGCCAAACGGTCAAAGCGGCGTGGCGTCACGCGAGGCGGAACGCCGCAGGACGGGACCGTTTATTCCTGAGGCGTTGTCATCGGAGCCAGGGTAGGCACCTATACTCGGATCAGTATACGGCCTAGCGCCTTGAGACCGGTTGACCGATCTCAAGACTAGAACCGGATGCCGAACTTGGCTGAGACGGTGTGATCCTGGCTGTCGCCATCGGTACCGACCACGGTGCTGTAATTCATACCGAAATTCCAGCCATCGCCCATCTGCGCGTCAAAGCCGAGGCCGACCGACAGCAGATCCTGCGAGAAGGCTTCGACGTCGAACCCATAAGGCAAGGTGCCGAGATCGGCATAGCCCATGCTGGCGCGGCTCGATCCCTCGAAATCATGCGTGTATTCCAGCCGCAGGCGTGGCGTCAGCACGCCCCAGCCCATGGGCATTGCCTTTTCCAGCCGCAGGCCGAGCGTGCCGGACAGCGTGTCGATCTCCTGCTCGCCAAAGGTCAGATTATCGAGGCCGGCGCCGGTCTCGGTAAAACCATCGAGCCTGGAGCGCGAGCCTGACACCCGCCCGTAAGGCGAGATCAGAAGCCCGTCCTGGCGATATTCATAGCCGGCCGAGAGCGAGGCGAAGATCTGGTCGCCGCTGCGTGTTCCCGATGCGAAGTCGCCCGTCGCCGTCACGTAACGCTCGCTGTCGAAATCCAGGCTGCTATAGCCGGCGAGCCCATCGAGGAAGAAGCCAGGCACCGGGCGGTAGCTCCCATACGCCGCAATGGAAATGGCTTTGGCATGGCTTTCGGTACCATTATCGCCGACATCGGTGACGTCGCGCCCGTAGCCGAAGCCGACTCCGGCGGTCAGTTGAGGGCTGAACCGGTAATCGGCGCCGGCACTGACGCCGACCAGGGTGCTTTCCAGCTTGAGCGCGCCATCGTCATTCCTGCCGAAATTCACATAGCCGCCGCTCCAGAGGGCGAGTTCGCCAAATGGGCTGTCGGAGACGATCGGGTCGGCCGCGGCGCTGCCGCTGCTGCCTTGAATCGCCGTGCCGGTGGCCGGCGCCTGGCGCTGCTGGCCGGGCTTGTCCTGCGCATAGGCTGTGGCAGTGGTGGGCAGCGGCTGCGCGGCTGTTGCCGTACGGTTACCGCTAGCGGTGTTGGTCGCCGCGTCGGGTACAGCGCGCTGGATGGCATCCAGCGCAGGATCGCTCTGCACGATCTCCTCGGCATAGGCGTCCGGATCGTTCGGATCGCTTTGGACGCCGAGATTTACGCCAATGGAATTTGTGCGCCGTTCGCCCTCATTGTGAAGCTGTTCGAGGCGCTGGTTGAAGTGGCGGATCTGCGTGTTGGCGAACCGCTTGGTGCTTTCCGTCTGTGCCCGGATCAGGCCGATCACTTCCGGATCACGCGATGGATCGGCGCGGGCGGTGACATTGATGGTGACTGTCGCCGGCGCCGACGCGCCATCGGAGTTGGACAGCGTATAGGTCAGGCTGGTGGCGCCGGCAAAAGTGGCGGACGCCGCAAAACTGAGGATGTAGGTACCGCTTTCCGCGACGATCGTCGCCTCGCCGGCCTCGTCTGGCGCCGGCGTGACAATGGCGGCGCTGGTGAACGGGCCATTGACCGCACCTTGGGTGAGGTCAACCGTGCCGGTGGTGCCGGCCAGAACGGTCAGCGTGTGATCCTGTGCTTCCGGCTGCGTTCTCTCGATCACGAGCGTATAGGCCTGTTGGCCGGTGAAGCCGAGATTGTCAGTCGCCGTCACGGTGAGATTGAACGAGCCGGATTCCGTTGGCGTGCCGGAGATCTGGTTGCCGCCAAGGCTCAGGCCCGCCGGCAAGGTGCCCGCCGTCAGGGCAAAGCTGTAGGGCGCTGTACCACCCTGAGCGCTTATCGTGACCGCACTATAGGCATCGAACACGTTGCCAGTCGGCAGGCTACCAGGTGCCAGTGTAATCTCCGGCGCCTCGATGGTCAGCGCGTAGGCGCGCTCGCCGGTAAAGCCGTGGGCGTCGGTGGCCGTTACGGTGAAGGTGAAGTCGCCGGCGACCGTAGGCGTTCCCGTGAGATCGCCATTGGTCAGGGTTACACCAGCCGGCAAGGCGCCAGCCGTCAGTGTATAGCTATAAGGAGCGGTTCCGCCTGCTGCAGCAAAGGTAGCTGGCCCATAGACAACGCCCCCGGTTCCGATCGGAAGGCTGTCCGGTCCCAGGGTAATTTCTGGGGCGTTGATGGTCAAAGTGTATACATTTTCGCCGGGAAAGCCGTTGGTATCCGTGGCCGTCACGGTGAAGTTGAAAGTACCGGCAGCGGTCGGCGTTCCCGCCAACTGACCATTGGTCAAGCTCATCCCGGCCGGCAGGGCGCCGGCGGTTAGTGCAAAGGTATAAGGTGCTGCACCGCCCTGACCGGAAAGCGCCACCGGCCCGTAGGCAGTGCCGGCTGTTCCATTTGCCAGATTGTCGGGCAATACATCGATGCCCGGCGCGTTGACGATCAGCGCATAGGCGCGCGCACCGGTAAAGCCATTGGCGTCGGTGGCCGTCACCGTGAAATTGAATGTGCCGGCGACAGTCGGTGTCCCCGTCAGTTCGCCATTGGTCAAGGTCATCCCGGCCGGCAGCGCGCCGGCAGACACTGCATTGCTGTAGGGTGCCGTTCCGCCCTGAGCCGACAGCGCCACCGGCCCATAGGCAGTGCCGGCCGTCCCATTGCCAAAGCTGACAGGTTCGATGCTGATCGTAGGGGCAACGACGGCCAAAGTGTAAGCCCGTGAACCGGTAAAGCCGTTGGCGTCGGTGGCCGTCACGGTGAAGTTGAAGTTGCCGTCGACAGTCGGCGTCCCGGCCAGTGCGCCAGCGGTCAAGGTCATCCCGGCCGGCAGCGTGCCGGCGCTCAGCGTATAACTGTAAGGTTCTGTTCCGCCCGTTGCAGAATATGCCACCGGCCCATAGGCGGTTCCGGCCACTCCACCGGGGACGCTCGCGGGTTCCATCGCGATCACCGGTGCGACAATCGCCAACGAATAGGTCCGGGTGCCGGAAAAGCCGTTGTCCGATGTTGCTTGCACGGTGAAACTGAAAGTGCCGGGCGTATTCGGCGTCCCTGACAAGATGCCTGCCGACGATAGTGTTAACCCCGCAGGAACCAAACCAGATGAGATGACGAAGCTGAAGGGCGCGGTTGCGCCATTTGGACTGGTGGCCGTGAGGGTCTGGCTATAGGCCACCGCCGACACGCCGCCGGGCAGCGTCGATGGCAAGATATCGACGGTCACGGCGGTGCAGGCGAGCGCCAAATTGGTCACATCGGCGCCGGCAATGGTGCCGGATGTTGGGTGGAGCGTGCAGATTTCCTGCGCCGGGTTGGAGACTATCGAGGCGCTCCAGCTGGTGCCGTTGAGCAATCCGGTAGGGAAAGTGAAGCCGGCCGCCCCGGCTGCGACAGTAACGGTCTGAGGGCCGCTCGAACTGTTCAGTTGAAGAGTGACCGGACCGCTGGCGCTGCTGCCGGTGCCGCCGACGAAGAAGCGTGGCTCGGCAAAGCAGATCAGCGCTGAGCCATTACCGGCGACAACACCGTTGTTGATTGTAGCTGATTGCAGCCCCGCGACACCCGAGCTACCGCCCGCACCGCCGCCGCCGCCGCCATTCCAGTTCTGCTGACAGTTGGTCGTGCCCACACCAGCACCACCGCCGCCTCCGCCGGTGACTGCGCCGCCGCCACCGCCGCCGCCATAGCCGGCGCCGGTAAAGGAGCCCGAGAAATTGAAGGCATCTCCGCCATCGCCGTTGGCGCCGCCGGCTGTAGCGGGAAATGTGCCGCAACCCGCACCGCCCGCACCGCCAGTGCCGACGCTGCCGCCGCCGCCGCCGAATGGCCCTGTGCCACCGGGCACGGTCGCGCCTGCAAGGCCAAGGCCACCACCGCCTACACCTCCGGCACCACCGGCAGTCGCATTGGCTGTGCTCCAGCCGGCATTGCCGCCGCCACCGCCGCCGCCTGCTATGGCGACACGGCTGCCGCTTCGCCGCAGATCCGTTGCGCCACCGCCAATGCCATCGACCCCTTCCCCAACACCGCCAGGATTGACAGCCTGCGAGCCCTGTCCGCCGACGCCGATTGTCAGCACATCGCCGGGCGTGACCTGAAGCGTCCCGCGAACGCGGCCGCCGAGGCCGCCGACGCCGCCGGGGCTATTGGGGCTATTGCCAATGGTGCCCGCGCCACTCCTGCCGGAACCACCCTGGGCACCCGAGAGAAAAACCGTGGCCTGGGTTACGCCGTGTGGAACGGTTATGGTTTGCTGGCCGCCGGTAAAACCGAATGGATGTGCCGTCTCGCCGGGAGCACAACTTTGCGCCGATGCGCTGGCCGACCAGGCGCAGACCATCGCGATCGCGCCCAGTATCCGCGCAACCGTTCGCACATGTCTCTTCGATTTCATGACGCCCCCGCCAAGTCTGCGACTTTCGATCTATAAGAATGATCTACCGGCGCAGTGCAATCAGAATTTCCATGAAGTTGTCGTGATATATCGGATGCGGCAACTGAGGCTCAATATTAAGCAAGTACGATGCATTTTTGCTACACCAGTAATGCTGTAG
Source organism: Mesorhizobium sp. M0938 (assembly GCF_040319125.1). Lineage (NCBI taxonomy): Bacteria > Pseudomonadati > Pseudomonadota > Alphaproteobacteria > Hyphomicrobiales > Phyllobacteriaceae > Mesorhizobium > Mesorhizobium sp. M0938. The sequence continues at coordinate 537,451 of NZ_JAMYNS010000001.1, read as the reverse complement.
CCCAAACAGGGGGTGCAGGCTTCGCCAGCCTAAGCTTCGCGGTTGAAGGAAGCGTTGATATCTTGGATCGCGCGCGCCCTCTCGCCTGTAGTTTCGTTGGGAAGCTTAACTGTAGGTATTCGCATTCAAAATCGCAATGATGGTGCAATTATACTCGAATTAAATAAGATTCTTACCGACGTCACGCCCCTCTCGCAAATCATCGGTCTACGCTCGGATCAGCGAGACGCTTATGGCCGTCTCATTTGGGTAGACGTCAGCGGAGCAGCGTGGCGAGACGGTTTTTGCGTCTCATAAGGATTGGTTGCCACAGTCCGAGACGCTAGCGTGGCGTCGTCTAGAGCACGTCCTGTGATCGATGAATCGATTGTGATATGACAGCAGGCTTCGCCGGTGATTCCGTTAAGTTGATAAGGCCATTCCTGGCTTTGGACTAGGCGTTTAGATTCAGGTCAGGCAGAGCCGAGAATGGTGGGTCCCGAGAACCGGAACGGAGCGGACATTTGGGTCCATCAGTACCGGACGCGCAGGAAACCGCCGTTCGCAGGCCGGCATCACCTGAATATTCATGCCCTAGATGATCTGTGGGTCCGTCATCACGGTGAACATTCCGACCCGTTTGGACCGCAAGCTTCCGGGCTTGTATTTGCTGAGCCATTCATCCGTTTCGGACAGGAAAAGGCTCGCCTTCGCGTCTGCGGCGGCATTGCCGGCCGCCTCGGCTCTGCCCTGTATCGCCTGGTGAACAGACCGGAAATAATAGTGGAAGAAGAGACGGTTGAATTCGGTGAAGTAAATGTCGGCAGCCCTTCCGCTGCCGCGGATCACGAGCATGTTCTCGTCGTTGCCAGTGATCGAAGCGTCCGAAAAGTTCGTCGAACCGGTGATGACGATCGGGTCCGCGCCGAGCGGGTCCTTCAACAGAAACTTCGAATGAATATAGGCGACATGCTGGTTGAGCTTCAGGATGCCGGCATTGATCTCGCGGGTCCAGCGATAGAGATTGTCCCGCAAATACGATCCCCAAGCCTGGTAGACGTTGTGCTTCGCGGATAGCCGCACGAACGCATCGGGCTTTTTCGGATCCGGCTTGTCTTCCTTCTCCAGCATGAGGAAGGAGATGTGGCTGTCTCGCGTATTGTCCGCGAGTGCGGATTTGACCAGCGGGTTGACGCCGAAGGCGAGCGTGATGCAAGCGAGCGATTCCGCCGCGTCAAGCGTCTCGACATACATCTCAAGAACTGAAAGGCCCTTTCGCGGGCTGAAGATCGGCGTCACTCCGGCTGGGATCTCCGACAATTTTCCAGGCGTCGGCAGCAACGCCATCACCGCCTCGCGGTAAGCCGCTTTTTTGGCTGTCGCCTTGGCCCTTGGGTCGCCCTTCAACGAGCCAGGATCGGTTGCCAGCAGTTTCCAATATTTGCTGAACGCCGAGGCAGTGTCTTTGTTGCGAAACCAGTGCCCGACATTGGTTTGCCCGTGAACCCCGCCATCCGACAGATTGGTGGAGCCCGTCCAGACCTCTTCTGCGACCGCGGGGTCGCCACGCAGAAGCACCAGAAACTTGTTGTGCTGGATGTCGCTTGGATTGGCGGCGCGCCAGCAGGCGACGCTGTCCGCCGGCAATCCGGCGGCGGCCACCGTGCGCTTGCTGTCCTCCAGCGGGTAGCTTTCGACAAGCTTTCCCGTCTTCTTGTCGATATGGGCGTTGTCCTTTGCGTCGAGGACCAGCTTGACGGCAACCCCGCGTTCGACGGCGACCGTCAGTCTTTTGACGACGGGCAGATAGCGGAATTCATAAAAACACCCAAGCAGCGTATCGCCGGCTTGCGCGCTGTCTATGAAGCGGATCAGGGCCTCGTCGAGATCGCGGCTCAGCCAGTCGAGCGCCGCCTGGCGCTTGACCGGGTCGGTGATCTTGTCCGGCGCCTTGTTGTCGAACTGGCGCGCATAGGCCTGACTGCTCGCGACGCCACGATTGAAGAAGATGTCATGCTCGCCCTTGGTAAACAGCGGCTCGGTGCGGATGCCGATCTCCACCGGCGCTGCGCTGCGGTCGATATTCCTCGGTTTTCCCTTCAGCGGATGAAAGAAATAGCGATATTCGCGACCTGGTTTGGCGGTGAAGTCATCCCAGACGAAACTCTGGATCGGCTGGTCATATGTACTGACGATCATGTCCTGGCCGGGAAAGGGAATTACAGACGGAAACACCTTGAAACCGTACATGAAATAGCGCTCGTCTTCCTTCGGGTCGAAGCGCTCAACCGCAAAACCCAACAGGCCCGCCGTATCGGCCTGTCGGTAGTCGACAGCAAAAGAGACAGTGTTTGTGCCCGAGACAGCATATATTACATAGCCGTCTACAGAGTTTGACCTGAAATGCACGAGAACCCCCTCTTGTTCATCGTTTTTTACGGAACGCAGCGAAGTAGATACTACTATAGCATGGAATATGCTTTTATGGCGAAACTAGGCGTGCAACCGTCCGATTGCGGCAGGGGAAGATGCGTCTTCGCATGCCAATGTCCAGAACTGTCAGGAGTGCCATTGACTTCCGGCTGCGCGCACCGACATTCAGCGGATTAAAATCAACAAACCTCCTTTCAAGCAGCCGTTTTCAGCCATGTCATCCATCATTTCCATTTCCGGGGTCACCAAGACCTACGCCACCGGTTTCAAGGCGCTGAAGGAAATCAACCTCGATATCGAGCGCGGCGAGATCTTTGCGCTGCTCGGGCCGAACGGCGCCGGCAAGACGACGCTGATCTCGATCGTCTGCGGTATCGTCAACCGCTCGTCGGGCACGGTCACAGTGGACGGCCACGATATCGGCCGGGATTATCGGGCAGCGCGCAGCCTGATCGGGCTGGTGCCGCAGGAACTGACCATCGACGCGTTCGAGAGCGTATGGGCGACTGTCAGTTACAGCCGCGGCCTGTTCGGCAAGCCCGCCAACCCCGCCTTCGTCGAGAAGGTGCTGCGCGACCTGTCATTGTGGGACAAGAAGGACGCCAAGGCGATCACCCTGTCCGGCGGCATGAAGCGGCGGCTGATGATCGCCAAGGCGCTGTCGCACGAGCCGAGGGTGCTATTTCTCGACGAGCCGACAGCCGGCGTCGACGTCGAGCTGCGCCAGGACATGTGGGCGATGGTGCGCCGGCTGCGCGAGGACGGCGTCACCATCATCCTGACCACGCACTATATCGAGGAGGCCGAGGCGATGGCCGACCGCGTCGGCGTCATCAATCGCGGCGAGATCGTGCTGGTCGAAGACAAGGCCGAACTGATGCGCACGCTTGGCCGCAAACGGCTGTTGCTGGAGCTGCGCAGCCCGCTTGCCACCATACCCGAAACGTTTTCGCGCTATGCGCTGGAGCTTTCGCCGAACGGTGACCAACTGACCTATACCTATGACAACCAGAGCGAACGGCCGGGCGTCGCCTCGTTACTCCGCGACCTTGAGACGGCCGGCATCCAGTTCCGCGATATCGACACACAAAACAGCTCGCTCGAGGAGATCTTCGTCAATCTGGTGAGGAAGGACGCATGAACCTGCGAGCAGTCTGGGCGATCTACAAGATGGAGATGGCGCGCGCCTTTCGGACCGTGCTGCAGAGCATCGTCTCGCCGGTCATCTCGACGTCGCTCTATTTCGTCGTCTTCGGCTCGGCCATCGGCTCGCGCATCACCGAGATCGACGGCATCAGCTACGGCGCCTTCATCGTGCCGGGGCTGATCATGCTGTCGCTGCTGACGCAGTCGATCTCCAACGCGTCCTTCGCCATCTACTTCCCGAAATTCGTCGGCTCGATCTACGAATTGCTGTCGGCGCCAGTATCCTATCTGGAGATCATCATTGCCTATGTCGGGGGTGCGGCGACCAAGTCGATCATACTCGGCCTGATCATCCTGGCGACCGCGGCGCTGTTCGTGCCGCTGACCATCGAGCATCCGTTCTGGATGCTCGCTTTCCTGGTGCTGACGGCGGTGACGTTCAGCCTGTTCGGGTTCATTATCGGCATCTGGGCGAAGAGCTTCGAGCAGCTGCAGCTGGTGCCGCTGTTGATCATCACCCCGCTGACCTTCCTTGGCGGCAGCTTCTATTCGATCGATATGCTGCCCGGCATCTGGCGCACGGTGACGCTGTTCAATCCTGTCCTCTATCTGGTCAGCGGCTTTCGCTGGAGTTTCTACGGCAAGTCCGACGTCTCGATCGGCATCAGCCTAGGCATGACCGTCGTTTTCTTGCTTATCTGCATAGCGGTCGTCGCGTGGATATTCAGGACCGGCTACCGGCTGCGGAACTGACGAAGCCAGAAAGCACTCGGCCAGGTCACTAGAGCAATTCCAGGAAAAGTGCGTAGCGGTTTTCCGTTGGGAATTGCGTAAAAACAAACACTTAGAGCCGGTCAGCGGTTCTATCAAAAGCTGAACCGCTCTAGGTGTCGCGTCGCCTAGAGCGCCTTGATCAGGCGGAGCAATCCCAGCATCTCGACGAAGGTGCCCCTGCGGAAGGCGACGTAGGTCGGCTCCTCGATGCCGTGGAAACGGCGTTTGAAAGCAGCCTGCCCCTGCAGGTTGAACTTGCTGCGGTTGATCCATGGCGAGTCATAGGCGCGCTGAAAGGTGGTGCGCCAGAAGTCGCTTTCGGCAAATCCGCTGGGTCCGATGTCGACGAGCGGCGACAGGCCGAGCGTGACGACGGAGATGCCTTGCTCGCGGAAGCGGTCGACTGCGAATTTGGTCAGACCGATCTCGGCATGCGGCGTGGCGTCGACATGCTTGCGCTTGAACGAGGTGGTGTAGCCGATCACCTCGCCACCGCTGAACAGCGGATCGAAGTCGAGCAAGGCAACGAGCTCGCCATCCGGGCCATGCAGGACGAAGCGGCGCATGTCGACGCCGAGATGATCGCTGAAGGGGCGGTTGAGGAAAGCCATCTCCCATCGTTTGACGATGCGGTCCGCCCGCCAGTTCTGCGATAGCCGCTGGATCTCGTCGAGAAAGATGGTCCGCTTGTCCTCGGCAAAGGAGAACCCCTTCTTCAGCAGCCAGCGCTCGGAATAGCGCACGGTTTCGTTGCGCTTTCCGGAAAAATCATGGGCTGGCAGGACCAGCCGCGTATCCACGCCGAGACGGTTGACCTGGTATCCGAGCCCGGCCAGCACGCGGGCCGTCTGTTCGCCGATCTGCACGAACCAGGGGTTATCGGCGGCCTCAACGAAACGCCTGATATAGTCGGGCCGATCGGGCGGATGGACCACCGGGTCGCCAAGCGCGAAATGGTGCCTCATCTTGGTGCCGAAGGCGATGTAGCCGTCAGCGTCACCGAAATAGGAAAGGTTGCGCTGGACGGCGGTCGAATAGGCGAGCGAAAAATTGCCGTGCTGGCGGACCAGCGCCAGGCGCTGGACATGCGTCAGCTCCCGCCGCTCTACCTTCGGCGCTGCGCCCTCGAGCAGGCGGTCGAAATGAATGCGCAAGGAGGGCATTGTCGAGATTCCGCGTCCCGCGCTTCACTACTGGGAGTACCCGCCAGCTCGCGGGCTTCGAATCAATCGCATTGGGCGGTCTGATTGTCGATCATATCGCGCATGTGCCCTATAGAGCGCAACTGGGGTGGTGAACACCTGAAATGGTAGCAGCGAGAATTGAACGAAAGCCCATTAGTTGGGCATAAACTGGCAATTGGGCATAAAAATGAGGGGCTTCGGCCGAACCGAAACCCCTCCTTCACGATTTATCAGAGTGGACCTTGGAGCGAGATGATCTCTAGACCGCGATCTTGCCACCGCCCTGTTTGGTGATGGCGACGACCGACGGCCGCACCGGCATATCGGGCTTGAAGTCGGGCCAGCGGGTTGACAGGTCCTCATAGTAAGAGGGGCGGCCAAAAGGCTCCCAGTCTTCGCCGCCATCGGCCGGATGCTGGACCGCGACGAAAGCGGTCTGGTCGTCGGGTGTGAATATCGGGCCACACAGTTCAGCACCGATCGGTACGCGGAAGAACAGCTTTGACGTCGCCCGCGCCTCGCCTTCGGTGTCGACGGCCCACAGGCCGTCGGTGCGCCCGGTCGCCTTCGGACCCTGGCCATCGGTCGAGACCCAGAGCCGGCCGGCCGAATCGACGAAGCAATTGTCCGGCATGCCGAACCAGCCATTGGCGGTCGTCGCGGTCGAGAAGGTGGCACCGACTTCGGCCACCGAGGGATCGCCACATTTCAACAGGATTTCCCACTTGCCCTTGGTGGCAGTGAAATCGCCACCGTCCTCGACGATCTCGATGATGTGGCCGAAGGCGTTTTCGGCGCGCGGGTTGGCGGCGTCGACTTGGTCGGCCTTGCGTTTCGAATTGTTGGTCAGCATGACATAGACCTTGCCGGTCGTCGGGTTGGGCTGAATGTCCTCAGGACGGTCCATCTTGGTGGCACCGAGAAGATCGGCCGCAAGCCTTGTCCCGATCAGCACGTCGGCCTGGCTGGCAAAGCCGTTTTCGGCGGTCAACGGGCCCTGACCGTGAACCAGCGGCAGCCATTCAAGCGTACCGTCCTCGGCGAATTTGGCAACATAGAGCGTGCCGTCGTCGAGAAGATCCATGTTGGCGGCGCGGTCCTCGGCGTTGAACTTGCCGGCTGTGACGAATTTGTAGACATAGTCGAAACGCTCGTCGTCACCTTGGTAGAACACCACACGGCCATCCTTGGCGACAGCCGACTCGGCGCCTTCATGCTTGAGGCGGCCAAGCGCGGTGCGCTTTTTCGGGACGGAATTGGGCTCAGTCGGATCAATCTCGATCATCCAGCCGAAGCGGTTCGGCTCGTTCGGCTCCTTGGAGACGTCAAAGCGCTCGTAGAAATTCGCCCATTCATAGGTGCCTTCAGGAATGCCGTACCGCTTGTAACTTGCCGCTTCAGGATGATCGGCGGGAAGCTCGCCAGCGAAATAGCCGTGGAAGTTCTCCTCGCCAGACATAACCGTCCCCCAAGGCGTGAGTCCACCAGCACAGTTGTTGACGGTGCCCAGCACCTTCGTGCCGGTCGGATCGGCGTTGGTCTTGAGCCGGTCATGGCCGGCAGCCGGGCCGGTCAAAGCCATCTCGGTCGTGGAGGTGATCCGGCGATTCTGCTTGCCGTCGCGCACGACCTGCCACTTTCCGTCGACCTTGCGGATTTCGACGACGGTCATGCCATGAGCCGCCATTTCGATGTCGACGCGCTTCTTGTCGGCGGGCGAAACCTCGATCTTGCCCTCACTGATCTTGACGATGCCGGGGAACATCAGATGCGGGTTGGTGTATTCGTGATTGGTGACGAACAAGCCGTGCTCGGCCGAGCCGTCGATCGGGATGTAGCCGACATAGTCGTTGTTGTAGCCGAATTGTTTGGCCTGAGCCTCCGCCGACTGGTTGACCGGATCGAATTCCGGCGAATCGGCAAACAGCGGATCGCCCCAGCGCAGCAGCACGTCGGCGTCATAGCCGGCGGCGACATGATGCTTGTCGTCGACGCCTGCCTCGACCTCGTCGAAGGTGAAGGCCGAGCCGGCGGCGGCGCGGGCATCGTCGGCGAGCATCAGCGCCAGCGGGCTGACGGTGACGGCGATGGCGGTTGCCGCGAGCGATCCCTGCAGGAAACCACGGCGCGAGAAACGCGCGGCGATGATCTCGCCTATCGTCTGGTTGTCGGTGGGATTGGTTCCTGGCCCATCGTTTTCCTCGAGCAGGCTGGTGCGGAACTGGGCGTCGGGGGCGCGATGTTCAGTCGAGCGATGTTCGTTCATGTGGACTTGCCTCTGGCTTCTTTGGGATGGCTGGAGCGTCTTGCTTGACTGACCGCTATCGCCAGCAGATCACAGTTTGATGACGTTGCCAGCCAATTTCCAGTCCCGATTCCGTGTCGATGATCGGCCCCGCTTGACCGCAACCGACGCTTCGGAAACAAGATCTGCGGCAGGCACGGAAGCACCGCTTCGAGAGGGATAAAAAAGTGAGTTTTTGGGGACTGGGGCAGCTCGGTATTTCGACGGTGATCTTCCTTCTGGCGGCGACGGCCGCCAAGCAATGGGGACTGGCGCCGAGCATCGGCAAGATCATTCTGACCTTGGCGCTCTATTCGCTGGGCAATCTGATTATGCTGAGGCTGATCCGTGAATTCGGCATGTCGGTGTCGTTCAGCCTGTCGGCGGTGATCCAGTTGGTGTCGGTGAACGTGGTGGCACTGGTTTTCTTTGGCGAGCGCGTCAATGCGTTGCAGGCGACCGGGATCGTGCTCGCCGTCGCAGCGGTGGCGCTGATCACGCTCGGACCCTATCTGCAAAAATTGTAATTGCGAGGGCCGATGAAGAACACCACAACCAAGTTGCTCAGCTGGATCGAATTCCCGGTGTTGCTGGCCGGACTGGTCATTGCCGGCGGACTATGGGGGTTCGAGGAACTGATGGAGGTGGCGCGAGACACCACGCCGCACGCCTTCGACACGGAAATCCTGCTTGCCTTTCGTGAAGCGGGCCAACCCGACGATCCGATCGGCCCGCCATGGCTGGAAGGGGCGATGCGCGACATTACCAGCCTCGGCAGCGCCAGTGTCCTCGTGTTGATCACTGCTGCGGTGATCGTCTATCTGCTGCTGATCCACAGGCCGGGACCAGCATTTCTCGTTTTCGTAGCGGTGGCGGGCGGGCAGGCCTTGTCGAGCACGCTGAAGCTCGGAATCGACCGGCCTCGCCCCGAGCTCGTCTCGCATCTCGCCGACGTGGCGACGCTTTCGTTTCCGAGTGGCCATGCGATGCTGTCGGCGGTGACATATTTGACGTTGGGCAGCATGGCGTCGCGCTTCCTGCCTGGGCGAACGACGAAGATCTACGTGCTGTCGCTGGCAGTGCTGACGACGGTGCTGGTCGGCATCAGCCGCGTCTATCTCGGCGTTCATTGGCCGTCCGACGTGCTGGCCGGCTGGTGCGCCGGCTTCGCCTGGGCCATGCTGTGCTGGCTGGCCGCATGGGCGTTACAGCGATGGCGCGGGCAGACCGACACCTGAGCGACGCTGCGGCTAACACTCCTCGAAATTGATGACGGCCGAGGGCCTGCTGTCCCAGTTGGCGCGCAGGCTCGGCAGGACCTTGGTGTGCACGTCTGACATATACATTATGATGCTTGAAACATCACAATGATGGTATTATACATAGGAATGTAGACTTAGACGGGGGTTTTTAGCCGATGATCACTGCCGCGCAGATGCGCGCCGCAAGGGCGCTGGCCGGCATCGATCAGAAGACGCTTGCCGAGCGCGCCGGGGTTTCGCTTCCAACCATCCAGCGCATGGAAGCGAGCGACGGCGTGGTCAGGGCCGTGGTCGACACGCTGATGAAGGTCATCCAGGCCCTCGATGAGGCCGGCGTGGAACTGATCGGCGAGAATCAGGCCAGCGAGCGCGGCGGCAGGGGCGTGCGCCTCAAGCCGGTCGTGCCGAAGAGCCCGCCGGGCTGAGTCGGTAAAAGTCGCGACGGCGACCGCCGACAGTCCTGCCGACGATCTCGCCGCCTTGGTTTTTATGCATGTCGTTGCCCAGTTTGAGCGACCTGCATCAGGAGCGAAAGGCAGTCCATGGATCGGCGGGCAATTCATCAACCGGCCCAAAGTCCGGCAAAGCCGACTTTTTCCGAACTGTTCACGCCGAAGCTGGTGACAGTGCTGCGCGAGGGCTACACAGCAGAGCACTTCAAGGCCGATGCCATTGCCGGGCTGACCGTGGCCATCGTGGCGCTGCCGCTGTCGATGGCGATCGCGGTCGCATCCGGCGTGACGCCGGAGCGCGGACTCTACACGTCCATCATCGGCGGCTTCCTCGTCTCGGCGCTCGGCGGCAGCCGCTTCCAGATAGGCGGGCCGGCTGGCGCCTTCATCGTGCTGGTAGCGGCAACGGTGGCGCGGGTCGGTGTCGACGGGTTGCTGCTGGCGACAATGATGGCCGGCATCTTCCTGCTCGCCATCGGCTATCTCAGGCTTGGCACCTACATCAAGTTCATTCCCTATCCGGTGACCGTTGGCTTCACCGCCGGCATCGCCATCACCATATTCTCCGGCCAGATCGTCGAGCTGTTCGGGCTGAAGCTCGCCGGCAAAGAGCCCGGACCGCTGGTGCCGAAGCTGATGGCGCTCAGTGAGGCGGCCGGCACGGTCAATCTCGCTGCCACCTCCGTGGCCGTACTGACCATCGTCGCCATTGCCCTGATGAAGCGATGGCGACCGAAATGGCCCGCCATGCTGATCGCCATCGGTCTGGCATCGCTTGCCGTGGCGCTGTTTTCCCTGCCTGCCGAAACCATCGGCACGCGCTTCGGTGGCATCCCGCGCAGCCTGCAAATGCCGGCCTTTCCGCCGATCAGCTTCGACAAGGTAATCGACGTCCTGCCGGACGCCATAGCCTTTGCGCTGCTCGGCGCGATCGAATCGCTGCTGTCGGCGGTTGTCGCCGATGGCATGACAGGAAGGCGGCACCGCTCCAATTGCGAACTCGTTGCGCAGGGCTTTGCCAACATCGCGTCGGCCCTGTTCGGCGGCATCTGCACCACCGGCACCATCGCTCGAACGGCGACCAACGTGCGGGCCGGCGCGCATGGACCGGTTTCGGGCATGATCCACTCGGTCCTCCTGCTTGCGCTGATGCTGGTGGCAGCGCCGCTGGCCAGCTACATCCCGCTTGCAGCCCTTGCCGGCGTGCTGGCGGTGGTGTGCTGGAACATGTTCGAGAAGCAAGCCTTCGCCACGTTACTGCGCGCTTCGCGCGGCGACGCGCTGGTGCTGATGGCGACCTTCCTGATCGTCGTCTTCCGCGACCTCACCGAAGGCATCGTCGTCGGTTTCGCTCTGGGCTCGATCCTGTTCATCGACCGCATGGCCAAGAGCATTGCGGTTGAGCCGGACCAGAGATTGGTGCCGGACGACGTCGCCGACAGAACCGGTGCCGCGAACGCCTATGATTCCAGTGAAGCCAGCGATACCGACACCGTCGTCTACCGTATTTCGGGCGCCTTCTTCTTCGGCGCCGCCTCGACCGTCGCCACGGTGCTGGACCGCATCGCCGACCAGCGCAAGAACTTCATCCTCGACTGCTCCGCAGTGCCGTTCTTCGATTCTACGGCAGCCAACGTCATCGAGGGCGCGGCCCACAAGGCGAGGGGCGCCGGCGTGCGCTTCATCATATCAGGCGCTTCGCCGCAGACACGTCGCATGCTGATCAACCACGGCGTCAAGCGGCCGCTGGTGACATACGCCGCCTCGATCAGGGATGCGCGGGCGCAACTGGCAGGGAAGCGGAAGACGGAGTAGCGACCAGGATTTTGCCGGTCAGTGGGTCATCTGTCAGTGCAAGAATGTCCGCCCGTTGCTTCAGTTTCCACCATGATCTTTTGTCTGGACATTTTTGCTCTTTGCAGCCGCGCTTCAAAAATGGAACCACATTCATGGTAGAGTTCGCGCACTGATTTGCCAGTAGAGCGCGGGTTTGCCGAATGCGTGACACGTCCCCGTGAAATCGAAGTGATCCTATGCCGACCGCGCCAACACTTGAACTTCGCCGCTATTCGCGCCTGAAAAATTTGCGGGAGCGCGCAGAACGCCAGGGTGCTGCATTGCAGTTCTGGGCGCGTACGGCATCGCTCGCCGTGATCTCCTGCTTCTTTTCATCGATCAGCCGCTGGGATGCCTCGCTGCTCTTCGTGCTGGCGGGCCTTGTGCTGTTCCAGCTCGTCGGCCTGATCCAGTTTCTCTTTGCGCGCCGTCGAAACGCGCCATGGTGGATCGGTTACCTCGTGGGTACGCTGGACATCATTCTGTTGACCGTTCTGCTGGTAACGCCCAACCCGTTTTCCCTGGAGGTCGCGCCGGCCGCCATGCAACTGCGCGAGGGCAGCTTCAAATTCCTGCTGATCTTCGTATGCCTTGGCGCGCTGACTCTTTCGACACGATTGGCGCTCTATCTCGGCGCGCTCGCGGCCTTGACGTGGGCGATCGGGGTGGGGTGGGTGATTTTTCATGCGGGAACCGTCATTCCGGCGACGAACCTCTATTCGCTGCCGATGACAGAGCGACTGAACCTCTATCTCAATCCCAATTTCGTCGATACATTCGCGCAGGCGACCAACGTGTTGGTTGTGCTGATTATCGGCGCGATCATGGCGCTGGTCGTCTCTCGTTCCCGACATCTGTCGGAAGACTATGTCAAGGCAGAGCGCGCCCGCGCCAATCTTGCCCGGCATTTTTCGCCCAATGTCGTCGACCAGCTCGCCACGGATGACGAGCCCTTCGGCCCGGTCCGCCGGCAGGATATCGCGGTGCTGTTTGCCGACATCGTCGGCTTCACACATTATTCCGAGGATCATCCGGCCGAAGCAGTGTTCGAACTTCTGCGTCAGTTCCACCGTCGCATGGAGCAGGTCGTTTTCGACCACCATGGCACAGTCGATAACTATATCGGCGATTGCATCATGGCGACATTCGGGGTTCCGCAAGCCAGCCATGACGACGCGACTCGGGCCATCCAATGCGCTGAAGCGATGATCGCCGCTCTCAAAGACTGGAATGTGCAGCGGGTGTCCAGGGGATACCCGCCGCTGGACGTTCGGATCGGTGCACAATACGGCGCAGTCGTCATCGGCGCGGTCGGCAGCGAGCGCAATCTGTCCTTCGCGGTGGTGGGCGACACCGTCAACGTCGCCAGCCGTTTGCAAGCGCTCTGCCGTGAGCTTCAGGCGAATATTTGCTTTGGGTCACGACTGATTGAGGCCGCGCAGGCGGAATCGCCCACGACACGGTTGAATGCGCGCGATCATGGACCGGTGAGCATCCGCGGCCGGGACGAACCGGTCCATGTTTGGGTCGAACACAGAGCCGAAAACCAGGGCGCTGTTGCGGTCTCGGCGTGATATAGGCCGCCAGTGAAACGCCTGCACTTCGGCCGGATAGCGGCCGCGCCATAGGGGTATGTCCTGACCCAGGCCGAAAGCCATCACGTGCCTGAGGTGATTGCTCCAGCCTTCGCTGCTGCGGCGTCTGTGCCTGCCTTGTCCTCCCAGGCCACCGTCCGGTAGTCGAAACCATATTCCAGCGTCGGTTTGACGATGCGGAAGAAGGGCGACAGGTCGAAGTCGCGCGGCGTGTAGAGCGAGTGGTGGCGGATGTGCAGGATTTCCTTACGCGAATAGTTCGACTGCGCCGAGGCACGGCCGGGCGCCCGGGTGATCTCGGGCAGGATCGGATAGCGGATCTGGCCATAGGCCTCGGCGATCAGCGAGGAGCAGATGGCCCGGGTCGGGTCGCCGGAACCGAAAGCCAGCATGCGGCGGCGCCAGCGCACCGGTACCGGCGGTGTCGGGAAGAAGTAACGCAGCATGTCGAAGATATTCTTGAGGTCGTATCTGAGGCCGAGCTTGCCGATCATGAAGGTAACGACCTTGTCTCGATCTTCCGGCACCAGGCCGCTCGCCCGGCAGATGCGCGTATTGTAGGTCCGGTAGCGCGACAGCGGCACGGCGATGCAGCCATCGCCAAGTGTGACCTCGATCAGGCGGCGACGCTCCGATCCGTCCTCCGGTTCGGGCAAGGCATCGCCGATATAGAAGGCCGCATGCGACCACGTCGACTGGGTCAGGTATTTGATCGCTGCCGAGATCTTCTGATTGCCCTCGATGAGCAGGATGTCGCCGGGCTCGAGCGTTCGGCGCAGCGTCTCGGCATCGGACGGCGTGTAAGGCTCGTAGCCCGACGATTCCTCCTGCAACCGGCCGGCAAGCCAGCGGCCAAGTCGGTCCAGAAGCGTGTCCCCGGTCTCGATCATGCCAGACGGCGATTACCACAGGCCGGCGGCCTAGACCATGATCCCGAACTGAAGGGCTGTGTCAGCCGGCGGCTCCGGGCGCGCTGGCGTCTTCGCGCGGCGCGGCCGCCAGATCGTCGCGCGCCTTGCGTGCGAGTTTCCTTGTCGAGCGCCTGGGGCTATCGCCGAACAGATCGGCTGCCGCAGCGAGGCAGGTCTTTTTCAGGCTCTTCTCCGAGCGCTTCAACAGTTTGCCCAGGAGCCGGGTCTCTTGAGGAGAGCCGAGCGGCCGGTCGTCGGCATCGAGAAGTTCGCGCAGGACGAACAAATCATGCAGCTCGCCCAGTCTTTCACCCAATTCGTCGACTGCTTTACGCCGGGCCTTGATCGGCGTCGGCCACAGCCTTCCGAGCAGCGACAGATGCATACCGTGGGTCTTTGCCGCCTTGCGCAGATCATGGAAATCGTCGGCCTCACCGCGGGAGCCCGCCTTGTCCAGCGCCTTTCTGGCGCGACGCAGCGTGGTGCGGGCGCCTTCGGCAAGCACATCGGCGGCCTGTTCAGGCCGGTCGGGCAAGGCCAGCATATCGATCCGGTTGATTCCCTCCTCGCAAGCGGCAATCGCGGCAGCTACCGCAGCGTCGAGGCCGACACCGCCATGCAATTCGTTCTGGCGCGCGACGAGCGTCTCGCGCACGGCATCGAGGCCGCCGCCGGCGCTCTGCTCGGGAAAGCTTGCCGCCAGCCGGTCGATGGTTTCAACCAGCGCGGTCGCCTCGCGCGGACCGGCAAGCAGGGCCGCCACCTGTCGGTAGCACTGGTTCTCGGTCACGCAAAATGTTTCGTCTCCGGAACGGACCAGGCGTAGCAAGGCGCGTGCGTTCTTCAGCCGCTTGCGGCATTTGTGCAGCGCCTGCTCCGGCCGGTCATGCGCCGCGTCCAAATGGATGAGCGCCTTGCCGATCTCCTCGGCGAGAATGCGCCTGACCTCATCGGTCAGCGGCAGGCGCGGGTCGATGCGATAGCTCATGCGGCGATCTCCGGAATCCCCCCGAGGGCGAGCGACGCGTTATAGAACCTCTGCTCGCCAGTGACTTCGCGGCCGAGCCAGTCTGGCAGCATTTCGTCCGGTACGTCCTCCGGCGTCTCGAGCTCGGCGACTACAAGACCACTATGTATCCCGCCGAAGACATCGACTTCGTAGAGATGGCCGCGATGCCTAACATGGTGGCGTGTCTTCTCGATGACATGTCCGATGGCGAAGGCCAGCATCTCCTCCGCCTCCGCCAGAGGGATCAGATATTCGAATTCGTCGCGTTCGCGGGCCTTGCTGCCGAATTTGAGCGTCAGCTTTGCCGAGGCGCCGTCGCTGATGCGCACGCGCACCGAGCGGTTGGGTGCGGCGGCGAGGTAGAACTGGCGAATGCGGATATCCGCCTCGGCCAGGTCCCGCCACTCATTGCCGGAGACCAGGAACTTGCGCTCGATTTCCTTGACCATGGCTTCGCACTAAAGCGCGTGCGGTAGGAGAAGGCAAGGTCGAGGTAGTCAAAGGTTGACTTTAATCATTCGATTGATTAAATCGCTGATCATGAGCAAATCAACGGACTCCAAAATTCCGCGACGCGAGGCATCTCCCGCCGACATGACGCGTGCGGCACTTGTCCGCGCAGCGCTGAAGCTGTTCGGACGCCAGGGTTTCGACGGCACGTCGACACGCGAGATCGCGGCGGAGGCCAAGGCAAATATCGGCTCGATCGCCTATCATTTCGGCGGCAAGGAAGGGCTTCGCAACGCTGCGGCCGACTACATCGTCGACACCATCCAGACCATTGCCGGCCAGGCGATCGGCAATCTGCAAGCGCCCGCGGCGGCAATGACCGATCCCGAAGCGGCGCGGGCGCATCTATTCACCGCGCTGGAGCGGATGGTGGCTTTCATCGCGGCAAGGCCGGAAGCGGGCGAGATCGTGCAGTTCGTCCTGCGTGAGCTGTCCCATCCAACCGCCGCGCTCGACCGTATCTATGACGGCGTGTTCGAACCCGCGCATCGCCGGCTCTGCCTGATCTGGGAACAGGCCACGGGCGAGCCGGCCGAGAGCGAGGCTACCCGTCTCACCGTGTTCACACTGATCGGCCAGGTCGTCTATTTCCGCATCGGCCGCGAGGCGGTGATGCGCCGCATGGGCTGGCGCGCGATCGGCGACGCCGAGGCCACCAAGATTGCGGCGGTGGTGACGGATAACCTTGGGGCCATATTGGCCGCCCGGAAGGATCGTAGGTCATGAGTTTCCTCTGTTCTCTGCCGCTCGCCGCCCTGCTTTTCAGCGCCTGCGCACCGGCGGCACCGCTCGCCGTCGGCTATGTCGAGGGCGACTATGTGCTGCTCGCGCCGATCGAGGTGGCGCAGGTCGAGACGATTTCGGTCAAGCGCGGCGACCGCGTCGCGCCGGGCACGCCGGTGGTGACGCTTGAGAGCGCCGACGCGAAAATCGCCGTCGCGCAAGCCGAGGCGGCGCTTGCCCAGGCCCAGGCGCAACTTGCCGACTTGCAGGTCGGTAAGCGACCGGAAGAGATTGAGGTGCTCAAGGCGCAGGTCGACATGGCCAGGGCACAGGCCGCCGACGCCAAACGCAGATACACCCGCGCCAGCGATCTGTTCAAACGCGGCACCGGCACGCAGGCCGATTTCGACACCGCCTCGGCCACCCTGGAGACAGCCAACGCGCAGGTCGGCCAGGCGGAAGCCAATCTCGCTGTCGGCGGCCTACCGGCGCGGCCGGAGACGATCAAGGCCGCCGACAATCAGGTCAGGCAGGCGCAATCGGCGCTGGAGCAAGCGCGATGGCGGCTGTCGAAACGCGTGCTGGCGGCGCCGTCGCCGGGGCGCGTCAACGATGTGATCCGCAATCCGGGCGACACGGCCGGCCCGACCGCGCCTGTCATTTCGATGCTGCCGGATGGCGCGGTGAAGCTCAGCGTCTATGTGCCGGAAAGCGCGTTCTCGTCGGTGAAAGTCGGTACGCTGCTTAATGTTCATTGCGATGGCTGCGGGCCAGACGTGAAGGCTCGCGTCAGATACGTGTCGCCGGATCCGGAATTCACGCCACCAGTGATCTACTCACTCGAGACCCGGCAGAAGCTGGTCTACCTGGTCGAGGCGCGGCCCGAGGGCGACGCCAGCGCGCTGCAGCCGGGGCAGATCGTCGACGTTGATCTGGCGGATATCGGCAAATGAACGTCATCGACGTCCATGGCCTGGTCAAGCGCTTCGGCGACAAGACCGTCGTCGACCATGTAACGATGACGGTGGCAGAAGGAGAGATCGTCGGCTTCCTCGGCCCGAACGGCTCGGGCAAGACAACAACGATCCGCATCATGTGCGGCCTGCTGACGCCGGATGAGGGCGACGGCACGGTGCTCGGTTTCGACATCCGGACCGACAGTCTGAGTATCAAGCGCGAAGTCGGCTACATGACGCAGAAATTCTCGTTCTACGAGGATCTGACCATCGCCGAAAATCTCGAATTCGTAGCGCGGCTCTACCAGTTGAAGCCGCTCGACGAGCATGTGGCTAGGACGCTTGCAGAACTCGGCCTGACCTCGCGCAAAGACCAGCTGGCCGGCACTCTGTCCGGTGGCTGGAAACAGCGGCTGGCACTGGCCGCCTGCATCATGCACAAGCCCAGATTGCTGCTGCTCGACGAGCCGACGGCGGGCGTCGACCCGAAGGCGCGGCGCGAATTCTGGGACGAGATCCATCGGCTGGCGAGTGGCGGGCTGACCGTACTGGTGTCCACCCATTACATGGACGAGGCCGAGCGCTGCCACCGCATCAGCTACATCTCCTACGGCAAGATGCTGGCGTCAGGCACGGTCGAAGAGGTGGTCAGGAATGCTGGGCTGACGACCTTCGTCGTGCATGGCCCGCGGCTTGATCAGGTTGCTGCCGCACTCGGCGGCCGCTCCGGCGTCGACCAGGTGGCGCCGTTCGGCGCGACGCTGCATGTCGTTGGTTCCGACAAGAACGCGCTTCAGGCAGCCCTCGCCGACGTCGAGAAAGAGCACAAGGGCGTAACGGTGACGCCGGGCGAGACCAGCCTGGAGGATGTCTTCATCCAGTTCATGTCCGGCTCGAAGGACAATATGGGATGAAAAATGGGATAAACAGCGTCTTCTCCTTCGCCAGGCTCGGCGCGCTGCTGATCAAGGAATTCATCCAGATGCGGCGCGACCGCATCACCTTCGCCATGATGCTGGGCGTGCCGCTGATGCAGCTGGTGCTGTTCGGCTATGCCATCAACAGCGATCCGAAGAGCCTGCCGGCGGCCTTGGTTACGATGAGCAGCGATCCCTACACGAGGGCCATGGTTTCGGCGCTGCAGACCACCGGCTACTACCGCTTCGACCATGTCGCGCAAAGTGCCGCCGAGGCGGAATTCCTGATGGCGCGTGGCGACGTCGCCTTCGTCGTCACCATCCCCGCCGATTTTGCCCGGAAGGTCGAGCGCGGCGACAGTCCGCAGATCCTGATCGAAGCGGACGCGACGGACCCGGCCGTCGCCAGCGGCGCCATCTCGACGCTCGGCACGGTCGCCAACCAGGCGCTGCTTCGGGCGCGCGGCATGCAGGAGACGGCAGCCGAGAACGCCAAGGGCCAGCTCGAAGTGGTGGTGCACCGGCGTTACAATCCGGAAGGCATCTCGCAATACAACATCGTGCCCGGCCTGCTCGGCGTCATCCTGCAGATGACGATGGTGATGATGACCTCGATCGCGCTGACGCGCGAGACCGAGCGCGGCACGATGGAGAACCTTCTGGCGATGCCGTCGAGCCCGCTCGAGATCATGCTGGGCAAGGTGCTGCCCTATCTGGTGGTTGGTGCCGTCCAAGTGGTGGTGGTGCTGGCGGCGGCCAAGCTTTTGTTTGGCGTTCCGTTCACCGGATCGATGTCGCTGCTGCTGACGGCGGTCCTGATCTTCGTGCTGGCGTTAGTGCTGCTCGGCTATACGATTTCGACGATCGCCCGCACGCAGATGCAGGCGCTGCAGCTTACCTTCTTCTTCTTCCTGCCGTCGATCCTGTTGTCCGGCTTCATGTTTCCCTATCGCGGCATGCCGGGCTGGGCCCAGATCTTCGGCGAGGTCCTGCCGTTGACGCATTTCCTGCGCATCATCCGCGCGGTGATGCTGAAAGGCGCCGACCTGCCGGCGATCGCAACAGAGATCGGCTGGCTGGTGGTGTTCGTGGCGCTGTTTGCCGGCGTGGCGCTGGTACGGTTCCGCCGGACGCTGGACTAACTCACGCAAAATGGCCGAGATGGGTGGAGTGAGGGGCTCCAACGCGAACGCGCAACGGCCGCGGGGATGCTCGGTTCATGCAGACTTGGCCTGAGCCGGAACCGGCGGCAATTCAGGCGCATCCAGTCCTTTGAAGGGATCGCGCCAGGCGTCGATTTCTTCGAACTGACGATACCAGCGGCTGACAGACGGATAATCAGCGAGCGGTAATCCGGCGACATCGTTGAAGGGCAGAAACGTCGCCATTCGAAAGTCGGCATAGGAAACCGAATTTTCGACCAGCCATTCTCGCTCGGAAAGCTCGGCCTCGAGTGTCGCAGCGGCCGTGCGGAAGTCCCTCAGCCCCTCCTCAACGCGGTCCTGGTCAATCGGGCCGAGCCCGTACCGCTGTTTGGTGCCGCGTTCGAAATGCACGACGTCGCAAGCTCTTGCGAAGTTCTCTTTGCCCCAACTGAGCCATCGGATCATCTCTGGCTCGTCGTCACCGGTGCGCCAGAAATCCGAATGCGCGTCGCGTGAAAGCCGGCAGGCTATGGCGTCGGCCTCCCAGAGGCTTTTTCCCGAGCCCACAAGTATGGGCAATGAAAGATTGGGATTTAGCGGGCGAAATCGCTCAGCTTGCCCTGGAGCGAAGGGGGAGGCGAATTCAAACTCGACCTTTGCGTTGAGATAACGTGCCACCGCGACCGTGAGGCGCGGATTCGGATTGCGGCTGAAGAACAGTTTCATTCCATGTCAGCCTTCGAATGGTACCGGTTCGACTGGACGCGCCAGGAGTGCGCTTTGAGACTTTGAATCGGCGCGTGACCCGGAACTGGCCGCCACCTACGCTGCCGCCATGATCTCGGCATAGGTGCCGAAATCGACATTGCCGCCGGAGAGCACCACGACAACGCATTTGCCGGCAATGTCGATCCTGCCCGTCGATAGCGCGGCCAGCCCGACGCAGCCGCCGGGCTCGACCACCAGCTTGAGATGGGCCATGGCGTCACGCATCGCCTGTGCCGCTGCCTTGTCGGATACGGCAATGCCGCCGGCGAGATTCTTGCGGTTGATCTCGAAGGTGATCGCGCCCGGCTCGGTGGTGAGGAGCGCGTCGCAGATCGAAGTGTGGCCAGGTTCGATCGAAACCCGTTCACCTCTGGCCAGTGAACGACAGGTGTCGTCGAAATGCTCGGGTTCCACCGCCCAGACGGCCGTATCAGGTGATGCATCCTTGACCGCGATGGAAATACCGCTGCTCAAGCCGCCGCCGCCGCAGGGAATGACGACCGCGTCGAGGCTCACCCCGAGCGCTTTCGCCTGCGCCATCAGTTCGAGGCCGATCGTGCCCTGGCCGGCGATGATGGCCGGATCGTCGAATGGCGGGACCAGGACCATGCCCCGTTCCATGTAGGGGCGAACGACCGTCATGCGATCGTCGCGGAAGCGGTCGAACGGAACCACTTCCGCTCCCATTTTCCTGACATTGCCGACCTTCATTGCCGGGGCATCAGTAGGCATGGCGATAACCGCCTTGACGCCGAACATCGCCGCCGACGCAGCGACGCCTTGCGCGTGATTGCCCGACGAGAAGGCGACGACGCCACGGGCGCGTTCTTCCTCGGTGAGCGAAGACAATTTGTTGTAGGCACCGCGAAACTTGAACGAGCCGGTGCGCTGCAGCGTCTCCGGCTTGAACAGGATCCTGGCGCCGAAGCGCTTGTTCAGCTCCGGCGATTCGATCAGCGGCGTTTCGACGATCAGGCCGGACAACCGCGCTGCTGCGGCGTGGATATCGGCGATGCCGGGAGGGGTTGGTGCGGTCATGAAGTGGTCTCGTGAAAAGACATGTTGCCTTTCATGATGCCCGGAAAGGGAGGCGGCGCACCAATGAAAAAATGTGACCGTTACAAATTCCCGCTGGTAGGAAGAGGGCGGTGTGCCTGTCACCTACCGCCTCCCCGGCCTTCCGCTATGGCTCCGGGCGTTCGTCGCTTCAATCGACAAATCGTTGTCGATTGATCGGCTTCGCCGACCGATCACCCCAAAAGCGTTCGTTGCCGTTTGGCGCCGCCCATCTTGCGCCAGTTGTTAAAGCGATGGGTGGCGGCGGCGAATGAGATCTTCATCTGCTGGGCAACCGAATAGCGCGATTTGCCCTCGTCGAACATACGGTAGCAGCACTCGACGCCCTCCTCGGTCAGCTTGCCGTCGGGAGCCTTATTGTGCGGATTGGCCGGATCGAATTTTTCGACCTGCTGCTCGACCAGGCCTTTCAGCCGCTGCAGGTCTGCCTCGATATTGGCGATGAGGTCGAGAACGGGTTTCGGGTCAAATGCATGGGTGGGCTGCTTTGCCGGCATCAACGGTTTCCTTTCTCTTGGCTTAGATTCAGCTATTTAGGTGAACATTCGCCAATAATGAAGAGGCGCCAATAATGAAGAAGCGGAGGAGGATACCCGGAGCCAATAATTTGAGCGTCCAGGCGCGAACGACATTGACCAAGCGCGCGCTGAGTCCTAGTTTAGAACTATTCTAAACTAGGGTGATTCTCATGCTTTCCCGTGTTTTCGGCTTTGGCCGCCGTCCTTTCGAAACGCTCTCGGAGCAAGAGATCCTGGCGCTCGCCATCTCTTCGGAGGAAGACGACGGGCGTATCTACCGTGCCTATGCCGACGGGCTGGCGGAGAGCTTTCCGCATTCGGCCAAGGTGTTCGAGGAAATGGCCGAGGAGGAGGACGGCCATCGCGACTCGCTGATCGAGCTTCACCGCGAGCGTTTCGGCGAGCGCATTCCGCTGATCCGGCGTGAGCATGTAAAGGGCTATTACGAGCGCAAGCCCGACTGGCTGGTCAGGCCGCTCGGCATCGAGCATGTGCGCCAACAGGCCGAGTCGATGGAGCGGCAGGCGTACCTGTTCTACGTCGAGGCGGCGAAACGCACCAGCGATGCTTCGACGCGAAAGCTGCTCGACGACCTGGCGGTGGCCGAACAAGGTCACGAGACGCTGGCGCAGCGGCTGGAGAAAAAGCATGTGCCGGGCGCGGTGAAGGACGAGGAAGCCGCAGCCGAGCAGCGCCAGTTCATCCTGACCTATGTGCAGCCGGGACTGGCCGGGCTGATGGACGGATCGGTGTCGACGCTGGCGCCGATCTTTGCCGCCGCCTTTGCCACACACGACACGTTCCAGACCTTTCTGGTCGGGCTAGCCGCCTCGATCGGCGCAGGCATCTCGATGGGCTTCACCGAGGTGGCCTCCGACGATGGCAAACTATCGGGCCGTGGTTCGCCGGTGAAACGCGGATTGACCGTCGGCATCATGACCATGCTGGGCGGCCTCGGCCATGCGCTGCCCTACCTCATCCCGTTCTTTTGGACGGCGACGATTGTCGCTGCGGTCGTGGTGTTCTTCGAACTGTGGGCGATCGCCTTCGTTCAGAACCGCTACATGCAGACGCCGTTCTGGCGCGCCGCCTTCCAGGTGGTGCTGGGCGGCGCGCTGGTGTTTGCGGCGGGGGTGCTGATCGGGAATGCTTAGAAAGCCCTACCCATGCAGCGCCCGGCTGTCCTCAGGCGCCTCTGCACGTTCGGTCAGGCCATAGTCGCGCACGACATGGGCGATCCGCAGACGATAGTCGGCAAAGATGCCGCCGCGGCCGGCCTTCTGAGCCCGCCTGTGTTCCTCCGTATTGCGCCAGGCCTTAACCGCCTCTTCGTCTCGCCAGAACGACAGCGACAGGATGCGGTTCGGATCGACAAGGCTCTGGAAGCGTTCGATCGACAGGAAGCCGTCGATGCCATCGAGCAGCGGACGCAGGTCAGCGGCGAGGCCGAGATAGGCATCGCGCTTGCCCGCTGCCGGCTCGACCTCGAAGATCACGGCGATCATAGCTTCACCTTTCCTTCAGGCATGATCTCGGTCTGAAAAGTCTGCAACTTTTCAGGATCATGCCTTGGTGCATGCGGTCCGGAAGCGAGCTTCAGGAACATGCGATCCTCCTTCAGGATGAATCTCTCACGCCGGGCGAACTCATAGTTCGCCTTGCCGGCGGGATCGGCGGCCAACCTGCTACGGTAGGCTTCGTAAGCGGCCAGGCTGTCGATGTTGTAGGCGGCGTAGGCGGTAGTGGCCGAGCCTTCATGCGGCGCGAAATAGCCGATCAGATCGGCGCCGCAGCGCGGAATTGCTTGGCCCCAGTTGCGGGCATACTCCTCGAACGCCTCCTTGCCGAACGGGTCGATCTCGTAGCGGATAAAGCAGGTGATGGTCATCTTTTGTCTCCTTGCTGAATTTTGGTTCGTTGCGGCGACAGTTCGAGCCGGGTCGAAACGTTCGGCGGATCAACGTGCTACGCAGCGTCTTGGTGGTCACGCTTGCCAGAAGGATTTCGAGCATTCGTGACGAACGTCTTCCGGCGTCAGGCCAAGGTCGCGTAAAAGGTGCTCGTCAATCTCGGCGAGGTCGAGGCGTTGTAGATGGCGGTCATACCACCGCGCCAACAGCCGCAGGCGCAGCCGGCGTAAGGTCACGAACGGGAACGGCCGGCGGCCAAACCGGCCAGCGGATGCGGCGTCGGGAACGGTTCTTGCAGTCATCGTCGTCTCCTTGATCTCAGCGAAGGATAGTGGTTATCTGACGACAACGCTTCGATGAGGAACGAACTATGCGCGAAGGACCAGATATAGCCCGCATCGCCAGCCTGGTCGGCGATCCGGCGCGGGCAAACATGCTGACCGCGCTGATGGGCGGCACGGCATTGACGGCGAGCGAACTGGCGCTCGAGGCCGGCGTCTCGCTGCCGACCGCCAGCTCGCATCTGTCGAAACTGATGGAGGGCGGGCTGCTGACGTTGGCAAGCCAAGGACGGCATCGCTACTACGGCCTCGCCGGTCCGCAGGTCGCGGGCATGATCGAGGCAATCACCGGCGTCGCCGCTGCGGTCGGGCCGCAGCGGGTGCGGCCGGGTCCGCGTGACGCGGCCATGCGCGTGGCGCGGGTCTGCTACGACCACCTCGCTGGAGAACAGGCGGTGGCGATGCTGGATCGTCTTGTCGCTCGACAAGTGCTGCTGCGCGACGACAATGAGATCAGGCTTGCGCCATCAGCCGCCTCGTATTTTGCCGCGATTGGCATCCACGTCGAGAGCAAGGCGCGGCGGCCGGTGTGCCGGGCCTGCCTCGACTGGAGCGTGCGGCGGTCACACCTTGCCGGCACGCTGGGTGCGGCCATTCTCGACAAGATCCTGCTGGAAAAATGGGCGCGGCGCGAGAGAGACAGCCGCGCGGTGGTGTTTTCGCCGACGGGCAAGCAGGCGTTCGAGAAGGTGTTCCTCGGTTGAAAAACTGATCAGTCGCGCTTGAGCGGCTTACCCTGCCTGAAAAAATCCGCCCAGGGATCGGCTTTCGCCAGCTGCTTCAGCGTCGTCTTGTCGCCGATCGGGAAAGCGTTCGGCGCCAGTCCGGCCTTGATCTCCGCCCAGGTCGCCGGCATTGATACGGTAGCGCCCTTTTTGGCTCGCGACGAATAGGGCGCCACTGTGGTCGAGCCACGACCGTTGCGCAGATAGTCGACGAAGACCTTGCCGGTGCGCGCCTTCTTCGACAGCGTCGCCGTGTAGCGCTCGGGTGCCGCCTGCTCGAGGGCGAGGGCGAAATCATGGGCGAAGCCCTTCACCTCATCCCAATCGGCCGATGGTTTCAGCGGCACGACGACATGATAACCCTTGCCGCCCGACGTCTTGACGAAATTCGGCAAGGACAGCTCATCGAGCCGGCCGCGAATTTCGAGCGCCGCCGCGCGCACCGCCTTTACGTCGACACCTTCATCAGGGTCGAGATCGAAGATGATCTGGTCCGGCTTGTCCAGTTCGTCGATGGTGCAGCCCCAGATATGGATCTCGACCACGCCGAGCTGGACCAAGGCAGCGACACCGTCGAAATCGCGGATGAACAAGATCTCCTCGCCGTCCGTCGGATCCTTCATCCTGGCGATCTTGTCATGCATGCCGGCTGACGCATGCTTCTGGAAAAAGCGTTGGCCGTCGACGCCGTCCGGCGCGCGCACCAGGCTGAGCGGCCGATTGACGACGAATTGTTGCATGCGCGGCCAGACCAAAGCGTAATGATCGAGCAGGCCCTGCTTCGATACCTTCTCCTGCGGCCACAGAAGCTTGTCGGGATGAGAAAGCTTTACGACGGTGTTTGCCGACCCGGCGGATTTGACCTTGGTCTCGCCCTTGCTACCGGCAGGCTTTGCCTTGGTGTCAGCCTTCGGCTTTTCCTGCACGACTTCCTCCGCCGGTTTGTCCTCGCGCAATCCCTGGAGCGAGGCGTGGCGTATTATACGATCGGACGTCCAGCTACGGAACTCCACTTCGCCGACAAAGTCTGGCCCCGCGAAAGCGAGTGTTATTCGGCGGCCTGAAGGTTGACCTTGGCTTCCGCAATCTCGGTAAGCTTGCGGTCAGTCGCCTGCTCTTCCTTGATGTTGTTGGCCAGGACATTGGCGCAATCGCTGCGGCCAAGCTGCTTGGCCCAGGCGATCAACGTGCCGTAACGGGTTATTTCATAGTGCTCGACCGCTTGCGCGGATGCGATCAGGGCGGCATCGAGAACGTCCTTGTCGTCGATGTCGCCGCTGACTTCATCGGCTTCCTCGAGAATGCCGTCGATGGCCGGACAATTGACCGTCTTGGCCTTCACGCCATGCAGTTCGAACACCTTCTCGACGCGCTCGATATGGCCCTTGGTTTGGCCTAGGTGCTTCTCCAGGCCGGCTTTCAATTGCGGATCGGTCGCCTTGTCGATCATCTTCGGCAGCGCCTTCTCGATCTGCTTTTCGGCGTAATAGATGTCGCGCAACGTGTGGACGAAGAGGTCGTCCAGCGTCTTGATGTCTTTCGAAAAGAAACCCATGGCTTTTGCCTTTCCATTGTTCTTGCTGTTGGGATGCAGCGGCGGTTTCGTTCGGCGCTGCCTGCTGGGGCCGGGTTGGTCCGGCTCTTGGCGTCAACGTGCGGCTATCGGACGGGTTCCTGACTTTCCCTGGGCAAGCACGGAAATTTCACGGCACCGGCCAAGGCTGAAACAGAAGCGCGTCGGAGCGACATCCAAACGAAACATATGTGATGCAAAAGTCACATCGACCGAAATGCCGACGAACTGCATGGAAAGACCCCGAATCAGCCGCATTCCGGCCACGAACCAAGGCATTTTCGACCAGATATTAACATCGTGTTCACCGACTATTCACGCCTCGACGCTATGATCTCCGCAATTCGGAAGGGACATCCGAAATCGGGACAGGGACAGGTAAAATGAACTTCTTGACGCACCTCATCGGCTACGCTGCCGCCATCCGCGAATTCGTCGCGCCGACCTACCGGCCGGAGCGCTATTACATGCGCGGCCCAGGGCCCGCCTGCGCACGCCGCGGCCACACGCTCGGCATCAGCGCGCACTGATGACGACCATGGAAAGCCGTCATGACAGCCGGATCTGCAGGCCGGCCGCCGATCACCGTGCGACCACCTATCGTGCGGAGCGCCCTGCGCTCGCCGACAGGCGGCGTGCGACAATGCCAACGTCCTGAGATTCTCGGCTCTGAGATTCTGGGGCTTTGATCTCGCCGCCGGCAAGCTTATGTGTCCTTTGACACCAAGCAGCCGGGACTCGCGTGATCACCCAGCCAGACCATCCTCCTGAAAAGCCAGCCTTCGATGCAAGCCATCCGTTGATCGTGTTCGACGGCGTCTGCGTGCTGTGCTCCGGCTTCGTGCGCATGGTTGTGAGGCTCGACCGCAAAAGCCGCTTCCGCTTCGCCACGGCACAGTCACTGCTTGGCGAAGCGCTGTTTCGAAAATACGGGCTGCGGACAGACAGCTACGAAACGAATCTGGCCCTCATCGAGGGTGCCGCCTTCACCCGCCTGGACAGTTTCGTTGCTGTGATGGCCGAACTGGGCTGGCCGTGGCGGGTGGCGAGGTTTTTGCTCCTGCTGCCGCGCCCGCTCCGCGACTGGCTTTATGATCGCATCGCAGAGAACCGTTACGCGCTGTTCGGCAGGAAAGAGAGCTGCGAGATCCCCTCCGCCGAATTGAAGGGCCGGCTGATTGGCTAGCTCCGGCCTCCAGGAATGCTCATCCTGCCCACGAGCGGGTTTGCACCCCTTCATCGGAACGATCGTGCGCTATCGCGGCTGGCTCGAGCCCTCGCACGGTTCCAGCACGATCGTGCCGCCTGCCGCCTTGCCCAGTTCGCGGCAGTCTTCAACCGTGCACAGTGTCCAGCCTTCGCCGGTGGCGCCGGATGCGGCGAGCACGAGGCGCGGCTGAGGCTTGATCGGGGGCGTGTAGGCCCACCAGCCGTCCCGCAGAAGCGCTCCCTCGGGTGGCTCCATGCCGGCGCCCGATCCCTTGACCCGCGCCTCGACGATTTGCAGGCCGGAGGGCAGCACCTTCCAGTCCTCCTGCCAATGCGTCTTTTCCACCGAATGCGTCCAGGACAGCGTGAAAGCGGCGACGGCGAGCGTCACCGTCTTGCCGGCGGCCAGAACACAGAGGCTCATACGGACCCGTTGGCCGACGCCTGCCGCGCGCGCCAGCAGTGCCAGCCGATCCAGACGAGAGAGAGCGCCCAGCCGGCTTCGTCGGTGAGCGGCAGTGCGGCAACCAGCAGCGCGCCGGCCGCGAAGGCGACGAGACGTTCCCACCAGGCCATGCGCCGGGCGAGGAACCCGACAGCGGCCGCGCCCCACAGGACGATGCCCATGCCGGCCTTGGCGACGACATAGGCGACCTCGACGGGATAGCCGAACTGGGCGGCGATCGGACCGGCGTCCTGCAACATCAATGCCGGGGTGTAGACTGCCATGAACGGCACGACGAAGCCGGCGATGGCAAGCTTGGTAGCCTGGATGCCGATCTTGAGGCCGCTCTCCTTGGCCATGGGCGCGGCGGCGAAGGCGGCCAGCGCCACCGGCGGTGTGAGATCGGCCATGATGCCGAAATAGAAAACGAACATGTGGCTGACCACCAGCGGCACGTCGAGCGCCAACAGGGCCGGTCCGGCCAGCGACGAGGTGATGATGTAGTTGGGAATCGTCGGGATGCCCATGCCGAGTATCAGGCAGGTGAGCATGGTCAGCACTAGCGACAGGAACAGATTGTTCTCGCCGATGGAGATGATCCAGCCGATGAAGGTCGAGGCTATGCCGGTGAGCGTCAGCGTGCCGATGACGATGCCGACAATGGCACAGGCAATGCCGACCGGCAGCGCGTTCTTTGCGCCCTCGGCAAGCGAGTCTATGCATATCTGCAGCGTCTCGCGGCCGCCCTTGAAAGTGAAGCAGGCGACAATGAGCGCAGCGATCACAAGGCTCAGGATATTGACGCCGAACTTCATGAAAGAGGCGGCGGCAAGCCCCAGCGCCAGCCAGAAGACAATGCGGAAAGCAAGCGGCCCGATCAGCGCCGCCAGCGGTGTGCCGAGGATGAGCACGATGGTCAGAGCCAGGCCCATGGTGCCGGCGAAGATCGGCGTATAGCCGGCAAACAGCAGGTAGATGAGTGCCGCGAGCGGCAGCACCAGCGGCCAGTGTCTTCTCACCGCGTCCCACGGATTGGGCAGGTCCGCCTTGGCCATGCCGTGCAGGTCGGCCTTGCCGGCTTCCAGATGCACCTGCCAGAAACAGGCGCCGAAATAGAGCAGCGCCGGGATGATCGCCGCCTTGACCACCTCGGCATAGGGGATGTTCAGCGTCTCGGCCATGATGAAGGCGACCGCGCCCATCACCGGCGGCATGATCTGGCCGCCCATCGACGAGGTCGCCTCGACGGCGCCGGCGAAAGCCGGGCTGAAGCCGAAGCGCTTCATCAGCGGGATGGTGAACTGGCCGCTGGCGACCACATTGGCGACGCCGGAGCCGGAAATGGTGCCCATCAGCGCCGAGGACAGAACACAGACCTGGGCCGGGCCGCCGCGCCACGAGCCGACCAGGCCAAGAGCGAAATCGTTGAACAGCGCGATCATGCCGGCGCGTTCGAGAAAGGCGGCGAAGACGACGAAGATGAAGATGTAGGCGGCCGAGACGTAGACCGGTGTGCCGTATATGCCTTCGGTGCCAAAGGCGAAGGTGTCGACGAGCTGGGCGAAGTCATAACCGCGATGGATGAAGGGCGGCGGCAAATGATTGCCGGCAAATGCGTAGGCGAGGAAGATCAAGGCGATCAGGGCAAGCGGCAGCCCCATCAGCCGCCGCGCCGCCTCGAAGACCAGCACGACCAGCACCGTGCCGACGATCAGGTCCGGCGTGGTGAGGAAGCCGGAGCGGCGGATGAGATCGGCATAGAACACCCAATTGTAGAGGCCGGTGCCGAAGCCGAGCACGCCGAGCGCCCAGAACGCTGCTTTCGCCGGGACGCTGGTGGCGCGCAGATTGGCGATCAGGGCAAAGCCGAGCAGCAGCAAGAAACCGACATGCATGGCACGCACGACCTGGCTCGGCAGGCTGCCATAGGCGGCGATGTAGATCTGGAAGATGGAAAAGGCGATGGCGATGAGAAAGGCGGCCTTGCCAGCGATACCTTCGCCGAAGCCCGGCGGCAGGCCTTCGACCGGGACTTCGGCGGCGGGGGAAGCTTCGGGATGGGTCATTGACGGGGCTCCTGGCGGGGCGCTCCCCTCCCCCTCGAGGGGAAGGTGCCGAGCGAAGCGAGGCGTGTGGGGTCGCCTCAACTGCCTCGACCTTGACTGAGAAAGTTGGAGCGCGTCGCCGAGGACCCCACCCGTCCATCCGCCTTCGGCGGCTGTCCACCCTCCCCTCAAGGGGGAGGGGGACGGCTTACTTGATGAGCCCCTTCTCCTTGTAATACCGCTCGGCGCCTGGATGCAGCGGCACCGGCATGCCGTCGAGCGCCTTGGCCGGATCGATCGCCTTGGCGGCGGCGTGGGCCGCAGTGAGCTGATCGAGGTTTTCGAACAGCAGCTTGGTCATCTGATAGGCGGCCTCGTCGGAGACGTCGGCGCTGGTGATGAGGAAGTTGCCGACGGCGGCGGTCGCGACGTCCTCGGCCTGGCCCTCGTAGGTGCCCTTGGGAATGGTCACCGAAAGATAGGGCGAGCCGATCTTGGCGACGTCCTGGGCCGGTACGGCAACGACGTTGATCGGCACCGAGGTGGCGAGGTCGCGGATCGAGGCGACGCCGAGGCCGGCCGATTGCAGCGTGGCGTCGAGCTGGCGGTTCTTGATCAGCTCGACCGATTCAGCGAAGGGCAGATACTCCACCCGTCCGAGGTCTTCGTATTTCAGCCCGGCGGCGGCGAAGATGGCGCGGGCGTTGAGCTCGGTGCCGGAGGCCGGCGCGCCGACCGACAGGCTCTTGCCCTTGAGATCGGCGAGCGTCTTAATGCCGGACTCCTTGCTGGCGACGATCTGGATGTAGTTGGGATAGATGGCGGCGATACCGCGCAGCTTGTCGAGCTTGCCGGGGAAGCCGGCTTCGGTGTTGCCCTCGGCGGCCAGCTTGACGGAATCGCCGAGCGCGAAGGCGATCTCGCCCTTGCCCTGCTGCAACAAATTTAGGTTCTCGACTGAAGCTTTCGTCGCCTGCACCTGGGTGCGGGCGCCTTCGATGCCCTTGCCATAGATTTCCGACAGCGCGACGCCGAGCGGATAATAGACGCCCGAAGTGCCACCGGTCAGCACGTTGATGAATTCCTGCGCCTTGGCCGACACCGCGCCTAGGCCAAGCGACAGCGCCAGCGCGCCGGCGGCAACAAACTTCGTCCTGAAATTGAGCATGTGATTTCCTCCCTGAAATATCTGCTGTACCGCCCTCTCCAGCACGAGCCGAAGCGAGTTTAGACAGCGGGCGGGAAATGCCAACCCGGTATTGTGCTGATTAGACGAACGGCTGAGTGATGCCGCAACGCATGGCCGCTTGCGCGACATGCGATCGGAGCCGAAGATTTTCGCAGAGCCTGTCGAAATCGGGCGAGGCCGCGCGACATACGTCCGGCTCGCAACGATGCGGCCTTCGAAAATGGAGAAGACCATGCGATACATGCTTTTGATCTACGTCAACGAAGCCGCGATGGCGGCAGCGCCGACCGACAAGACCTACGAGATCAGCGCGGCCTATGGCGCTTATACCGAGGCGTTGAAGAAGTCCGGCGCCTGGCTCGCCGGCGACCGGCTAAAGCCGACCCAGGCCGCCACTTCGGTGCGCATGGCCAACGGCAAGACCAACGTGCTCGACGGCCCGTATGCCGACACCAAGGAGCAGCTCGCCGGCTTCTACATGATCGAGGCTGAGGACGCCGATGCCGCGATCGCCTGGGCGGCGCGCTGCCCCGCCGCCAGCGCCGGCACGGTCGAGCTACGGCCGATCTGGGAACAGACCATGTGATGGAAAATGGCCTGGAGATGGCGCGGGCGGCGGCGGAAGCGGCCGCCCGGCAAAGCTACGGCAAGCTGGTCGCCTGGCTGGCTGCCCGCACGCGCGACATCGCCGGCGCCGAGGACGCGCTGGCCGATGCCTTCGCTGCGGCTTTGGAGCGCTGGCCGCAGACCGGCGTGCCGAACCGGCCGGAAGCCTGGCTGCTGGCGGTGGCACGCCGGCGCCGGGTCGACGCGGTCAGACGACGGCTGACCGGGGAGGCCAGCCGCGACCATCTCAGGTTGATCGCCGAGGAGATGGAGGCACGCATGACCGACGACGACCTGCCCGACGAGCGGCTCAGGCTGATGTTTGCCTGCGCCCATCCGGCGATCGAGGCGAGCGTGCGCGCGCCGCTGATCCTGCAGACGATTTTGGGCTTCGATGCGGTAACGATCGCCTCGGCCTTCCTGGTGTCACCGGCAACGATGGGCCAGCGACTGGTGCGTGCCAAAAGCCGTATCCGCGAAACCGGCATTCCGTTCCGGGTGCCTGAACGAGCCGAGCTCGGCGAGCGGCTGGACGCGGTGCTGGAAGCGATCTACGCCGCGTTCGCCGAAGGCTGGTCCGACCCGGCCGGCACCGAAACCCGGCGCCGCAATCTCGCGACCGAAGGTATCTGGCTCGGCCGGCTGATAGCGTCGCTGATGCCGGACGAGCCGGAAGCGCTCGGCCTGCTGGCGCTGATGCTGTTTGCCGAGGCGCGGCGGGGAGCCAGGCGCAGTACCAAAGGCGATTTCGTGCCGCTTGCAGAGCAGGATTGCCAGCTGTGGGATCGCACCCTCATCAATGAGGCGGAGACGCTGCTTTCCCACGCCGCCACCAAGGCGGTGATCGGCCGCTACCAGCTCGAAGCAGCGGTGCAGTCCGCCCATGCGGCGCGACGGCTGACCGGCCGCACCGACTGGATGGCGATCCGCGAACTCTACGACGCGTTGCATTCGATCGCAGGCTCGCCGGTGGTGTCGATCAACCGAGCGGTGGCCGTTGCCGAGACCGAGGGCGCCGCGGCGGGATTGAGCGCACTTGATGGGCTTGGCGACGACAAACGGCTGCATGATTATCAGCCTTATTGGGCCGCCCGCGCGGGCCTACTGGCCAGGCTCGGCAAAACCCGGGAAGCGACCGAAGCCTACGACCGGGCGATCGGCCTCGAACGCGATCCTGCCGTGCGCCGGTTCCTGCAGGAACGACGGGCTGGGCTCGGCCGCGTGGAAAAAGCCTGAGACGTGGCGGTCCGTTCAGGCAGGCCACATGGCGTGGGAGGCGTTCAGCTTCTTCATCACCGGATGCTCCCGCAACCCGGCCCACAGGCGTTCGATGTTTGGCCGGGCGCTGGGGACCTTTTCAATTTCGGGATGCCAGGCCACCAGCATGATGAGATAGATGTCGGCCAGCGAGAGCCGGTCGCCGACGAGCCAGTCACGGCGTTCGAGGGCAGCATCGAGAATGGCCAAGCCGCGATCCATTTCCGAGATCGCCGCCTGCTTGACGGCGTCCACCCCGTCTGGATCGGCCGTGTAGCGATGAGCATAGAAGAACCGCAGGTCAGCTTGATAGATGGCCGACGACATGAACGTCATCCAGCGCAGGAAGTCGGCGCGATCAGGCGAGTTCGCTGCCGGCGCCAAGTTCGCTTCCGGGTGGCGCTCGGCAAGCAGGATGCAGATCGCCGCCGATTCGGTCATCGAGCTTCCGTCCGGCAAGACCAGGACCGGCACCTGGTTCAACGGGCTGATGTCGAGAAAGGCCTGGTCGGGCGAGGTCGACTTCGGAACGCCGATCTGGTCGAAAGGCACGCCCGCCAGTATCAGCGCCGCCTCGACGACAAAGCCGCCGGTGTTGGCACGGGTATAGAGTTTATACATGAATTCCTCCGCCAGCCGGTGCAAGGCCGGCGACGATCTGAACGGAAGCGCCGCTTTACTCAAGCGCGCGGCAGCCGCCACAGGTATTTTTTCAGCGGTCCAGCGAACTGCGATGTAAACCCTGGGCGTTATCGTTGGAAGCTGTCGCGAGACGAAGTGTCGAGGACCTAAGCCCCCAACCCCTCGAACAAGATCGTCGACAGATAGCGTTCGGCGAAGGATGGAATAACGACCACCAGGTTCTTGCCCTTGTTCTCCGGCCGCGAGCCGACGACGATCGCCGCCTGCAGGGCAGCGCCCGAGGAGATACCGACAGGGACGCCTTCGAGGCGGGCGACGAGCCGCGCATTGGCGACCGAATCCTCGTTGGAGACCTTGACGATCTCGTCATAGATCGTCGTGTCGAGGATCTTCGGCGCGAAGCCGGCGCCGATCCCCTGGATCTTGTGCGGGCCGGGCTGGCCGCCCGACAGCACCGGCGAGGCTTCCGGCTCGACGGCGACGACATGCACGGAGGGCTTGCGCTGCTTCAGCACCTGGCCAACGCCGGTGATGGTACCGCCGGTGCCGATGCCGGCGACCAAGATGTCG
The DNA here is from genome assembly GCF_040319125.1 of Mesorhizobium sp. M0938. NCBI lineage: Bacteria > Pseudomonadati > Pseudomonadota > Alphaproteobacteria > Hyphomicrobiales > Phyllobacteriaceae > Mesorhizobium > Mesorhizobium sp. M0938. The sequence continues at coordinate 503,460 of NZ_JAMYNS010000001.1, read as the reverse complement.
ACCTCGCCTTGGGTGTCGTTCCAGATTTCCTCGGCCGTGGTGCGGCGGTGGATTTCCGGATTGGCCGGATTCTCGAACTGCTGCGGAATAACGGCGTCGGGCAGCGTCGCGGCCAGCTCGTCGGCCTTGGCGATAGCGCCCTTCATGCCTTTCGGACCTTCGGTCAGCACCAATTCGGCACCGAGCAACGCCAGCATCTTGCGGCGTTCCACCGACATCGTCTCCGGCATGGTCAGGATCAGCTTGTAGCCCTTGGCGGCGGCGGCGAAAGCGAGCGCGATGCCGGTGTTGCCCGAGGTCGGCTCGATCAGCGTGGTCCTGCCGGGCGCAATCCTGCCCGATGCCTCAAGCGCCTCGATCATCGAGACGCCGATGCGGTCCTTGACGGAGGCGATCGGGTTGAAGAATTCGAGCTTGGCCAGCAGATTGGCGACGACGCCCTTTTCATTGGCGAATTTGTCGAGCCGCACCAGCGGCGTGTCGCCGATCGTCTCGGTGATCGAATTGTAGATGCGGCCTCGGCCGGGCGCGTGCGCGGTGGTGGCGGGCTTGTTCATTGGTTTCGCTCCCAAGAGTTAGGCGGGCAAGAGTGAGGCAATTAAGTCTCGACCAGGCAGGATAAAGCCTTCGGCCGCGCAAGATAGTCTGCCGTTTGAAAATATCCGAGTAAGCCGCATGCCGAAAGCATCCTCGCCCCGGAAGAGCATTTCAGACGTGACCAAAAGTGGGCTATTGCCGGGCGGCGATGGCAGCGGCCGCTCCGACCATGAAGCCGGCGGCGGTGCGGTTGAGCGCCCTCAGCGCGCGCGGCGACTTCAGGAGCCCACGCGCCTTGGCTGCCAGCGCCAGATAAGGCACCAGCACCACCAGCAGCACGACAACCGTCAGTGCGACGAGGATGGCGTAATCGGCCAGCGTGATGGTCTTCAGATCGACGATGGTCGGCGTGATGGCGAGATAGAAGATCATCGTCTTCGGATTGCCAAGCGTGACGGCGAGGCCGGCGATAAAGCTCGACACCAACCCGCCTCTGCCTTTCTTCGCCTCTACCGTTTCGGGCGTGATGCCGCTCGTCCAGAAGCGCCAGCCAAGGAAGGCGAGATAGGCTACGCCCAGCCATTTGATGGCCAGGAAGGCCACGCCGAAGGTCTGCGCGATGATGGCGAGGCCGAGCACCACGGCGGTCAGATAGGTGAGATCGCCGAGCATCAGCCCGAAAGACATGGCGAGCGCCGAGCGAAAGCCGGAACCAAGTGCACGCGCAATAAGCGCGGTGAGTCCAGGGCCAGGAATGGCGGCGGCAATGCCGAGAGCCGCGCTATAGGCAAGGAATCCGGTGAGAGTCATGATTTCGGCCCTAGCGCATGACCCCGAAAATCGGAATCGATTTCAAGTCGTGCCTTGTCGCACAAAGGCAGGCAGGCATGAATTCCCTGAGAGACGGATTCGATTGCACCAGCGGAGTGCCGGGCGACCTCGCCGATCAAGACGGACTTTTGCCGTAAGTGACGCGCCAGATGGAACCGCTGCCGTCCTCGGTGACAATCAGTGCACCGTCCTTGGCCACTGCGACGCCGACCGGGCGGCCCCAAACCGCGTCATTGGAGACGACGAAGCCGGTCATGAAATCCTCATACTCGCCGGTCGGCTTGCCGTCCTTGAACATGAGCCGCACCACCTTGTAGCCTGTCCTTGTGCCGCGGTTCCACGAACCATGCAGGGTCACGAATGCGTCGCCCCGATAGTCGACCGGAAAGTTCTTGCCGTCGTAAAAGGCGATGTTGAGCGGCGCCGAATGCGCCTGCATCAGCACGTCGGGGATAGCGACCTTGCCGGCAAGGTCGGGGCGTTTGCCTCTGTGGCGCGGATCCTCATTGTCGCCGATATAATACCAGGGCCAGCCGTAGAAGGCGCCGCCCTTTATTTCAGTCGCAAATTCGAACGGCACGTTGTCGCCGAGCCCATCGCGCTCGTTGACGACGCACCAGAGCGCACCCGTCGCCGGCTGTACGGTCATGCCGGAGCAGTTACGCAGGCCGGTGGCGACGATCCGCCTGTTTTTGCCGTCGGGGTCGAACGCCAGCACATTGGCACGGCCTTCCTCCGAGCCCCAGATCGCTCCGAGCGGCTTTGCCTCAATCCACGCGTCGAGACCGCCATCCGGCTCAGCTCCGATCTTCTCGGCAGCATTCGAACCGGAACCGACCGACAGATAGAGCGTCTTGCCGTCCGCAGAGAAGGCGATGTCGCGGGTCAAGTGACCGTTCGAGGGAATGTTGGCGACGATGGTTTCCGGCTCGCCGGAGGCCTTCAGGTCGCCGTCCCGATAGGGGAAACGAACGATGCTGTTGCTGTTGGCGATGTAGACCCATTGCGGCTTGTCACCCGGCGGATAGAAGGCGATGCCGTAGGGGCGAGTGAGTTTCGTGGCGTAGGTCGATTTCTCGGCCGGTTTTGCGCTGTCCTCGGCGAGACGGTAAACCCGTATCTGGCCGGCTTTGCTGTTGGCGACGAACAGATCGCCATTCGGCGCAACACGGACGGCGCGCGGATTGTAGATGCCGGAGGCGATCATCTCGGCCGAGAAGCCCGGTGGCAGCAGTGGCCTGGCACCTTCGGGTATTTCGGCCCGGCCGGCGCCGTTCTTTACGGATTGGCTGACATTGGGCGCCGGCAGATCGTCTGGCCTGATCAGGCGTCGCACGCCCGGCCTGTCACCTTTCCAGCCGCCGAACGCGGCTTCGCCTTTCAGCACCTGTTGATCCGCTTGCTGGGCGAACGCTGCTGTCGCAAGAAACAAGGCGGCTGCAATGGCCGCAAAACCGCCAAATCGGATCAACCTGTCCTCCTAAACTTGGCTCCGATCCTGAGAAACTGGCTAGCTCGACGGTCGTTCCGGGTTGAGTGGTTCAGCACAAGCAAATCGCCGTTGGCTTTCAGGCTCAGTTTCCGGCCGCGTAGAAATCATCGTCGAGGCGTTTTTCCAACGCGACGAGATCGGCCGGCAGCGGCAGGCCCATGGCGCGCATTTCCCTCAGCTTTTCGCGCAGTTGCTCCTGCACTTCATGCTGATCCTCGGGCTGGTTGATCATTTGCTCGAGCAACAGGCTGATCTGGGCCTTGAATGATTCCAGCGCCATTTTTTCTCCTTGAGGTCCGGCCTAAGCGCATGCTGCGACGCGCCTGGGTTTTGTTTTATGCATGTCCCAAAACCGCTGCACTTTTGGGACGATATGCATTATCGCAGCATGCGGGAAATAAGCTGCGCGGTATAGTCGACCATCGGCACGATGCGGGCGTAGTTCAGACGGGTCGGGCCGATAACGCCGAGCGCCCCGATGACGCGGGCGTCCTTGTCGCGATAGGGCGCAACGACCAGCGACGAACCCGACAGCGAAAACAGCTTGTTCTCCGAGCCGATGAAGATGCGCACGCCCGACCCTTCTTCGGCAAGGTCGAGAAGCTGGATCAACCCGTCCTGTGTCTCCAGATCTTCGAACAAGTGCCGCAACAGCTCGATGTCGGCCTGGGCGGTGACGTTTTCCAGCAGATTGGCGCGGCCGCGCACGATGAGACGCGCCGGCAGGCCGCTCTCGGTGCCCGCCCAGACCGCGAGGCCCTTTTCGACCAGATCCTGCGACAGCGTGTCGAGGGCGGCCTTGGTCTCTTCCTTGAGGCGGGCGATCTCGATCCGCGCCTCGGCCAGCGTGCGGCCGCGGATGTGGGCATTGAGGAAGTTCGAGGCTTCATGCAATTGCGAGACGGTGACGCCGGCGGGCAGGTCGACGACGCGATTTTCGACGTCGCCGTTCTGCGACACCAGCACGGCCAGCGCCTTGGTCGGCTCGAGCTGGATGAATTCGATGTGCTTGAGCGCCACCTCGTTCTTGGCGGCAAGCACCAGGCCGGCGCCGCGCGACATGCCGGACAGCATCTGGCTGGCTTCGGTGAGCATGTGCTCCAGCGTCGCGCCCGAGCCGGAGGCGCGCACCTGCGCCTCGATGGTGCGGCGTTCCTCGTCGGAAAGATCGCCAAGCTCCATGAACGCATCGACGAAGAAGCGCAGGCCGGCCTGGGTCGGCAGCCGGCCGGCCGAGATATGCGGCGCGTAAATCAGGCCGAGATGCTCGAGATCGCTCATCACGTTGCGGATCGTGGCCGGCGACAGCGACGACGGCAGGATACGCGACAGGCTGCGTGAGCCGACCGGCTCTCCGTCCTTCAGATAGGAATCGACGATGCGCCGAAAGATGTCGCGCGAACGCATGTCGAGCGACTGGAGTGCGGGCGATTGAAGCAGGGGCGACTGCGAACTGGGATCGACTGCCTTGGTCATTCGGGCCAAAATCCTCCGGCCCAAAGATATAGACTTCGGCCGCGCCCGCGCAACCGGCCATTTTCCTTTGCGCCTTGCGCACCATGCGGCTACAAGCCGGCCACGATTCCGAAAAAGATAGGAAAAAAGCCTGAATGCGCCCTTCCAAACGCCAATTCGACGAAATGCGCGCCATCTCCTTCGAGCGCGGCGTCTCCAAGCACGCGGAAGGTTCGTGCCTGGTGAAGTTCGGCGACACGCATGTGCTGTGTACGGCCAGCCTTGAGGAAAAGGTGCCGGGCTGGATGCGCAATTCCGGCAAGGGCTGGGTGACGGCGGAATACGGCATGCTGCCGCGCTCGACCGGCGAACGCATGCGCCGCGAAGCTTCGTCCGGCAAGCAAGGCGGCCGCACGCTGGAAATCCAGCGGCTGATTGGCCGTTCCCTGCGTGCCGTGGTCGATCTGCAGGCGCTCGGCGAACAGCAGATCACCGTCGACTGCGACGTGATCCAGGCCGATGGCGGCACGCGCACGGCCTCGATCACCGGCGGCTGGGTGGCGCTCTACGACTGCCTGCGCTGGATGGAAGCCCGGCAGATGGCCAGCGTCGCCAAGGTGCTGAAGGACCATGTCGCGGCTATCTCCTGCGGCATCCATGACGGCCAGCCGGTCATTGACCTCGACTACCTCGAGGACTCCTCGGCCGGCACCGACGCCAATTTTGTCATGACCGGCAAGGGCGGCATCGTCGAGATCCAAGGCACCGCCGAAGGCGAGCCTTTCTCGGAAGAGCAGTTCACGGCGCTGATGGAACTGGCCAAGAAGGGCATTGCGCGACTGGTCAGCCTGCAGCAGATGGCTGTGGCTTAGCCATCGGTTCTGTCATGACCCCTTCCGCCATCCTCGAATCAGCCCTCTACGTGACCGACCTCGATGCCGCGGAAAACTTCTATTCCAGCGTCCTCGGGCTCGATCTGCTCGGCAAGGTCGACGGCAGGCATCTTTTCTTCCGCTGCGGGAACGGGGTGCTGCTCATCTTCAACGCCGAGGCGACCAAGGTGCCGCCGGCGCCCGATGCCAGGCTGAAAGTGCCGCCGCACGGCGCTGTCGGCGACGGCCATCTGTGCTTTGCCGCAAGCGCGGACGAGATTCTCCGCTGGAAAGCGCATCTGGAGGAGAAGAAAATCGCTATCGAAAGCGAGTTCGAATGGCCGCAGGGCGGCCGCTCGATCTATATTCGCGACCCCTCCGGCAATTCAATCGAATTCGCCGAACCAAGAATCTGGGGCATCTGATGCAATCACTTGATGGACATGAGATCGTCGTTGCCAGCCACAATGCCGGCAAGCTGCGCGAATTCGCCGATCTGATGGCGCCATTCGGCATAGATGCGAAGTCGGCCAAGGAATACGGCCTGCCGGAGCCGGACGAGACCGGCACCACCTTCGAGGAGAACGCCTATATCAAGGCATTTGCCGCCGCCAAGGCGACAGGTCTGCCGGCATTGTCGGACGATTCCGGCCTGTGTGTCGATGCACTGGGCGGAGCGCCCGGCGTCTACACCGCCAACTGGGCCGAGGCGCCGGACGGGTCCCGCGACTTCGGCATGGCGATGCAGCGGGCGGAAGTGGCGTTGCAGGACGTCGGCGCGGTCGCGCCTGCGCAGCGCAAGGGCCGCTTCGTCGCCGTCATCTGCCTGGCCTTTCCCGACGGCGCGGCCGAATATTTCCGCGGCGAGGTCGAGGGCACGCTGGTGTGGCCGCCCCGCGGCGAACTCGGCTTCGGCTACGACCCCGTGTTCGTGCCGGACGGTTTCGAAAAGACCTTCGGCGAGATGACCGCGGAGGAAAAACATGGCTGGAAGCCCGGCCAGCCGACGGCGTTGTCGCACCGCGCCCGCGCTTTCCAGAAATTCGCGCAAGCCAGGCTGGATTTGGCACGATCGGGCGTGAAATGACCATGCTGCTCGACCGCAGCCCCGGCTTCGGCGTCTACATCCACTGGCCGTTCTGCGCAGCCAAGTGCCCATATTGCGACTTCAACAGTCATGTCCGCCACCAGCCGGTCGACCAGGAGCGTTTTGCGCACGCCTTCGAGACCGAGCTTGCGACCATGCGCGACCGCACCGGACCACGCGAGGTGACCAGCATTTTTCTCGGCGGCGGCACGCCATCGCTGATGAAGCCGGAAACCGTGGCGGCCGTGCTGGACGCGGTGGCGAAGAACTGGACGGTGCCTGCCGGCATCGAGGTGACGCTGGAAGCCAACCCCTCCTCGGTCGAGGCCGAGCGCTTTCGCGGCTACCGGACGGCAGGCGTCAACCGGGTGTCGCTCGGCGTGCAGGCGCTGAACGACAAGGATCTGCGCTTCCTCGGACGGCTGCACAATGTCGACGAAGCGCTGCATGCGATCGGCCTGGCGCGTGAGATCTTTCCGCGGCTGTCCTTCGACCTGATCTACGCGCGGCCCGGCCAGACACCGGAGGCATGGCAGGCGGAGCTCGAGCAGGCGATCGGCCACGCCGCCGACCATCTGTCGCTCTACCAGCTGACCATCGAGGAAGGCACGCCGTTCCACGCGCTGCATGCGGCCAGGAAATTCGCCATTCCCGACAACGACCTTGCCGCCGACCTCTATGCGCTGACGCAAGAGATCACTGCCGCGCATGGGCTGCCCGCCTATGAGATTTCCAACCACGCCAGATCAGGTGCCGAAAGCCGGCACAATCTCACCTATTGGCGCTATGGCGAATATGTCGGCGTCGGTCCCGGCGCGCATGGCCGCTTCGTCGAAAACGGCCGCCGCGTGGTGACGATCGCAGAGAAAATGCCGGAGACCTGGGCCAATCTGGTCGAGGCCAAGGGCCATGGCATCACTGGCGGCGAGATTCTGACACGCTCGGAAGAGGCCGACGAGTTCCTGCTGATGGGGTTGAGGCTGGCCGAGGGCATCGATCTTTCGCGCTACGAAGCGTTTTCTGGCCGCGGCCTGTCGACCGCAAGACTGTCGATGCTGCAGGGTGAAGGACTGGTGGCGCCGATCGGCAATGCCCGCCTGCGCGCCACGCCGGCCGGCATGATCGTGCTCGATGCGGTGGTGGCGGATCTGGCGCGGTAGAGCATGATCCCGAACCGGAGGTCCGCGTCAGCGAGAAATGGAAACTGGTTTTCGGACCAGATCATGCTCAAACCAGAAGATGGCATCCGTTGAAGAACGTCCTCTTCATCTGCAGCCAAAACCGTTTGCGCAGCCCGACCGCGGAGCAGGTGTTTTCCGGCCGCAGGGATATCGAAGTCGCATCGGCCGGCACCAACCACGATGCCGATACTCCGCTGACGCACGAACTCGTTTCGTGGGCCGATATCATCTTCGTCATGGAAAAGGCGCACCGCGCCAAACTGCAGAAGAAATTCAAGGCCAGCCTGAGGAAGGCTCGCGTGATCTGCCTCGATATTCCGGACGACTATGAGTTCATGGATCCGGGCCTGATGCGTCTGCTGGAGGCGCGCGTCTCGAAGTACCTGGGTTGAATGATGTGGTTGAGCGTTTCAACCCGCGCTTTCGTCATCCTCGGGTCTGCGCGGCTTCGCTCCTGCTCCGCCCAGGATAACGAGGAGAGAAGTGTCTCGGCCAATCGCGGGGTTGCGATAGTCAGCCGTCGTGCTTGTGGCGGCGCTTGACGTGATCTTTCTCAGCGTCCGCTTCACCGGAGCGAGCCGGCTTGGCGTCGCCCTTGTCGCGGCGGGCGCGGTTTTGATCGCTTAGGGGATGTGACGGTGCTCCATTGCGGGAGCTTTTCGTTTCAAGGCGGGTGATGAAAATGTCGAAGCGATTGGGCATCGTCTGGTCAGTGCTCCATCGTGCTGCCGGTGCCGGTCGAGGGCTCGATTTCCAGGCTGGTTGCCTTTGAAGGACGACGCTTTCGCGGCTTTTTGGCCAAGCCGGCGCCAGCTTTGGCAGGCTGGCCCTTGTCCTTTCGCGCGGCAAAGCGCTTGCGCCCTGCATAGTAGGGTTCGAAAACGTCTTGTATCTTGAGACTGTCCATCCTGCTCCTCCCGAGATCAGGGGTAAATACGCCGGGCACGGTTTCGTTCCGTACTATGGCAAAGGCATGGCGGCTGCTTCACTTCGGCACGGGTTTTGCAACCGCGCGTCAGCCGTGCCAAACAGGTCCAAATGCATGCAAGCAGCTTGAGGACAGCGGTGACCGGCGACAAACGCAGCTATGTGATCGGCCAGACTGAGATGTCAGCCCGGCCGCTCGAGCCGGCGCTCTATCTGGTGGCGACACCGATCGGCAATCTGGCCGACATCACGCTGCGGGCGCTGGAAACGCTGGCTGCCGCCGACATCGTCGCCTGCGAGGACACGCGGGTCAGCCGCGTGTTGCTCGACCGCTACGGCATCCGCCGCCGCACCACGGCCTATCACGAGCATAATGCCGGCGAGGCCGGGCCTAAGCTGATCGCGGCACTCGAAGCCGGGCAGAGCGTGGCGCTGATCTCGGACGCCGGCACGCCGCTCATCTCCGATCCCGGCTACCGGCTGGTCGGCGAGGCCCTCGACCAGGGCATTCGCGTCGTGCCGATCCCCGGCCCGTCGGCGCCGCTTGCGGCGCTGACGGCCTCCGGCCTGCCCTCCGACGCGTTTCTGTTTGCCGGCTTCCTGCCGGTGAAGACCGGGCAGCGGCTGACGCGGCTGGAAGCGCTGAAAACCGTGCCGGCGACGCTGGTCTTCTTCGAATCGCCGCGCCGGCTGGCCGAGACGCTCAGCGCCATGGTCGAGTCGCTGGGTGGCGCCCGCAAGGCTGCGATCGGCCGCGAACTGACCAAGACCTTCGAGGAAATGCGGACCGGCACCTTGCAGTCGCTCGCCGACCATTATGCGGCGGCCGACACGCCGAAGGGCGAAATCGTCATCTGCGTCGGCCCGTCGGAAGCAACGGCCGACGAGCCTGAAGACATCGACCGGCTTCTGCTTTCGCTTGCCGCCGAGATGCCGGCATCCAAGGCAGCGGCGGAAGCCGCCAAAATGACCGGCGGCCAGAAGCAGGCACTTTACCGGCGGCTGCTGGAACTTAAGGATGCCGGGCAGAACGGAGAGATCGGGGAAGAGGGTGACACCGGGAAAGACGGGGATGGCTGAACGCCCGGTCGCCAGCCGCCGGCAGGCCTATCGGCGCGGCCATCGCAGTGAGTGGCTGGCAGCGGCAGCATTGATGGTGAAGGGCTACCGGATACTGGCGCGCCGCCACCGCACGCGGTTCGGCGAGATCGACCTGATCGCGCGCCGCGGCGACCTGGTGCTGATCGTTGAAGTGAAGGCGCGCCGCACGCTGATGGAAGCGATGGAGGCTATTGCTTACGAGTCGGAGCGCCGCATCGAAAGCGCTGCCGATCTCTGGCTGTCGCGACAGTCCGACTATGGAAGATTGTCGGTGCGCTTCGACATGGTGGCAGTTCTGCCCTGGCGCTGGCCGGTGCATGTCGAGAATGTTTTCTACGGGCGGAACTAACCGCAAACCTGCCTGCGCTGGATCACCCCCAGATCATCAGCGCAACCAAGCCGACGGTGCCGATGACCAGCCGCCACCAGCCGAACAGTGAATAGCCGTGGCGCGAGACGTAGTTGAGCAGGAAGCGCACGACGATAAGCGCCGCGACAAAGGCCGCGATGAAACCGGCGGCGATGACCGGTAGGTCGGCGCTGGTCAGCACATTGCGGTTCTTGAAGAGGTCGAAGGCGAAGGCGCCGACCATCGTCGGCATGGCGAGGAAGAAGGAGAATTCCGCAGCCGCCCGCTTGTCGACGCCCAGAAGCAGCGCGCCGACGATCGTCGAGCCGGAGCGCGACGTGCCGGGGATCAGCGAAAGGCACTGGAACAGTCCGATCTGTAGATAGAGCCTGAGCGGAAACCGCTCGACGTCGTGGTAGAGCGGCTTCGGTTTGAATCGATCCACCCACAGCAGGACCACGCCGCCGATAATCAGCATGACGCAGATCAGCCTCGGCGATTCAAACAGCACCGTCTTGATGAAACCATGCGCCAGCGCGCCGATGACGGCCGCCGGCAGGAATGCGACGAGGATGCCGAGGACGAAATGCCGCGTCACCCGGTCACGCGGCAGTTCGACCAGCATCTGCCACAGACGATGGAAATAGACGCTGAGAATCGCCAGGATGGCGCCAAGCTGGATCAGGATCTCGAAGGCCTTGCCGGTCGAGTGGAAGCCAAGAAAATGGCCGGCAAGCAGGATATGGCCGGTCGACGAGACCGGAATGAACTCAGTCAGGCCCTCGATCATGCCGAGCAGCAGCGCTTCGACGATGGTCTGGCTTTCCATGGAAACCTCGGTGTTCGAGTGAGGGCTTGAAAAACGGCTTGCGAAAGGGCTTGCAAAAGGGCTTGCTTGTCATGGCGCGGAACTCCTCCTATAGGTCGCAGCACCCTGACGGCCCTTTTGAATCGGGGCGGCCAAGACTTACCGGCGCAGCCGGCGATTTGCCAGTGCGCTCTATTATCGCGGGACCATGCTGACGCTTTTCCACCACCCGATGTTCGCCTCCTGCCGGTTCGTACGCCTCGCTTTCGGCGAATATGGCGAAGAGCTGGCGCTGATCGAGGAAAAGCCGTGGACGCGGCGCAAGGAGTTCCTGGCGCTGAACCCGGCCGGCACGCTGCCGATCCTGCTTGCCGAGGGCGACGTGCCGATCGTCGGCGCCATGGTCATCGGCGAATATCTCGACGAGACGCGCGGCGTGCTCAAGCGTGACAAGCGGCTGTTCGCCGAGGATCCGATGGGGCGCGCCGAAATCCGCCGACTGACCGACTGGTATCTCAACAAGGCCGATAGCGAGGTGACGCGGCATCTCGTGCGCGAGCGCGTGCTGAAGCCGGTCATGCCGGAAACGGCGGGCGGCGGTTCGCCCGATTCGGCGGCGATCCGTGCCGCGCGCGCCAATATCCGCCAGCACATGAAATATACCAATTGGCTGGCCGGCACACGCCATTGGCTGGCCGGCAGCAAAGTCACCTATGCCGACCTCGCTGCGGCGGCGGCGCTGTCTGTGCTCGACTATCTCGGCGAGATCGACTGGCGCGAACATGCTGCTGCGCGCGAATGGTATGCACGGGTGAAATCACGGCCATCGTTCCGGCCGCTTTTGTCCGACCGGGTGCGCGGCCTGTCGCCGGTGTCACATTATGCGGACCTCGATTTCTAAAGCGGAAAAACTGCGCGCGCTGATCGACCGCGAGGCACGGCGCGCCGGTTTCGATGCCGTTGCCTTTACCACTCCCGATGCTATCCCGCAGGCGCCGGCCCGACTTGCCGCATTCGTCGCCGACGGCTTCCACGGCTCGATGGGCTGGATCGCCGAGACGCTCGAACGCAGGGGCGAGCCGACAGCACTTTGGCCCGAGGTTCGCTCCATCATTGTGCTGGCCATGAACTATGGCCCCGACCACGACCCGCGCGCGGTCCTGGTGAAGCGTGACCGCGGCGCGATTTCCGTCTATGCGCAGAACCGCGATTACCACGACGTGATGAAGGGCCGGCTGAAAGAGATCGCCGGCAAGATCGTGGCCCGCACCGGCGGCGACGTAAAAGTGTTCGTCGACACCGCCCCGGTGATGGAAAAGCCGCTGGCAGAAGCCGCCGGCCTCGGCTGGCAAGGCAAGCACACCAATCTGGTCAGCCGCGAGCACGGCTCCTGGCTGTTCCTCGGCACCATCTTCACGACGGCCGAGCTTGCGCCCGATACGCCCGAGGTCAACCATTGCGGCTCGTGCCGCGCCTGTCTCGACATTTGCCCGACCGACGCCTTTCCCGCGCCCTACCGGCTCGATGCGCGACGCTGCATCTCCTATCTCACTATCGAGAACAAGGGGCCGATCCCGCACGAGTTCCGGGAAAAGATCGGCAACCGCATCTATGGCTGCGACGACTGTCTGGCCGCCTGCCCGTGGAACAAGTTTGCCCGAACGGCGTCGGAGGCAAAGCTCGTCGCCCGCGCGGATCTGCGCGAGCCGGCGCTCGCCGATCTCTTGGCGCTCGACGACGCGGCTTTCCGGTCCTTCTTCACCGGTTCGCCGATCAAGCGCATCGGTCGCGACCGCTTCGTCCGCAATGTGCTGATGGCGGCCGGCAATTCCGGCGATGCCTCGCTCGGCAACGCCGTGCGTGCGCTGCTGGGCGATGCCTCGCCCCTCGTGCGCGGGGCGGCGGTATGGGCGCTGTCACGGCTTGTGCCTGAGACCGAATTTGCCAAACGTGCCACCGCTGCAGTGAAAGCGGAAAGCGACGAGGCCGTGCAACGCGAATGGCGCCTGGCGCTGGCAGATCAAATCGAGGCGCATGCATGAGCGAGAAGCAGATTTTCATTTTCGGCGCCGGCTATTCGGGGAGGGCATTCGCCCGCGCCAGCAAGGATGCCGCGACAACTGTCTTCGGCACGACGCGCTCGCCGGAGAAATTCGAATCGTTGCGGCAAGCCGGAACCCAGCCGCTGCTTTTCGATGGCGCGCTGACGCCAGAAATTGGCGACGCGCTCGAGAAAACAACCCATCTCGTCGTCTCGGTGGCACCGGAAGAGGCCGGCGACCCGGTGCTGAATGCGGCGCGTGAGACGATCACGAGGAAGACGCCGGCGCTAAAATGGATCGCCTATCTCTCCACCGTTGGCGTCTATGGCGACCATGGCGGTGGCTGGGTGGATGAGACCGCCGAATGCCGGCCGGTGTCGAAGCGCTCGATGATGCGTGTCGCCGCCGAGCAGGATTGGCTGAAACTGGGTCGGGACATCGGCCGGCCGGTGGCGGTCCTGCGCCTTTCCGGCATTTACGGGCCAGGCCGCAATGCCCTGGTCAATCTGAAAAACGGCACCGCGCGGCGGCTGGTCAAGCCAGGCCAGGTGTTCAACCGCATCCATTGCGACGACATTGCCGGGGCGCTCTGGCATTTGATCGGAGACGATCGCGGCGGCATCTTCAACATCACCGACGACCTGCCGGCGCCGCCACAGGACGTCGTCGCCTACGCCGCGGGGCTGATGGGAATCGAGCCGCCACCCGAAATTCCGTTCGAGACCGCCCAACTTTCGCCCATGGCGCGGTCCTTCTATGGCGAGAACAAGCGTGTCGCCAACACGGCGATCAAGGCGGCCGGCTATCGCTTTCGCTTTCCCGACTACCGCTCGGCCTTCGACCAAATGTGGGCTGACGGCAACTGGCGCGACGGCGAGGCGCGCAGCCCGATGAAGCGGTCGTGATCGAAACTGCGCGCCGGGCGTGATATGATTCGACTTAATTCGCAGAGGGGTTCTGCTCCATGAAAACGTTGAGGCAATCACTGCCCGGTGGAACGCTGCTGCTAAAGCGCGTCCCAACGCGCTTTAGATCTCTGTTTAGGCATGTCGTTGTCCCAAACCCGCTGCGCACTTTTGGGCGATATGCACTAGCAGCGCTCGCCATTCTCGCCCTGGGGGGGCTTGCAGCGCGACCAGCAGCGGCCGAGGAGTTGGCAAAAAACCTGTTCGGCGCCAAAAAGTTGCCCGCCGTGGCTGCGCCGCAGTCGATCGGCTTTTATTCCAAGGGCTGCTTTGCAGGCGGCGTTGCCATTCCCCTAGACGGCCCGAAATGGGAGGTGATGCGGCCTTCGCGCAATCGCCGCTGGGGCCATCCGACTATGATCGCGCTGATCGAGAAACTGTCGCGCGACGCCGCGGCCGACGGTTGGCCCGGCCTGCTGGTTGGCGACATTTCGCAGCCGCGCGGCGGGCCGATGCTAACCGGCCATGCCTCGCACCAGATCGGCCTCGACGCCGACATCTGGCTGACGCCGATGCCCGACCGCAAGCTTTCGATCGAGCAGCGCGAGAACATGAGCGCCACCTTGCTTGTCGATGAAAAAACGCACTTGGTGAAGGATGCGCTCTGGGTGCCGGCGCATACCCGGCTCCTGAAGCGCGCCGCAAGCTATCCTGAAGTCGAGCGCATCCTGGTCAATCCCGGCATCAAGAAGAAGCTCTGCGACACGGTGAAGGGCGACCGCGCATGGCTGCGCAAGGTCAGGCCGTTCTGGGGCCACGACTATCACTTCCACATTCGCATCGGCTGCCAGCCCGGCTCGCCCAATTGCAAAGCGCAGGAAAACACAGCGCCCGGCGACGGCTGCGACCAGTCGCTGGCATGGTGGTTCACCGAGGAACCGTGGCGCCCGAACAAGAATCCGGACAGGCCGAAAGCACGCGACGTGATGACCATGGCGAGCCTGCCCGCGGCATGCCAGGCCGTGCTCGACGGGCCCGATCCGGCTTCGGCGGAGGCGGTCACCTATTATGGCGAAGGCGTGCCGGTCGCGGCTGCACCCGCTCTCACGGTGGCCCCGGCGCCGGCGCGGGCATCCGCAAGCGGCGCGGCGGCGCTTCCGGCCTCGATCAACGCCTTCGCGGCAACGCCCGAGATAGGCATTCCACTGCCACGGCCGCGGCCGGGGAACTGATCCGTCGAAGGCGCTCTCAACTCAGCAGGGCGAAGGCAAGGACATTACGGGAAAGGTTGAAACGGCGGATGCAATGGTCCAGAACGCTGCCGTTTCCACAAGCAATGCACGCTACTTGCACTTTCCCTCCACGCAATCCCAGAACAAGCTCGCTATATCGGCGCCCCCAAAACGCTGCACCTCGCGCACGCCGGTCGGCGAGGTCACGTTGATCTCGGTCATGTAGTCGCCGATGACGTCGATGCCGACCAGGATAAAACCGCGCTCTTTCAGCGATGGGCCGATGCGGGCGCAGATCTCGCGCTCGCGCGCCGTCAGTTCGGTTTTTTCGGCGCGGCCGCCGACATGCATGTTGGAGCGTGAATCATGCTCGGCCGGCACCCTGTTGATGGCGCCGACCGGCTCGCCGTCGATCAGGATGATGCGCTTGTCGCCCTTGCGCACGTCCTTCAGGTAGCGCTGCACGATGTAGGGCTCACGGAACATCTGGCCGAACATCTCGAGCAGCGAGGCGAGGTTGCGGTCGGCTTCGTGCAGGTGGAAGATGCCGGCACCGCCATTGCCGTAGAGCGGCTTGACGATGATGTCGCCGAACTCCTTGCGGAAGGCGGCGACCTCTTGGCTGTCCTTAGTGATCAGCGTCTCGGGCATCAGGTCGGGGAATTCAGTGACGAAGATCTTCTCCGGGCTGTTGCGCACCCAGGCCGGGTCGTTGACGACCAATGTCTTGGGATGGATGCGCTCGAGGATATGCGTGGTGGTGATGTAGTTCATATCGAACGGCGGATCCTGCCTGAGCAGGATGACGTCCATCTCCGACAGATCGGTGCGCACCTTTTCGCCGAGCGAGTAGTGATTGCCCTTCTCGTCGCGGACCTGCATTTTCTCGATGCGGGCAAACACCTTGCCGTCGCGCAGCGACAGTCGGTCGGGCGTATAGTGGAACAACTGGTGGCCGCGGCGCTGCGCTTCCAGCGACAGCGCAAAAGTCGTGTCGCCGGCAATCGAGACGGTGAAGATATGATCCATCTGGACAGCGATTTTCAGGGGCATGGCGGATCTCCAGCGGGTCGGATGGCAGCTTTGCTTGCCTGTACAGGTTCCCCGGGCATCTGCCAATCGCAACGTTTGCATGCGCGGCAGCATGCCGGAACGGTTCCTAAACGCCGCAGGCAGAACTGCGCAAATAGCTAGGCGTGGCGCCCCTGCGCCTGGGCGATCTGACGACCGGTCGCACTGCGGTTACTGCGCAGCGTCTTTTTGTCAGACATAAGCCCGCCAAGTTGCTTTTCGCCCTTGCTCCTCCGATCTGGCTGGATAGGATGCGCGCCGGTCGGACAGGGCCAGATCTGGAGAGAGAAAATGATGCCATCGGCGCGCTTTGCCGACCTTAAAGACGCTTCGGTGCTGATCACCGGCGGCGGCTCCGGCATCGGCGCCGCGCTGACCGAAGGTTTTGCCCGCCAAGGGGCAAAAATTGCCTTCATCGACATCGCCGACGGCCCGAGCCTGGCGCTGGCCGACCGTATCGAGAAGGATCTCGGCCGGCGGCCCCTCTATCTCAACACAGACATACGCGACATCAAGGCGCTGCGGGCTTCAGCCGCCAAGGCGGCCGAAGCGCATGGCGACGTCACCGTGCTGGTCAACAATGCAGCACTCGACGATCGCCACACCGTGGAAGACGTCACGGTTGAGTTCTGGGATAACAACCATGCGGTCAATCTGCGCCCGCATTTCTTCACCGCGCAGGCGGTGGCGCCGGGCATGAAGCGGGCCGGCGGCGGCTCGATCATCAATTTCACCTCGACGTCCTATCTCATCAATCATCCCGACATGCCGGCCTACACCGCCGCCAAGGCCGGCATTGTCGGCCTGACCAAGGGCCTTGCCGGCAGGCTCGGCGTCGACGGCATTCGCGTCAATGCGATCGCCCCCGGCTGGGTGATTACCGAGCGGCAGAAGCAGCTCTGGGTTAGCGAACAAGCGCTCGCCGCCCACGTCGCCAAGCAATGCATCAAGCAGGTGATGCAGCCGGAAGACATTGTCGGCACGGCGCTGTTCCTGGCGTCGGACGCTTCGCGCATGTTGACGGCGCAGATGCTGATCGTCGACGGGGGCTTCCTGTGAGCTCAGGAATTGCGAGCAAGGCGCCTTCTGTCGCCGCCGTCGACTGGGGCACAACCCGTCTCCGGGTCTGGCTGATCGATGACGCCGGAAAAGTCCTTGCCGAGCGCCGCGGTGACGATGGGCTGATCACCGCGCAAGCCGCCGGTTTCTCGACCGTTCTCGAAGGGCACCTGGAGGCGATGGGCGCGCCGGAAGCGATGCCCGTCATCATCTGCGGCATGGCCGGCTCGCGCCAGGGCTGGCTCGAGGCGCCCTATGTCACAGTGCCGGCGCCGATCGGCGCCATTCTGGCCGGTGCTGCGCGCATTCCGGGCCAGCGCCGCGACATCCGCATCGTGCCGGGCCTGGCCCAGCGCCAGGCCGACGCGCCCGACGTCATGCGCGGCGAGGAAACGCAGCTTGCCGGCGCTGGTTTGCCGGCAAAGGGTCGCCATCTCGTCTGCATGCCTGGCACCCACTCGAAATGGGTGCTGGTCGAGGACGGCGCCGTTGCAGGTTTTGGCACGTGGCCGACCGGCGAGCTGTTTTCGGTGCTGGCGGCGCATTCGATCCTGCGCCATTCGCTGGGCGAGCAGCCTCAGCCGGTCGCATCGGGAAATCCGTTTTTCCGGCGCTGGTGCGAGCAAGCGCTTGCTGACGGCGGCGATGTCACATCGAGGCTGTTCTCGATCCGCGCGGCGGGCCTGCTGCAGGACCTAAAACCCGACGATGCCGCTGCTTGCCTGTCGGGCCTGCTCATCGGCGGCGAGATCGCCTCCGCCAGTCGCCGCTACGGGAAGGGCGCGGCGCCGGTCGTGCTGATCGCGTCTGGCGCGCTCGGCGCGCTCTATACTGAGGCGCTCGGCCTTGGTGGACTTGCGGTTCGGACTGTCGACGCCGACGAGGCAGTGCGTGCCGGCTTGATCGAAGCCGCACGCGAAAATGGCATGATTGCCGCAAGCGGAGTTGTAGCATGACCGAGACCGCACCGTTTCCGAAGCTTGGGCGCGGCCTTGTCGCCATCCTGCGCGGCCTCAAGCCAAGCGAGGCGGTGGCAATCGGCCAGGCGATTTTCGAGGCCGGCATCGAAGCGATCGAAGTGCCGCTCAATTCGCCGGACCCGTTTGCCTCGATTGCCAGCATCGTCGAGGCGCTTCCATCGACAGCTCTGGTCGGAGCCGGGACTGTGCTTACAGCTGCCGATGTTGACGGATTGCATAAAGCCGGCGGGCGGCTGCTGGTCAGCCCCAACATCGATGCCGAGGTCATGGGCCTCGCCATGCACTATGGCATGGTGACGATGCCCGGCGTGTTCACGCCGACCGAGGCCTTCCAGGCGCTCCGGCTCGGCGCCTCCGCGCTGAAATTCTTCCCGGCCAGCGTGCTTGGCGCGGGCGGCATCACAGCGATGCGCGCCGTTTTGCCTGATGAGACGCTGGTCGGCGCGGTCGGCGGCGTTTCGGAAAAGGACTTTGCCGGCTACAAGGCGGCCGGCGTCAGCGTTTTCGGCTTGGGATCCAGCCTGTTCAAGCCTGGTATGAGTGTCGATGAGGTGGCCGCGAAGGCGCGGGCTGCCACAGTAGCCTGGGATGCGGCGTTTGGAGCGGCAGTATGAGGCAAGCTATCGTTTCGGTTTTTTCCGACCATGTCTGCCAGCTCGGCGAGGGACCGAGTTACGACCCGGCCACGGATACGCTCTACTGGTTCGACATCGTCAACGGCCAGCTTCTGGAAAAGCGCCTTTCCGGCGGCGCGGTTAAAATCCACGAGCTTGGCCAGATGGCCAGCGCGATTGCCATCATCGACGACAACAGACAGTTGATCGCCACCGAAACCGGCCTGCACGTCCGCGACGTGGCGACCGGCAAGATGACGCTGCACACGGCGATCGAGGCCGACAACCCGGTGACCCGTTCGAACGATTCGCGCGTCCACCCCTGCGGCGCCTTCTGGATCGGCACGATGGGCAAAGGCGAGGAAAAGGCCGCCGGCTCAATCTACTGGTTCTTCAGGGGGGAATTGCGCCGGCTTTATTCTGATATCACCGTGTCGAACTCGATCTGCTTTTCCGAGGATGGAACGATCGCCCATTACACCGACACCAGCACCGGTCTGCTGATGCGGGTCGGCTGCGATCCGGCTAACGGGCTGCCGTCCGGCGAACCGAAGGTCTTCGTCGATCACCGCAAGGCTAGGGGCTATATCGATGGTTCGGTGCTCGATCGAGACGGTGTCCTGTGGAACGCCTGTTGGGGCGGCAGCGTCATCGAGGCTTACGGACCTGACGGCAAGCTCGTCCGATCGGTCGCGATGCCGGTAACGCAACCGTCTTGCCCGGCCTTTGTCGGCAGGAATGCCGACCGGCTGGCGGTCACCTCCGCCTGGTCGGGCAAGGACGAGAAACAGCGCCGGCTGGATCCGCAAGCCGGCATGACGTTTCTGCTCGACGTCGAGGTCAACGGCCGCTTCGAGCCGCGCGTGCTGATTGCTTGAGTACGTTTCCACTGTCGTGGAGGCGTCTGGCTGACGTCGGTTCAGCGAAAGCCTGATACACTGACCATGCGATGGTAGGTGAT
This sequence comes from Mesorhizobium sp. M0938, assembly GCF_040319125.1. Classification (NCBI taxonomy): domain Bacteria; kingdom Pseudomonadati; phylum Pseudomonadota; class Alphaproteobacteria; order Hyphomicrobiales; family Phyllobacteriaceae; genus Mesorhizobium; species Mesorhizobium sp. M0938. Next base: position 483,956 of record NZ_JAMYNS010000001.1, on the reverse strand, counting down.
CGCGCCGCCAGGAATTACCCATCCCATGCCAAGCCGGAAACCGAAGCTGATCCTCGTCTATGAGCCGGAAAAGGTCTGCATCGAGCGGCTGATCGCCGATGGCCACATGCCGGAGCGCGCCGCCGAAATCGCCTCCTATCTGGCGCAATCGACCGACATCGCCCCTGAGTTCGATGCGCTGGCCGCAGCCTGCCTGACGCGCGGCCTGTCCTTCGCGCCGGTGGCGCTCGACGATGCCGCAAACGTGCTTGACGGTGAGGACCCGGACACGACGCTGGTGTGGACGCTGACCGACGGCGTCGCCTACTTCCGTGGTGGTGCAGCGCCGGCCCTGGCAAGGCTGAACGGCCTGAAGACGGTCGGCGCCGATGATGCGCTGTTTGCGCTCTGCCAGGACAAGTTCCGATGCGGTGCCGTGCTTGGCGCGCTCGGCCTGCCGGTACCGCAAGCCGGGCTGGCCCGCGACGGCCGCTGGCTGGTCGAGCCACCGCCTTCGCCTACCGGCTGGTTCGTCAAACCGAACCGGCTCGGCGCCAAGATCGGCATCTGGCCGGATTCGCGCAGTGGTGATCTCGGCCACGCGCTGGAGCTTAGCCGACGCATCTTCGCCGCCTATCGCGACGACGCCCTCGTGCAGCCCTATGTCGCCGGGCGCAATGCGCGCGCAAGTTTTCTCGGATTGAGGCCGGACACCGGCGTCGAGGCGCTCGGCATCGCCTTCGTCGATTCGGGCGGCGATTTCCAGACCATGGAAGATAGCCTGGCGCTCTACGGCGACACCGGCGAGGCTGCGAGGGCCGCGGGAACATACACGGAGCCGGTGTTGCTGCCGATCGCCGCCAGCCAGCCGCGAGCCGACGCAAGCATCCGACGGATAGCGCAAAGGCTGATGGCCGGGCTCGGCTTGAGGGATGTGTTTTCCATCGACTTCCGGGTCGAAGCCGACGACAGCGTTCATCTCATCGAATTCGAGGTCTGCCCCGGCCTGCCCTGCTTCGATTTCCGCGCCTATTGCCGAACGCAATGGGAGATGGGTCTCGCCGATGCGATGGCCGAGACCGCCGCGAGCCGTTTTAGCCAGAATGATCGCGTCTTGAGTAGAAATCCTGCCTAACGCTGCCCCAGCGACCCAGGATCATATCGTATCTCGACAAATAGCTTGCGTTCCAGCATCTCACTTAATAGGGTGTTAAGTGAAGGAGGAGCTCGGTGAAAGTCGACTCTGCGACATCCCCGGACATGGCCGTGCTGGCAGCGGCGGATGCGGACAAGACAAAGCATGTCGGAGGGCGGATCAAGGCCATTCGCACTGCCCGACGCATTTCGCTTCGTCAGCTGGCCGACATGATTGGCACGACGGCAAGCTTCATCAGTCAGCTCGAGCGCAATCTGAGTGGAGCCAGCGCCAGCACTCTGATGCGGATCGCGGCTGCGCTGGACCTCGGCATCAACGACTTGTTCGAGCAGACCGAAGGTGGGTTCCACAAGGTGCTCACCAGGGCCGACCGGCCCCTGCTGCCGATCAGCCACGGTTGCCGAAAGACGTTGCTGTCGCGGCGGCCGATCCATGAATTCGAGGTTTATTCGGGAGATTTCGAGGTCGGCGGCTCGACCGGCAACGACGCTTACACGCATGGCGGCAAACACGAGATGTTCGTCGTCCTGAAGGGAACGGTCGAGCTGACGCTGGCAGACGAGCGCTTCGTCATGAACGAGGGCGACAGCATCGAATACGCAACCTCGACGCCGCATCGCACGGTGAACATCGGCAAGACGCCGGCGCAGGTGCTCTGGATCATCGCGCCGCCGACCAGCGGGGCGGCGGAACTCAATCAATACACGTCCGGACAAGGCTCGCAGCCGGGCGCACAAAAGTAATGCGGGTGCACGTAAATGGGAGATAAAACATGAAGACCAAGATCGGACAGGCGGCCGCGCTCGGGCTGCTGATGATCACGACCGCAGCGCTTGCACAGAGCAAGCCTGTGGCGGGCGAGGTGGCCGAGGGCTCGCTGAAGGGCAAGACGCTTACCTTCGTCTCGTATGGAGGCATTTATCAGGACGGCCAGATCGCCGCGCTGAAAGAGTTCGTCGACAAATCAGGTGTGACGCTGCTCAGCGACGGGCCAACCGAAATCTCGAAACTGCAGGCGCAGGTCGAGTCCGGCAATGTCACCTGGGACGTTGTCGACACCGGCGATTTCCCGCCCTACGTCTATTGCGGCAAGCTGTTCCAGAAGTTGGACTTCTCGAAGATCGACACGTCCAACATTCCACAGGGCCAGATCAGCGATTGCAGTGTGCCGGCCATGAACTATGGCGTGGTGCTGATGTACAACACTGAAAAGTACAAGGATAACCCGCCCAAGAACTGGAAGGATTTCTTCGACATCGAGAAGTTCCCGGGCTCGCGCGCTCTGGAGGGCAGCGGCGATCTGTCCGGCGGCATGATCGAGCAGGCGCTGCTCGCAGCCGGTGGGTCGGTGGAAAGCATGACGGTTGCCGACATCGACAAGGCTATCGAGAAGGTGAAGTCGCTCGGTCCGGACACGATCTTCTGGAAGACCGGCGCCGATTCCCAGCAGCTCGCCGAATCCGGCGAAGCCGACATGATCGCGATGTGGACCGGACGCGCCATGACCGCGGTGAAGAACGGCGCGGCGTACACGCCGGTGTGGCAGGACTGGCTGGTCGTGATGGACCAGATGACCATTCCGATGGGCGTCAAGGATCCCGACGCGGCGCATGCGCTGATCAACGCCTATGTCGGCAAGGGCGCGCAGGAGACGCTTGCAAAAACCACCTCATATACCCCGATCCACAAGGACGCGAAGCCCGAAGTGGACGAGGTCACCGCGGCGTTCATGACCAACACGCCGGACAAGCTTAAGCTTGGCTATCAGCAGAACATCAAGTTCTGGGTGGAGAACTTCGAGGTCGCGAACGAAAAGTGGAACGCGTTGATGGCGGGCAACTAGGCCCGCCCCGTGGCAACGATAACAACAGACAGCCGGAACACTGGTCCGGCTGTCGCGGCAGGTGACCGGCGGCGCTGGTTTCGCGGACAGGCTTTTTGGCTCGTCGCGCCGGCGCTGCTGCTGCTCGTTGTCTGCCTGGGCCTGCCGCTCGCCATCGTGACCTTGCGGAGCTTTTCCGAGCCGCAATGGGGATGGCAGAACTACGCCTGGTTCTTCGGCACACCGGTCAACCTGACCGTCCTCCAGCGGACCTTCGCGATCTCCGCCTGGGTGACGCTGGTATGTCTCATCGCCGGCTATCCCTATGCCTATGTGATGACCGCAGTCGGACCCAAGATGCGGCTTATCCTGATCCTGTGCGTGCTGGTGCCGTTCTGGGTGAGCGGCGTGGTGCGCACCCTGGCATGGGTCATCCTTTTGCAGGACTCCGGCGTAATCAACTCCGTCATCCGGGCAGTCGGCCTTAGTCCGGTCAAACTGATCCGCACGCAGACCGGCGTGGTGATCGGCATGGCGCAGGTGCTGCTGCCGTTCATGATCCTGCCGCTCTATTCGGTGATGAAGACGATCGACCTGCGGCTCATGCAGGCGGCACGAAGCCTCGGCGCCAGCCCGGCGCGCGCCTTTGCCCAGGTCTATCTGCCGCTCTCGCTTCCGGGCGTCTATGCTGGCGCCATCATCGTGTTCATTCTGGCGCTCGGCTTCTACATCACCCCCGCGCTGCTCGGCGGTCCGCGTTCGACCATGCTCTCGACCCTGATCCAGAACCAGGTGCTCAGCCTGCTCAACTGGGGTCGCGGCGGTGCTATGGGTGTGGTGTTGTTGATCGCGACCTTCGTCCTGCTCGCGCTTGCAGCGCCGCTGTCGCGCCAACCGTACAAGACGGGATCGAGACGCGGATGAAACAGCCCGGCCGAATCCTGCTCGGTCTGTTCTGCCTGCTGGTCGCGGTCTGGCTGGTCGCGCCGACAATCGTCGTCGTGCCGATGTCGTTCAACGACAAGAAGTCGCTGGCCTTTCCGCCATCCGGCTTTTCCTGGCAGTGGTACCAGAACTTTTTCACCAACCCCGAATGGTTGGCGAGCCTGGTCGGCTCGCTCAAGGTTGCCGTCGTCACGGCGGTGTTCGCCACTGTCATCGGCACGCTGGCGGCATTCGGCCTCGATCGCATGAAAAGCCGCGTCAGCGGCGTGCTGCGCGCACTGCTGATCACGCCAATGGTCGTCCCGGGGGTGGTACTCGCCGTCGGAATCTATGCGGTCTATCTCGATACGCAGTTGGTCGGCACCATGACCGGCTTCGTGCTGGCCCACACGATGCTCGCCGTTCCTTTCGTCATCATCGCCGTCTCCGCCAGCCTGGAAGTCTTCGACAAACGGCTGGAGACGGCTGCGGCCAGCCTCGGTGCGACCCGGCTGACCGCATTCAGGACAGTGACCTTGCCGCTGATCGCGCCGGGCATCCTGTCGGGCTTGCTGTTTGCCTTCGTAACCTCATTCGACGAGATCATTGTCGCGCTGTTCATCACCAGCCCTTACCTGAAGACACTGCCGGTCCAGATCTTCTCCAGCATCACCCGGGACGCCGACCCCACCGTTGCGGCGGTGGGCACGCTGCTCTTCATCGTGACGTCGCTGGTTATCGGGGCGGGGCTGCTGATCGGCTCGAGACAGGGAAAACGCTGACATGGCCTCACCATCGACACGCGGCGCAGCCATCGATCTCAAATCCGTCAGCAAACAATATGGCAGCTTCGTCGCTCTCGATAAGGTCTCGCTGCACATCGAGCCGGGGGAGTTCATGACGCTGCTCGGACCCAGCGGTTCGGGCAAGACGACGACGCTCAACGTCATCGCTGGCTTCACCGAGGTCAGCTCGGGTTCGCTTGATGTCGGCGGCAAGAGCGTCATCGGCGTACCGGCGCACAAGCGCAATATCGGCGTGGTCTTCCAGCACTACGCGCTGTTTCCGCATATGACGGTGAGCAGGAACGTCGCATATCCGCTGACCTTGCGCGGCATCGCCAATCCCGATCGCGAGGCGCGGGTGCGCAAGGCGCTGGACATGGTGAAGATGGCGGATTTCGGCCACCGCTTCCCCAGCGAGCTTTCCGGCGGGCAGCAGCAGCGCGTCGCGCTGGCGCGCGCCATCGTATTCGACCCGCCGCTGCTGCTGATGGACGAGCCGCTCGGCGCGCTCGACAAGAAGCTGCGTGAATGGCTGCAGCTCGAGATCAAGCGGATCCACCGGGAATTGGGCACCACCTTCGTCTACGTCACGCACGACCAGGAGGAGGCCCTTGTCCTCTCCGACCGCATCGCCGTGTTCAACCAGGGACGCATCGAGCAGATCGGCAGCGGTCGCCAACTCTACGATGAGCCCGAGACCTTGTTCGTCGGCAAGTTCGTCGGCGACTCGACGATACTGCGTGGTGCAGCCTCCACCTCCGGCGGCGAGACCGCCATCGAAATAGCCGGACGGAAAGTGGCCGCCGCCAAACGCCTTCCAGACGGCGCTAAACCGGTGATGCTGCTGCGGCCGGAGAAGCTGAGCCTCGCCAGACGGGGGAAGGGCGGACAGGATCGAAACGTCCTGCCCGGTCGCATCGGCGAAGCCATCTATCTCGGATCGGGCTCCAAATACGAGGTCGTGCTGGCCGACACCTCCAAGGCGATCGTGCGCTCGACGCTGGATGCCGAGACCTTCGCCATCGGCGACGAGGTCGACCTGATATTCGCGGGCAGCGACGTGAAGCTGTTGGCGGACGACGAAAAGGCCGATTTCACACTGACCTGAATCTTATCCTGGGAATCGCAGTAATGGACGTGAAGAAGAACGGCGACGTGTCATTCTGGTATGCCGACATTGGCGGCGTGCCCGGCTACCGGCCGCCGCTGCAAGGCGATATCGTGGCCGACATTTGCATCGTCGGGGCCGGCTACACCGGGCTTTGGACCGCCTACTATCTGAAGCAGGCAGCTCCGCACCTCAACATCGTCATCGTCGAGAAGGAGTTCGCCGGCTTCGGTGCTTCGGGACGCAATGGCGGCTGGCTGTCCGGCGGGTTCTCATGGTCGCGCGAAAAATATGAGGAGGCATCGTCGCGCCAAAGGGTCATCGCCATGCAGGCGGCGATGATGGGCACGGTGAACGAGGTCATATCGGTCGCGGAAGCCGAAGGTATCGACGCCGACATTCGCCGTACCGACGAACTGCTGGTCGCAACCAATGAGGCGCAGGAGCAACGCGCCAAGGCGATGTATGCCCATGCCAGATCCTGGGAGCTGACCGACGAACGCGTCGGGTATATCGATGCCGCGGAGATGCGCCGGCGCATAGCGGTGCACAATGCCCGCGGCGCTTTCGTCATCAAGAAAGTTGCGCGGGTTCAGCCCGCAAAGCTGGTGCAGGGGCTCGCCAGGGCAGTGGAGCGCCTCGGTGTCCAGATCTGTGAACAGACGACCGTGCTGTCGATCGAGAAAGGCAAGGTCGTAACCAATCGGGGCGTAGTGCGGGCCGAAAAGATCGTGCGGGCGACCGAGGGTTTCACTGCGGGAATTGCCGGCCACGAGAGACTTTGGCTGGCGCTCAACAGCGCCATCGTGGTGACCGAGCCTTTGTCCGAAAAGCTGTGGAGCGAAATCGGCTGGGACGGCTACGAGGTGCTCGGCGACGCCGCGCACACATACTGCTACGCGCAGCGCACCCGGGAAGGACGCATTGCCATGGGCGGGCGCGGGGTGCCCTATCGTTTCGGCTCTAAGACCGACATTCGAGGGGTCACCCAGCAGGCGACGATCGACAAGCTGCACAAGATCCTGACGACGCTTCTGCCGCAGACCAAGGAGCTCAGGCTCGACCATGCGTGGTGTGGAACGCTGGGCGTGCCACGCGACTGGTGCACGACGGTGGGCTTCGACCGGCAGAGCGGAATAGGCTGGGCCGGCGGCTATGTCGGCCTCGGCGTCTCCACCTCGAACCTCTCGGGACGCACATTGAGGGATCTGCTGCTGGGCAACGACACCGAGCTGACGCGGCTTCCCTGGGTCAATCGAACCGTGCGCAAATGGGAGCCGGAGCCGCTGCGCTGGCTGGGCGTCCATTCGATGTATCAGCTCTATCGAATTGCCGACGAGCGGGAAGCAAAGGGGTTGCCGCGGACATCGCGGCTGGCCGCCCTGGCAGACCGCATCACCGGCCACTGAACCGCATCACCTCAAGGACTCAGGAATGATCGACTTCAAGACCTTCGCCCACCTTGCGCATATCGACCTCGGCGAGCCCCAGCCGAAACCCACCTCGGTGGAAGGCGATCAGCTGGAAGCAGCCAGCACCCTCTGGGCTTCGGATGACGGCAAGATCGAAGTTGGTGTCTGGGAATGTTCGCAGGGCCGGTTCACCGCGCGCCGAGACACGAATTCCGAGATTTGCCACATCGTCTCCGGTCGTGTGACGCTGCATGGTCCTGACGGCGCGGCCAAGAATGTCGGGCCCGGCGAATTGCTTGTGCTGCCGCTTGGCTGGGAGGGCGAATGGACCATCCACGAGAAGACGCGCAAGCTTTACATCCTTCATTCGGTCTGATCGCCGCGGCGGTTGCCGCTGAACTAGAGCAATTCCAGGAAAAGTGTGAAACGGTTTTCCCGGGAAAAGCGCATAGCGCTTTCCCTAGGGAATTGCGCAAAAACAAAGAGATAGAGCGGTTCGGCGTTTCCGTGAAACGATGATCGCTCTAGACCCCTTCGACCAGCACGATCTCGCCGTCGGCCACTTTCTGGCGGATCGTCACGGCGCGCTGATACTCCGGCGAGTGGTAGCAATCGTGCGCCGCCGCCAATGACGGAAACTCGATGATCACATTGCGGTCGCGACCCGGCCCCTCGGCCTTTTCATGCGCGCCGCCACGTGCCAGGAAAACGGCGCCGAAACGATCGAAGGCCAGTTTGGCGGCAGTGACATAGTCCTTGTAGCCTTCCGCATCACGCACATCGACGCGGGCGATCCAGTATCCCTTGGGCATGCTCTTTTTCTCCCAGATCTAAGCGTTAAGCCGAGCGCATTTCGTCAAGGATCGCTTCCGCGACCGCCCGCCTGTCGGTCGCGCCGACGATCGGCCGGCCAACGACGAGATGGCTGGAGCCGTTGCGGATCGCCTGCGCTGGCGTCACCACGCGTTTCTGGTCGCCATGGTCGCTGCCCTTGGGCCGTATTCCCGGCGTCACGACGGCCATATTGGGGCCGACGATCCGGCGCACCGCTTCCGCTTCCTCGGCCGAGCAGACAATGCCGCCCATGCCGGCATGCAGCGCCTGCTCGGAGCGCCTTAGCACCAGCGTATGCGGGTCGTATTCATAGCCGGCGTCGATCACGTCCTGCTCGTCCATCGAAGTCAGCACGGTGACGCCAAGCAGGCAGAGATCGCTGCCCCTGGCGGCCTCGACCGCTGCCTTCATCGTCTTCGGATAGGCATGCAGTGTCAGCATGGTCATGCCCATCCTGGCGATGGCCTCGACGCCCTTGGCCACCGTGTTGTCGATGTCGAGCAGCTTCATGTCGAGGAAGATCCTGGTGCCGCCGCTGGCGAGCTCGCGGGCGAAATCGAGGCCGCCGGCAAAGGCGAGCTGGTAGCCGATCTTGTAAAAGGAGACGACCCCGTCGAGCTCTCGCACCGTTCTCTCGGCTTCCTTCAGCGTCGGCACGTCGAGGCCGACGATCAGCCTGTCCTGCATGGTTTCGGCGCGTTCCTGGATCACGCCTCGATCCGGGTGGACAGCATGCGCGAGGTTTCGATCAGCGTGCGGCATAGGTGCTCCATCGATCTGTGCAGTCTCTCGTCCCTGAAATTTCCGTCCTCGTCAAAGGCGTTGCCGCCCTCCGGTACCGAGCACTCCGGCGTCACCACCTCCATCTGGCAGCGAACCAGCACGGCGCGCAGATGGTTGATACAGCGTACGCCGGCGAAGTGCCCTTTGGAAGACGAACAAAGGCCAGCAGGCTTGCCGGTGAACGGCCTGAACGACCGCCCGCCATCCTTGCGCACCCGGCTCACCCAGTCGATGCTGTTCTTGAGCAGCGGCGGGATGGAGCCGTTATATTCGGGCGTCGCGATCAGCAGCCCGTCATGGGCGGCGATCTGCCGGGCAAGCTTCATGGCGTTTTCGGGAACGCCCTTCTCCCTTTCCAGGTCCTCGTCCAGGATCGGCAGCGGATAGTCGGCAAGCGAGATGCGGGTCACCTCGGCGCCCTGCATGGCGAGTTCCTTCTGCGCCACATCGGCGGTTCTGCCACTGTAGGCGCCAGCGCGAATCGAGCCCGCGAAGACGAGAATTTTCGGGATCACTGCCATTGGCCACCTTGTTCCCGAACAGGTACAGCCAAGGGTCACTCAAATCAACGCATCGGCCCAAAAATCGAAAGCGGTTCTGGGGGCACATGCGCGAAGGGTGTGTTGAGATTCAGGTCAGGCCGAGTCGAAAATGGTTGGTTCCGAGAACCGGAGCGGAGCGTACTTGAAGTACGTGAGCACCGGAAGCGCAGGAGGCTGCCATTTACAGGTCGGCCTCACCTGAATATCGGCACACCCTAATGCGCCCCGCGCCGATAGATCCAAAGCTGCGTTGGCGGGATGTTGCGGATGACGAAATGGAAATGCTCGACCGTGTAATCGCCGCGGCCGGGCGGGATCGGCGACATCGGGCCGTAGGTCAGCTGCACGATCGGGCGGCCCGTCGGGATGCGGTCGAGAAGGCTTTCGACATAGGCGATGCGCTGGGCGACCGGGAAATTGAGCAACGGCACGCCGGAGACGACCGAATCGAAGGTCAGGCCGCTCTTGTCGCCGAGCGTCGCGTCGAGATTGAAGGCGTCGCCCTCGATGACGTTGACGCCGGGATAGAGCCGGCGCAGATGGTGCACGAAATCAGTGGAATATTCGACCGCGTAGAGATTTTCAGGCCTTACGCCCCGGGCAAGGATCGCCCGGGTGATGACGCCGGTGCCGGGCCCAACTTCGAGCACTGGCAGGCCTGACGTCGGGTCGACGACGGAGGCCATCTTGCGGGCCGTGATGGAACTGGTTGGCACGATCGAACCGACGGCCTTTGGCTTGTCGATCCAGCCCTTGAAGAACTTCAGTTCGTCATCGAACTTTTCCGCCAGCGCTTTTCGCAGTCCGGGACCATGTGCCATGCAAGTTCTCCTGAACGCTCCCCCGAGAGGCTACTTAGCAGCTACAGGGTCCAAGGCAAGGCGGATGCCGGTTTAAGATGTTGATGACGCTAGGGGAGCTTCCCCTTGATTGTACTCTACGTTGATTGGCAAGAACAGGCGTCAGCGCTCGCTGAAGGTTTCGAAGAAGTCCTTCATGCGGGCGAAAAAGCCGCTCGACTGGGGCGAATTGTCCTTCGAGGAAAGCTGTTCGAATTCCTCCAGCAGCTCGCGCTGGCGGCGCGACAGGTTTTGCGGCGTCTCTACCGCGGTCTGGATATAGAGGTCGCCGACATTGTGCTGGCGCAGGACCGGCATGCCCTTGCCCTTGAGACGGAATTGACGGCCGTTCTGGGTGCCTTCCGGTACCTTCACCTTCGTCTGGGTGCCGTCCAGCGTTGCCACCTCGAACGAACCGCCAAGCGCGGCGGTCGTCATCGAGATCGGCACCTTGCAGTAGAGATCGGCTCCGTCGCGCTGGAAGAATTCGTGCGGCTTGACCGCCAGGAAAATATAGAGATCGCCCGACGGACCGCCGCGCAGGCCGGCCTCGCCCTCATTGGCGAGGCGGATGCGGGTGCCGTCCTCGATACCGGCCGGGATGTTGACCGAGAGCGACCGCTCCTCGGTGACGCGGCCCTGACCGGCGCATTTCGGGCATGGCTCCTTAATGGTCTGGCCACGCCCCTGGCATTGCGGGCAGGTGCGCTCGATCGAGAAGAAGCCTTGCGTGGCGCGCACCTTGCCATGGCCGTTGCACATCGAGCAGGTGACGGGCTGAGTGCCGGGCTTGGCGCCGGTGCCGGAGCATTCCGTGCAGGAGATCGACGCCGGCACGTGAATCTGCGCCGTCTTGCCGGCGAATGCCTCCTCCAGCGTGATTTCCATATTGTAGCGCAGGTCGGCGCCGCGCTCGCGGCCACCTGAGGAGCGGCGCTGGCGCCCGCCCATCATATCGCCGAAAATATCCTCGAAGATATCGGCGAAGCCGCCGGCGCCGAAGCCTTGCGCGCCGCCATTCATGCCGCCCTGTTCGAAGGCGGCGTGGCCGAAACGGTCGTAGGCCGCGCGCTTCTGCGGATCCTTCAGCGTCTCGTAGGCTTCGTTGATTTCCTTGAACTTGTGCTCGCAGGAATGGTCGCCGGGATTGCGATCGGGATGGAACTGCATGGCGAGCTTGCGGAAAGCGCTCTTGAGCTCCTTCTCGTCGGCCCCCTTTTGCACGCCCAACGTTTCGTAGAAATCAGCTTTCATCTTTTCCTGCAGTCCGGATATTCAACGTCTTGAAGCCTTGTTGCGTCGTTTGCCGGCACGCTGTTCCGATTTAGGTGCGATGGGGCCGGGATGCCAGTGTCGACGCGGGCTTGCCCGCATTTTTTCGATCAAGCCCGCATTTTTTCGGCCGGAGTTGCAAAAAAGCCCGGCTTTGCGCCGGGCTTTTCTGCCTCAACCTGCCGTCAGGCGGTTCAGGCCGACTTCTTCTTGTCGTCGTCCTCGTCGATTTCTTCGAAATCGGCGTCGACCACGTCGCTGTCCTTGGCGGCATCCGCCTTGGCGTCAGCCTCCGCGGCTTCCTTCTGCGAAGCTTCGTACATGGCCTGGCCGAGCTTCATCGAGGTTTCGGCGAGCGCCTGCGTCTTGGCTTCGATCTCGGTCGCGTCGTCGCCTTCGGCAGCGGTCTTCAGCGCCGCGATCGCATCTGATATCGCCGTGCGGTCGGCCTCGGAAACCTTCTCGCCATATTCCTTCAGCGACTTCTCCGAGGAATGCACCAGCGCCTCGGCCTGGTTGCGGGCCTCGACCAGCGCGCGCCGCTTCTTATCGGCCTCGGCATTGGCTTCGGCGTCCTTCACCATCTTCTCGATGTCGGCGTCCGAAAGGCCGCCAGAGGCCTGGATGCGGATCTGATGTTCCTTGCCGGTGCCCTTGTCCTTGGCCGAGACGTTGACGATGCCGTTGGCGTCGATGTCGAAAGTGACCTCGATCTGCGGCACGCCACGCGGCGCCGGCGGAATGCCGACCAGGTCGAACTGGCCGAGCGCCTTGTTGTCGGCGGCCATTTCACGCTCGCCCTGGAAGACGCGAATGGTCACGGCCGACTGCGAATCCTCAGCCGTCGAGAACACCTGGCTCTTCTTGGTCGGGATCGTCGTGTTGCGCTCGATCAGGCGCGTGAACACGCCGCCCAGCGTCTCGATACCGAGCGAAAGCGGCGTCACGTCGAGCAACAGCACATCCTTGACGTCGCCCTGCAGCACGCCGGCCTGGATAGCGGCGCCCAATGCGACCACCTCATCCGGATTGACGCCCTTGTGCGGCTCCTTGCCGAAGAACTGCTTCACGATCTCCTGGATCTTGGGCATGCGGGTCATGCCGCCGACCAGGACGACCTCGTCGATTTCGCCGGCTTTCAGGCTGGCATCCTTGAGCGCCGCCTTACAGGGCTCGATCGTGCGCTGCACGAGATCCTCGACCAGGCTCTCGAACTTCGCCCGCGTCAGCTTCAGCGTCAGGTGCTTGGGGCCGCTGGCATCGGCGGTGATGAAGGGCAGGTTGATCTCGGTCTGCGTGGTGGACGACAGCTCGATCTTGGCCTTTTCGGCCGCTTCCTTGAGGCGCTGAAGGGCGAGCTTGTCGTTGCGCAGGTCGATGCCCTGCTCCTTCTTGAACTCGGCCGCCAGATACTCGACCAGGCGCATGTCGAAATCCTCGCCGCCGAGGAAGGTGTCGCCATTGGTCGACTTCACCTCGAAGACGCCGTCGCCGATCTCGAGCACCGAAATATCGAACGTGCCGCCGCCAAGGTCATAGACGGCAATGGTCTTGCCTTCCTTCTTGTCGAGGCCGTAGGCAAGTGCGGCCGCGGTCGGCTCGTTGATGATGCGCAGCACTTCAAGGCCGGCGATCTTGCCGGCATCCTTGGTGGCCTGACGCTGGGCGTCGTTGAAATAGGCCGGGACGGTGATGACCGCCTTCTCGACCTTCTCGCCAAGATAGGCTTCCGCCGTTTCCTTCATCTTCTGCAGGATCATCGCCGAGATCTGGCTGGGCGACTGCTTCTTGCCGCCGGCCTCGACCCAGGCGTCGCCATTGTCGCCCTTGACGATCTTGTAGGGAACAAGCTTCTTGTCCTTGTCCGTCACCGGGTCGTCATAGCGGCGGCCGATCAGGCGCTTGACCGCGAAGATGGTGTTTTCAGGGTTGGTGACCGCCTGGCGCTTGGCCGGCTGGCCGACGAGGCGCTCGCCATCGCTGTTGATGGCGACGATGGAAGGGGTCGTGCGCGCGCCTTCCGCATTCTCGATAACCTTCGACTCCTTGCCGTCCATGATGGCGACGCAGGAATTGGTGGTCCCCAGATCGATACCGATTACTTTTGCCATTTTTCTAGTCTCTCCGCTAAGCAGGCTTCTCTGGACCCGTACAGGCGTTCCGACGAAAGCCCCTGTTCACAAGAAATTCCGCTTCGGCAACCGGCATCCCGGCGTCGAACGGCTTGGCGCGTATATAAGAACAGGCTGCGCGGCGCGCAAGCATTCTGCGCAAGGCGTCCAACATCCTTTTCTCGGGGCCGGCCGGGTGTCCTCCGGCGACGGCATAGCGAGTTCAGGCCGTGCAGCGTTTCCCGAGGGATCTTTTCGGGTCCGTTCGCGGGCCGCGATCCTTCCCGTAGGGTTGGCGCGCAATAAGCCGCAACTTGCATGGCCACAACCGAGACCCGTCGGAGCAATCCGGAGGTTTTCATCGCGCGTGGTCGTCGAGTGCGGGTCGGCCGCCATCGACCTTCAAACCCGAGAACTCATGGGCAATCGTTCGATTGCGTCCAGTCCGTTTCGCCTGGTAAAGCCTTGCATCGACCCGTTAGTACAGGCTCGACCAGGCTTCGCTGGGTTTAAACGTTCCCACGCCGAAACTCGCAGTGAGCGGCCCGACCCCCTTCAGCCCGGCAAAACTGTTCTCCTCTATGGCGATCCTTAGCCGTTCGGAGCATTCATAGGCTTCCTCGGAACTGGTATCTGGAAGGAACACCGCGAATTCCTCACCGCCGAGCCGGCCGACGATATCCCCTTTGCGCGCTGATTTGCGCAGCACGCGTCCGACCTCTCGCAGCACGCTGTCGCCGACGTCATGACCGTGGGTGTCGTTGATGCTCTTGAAATGGTCCAGGTCGCACAAGACGAGCGATGCGGCGCCTTTTCCGCTCTTTCGCTGATAGGCCGAGGCGCGCTCTTCGAACCCGCGCCGGTTCAGAACGCCGGTCAGCGGATCGACATCGCGCTCCCGTCGAAGATCGTCGATCACGTCGGCAACGGCGGCGGCGAGGATCGCCAGAGCGAGAGCCGCGCCGAGCACGGCAAGAGAAAGCTGAAGTGCCTGCCAAAACATCGAGTTCGCGAAGGCTGTTTTATCGGCGGGCGCCGAAAGCCCGATCGTCAATAAGGTCCGCGGAAAGAAATGCAGCGCAAAGATCAGGAGAATCCAGAACAGCACCCTGTCGACGTACCGGCCTTCCGCAAGCGGCGAGAGTCGCACTGCGGCAATGAGCAGGATCATCCCGTACCCGAAATTCTGGATGTAGACGCGAGCAAGAAGGTTGCGATCGACGTAAAAGAAATACGCCAGCAGAAGCGTGAATCCGATCAGGATCGCCGCGTCCATTCTGAGGCCGAGCCTCGTCCCCGAGCGGAGGAGGATACCCTCGACCGCCGCGAGAACAGCCGATGTATGATGTATAGAGAGCGCCGGACACGATTGCATTGGGTCCGGCCCCTGACGGCCAACCGAGAATTTGGGATATGGCGCCAAAAGCAAATAAAGCGCACGCGCCCGCCAACACAAGGAGATAGCTTCGCTTTCGTTCGATGAGCCAGGCGCAGACGAAGGCAATCCCAAAGACAAACAATATTCCAGGGCTTATCAATGCGAGTGTGGTCCTGACGATCGCCCCGTCCATCAAATCAATGTTCCTGTTGCGCCGAGACGCGGCCCTTTGCATGGGTCTAGATCGCTGCCGGGGATACTCCGAAACCTTTATCCAATCTGATAAGAAAAGCCTCGGATTAGAATCGTCTGATTTCGTCGAGCTGGACGCCACGCTACGCCTTCGTCTGAACGTGGGGCAGCAACAGCGCCTTTCCGCCACGACGACTGGCCATTTTCGGGCCGATACGGTAGGGCGGGAGCTGGCTCAAGAGCGGGAAGCGGACATGGCTCAAAAAACCCTGATCGCGCCATCGGTGCTGGCGTCGGATTTTTCGAAGCTAGGCGACGAGGTTGAGGCGGTGGCGGCGGCCGGCGCCGACTGGATCCACCTCGACGTCATGGACGGGCATTTTGTGCCCAACATCACCTTTGGCCCGCCGGTGATCAAGGCGATCCGCAATCGCACCAAAGTCTTCTTCGACTGCCATCTGATGATCGCGCCGGCCGATCCTTACCTGGAGGCTTTCGCCGAAGCTGGCTGCGACGGCATGACGGTACATGCCGAAGCTGGGCCGCATCTCGACCGTTCGCTGCAGACGATCAGGAGCCTCGGCAAAAAGGCGGGCGTGTCGCTCAATCCGGCGACGCCGGAAACGGCGATCGAATATGTGCTCGACCGGCTCGACCTGATCCTGATCATGACCGTCAATCCGGGTTTTGGCGGCCAGGCCTTCATTCCGGCGATTGTCGATAAGGTGAAGCGGGTGAAGGCGCTGATTGGCAACCGGCCGATCCGGATCGAGATCGACGGCGGTATCTCGCCGCAAACAGCACCTTTGGTCACCGCCGCCGGCGCCAGCGTATTGGTCGCCGGTGCGGCCATCTTCAAGGGCGACAGCGTCGAAGCCTATCGTGCGAATATCGAGGCGATCAGGACGGCGGCCGACCGGGCGGCCGGCTGACGCTGCTGGTGCCACGCGCTGTCCCTTCGGCCGGCCCGACGCCGGTGCGCTTGTGCTCACGACATGCGGTCCCATATTCTCTGTCTCCATCCTTTTGCCTCGGACCCTCCCGCAGGCTCCTCTTCGACGGGTCGGATCGATGAACCGCAGCCCTTTCTTCGCTGATCTGCTGAACACCATCGCCGATCGCGGCCGGATGATGCTGAATCTCGTTCGAGGCGACGAGCCCGTCTCGGCCGACAGCCTGGCGCGTCTGTGCGCCCGCCTGCTTTCCAGCCAGGGCGAGGCATCGGGCGTCGCCTATGCAAGGGAAATACTCGATCGCTGGCGCACTCTCGGCGCCGACGGAAGGCTGGCGTTTCTGCATGTGCTGCGCGATCGGTTCGGCACCGATCATGTCAGGCTTGCCGCCGCGGTGGATGCGTATGGCGACGCGCCCGACGATCGCACGGCGCTCGCTTTGCATGACGCCGCCGAGCCGGCCAGGCAGGAGCTGCTGCGCCGTTTGAACCTGGCGCCCGGCGGCATCGAGACGCTGGTGCGCATGCGCCAGGATCTGCTTGCCCGGCTGCCAACATCTCCCGACCTCGCCATCGTCGACGCCGACTTCACGCATCTCTTGTCGTCATGGTTCAATCGCGGCTTCCTGGTGCTGCGGCGGATCGACTGGTCGACGCCGGCCAACATCCTGGAAAAGATCATCCGCTACGAGGCTGTGCACGCGATCCACACCTGGGACGATCTGCGCCGCCGGATCGAGCCCGAGGACCGGCTCTGCTATGCGTTTTTCCATCCGCAACTCGGCGACGAGCCGCTGATCTTCGTCGAGGTCGCGCTCACCCGGGTGATGCCGACGACGATCGCCGAGCTGCTGGCCGACGAGCGGCCGCTGGTGCAACCACGGCAAGCCACGACGGCGGTGTTCTATTCCATCTCCAACTGCCAGGAGGGTTTGCGCGGCATCTCCTTCGGCAATTTCCTGATCAAGCAGGTGGTCGAGGATCTGCGCCGCGACCTTCCCGGCCTGACCGATTTCGTCACGCTGTCCCCGGTGCCGGGCTTTGCCCGCTGGCTGGCCGAGCAGACCGGTCCCTCCGCCACTGAGGCGCTGGACCTCGTCGGCAACGAGGGCTGGCATGCGAACGCTGCCGCGCGCGACCGCGTAGGCCAGGCATTGCTTCCTCTAGCGGCACAGTATTTCCTCGAGGCCCGCACCGCCTCCGGCAAGGTGATCGACCCGGTCGCCCGGTTCCATCTCGGCAATGGCGCGCGGCTGGAGCGCATCGACCATCTCGGCGACCTGTCGCCCCGAGCCTTGCGTCAGGCGCATGGGCTGATGGTCAACTATCGCTACAAGCTCGACGACATCGAGAAGAACCACGAGCTGTTCGCCGCCAGGAACGATGTGGCGGCCGCACCTGCCGTGCGCCGCCTGCTGCCGAAACCAGTGAGGCCGGCCGCGCCGCGGCTTCCGGCGCAACCTCAGTGGAATGAGGACAAGAGGGACATATGAGCAACCATTTGTTCGACGCTTTCCGCGCCCGCATCCCGGCGCCCGAGCGTCTCCTGATGGAAACGGATGACGGGCGCTCGATCACCTATGGCGATATGCTGGCGCGATCGGCGCAACTGGCCCACGCGCTGCTGCAACTGGGCGTGGAAGCCGGCGACCGTGTCGCCGTCCAGGTCGAGAAGAGCCCGCAGGCGGTCCTGCTCTATCTCGCCTGCCTGCGCGCCGGTGCGGTCTTCCTGCCGCTCAACACTGCCTACACACTGACCGAGCTCGAATACTTCTTCGGCGATGCCGAGCCGCGGCTGGTCGTCTGCGATCCGGCACGGGCAGCCGAGATCGGCCGCCTGGCGGGGTCATCGGACGCTATCACGGTCACGCTCGGCGGCAATGGCGAAGGGTCGCTGATGGATCAGGCCTCGCAGCAGTCTTCGTACTTCCACGACGTGGCGCGCGGAGCGGACGATCTGGCGGCGATCCTCTATACGTCGGGAACGACCGGCCGCTCGAAGGGCGCCATGCTCAGCCATGAGAACCTCGCCTCAAATGCGCGCGTGCTGGTCGACCGCTGGCGCTTCACTGCCGCAGACGTCCTGATCCACGCGCTGCCGATATTCCACACGCATGGCCTCTTCGTCGCTACCAACGTCGTGCTGATGGCCGGCGCCTCGATGCTGTTCGAAACCAAATTTGACCCCGCCCGCATCGTCTCGCTGCTGCCGCGCGCCACCGCGCTGATGGGCGTGCCGACCTTCTACGTGCGGCTGCTGCAGCAGGACCGCTTGAACCCCCAAGCGGCCAAAAACATCCGCCTGTTCGTTTCCGGCTCGGCGCCGCTGCTGGCCGAGACGCACAAGGCCTGGCGCGAGCGCACTGGCCATTCGATCCTAGAGCGCTACGGCATGACCGAGACCAACATGAACACGTCGAACCCCTATGATGGCGAGCGGCGCGCCGGCACAGTCGGCTTTCCCTTGCCTGGCGTCGCGCTTCGTATCGCCGACCCCGAGAACGGCGAAACACTTGCCAGGGGCGAGGTCGGCATGATCGAGGTGAAGGGCCCCAACGTCTTTGCCGGCTATTGGCGCATGCCGGAAAAGACCAAGGCGGAATTCCGTGACGACGGCTTCTTCATCACCGGGGATCTCGGCCTGATCGACACCGACGGCTATCTCCACATCGTCGGGCGCGGCAAGGATCTGATCATTTCGGGCGGCTACAACATCTATCCCAAGGAGGTCGAGAGCGAGATCGACGCGCTGCCCGGCATTGCCGAAAGCGCTGTGATCGGCGTTGCCCATCCGGATTTTGGCGAAGGCGTCACGGCGATCGTGGTGCGCGCGCCGGCCTCGGCCGTCACCGCGGCCGATATTGTCGGCGCCATCGCGGGGCGGATTGCCAAATACAAGCATCCGAAGCGGGTGATCTTCGTCGACGAGCTGCCGCGCAATACGATGGGCAAGGTGCAGAAGAACCTGCTGCGCGAAACCTACAAGGATCTCTACGCGCCGGCCAAAGCCGGCTGACGCAAGAGGTTGCACTCAGTTGGCGCCGGCTCCGAAAACCGTGTTGCCTTCTATCCAGACGCCCTTGACGTCCAGTTCATCCGACAGCGCAACGATATCGGCGGCGGTGCCGTTGGCGAAGCGTCCAAGCCGATGCGCCTGGCCGATCGCTTGTGCCGGATAGAGCGAAGCCATGCGCAGCGCCTCCGACAGGTCCAGTCCGACTACGTGGTGAACGAAGCGCACGGCGGCGATCATGTCGAGATCGGCGCCTGCCAACGTCCCGTCGGCAAGCGTCAGCTTGCCGTCCTTGCGGTAGATGGTGCGGCCGTTCAGCGTGAACGAGGTCATGTCGGTGCCGATCGTCGCCATGGCATCGGTGACCAGGAAAATTTTTGCCGGACCCTGTTTGGCGCGCAAAGCGATGGCCATGGTGGCGGGATCGACATGGAAGCCGTCGGCGATGATGCCTGCAGACAATGTGCCCATATTAATGGCCGCGCCTGCCAACCCCGGCTCACGATTACCGATCTGGCTCATGGCATTGAACAGATGGGTGACCATTGTTGCGCCGGCCTCAGTGAACGCGCGCGCCGTGGCATAGCCGGCATCGGAATGGCCGAGGCTGACGACGATCCCGGCCTCGACCAGCGCCGAAACGCGCGTGGGGTCGACGGATTCCGGCGCTATGGTTGTCAGCAGCACCGGCAGAGCTTTCCGCGCCGCGACCAGCATGGCCTGGTCGATATCCAGCATCGGACGGATCAATGCCGGATCATGCGCGCCTTTGCGGGCGATCGACAGATGCGGCCCTTCGAGATGCAGGCCCAAGAAGCCCGGCACCTTTTGCCGCGCGGCCTTAGTCCCCGCGGCAACCGTCGCGGCAGTGATGTCGGGAGTGTCGGTGATCAGCGTCGGCAGCAGCGCCGTCGTGCCGAACGGCGCGTGCGCCCGGCAAATGGTTTCGATCGAGGCCACATCGGGATGATCGTTCAGCATGACACCGCCGCCGCCATTGACCTGCAGGTCGACGAAGCCGGGAGCCAGCATGCCGCCGTCGGTCTCGATACGCTCAATACCGGACGGAATGGCGCCCTCCGGAACGATGGCTTCGACGAGACCGTCACGCACGATAAGGGCCGCATCGTCATGCCAGTCGTCGCCGTCGAATATACGGGCGCCAGTCAGGGCAAAACGGTCGCTCATAGGGTTTCCGTCACCTTGCGAAGATTGGGCGGCGTGTCCGGATCGAGGCCGCGATGGCGGGCAAAAGCCTCGACGAAGCCATAGAAGGACACGATCAGCGCCAGTGGGTCGGTCAGCGGATGGCCGGTGGCGACATGCGGCAGGTGCGCAGCATTTGTCGCCTTGTCCGAGGTCACAAAAGCGGCCGCGCCCTTGGCCGCCAGGCTGTCGGCGGCCTCGGCAACTGACGGCTCTGAAGCATCGCGGGCGGCCAGCGCCAGCACCGGAAAGCCCGGTCCGACCAGCGCCAGCGGGCCATGCATGACTTCCGCGGCACTATAGGCCTCGGCGTGCATGGCGCAGGTTTCCTTGAACTTCAGCGCCGCCTCATTGGCGATCGCCGCGGACGGACCGCGGCCGAGGATGAACAGCGATTTCGGTGTCTCAAGGGCGCCGGCCAGCACCATCCAGTCGCAAGCGATCGCCTTGCGGAAATGCTCCGGCAAGCGGGCGAGTGCTGCCAAAAGCGCATCGTCACCGGTGCAATGCGCCATCAAGGCGAGGCCGGCGACCGCCGAATTGACGAAGGTCTTGGTCGCCGCGACGCTGCGTTCCGGCCCGGCCAGAATGTCGATCGCGTAATCGGAGGCGCGGGCGAGCGGCGAATCGGCGGTGTTGGTGATGGCGACGGTCAGCGAACCGCCGGCTCTCGCGGCTTGCGCCATGGCGACGATGTCAGGGCTCTTGCCCGACTGCGAGATGGCGAGGCAGGCCGAGCCGCCCAGCTTGAGCTTGGCGCCATAGATCGAGGCGATCGATGGGCCGACGGAAGCAACGGCAAGGCCGGCGGTCAGCTCCACGGCGTATTTCATGAAGGTAGCGGCATGGTCGGACGAGCCGCGGGCGACGGTGACGATAAAATGCGGGTCGCGCTGGCGAATGCCGCGCCCGGCCTCGGTCAGCACGGCTGCCGAACCATCGAGCAGGCGCGCGGTCGCCTCCGGGATCTCCTCGATCTCGCGCCGCATATGAGTTTTGGTTGCGCTCATGGCCGGCCCTCTTCGCCCGGCCCGCTCAGCCGGAGTTCGGCGACGAAATCATAGGCGTCGCCCCTGTAGATGGAGCGGGTGAATTCGATCACCTTGCCGCTCGCCAGATAGGAAATACGCTCGATGTGCAGCCCGGCAATGCCCGGCGGCACTTCGAGCAGCTGCGCGTCTTCGCCACCGAGATTAGCGGCGGAAATGCGCTGCACCGCACGCACCGGCCGTTTACCGGTCGCTTCCAGTGCCGCGTAGAGCGACGAACCGATCGCCGCCGGGTCCGGCAGCACGCTGGCAGACAGTGCCGCGCGTTCGATCGCCAGCGGCGTGTCGTTGGCGATGCGCAGGCGCGCCACGCGCGCCACCATCTCGTTTGACGACAGGCCGAGCACCATCATCTCGTCTGGCGAGGGCGCATAGAGGCCGCGGTCGAGCCAGGCCGAACGAACAGCCATGCCGCGCCGCGCCATGTCCTCGGTGAAGGAAGTCAGCCGCGACAGCGACTGCTCGACACGTTCCATACGCGGCGCGACGAAGGTGCCGGAGCCATGGCGCTGGACGAGGATGCCGCCCTTGACCAGATCCTGCACCGCCTTGCGCACGGTGACGCGCGAAATGTCTGCCTTGCTGGCGATATCGCGCTCGGACGGCAATGCGTCGCCCGGCCCGATCAGGCCGCGATTGACCGCGTCCTCGATGCTCTTCCTGAGCTGCAGATAGAGCGGTGCGCCGCTTTGCGACGACTGTTTCAGCGTGGCGAAAATCTGGTCGGCCGCCTCGCTCATCGCGCTGCCTCCGCTCTCGCGAAGATACGGACCGCCATCTGCACCGCGCCGCCCAGCGCATCGTCCAGGGGCGGCTTCAGCAGCGCCCGGTAGCGCGCCGACAGGCGTGGTGCATAGAGCGGCGCCAGCCCGCCGAGCAGGCAGAGCGGATCGTCGCCACTGAGATCGAGCACGCCAAGTGCTGCCTCGACATCGGCGACTGCCTTGTCGAGGATCCAGTTGGCGACGGTGTCGCCTTTTTCGGCATGGTCGAAGACCTTGGGCGCAAAGCCGCCGAAATCGCCGGGTTTTGCATTGGTGGTGAACTCGACCACATCCTCGGGATTGTCGCGGAAGGTGGCGAGCATCGCCTGCGTCAGCGGCGAACCCTGACGGATTCCGTCATAGGCAAGCAGTGTCTGTTCGAGCAGGTCGCGGCCGATGCGGGCGCCGCTGCCCTGGTCGCCGACCTGGAAACCCCAGCCGCCGATGGCACGCGACTTGCCCTGCCTGCGTGCCATATAGGCGGTGCCGGTGCCGAGGATGGCCATGGCGCCGTCACCGGAGCCGACCGCGCCTTCGAGCGCGATCTCGGCATCGGTCTCGACACGGCTTTGGCTGAACGGCAGGATGGCTTCGAGCTGCTGCCTGTAGGTGCCGACATTGGCGCCGGCGAGGCCTAGCATGGCCGGGGTTTGCGGAATCAGTTCGGGATCTTGCCCGGCATCGACAAAGGCCTGCCGCGCCGCGTCCACGATGTTGGTCCTGGCGCCGGTGAGATCGGTGCGAATGTTGGCGGCGCCGCTCTTGGCGCGGCCGACGACGATGCCGTCCGCTGTCGCAAGGGCCGCCCTGCAGCTGGTGCCGCCGCCATCGATGCCAAGCACGAAATTCACGCGATTTCTCCTCGGGACGGATAATACCAATAAAGTACCAATAGCCAAGGGTTAATTTCCGCTTCAAAAAGATTGAGGCATATTTTACTGAAAAATCAACGAATTCCGCTGGGGAGACGGTTCAAAGCAAGGAACTCGTTAATGCATGTGGACAAGTGGTATTTTTTTGGTATTGTTTTACGGATTGGAGGAAGATGGATGGCCGCAATGCGCACCGAAGCGCTTCACCAGAATGCCGAGGGGCTGGACATCCAAGCCCCGAACGTCATCCTTTCCTCTTTGGCCAACGCCCAGATCGAGGTCGCCAAGGCCGCGCGGGGCGCCATTCCCGCCATTGCCAAGGCCGCCGAGATCATCGCCAGCCGGCTGAAGAGCGGCGGCAAGTTCGCCTATACACCAATGGTCAGCTCGGGCCTGATGGCGCTCATCGCCGCCGGTGCCGATGCGGCCGAGAAGATACTGGAAGGGACCAGCCAGAAGCTGCGCCCGGCCCTTTCCGCGATCGAGGGGAGCATGGGGCGCAATGCCTCTGTTCTCAAAACCGAACCTGAAAAAGGTCAACAGGGAGACTGAGCATGACAACGAAATTACTGACGGCACTTCTTCTCGGCACCAGCATTCTCGGCTCAGCCGGAATGGCTTATGCTCAGGACGTAACGCTCAATATCGAAAGCTGGCGTGGCGACGACCTTGCCATCTGGAAGGACAAATTGATCCCGGCCTTCGAGGCCAAAAACCCGGGCATCAAGGTGGTGTTCGCGCCGTCGGCGCCGACCGAATATGACGCCGCACTGGGTGCCAAGCTTGCCGCCGGCTCGGCGGGTGACCTGATCACCTGCCGCCCGTTCGACAAGTCGCTGGAGCTCTTCAAGAAGGGCAATCTCGCCGACATCTCGACACTGCCCGGCATGGAGAATTTCTCCGACGTGGCCAAGGCCGCCTGGCAGACCGACGACGGCAAGTCGAGCTTCTGCGTGCCGATGGCTTCCGTCATCCACGGCTTCATCTACAACAAGGACGCCTTCGACCAGCTCGGCATCAAGGTGCCGACGACGAATGAGGAGTTCTACGCCGCGCTCGACAAGATCAAGGCCGACGGCACCTACATCCCGATGGCGATGGGCACCAAGGATCTCTGGGAAGCTGCAACCATGGGCTACCAGAACATCGGCCCGAACTACTGGAAGGGCGAGGAAGGCCGTCTGGCGCTGATCAAGGGCGAGCAGAAGCTGACCGACCCCGAATGGGTCGCGCCCTTTGCCGAACTTGCCAAGTGGAAGCCTTATCTTGGTGACGGCTTCGAGGCACAGACCTATCCGGACAGCCAGAACCTGTTCACGCTCGGCCGCGCCGCCATCTACCCTGCCGGCTCGTGGGAAATCGGCCTGTTCAACACCCAGGCGCAGTTCAAGATGGGCGCATTCCCGCCGCCGGTGCAGAAGGCCGGCGACACCTGCTACATCTCCGACCACACCGACATCGGCATGGGCCTCAATGCGGCGTCGAAGAATGCGGACGCCGCCAAGACCTTCCTGACCTGGGTCGCCTCGCCCGATTTCGCCACCATCTACGCCAACGCGCTGCCGGGCTTCTTCAGCCTGAACAACACCCCGGTGAAGATGGAAGACCCGCTGGCGCAGGAATTCGTCTCCTGGCGCGACAAGTGCAAGCCGACGATCCGCTCGACTTACCAGATCCTGTCGCGCGGCACGCCGAACCTCGAGAACGAGACCTGGGTCGAATCGGCCAACGTCATCAACGGCACCGTCACGCCGGAAGCTGCCGCCAAGAAGCTGCAGGACGGCCTCGACAGCTGGTACAAGCCGGCGAAGTAAGAGCGCGGCGAAGCGACATCTCCCCCCTCGAGGGGGAGATGTCGCCGAAGGCGACAGAGGGGGTCGGTGAAAGCAGGCTGCGACCTGATCGTTGCTGGAAAGCACGGTCGGGATCATGATGGCGCGCTGCCTTGGCCGACCTTCGCGAGGCACCCTCCCCTTGAAGGAGGGAGGCGCCGCGCCTTTTGGCGGCAATTGCAAGAAACTTGATCGGCGGGGACCGAATTCATGGCCGCAGCACCGAAACGACCGTTCCGCTGGCATATCGTCGTCTTCCTGGCGCCGGCGGTGCTGGTCTATACGGCGATCATGATCCTGCCGCTGGCCGGCACGCTGCAGCTCTCGCTGTTTCGCAACATCGACCAGGCCCAGGTCTTCGTCGGGTTCGAAAATTTCCGCAGGCTGTTCGGCGATCCCAACTGGTCTGTCAATTTCTGGAACGCACTGCGCAACAACGTCTGGTTCTTCATCATCCACATGGTCGTGCAGAACCCGATCGGCGTCCTGCTGGCCGCACTTCTGTCCAGCCCGAGGCTGAGATTCTCCGCCTTCTACCGTACGGCGATCTTCGTGCCGACGATCCTGTCCTTCGTCATCGTCGGCTTCGCCTGGAAGCTGATCCTGTCGCCGCTATGGGGCGTGGCGCCGAACCTGATGGATCTCGTCGGCCTCAAAAGCCTGTTCACGCCGTGGTTGGGCAAGGAGCAATATGCGCTGACCACGCTCAGCCTGATCTCGGTGTGGCAGTTCGTCGGCATTCCGATGATGCTGATCTATGCGGCATTGCTGTCCATCCCCGACGAGGTGATCGAAGCGGCCGAATGCGACGGCATATCAGGCATGTCGCAATTCTGGAAGATCAAGCTGCCGCTGATCCTGCCGTCGATCGGCATCATCTCGATCCTGACCTTCGTCGGTAATTTCAACGCCTTCGACCTGATCTACACCGCGCAAGGCGCGCTGGCCGGACCGAATTATTCGACCGATATCCTCGGCACCTTCCTCTACCGCGCCTTCTTCGGTTTCCAGTTGCAGGTCGGCGATCCCAACATGGGCGCGGCGATCGCCACGATGATGTTCCTGATCATCCTTGGCGGCGTCTGCGTCTATCTCTTCCTCGTCCAGACGCGCCTGCGTCGCTACCAGTTCTGAGGCGCCAGACATGAGCACGGCAACCCGCTCCCTGCCCCGCACCATCGGCGCCCATGCGGTCCTGTTGACCTACACGGTGATCGCGCTGTTTCCGGTGATCATCGTCATCATGAATTCATTTAAATCCCGCGCGGGCATCTTCGGTGCGCCGCTGACGCCGCCGACGCCAAAAACCTTCGACCTGATCGGCTACACCACGGTGATTGGGCAGGGCGATTTCATCCACTATTTCCAGAACAGCCTCGTCGTCACCGTCGCCTCGCTGTTCTTCGTGCTGCTGTTCGGCGCCATGGCCGCTTTCGCGCTGTCGGAATACCGCTTTCGCGGTAACACGATGATGGGGCTTTATCTCGCGCTCGGCATCATGATCCCGATTCGCCTCGGCACCGTCGCCATCCTGCAATTGATGGTGGCGAGCGGGCTGGTCAATACGCTGACGGCGCTGATCCTGGTCTACACCGCACAAGGCCTGCCACTGGCGGTGTTCATCCTGTCGGAGTTCATGAAACAGGTGTCCGACGATTTAAAGAATGCCGGCCGCAGCGATGGGCTGTCCGAATACACCATCTTCTTCCGGCTGGTGCTGCCGCTGGTTAGGCCATCGATGGCAACCGTCGCCGTCTTCACCATGATCCCGATCTGGAACGATCTGTGGTTCCCGCTGATCCTGGCGCCGTCGGAAGAGACCAAGACCGTGACGCTCGGCGCGCAGCTCTTCCTCGGCCAGTTCGTCACCAACTGGAACGCGATCCTGGCGGCACTGTCGCTGGCAATCATGCCGGTGCTGATCCTCTACGTCATCTTCTCGCGGCAGCTGATCCGCGGCATTACTTCGGGAGCGGTCAAGTGAACGAGGAAAAACCCCTTCGCGTCGTCGTCGCCGGCCTCGGCAATATGGGCCGCAGCCACGCGCTGGCCTATCATACCAATCCGGGCTTCGACATCGCGGCGCTGATCAACCGCTCCGACGTGCCGCTGCCGGCCGGCCTTTCCGGCTATGATATCAGGCGCTCCTTCGACGAGGCGCTGCGCGACGAAAGACCCGAGGTCGCCTGCATCGCCACCTATTCCGACAGCCATTCCGACTATGCGGTGAGGGCGTTCGAAGCAGGCTGCGATGTCTTCGTCGAAAAGCCGCTGGCGACGACGGTGGCGGATGCGAAACGTGTCGTCGCGGCGGCCAAGGCCAACGGCAAGAAACTGGTGATCGGCTACATCCTGCGCCATCACCCGTCCTGGATCAGGTTAATCGCCGAAGCGCGCAAGCTCGGCGGTCCCTACGTGTTCCGCATGAATCTCAACCAGCAATCCTCCGGCCATAGCTGGGAGACGCACAAGCAATTGATGCAGACGACGTCGCCGATCGTCGATTGCGGTGTCCACTATCTCGACGTGATGCTGCAGATCACCGACGCCAGACCGGTCGAGGTGCGCGGCATGGGGCTGCGGCTGACCGATGAGATCGCGCCCTCGATGTACAATTACGGCCATCTGCAAGTGCTGTTCGACGACGGGTCCGTCGGCTGGTACGAGGCCGGTTGGGGGCCGATGATTTCGGAGACCGCTTTCTTCGTGAAGGACGTGATCTCGCCCAAGGGCTGCGTGTCGATCGTCATGAAGGAAGGTGTCCGATCCGACGACATCGACACCCACACCAAGACCTCGACCATCCGCCTGCACAGTGCGGCAACCGGCGCGGACGGTAAGTTCGTCAAAGCGGATGAGATGCTGTCGATGGAGGGTGAGCCCGGCCATCAGGATCTTTGCGATCTCGAACAGGCTTTTCTGCTCAAGGCGATCCGCGAGGATCTCGACTTGACCCGCCATATGGACGACGCGGTGAAGTCGCTCGCCGTCTGCCTTGCCGCCGACGAGAGCGTTCGCAGCGGCGCCCCAATCAGACTCTAGACCAGTCAAACTCTTGAACAGGGACGAAGCCGTGGGCTCGCTGAATATCGAGAATGTGAAAAAAGCCTTCGGGCCGGTCGAGGTGCTGAAAGGCATCAACCTCGAAGTGACCGATGGCGAATTCGTCGTCTTCGTCGGCCCCTCCGGCTGCGGCAAGTCGACCTTGCTCAGGGTCATCGCCGGGCTGGAAGATTCGACTTCGGGGCGCGTGGTGATTGACGGCGCGGACGTCTCCGCGACGCCGCCGGCCAAGCGCGGCATCGCCATGGTGTTCCAGACCTACGCGCTCTACCCGCATCTGACGGTGAAGAACAATATGGGCCTCGGTCTCAAGCAGGCGGGCACGCCGGCGGCCGAGATCGACCGCCGCATCGACATCGCCTCCTCGATGCTGTCGCTGGAGCCTTATCTCCAGAGGCGGCCGGCCGAGCTGTCCGGCGGCCAGCGCCAGCGCGTCGCCATCGGCCGCGCCGTGGTGCGCGAGCCCAAGCTTTTCCTGTTCGACGAGCCTTTGTCCAACCTTGACGCAGCACTTCGCGTCAACACCAGGCTGGAGATCGCCCAACTGCATCGCCGCCTGAAGGCGACGATGATCTATGTCACCCACGACCAGGTCGAGGCGATGACGCTGGCCGACAAGATCGTCGTGCTCAACGCAGGAAAGATCGAGCAGATCGGCGGACCGATGGAGCTTTACAATTCGCCGGCAAATGAGTTTGTCGCCGGCTTCATCGGCTCACCGAAGATGAATTTCGTCGACGGCGCCAGGCTTGGCGAGACGGCCAAGACCATCGGCGTCCGGCCTGAGCATCTGACCGTTGATCCAAAATCCGGCGCCTGGAAGGGCACGGTCGTCCATGCCGAGCATCTTGGTGCCGACACCAATCTCTACCTTGACTGCGAGAAGGCCGGGCTGATCACCGTGCGCATCTTCGGCGTCTACAATGCCGAGCCAGGCGCTACGCTCTATGCGACGCCGGATCCGGCAAAGACGTACCGGTTCGGGGCGGATGGGAAGGTGCTGAAGTAGCTTCGCGGCAAAGGTCGGTACTGCCCCTCATTGCCCTGCCGGGCATTCTCCCCGTAAACGGGGAGAAAGAGCTGGCCCCCGGCCTCGGAGCTCTTCTCCCCGTTCACGGGGAGAAGATGGCGGTAGCCAGATGAGGGGCTGCGCGAACCGTCGAGAATGAACTCTTATACGTCAGCCTTGAACGTCTGCTTCTGCTGACCGAGTCCCTCGATGCCGAGTTCGACAACGTCACCAGCCTTCAGGAACACCGGCGGCTTCATGCCCAGGCCGACGCCGGGCGGCGTGCCGGTCGAGATGATGTCGCCCGGATGCAGCGACATGAACTGGCTGAGATAGGAGACGAGGTAGGCGACACCATAGACCATGGTCTTGGTCGAGCCGTTCTGCATCGTCTTGCCGTTGACCTTCAGCCACATCGGGATGTTCTGCGGGTCCTTCACCTCGTCCTTGGTCACCAACCATGGGCCGATCGGCCCGAACGTGTCGCAGGACTTGCCCTTGGTCCACTGGCCCTGGCGCTCGGCCTGGAAGGCGCGTTCGGAAACGTCGTGCGCGACGCAGTAGCCGGCGACATAGTCCAGCGCCTCGGCCTCGGTGACATATTTCGCGGTCTTGCCGATGACCACGCCAAGCTCGACTTCCCAGTCGGTCTTGACCGAGCCGCGCGGGATCAGCACGTCGTCATCAGGCCCGACGATGGCCGAGCTTGCCTTCATGAAGATGATCGGCTCCGGCGGCACGGTGGCGCCGGTCTCGGCGGCATGGTCGGAATAGTTCAGGCCGATGCAGATGAATTTGCCGGTGCCGGCGACGCAGGCGCCGATGCGCGGCTTGCCGGAAACCGCCGGAAGCGATTTCGGATCGAGCTTCGACAATGTCTCGAGCGATGCAGGGTCGAGCGCCTTGCCGGCAATGTCGGCGACATGAGCGGAGAGGTCACGGATCGCCCCATCCGCGTCGAGCAGGCCGGGGCGTTCGCTCCCCACTTCGCCATAGCGCAGCAGTTTCATTCATTTTCTCCTGATTGCGGCCGGAGGCCTCTTAAATCGACCAGCCACCGTCGATATTATAAGCCTGCCCCGACGTATAGGTGGCGCCGGCCAGATAGACGGCGAGATCGGCGATTTCCTCGGGTGTGCCGAGGCGGCCCATCGGCTGGCGGGCGATGAAGGCGGCGCGGGCCGCCTCGTAGTCGCCCTGCGCATGCATGCGGTCCTGCAGCGACGGGCTTTCGACCGTGCCGGGGCAGATGGCATTGCAGCGTATGCCCTTGCCGACATAGTCGGCGGCAACCGATTTGGTCAGGCCGATGACGGCAGCCTTGGTCAGCCCGTAGACGAAACGGTTCGGCACGCCCTTGGTCGAGCTGGCCAGCGACGCCATGTTGATGATCGAGCCGTCACCGCGCTCAAGCATGCCGGGCAGCACGGCGCGGATGGTACGGATCATCGAGCGGACATTGAGATCGTACGCAAAGTCGAGATCGCCGTCCTTCATCTCGAGGATGGAGCCCGAATGGACGAAGCCGGCGCAATTGAACAGCACGTCGACGGCGCCGATCTCGGCAAAGGCGCTTGAAACCGCCTCGTCGTTCAGCACGTCGAGCTTGCGGGCCTTGATCCCGGGCGTCTTGCCAAGTTCGGCGAGCATCACCTCGTTGATGTCGGTGGCATGGACGACGGCGCCTGCCTTGGCGAAAGCCAGCGCGCTCGCCCGGCCGATGCCTTGTGCCGCCGCCGTGACGACAACGATCTTGCCTGCCAGATCCGCCATGCTTTTCTCCTCTGTGGCCGCCCGGTTTTTTATCGGCATGCGGCCAGGGCGCAATGTGCCAGATAGGCACTACCATGCCGCCTGTATCGCCGTTCGCTTAGGGGCAAATGTTTTTTCTCGGTAAAGAACATCATTTCTGCCGTCAAGCCCGAACGCGTCTCGTCCGAGACCGCGCTAAAGGCGACCGTTCAGTCGCCGTAGGGCACCCAGACGTTCTTGATCTCCACGGCGCGGCGCAGGAAGGCATTGCCGGCGGCCTCGACCGACGTCCAGTCGAGGCTGCGGCCGTGACCGGTCCAGACGCGCTTGAGATTGCCGATCGAGTCAGCTTCGGCCTTGGCGCAGGTCTCGGCATCGGCGAACACCCAGAGCCCGTCGACATCGTCATGTTTGGCCAGCACGCTGGCAAGCTCGGCGCTGCGGCCGGTGACGATGTTGATGGCGCCGGCCGGAACGTCGGAATATTCGATGACCTGATAGAGATCCGTGGCAAGCAGCGGATATTTTTCGGAAGGCACCGCGACCACGGTGTTGCCCATGGCAAGCGCCGGCGCCAGCAGCGAGATCAGGCCGAGCAGGGGCGCACTGTCGGATGCCACGATGCCGACGACGCCGACCGGCTCGTGTAGCGCTAACGTGACGGCGCGGGCCGGCGGCTGATGCACGCGGCCCTCGAACTTGTCGGCTAGGCCGGCATAGAGAAACAGCCGCTCGATCGACAGCTCGACCTCTTCGCGCGCTGCCTTGGCGGTGGCGCCGGTCAGCTCTGTGATGCGCGCGGCAAACCCGTCGGCACGGCCTGACAGATTTTCGGCCAGATAATAAAGCACCTGGCTGCGGTTGTAGGCGGTCGCCTCCGGCCAGCCCTTGCAGGCGCGTGCAGCCGAGACGGCGTCGCGGATATCCTTGCGGCTGCCGAGACCGACCTCGCCGGCAAGCTTGCCCTTGGCGGTGGCCACAGCGATCGAATAATTGCCGTCCGGCCTGACCTGCTTGCCGCCAATGAACAGCTTTGCCGTGCGGTCGATGGCGTCGCTTTCAGTCTGCTCGATCGGCTGGACTGAGGCCATTGCCGCCTTGATGACGGGGCCGAACGGCAGTTTTGCCGAGAGATATTCGAACATGCCCTCGCGCCCGCCTTCGCGGCCAAAACCGCTTTCGCGGTAGCCACCAAAGCCGCAGGCGGCATCGAACATGTTGGTGCCGTTGATCCAGACCACGCCGGCCTTCAATTGCGGTGCGACGTGCAGCGCAAGATTGACGTTCTCGCTCCACACCGAGGCGGCCAGCCCGTAGCGCGTGTTGTTGGCGAGCTCGACCGCTTCCTCGGTGTTGCGGAAGGTCATGGTCGCCAGCACCGGCCCGAACACCTCCTCCTGCGCCAAGATATTAGCCGGCGAAACGCCTGTCGCCAGCGTCGGCAAATGGTAATAGCCGGAAGACGGCAGCGCCACATCAGGTTGCCAGCAGACGGCGCCCTGCTTGGCGCCTTCGGCGACCAGACCCTTGACCCGATCGAGCTGGGTCGAGTCGACCAGCGGCCCGATATCGGTGTTCTTGTCGAGTGGACTACCGACGCGCAACCGGCTCATCCGCGTCTTGACCTTGGCGATGAAGGCGTCGGCGATGCCTTCCTGCACCAAAAGGCGCGAGCCGGCACAGCAGACCTGGCCCTGGTTGAACCAGATGCCGTCGACCAGTCCTTCGACGGCGCTGTCGAGATCGGCGTCCTCGAACACGACGAAGGCCGACTTGCCGCCAAGTTCCAGCGATAGTTTTTTGCCCGATCCGGCAGTGGCCTTGCGGATGATCTTGCCGACTTCCGAAGAGCCGGTGAAGGCGATCTTCTGGATGTCGGGATGATTGACGATTGCCGCGCCGGCCTCCGGCCCGCCCTGGACGATGTTGACGACGCCCTTCGGCACGCCCGATCGTTCGCAGATCCCGGCGAACAGGATAGCGGTGAGCGGCGTGAACTCGGCCGGTTTCAGCACTACGGTGCAGCCCGCGGCGAGCGCCGGCGCGATCTTCCAGGCCAGCATCAGCAGCGGGAAGTTCCACGGGATGATCTGGCCGACGACGCCGACGCCCTTTTGGCCGGGGAAATCCCTGTCCAGCGCCTGCGCCCAGCCGGCATGGTGGATGAAATGGCGGATGGCCAGCGGCACGTCGATGTCGCGGCTTTCGCGGATCGGCTTGCCGTTGTCGATTGTCTCAAGCACCGCGAACAGGCGCTGGTGGCGCTGCATGGCACGGCCGATGGCGTAGAGCACTTTGGCTCGGCTGTAACCTGATCTGGCGCTCCATTTCGGCAACGCCTTGGTGGCGGCCGAAACCGCCGCGTCGATATCCGCAGCACTCGCATCCGAGACCTTGGCCAGCAATTTTCCCGAAGACGGGTCGCTGGTGTCGAAAGTCTTGCCGCCTGCTGCTGCCTTCCAGTCGCCGCCGATGAACAACGCTTTGCCGAAATCGCGTCCTGCGAGCCACACATCGGCCTCGTTGCGGGCCTCCGGCGCTGCGCCGTATTCCATGGCGTGATAGCGTTCGAGAATGTTCATGGAGCACTCCTCTTCAGCGAGGCAGGCGATCCTTCGCGCCCCCCTCTGTCCTGCCGGACATCTCCCCCACGAGGGGGGAGATCGGCCTTCACCTCTGTCAGCTGCCATTCTGCGATGTCGGCGATTGGCGAAATCGCCGATGACAGCCAATCTCCCCACAAGTGGGGGAGATGTCCGGCAGGACAGAGGGGGGCGCGAAGGAACTCCACGTTCAAGGCCTCACGCGCCTCAAGCCATCGCGTGGCGATGATTGGCGGAATAGTGGCCCGTGAGATGATGTTCGAGCTGGCGCTCGATGTCGGTCAGCAGGCTCGACGCGCCGAAACGGAACAAATCCGGCTCCAGCCATGGCCGCCCAAGCTCTTCCTTCATCAGCACCAGCCAGTCGAGCGAAGCCTTGGCGGTCGAAATGCCACCGGCCGGCTTGAAGCCGATGAGATAGCCGGTCTCCTCGAAATAGGCGCGGATGGCGCGCACCATGGCAAGGCCGACGGGCAATGTCGCGTTGACGCTTTCCTTGCCCGTCGAGGTCTTGATGAAGTCCGCGCCGGCCATCATAGCCACCATCGACGCCAGCATGACGTTGCGCAGCGTGGCGAGATCGCCGGTGCCGAGGATGACCTTGAGATGCGCCTCGCCGCAGGCGGCGCGCATCGAAACGATCTCGTTATAGAGTTCCTGCCATCTCGCTGCTAATACCAGGCCGCGCGGAATGACGACGTCGATCTCGTCGGCGCCGTCGCTCACCGAGGCTTCGATCTCCTGCAGACGCGTCGAAAGCGGGGTGAGGCCATGCGGGAAAGCGGTGGATACGGCGGCGACATGGATGCCGGTGCCGCGCAGCGCATCGACGGCAGTGGCAACGAAGGGGTGATAGACGCAGACCGCCGCCGGGCGGATCTTTTCACCAGTAATGCCGAGCCCTTCGGCGATGTCGCGGCGGAACGGATTGACCGCCTTGGCGCAGAGTCGGCGCACGCGCTCTTCAGTGTCGTTCGAGTTCAGTGTGGTCAGGTCCATGCAGGCGACGGCGCGCAGCAGCCAGGCTGCCTGGTTATCGGCCTTGATCGAGCGTCGCTTGGTCAGGCTGGCGACACGCCGCTCCAGCGCCGAACGGTTGACGCTGCGCATCGATTCCATGAAGCCGAGATCGAGCTTCATGCCGGGATTGCGGGCAATACCGTGCGCATGCGGCGCCGCCGCGTTGGCGGCGGTGCGCGCCGGCAGCGGCGTGATCTTGGAAGGTCCGAGATCGGCTTCGCGGATTGTGCTGCTCATCTCCTGCCCTTTCATTCGACGACTTGTGCCGAAGATAGACCGTGAAGCAGTGCTTCACGAGTCCTTCAGGCGGTCATAGCGGAAAAAGGCTGCGAAAGCAGCTGATTTTGACCGCATGGTCAAAATCATGATTTGAATGCGGCGAACGCTGACTGCGGGCGCCTAGCCGACGAAGGCGCGCTCGACGACGAAACTCGACGGATGGCTCAGCGAGCCTTCGTGGAAGCCGAGGCTTTCGGCCAGTTCCTTGACGTCCTTGAGCATATGCATCGAGCCGCAGATCATGATGCGGTCGGTCTCCGGGTCGAGCTTGTCGATGCCGAGATCAGTATAGAATTTGCCCGAGCCGATCAGGGCGGTGATGCGGCCCATGCGCTCGGAGGTTTCGCGCGTCGTCGAATTGTAGAGGGTGACGCGTCCACCGGTCAGCTCGCCGATCAGCGGATCGTTCTCCAGCGCCGCCACCAGCTCCTGGCCGTAGGTGAGTTCGGCAATGTCGCGGCAGGTGTGGGTCAGGATCACCTGCTCGAACTTCTCATAGGTATCGGGATCGCGCAGCAGGCTGGCGAAGGGCGCGATGCCGGTGCCGGTCGAGATCATGAACAGGCGCTTGGCCGGGGTCAGCGCGTCGACCACCAGCGTGCCGGTCGACTTCTGCCGCATGATGACGGTGTCGCCGATCTGGATTTTCTGCAGCTGCGAGGTCAGCGGGCCGTCAGGCACCTTGATCGAGAAGAATTCCAACTCGTCGTCCCAAGCAGGGCTGGCGATCGAATAGGCGCGGTACACCGGCTTCTCGGCGTTGGGCAGGCCGATCATGACGAACTCGCCGGAGCGGAAACGTAGCGACTGCGGCCGGGTGATGCGGAACGAGAACAGCCGGTCGGTATAGTGCTTCACCGAGACGACGGTCTCGGCATAGACATTGGCCGGTATAGGAAACTGCAGCGGCCGGGCACCGGCGGTGTTGAGCGCGGATGTGGTGTTCATCAAACCTAACCTTCTGGCCCAACCCGAAGTGCTGACGCCAAACCTTCTCCTGCGCGCCCGAACCGATCAGGTTCCGGCGTGCCGTTTGCACACTGCGAAGCGGTAAGCTCTTGTGTCCGGAATTTATTAGTATACAAATGATATTTGCGTCAAGACGCTGGCGTAAAACGCCTTTCCAAACTGAGACATGTAAGCAGTCCTGGCATTTCGGGTTTCGGCAATGAAAGAGAATTTTTCGGCGCGGGCGCAGGATTCCCTGGGCAGCGTCGTCGCCGGTATCGATGTCGGCGGAACCTTTACCGACCTGCTTCTGATCGACGGCCGAGACGGTGGCCGGGTGCATATCGCCAAGACCCCGACCACTATCGACAACCAGGCCTTCGGCGTCGTTTCGGCGCTTGGCGCCACCGGCTTTCCCATCGACGGCATCGACCTCATCGTGCATGGCACGACGACCACCACCAACGCGGTGCTGGAACGCCGGCTGGCCAAAACCGGCATGATCACCACGCGCGGCTTTCGCGATGTCATCGAGCTTGGCCGGCGGACACGGCCGCAAGCCTATGGCATGACGGGCAGCTTCGCCCCGATCATTCCACGCAATTTGCGGCTCGAAGTATCGGAGCGCGTCGAAGCCTCGGGCGCGGTGCGCATTCCACTCGACGAAGCCGAGATGCGCGCGGCGGTTTCGCAGTTGATCGCCGCCGGCTGTGAATCCCTCGTCATCCATTTCCTGCATTCCTACGCCAATCCGGGGCATGAGCGGCGCGCCGCCGAAATCGCTGCCGAGCTTTGGCCGAACGGCTACATCACGACGGGCCACGCGCTGCTGTCGGAAGCGCGCGAGTTCGAGCGCGGCGTCACCGCCTCGGTCAACGCCTCGGTGCAGCCGATCCTCGAACGCTATGTCGAGCGGCTGCGCAAGGAACTGGCGGCCAAGGGTTACGCCCGCGACTTCCTGATCATGAACGGCAATGGCGGCATGATCTCGGCGCGCTTCGTCACACGTGAGTCGGCCAAGACCGTCATGTCCGGTCCCGCCTCCGGCGTCATCGCCGCGGCCTATACGGGAAAACGCGCCGGCTTCGAAAACCTGGTCACCTACGACATGGGCGGCACCTCGACCGACGTGGCGCTGATCCGCAATGCCGAGCCGGCCGTGTCGAACGAAATCGAGATCGAATATGCGATGCCGATCCATGTACCGATGGTGGCGGTGCATACGGTCGGCGCCGGCGGTGGCTCGATCGCCCGCGTCGATGCGGCGGGCCTGATCCAGATCGGCCCGGAAAGCGCCGGCGCCATTCCCGGCCCGATCTGCTACGGGCGCGGCGGCGGCGAGCCGACCATCACCGATGCCAATCTGGTGCTCGGCCGGCTGGCGCCGAAAAAGCTGCTCGCAGTCGAAAATCCGGTCACCGTAGAACACGTCACCCGAATATTTGAGGACAGGATCGGCCGCCCCACTGGCCTGTCCGGCGTCGAGGCGGCGGGCGCCGTGCTGCGGCTGGGCAATATGAAGATGGCCGGCGCCATCCGCATGGTCTCGGTGTCGCGCGGCCACGACCCGCGCGATTTCGCGCTGTTCGCCTTCGGCGGCGCCGGGCCGCTGCATGCGACGGCACTGGCACGCGAACTCGGCCTGCCAAAAGTACTGGTGCCGGCGCGGCCCGGCATCACCAATGCGCTCGGCTGCGTCGTCGCCGATCTCAGGCACGATTTCGTCAACACGGTCAATCAGCCGGTGGCGGGTCTCGATGAAGCCCAGCTACACGCCGTATTGGAACGGCACCGAAACGAAGGCGAGGAGTTGATCGGCAAGGAAGCGGTGAAGCCGGAGACGATCCGCGTCACCCATTCCGCCGACATGCAGTTCGTCGGCCAAACCCACATCATCAACGTCCCGCTGCCGGCCTCTTCTGTTACACGTGAAATGCTGCAGCAGCTGTTCGAAAAGGCCTACTTTGCCCGCTTCAAGGTCGAGCTGCCGGAAATCCGCGCCAATCTGGTCAACCTCAACACCTCTGTGACCGGCGTGCGGCCGGCGATCGATCTGTCCCGGCTGATCGACCCGGCTGGCCGCGCCAAGACGCTCGATGAGGCACGGCGCGAGATCCGGCCAGTGTGGTACGCCGGTACGTGGCACGACACGCCGGTCTACATCAGGGAAAAACTGCCGCTCGATGCCATCATCGAAGGCCCGGCGATCCTCGAACAGATGGATGCCACCACGGTACTCGAGCCCGGCGATCGGGCGCGCTCGGACGCCGACGGCAACATCATCATCGACATCGGTGAGGCCTGAGATGGCAAAGCTCGACGCCATCACGCTCTCGGTCATCCAGGCGGCGCTGCAGCAGGTCTGCGACGAGATGGACCTGACCTTTTCACGTGCTGCCTTCTCGCCTGTCATTGCCGAGGCCAACGACCGCTCCGACGGCATCTATTCGGCTGTCGACGGATCGCTGATCGCACAAGGTAGCCAGGGCCTGCCGGTGTTCGTCGGCGTCATGCAGTATTCGACCAGGACGGTGATCGAGTTGATCGCCGACGGTCGCTGCCTGCCGCCGGAGCCCGGTGACATCTACGTCGTCAACGATCCCTATCTCGGCGGCACCCATCTGATGGACGTGCGCTTCGCCATGCCGGTCTACCGGGACGGAAAGATCTTCTGCTGGCTGTCGAACACCGGCCACTGGCCCGACATCGGCGGCTCGGTGCCGGGCGGTTTTTCCGCGTCGGCAACGGCAGTCGAGCAGGAAGGCTTGCGGCTACCGCCGGTCAAATTGTTCAAGAAGGGCGTGCTCGATCGCGAGATCTACGCCATCATTTGCTCGAACATCAGGGTTGCCGACCAGCGCATCGGCGATATCAGGGCGCAGGCGGCAGCACTGCTGATCGGGCAGGACCGGCTCGACGGAATCCTGGATCGTTACGGTGACGAAACGGTTGTCGAAGCGATCGCCGAGCTGCGCCGTCGCGCCGCCGAACAGATGCGCGCAAACATCGCGGCCATCCCCGATGAC
Organism: Mesorhizobium sp. M0938; assembly: GCF_040319125.1. Classification (NCBI taxonomy): domain Bacteria; kingdom Pseudomonadati; phylum Pseudomonadota; class Alphaproteobacteria; order Hyphomicrobiales; family Phyllobacteriaceae; genus Mesorhizobium; species Mesorhizobium sp. M0938. The sequence goes on along the minus strand of NZ_JAMYNS010000001.1, from coordinate 445,431 downwards.
GTCTACCGCTCCAAGGCCTTCGTCGATTCCGACGGGGTGGTGAACGAGCCGCTGACAATCGCGCTTGCTGTGGAGAAACAGGGCGACACGCTGAGCTTCGATTTCTCAGGTTCGTCAAAGCCTTGCGCCGGGCCGATGAACAGCGTGCTGGCGACGACCTTGTCCTCGGTCTATCTCGCCATGCGCCATATTTTTCCCGACGTGCCGATCAGCGCCGGCGCCTTCGAGCCGCTTCACGTAAAGCGGCCGGAAGGGACCTTCCTCGACGCAAAATATCCGCGACCGGTGTCGGGCTGCGCGGCCGAGGTTTCACAGCGCATCGCCGAGGCGGTGTTCGCGGCCATGGTGCAGGCGCTGCCGGACAAGGTGACGGCGGCTCCGGCCGGCTCCAGCGGCAATTTCGCGCTCGGCGGCAACGATCCGGCCCGCGGCCGCGACTACGTCATGTACCAGATCTCCGGCGGCGGCTATGGCGGCAATGCCGATCACGACGGCCTGACCAATGGCTGCTCGACCATCGGCATCTCCAAGTCGCCGCCGGTCGAGATCATGGAGCAGGCCTTCCCGGTGCTCTACCGGCATTATGCCTTGCGCGAAGGCTCGGGCGGCGCCGGCAAGCATCGCGGCGGCTTTGGCCTCGCCTATGAGGTCGAGATCCTGCGCGGCGATGCCCGCGCCTCCTTCGTCATGGATCATGGCCGCTTCGGCCCGCAAGGCGCACTCGGCGGCAAGGACGGCGCAGTCAACACGGTGACCGTGTTCCGCGACGGCGAGGAACATGTGCCTGCGCATCTCTCCAAGGAGCAGGACATCGCGCTGAAGGCCGGCGACCGTGTGCGCGTCGGCACGCCGGGTGGCGGCGGCTATGGCGATCCCTTACAGCGCGACCCGGAACTGGTCGCTCAGGACGTCAGGCTAGGGTACTATACAGCCGAGCAAGCCAGGGACATGTTCGGTGAACGCACTTGATGCAAAAGACAAATTCAAATGCCGTGTCTGCGGCCTCGATCAATCCCCTGATATGCCGTGGGGCGAGAACGGCAGAGAGCCCAGTCACGACATATGTTCCTGCTGTGGGGTAGAGTTCGGCTACGAAGACGACGGCCTCGAAAACTGTCTGTCGGTTCGCCGAAACTGGATAGAAGTTCGGCGATGCAAATGGTTCTCACCGAAGGACCGGCCACTCGATTGGGATATGCCCGCCCAGATCAGAGGCATTCCGCTCGCCTATAAAGGCGCAGAGGACGAGCAACTGATCCAACGATATCTGCAAGCTGAAGAGCTGCCTCTGCAAGGCTTGGCGGCCCTGATCGCGGTGGAGAAGCCGAGCAGCTAGCACTCCTTAGCGCCGTGATCGCCGCAGGGCATGTCGTTTCCGTCTCCGCCGGGGTGCACAAAGATGCGTGCTGGCCAAACTGACTTCTGCATTTCGTCGTGCTTGCGTCGGCCTGGCGAATTGCCTGTGACACCCGCGGGCCCAGGGAACCGTTCTGATGGAGCGCAGCAGGGGACATTCGCACCTCGGAATCGAGGCGTCTCGGTCGATAGAAGGCGAGCAATGGGCCCAATAACTGCAGTCATTCACACAAAGCTTCCGTAGGAGCCCGCATTTATTGCGGTCCCCGATTGCAAAAGACGTCAGTTTGCCGTAGCTATTGAACACACACCTTGCAGTGGACCGCAGCTTGTATCGAAAGCTGTCAAACCCACCAGATGTAGCCCTCGGCGACGACAACAGATACGCAAGCGGTTTTTTTAGGCGCAGTTATCGATGAATCCGACAGCAGTTGCGCGATCTCTCGAACACTCGATCGCCAAGCCGATTGCGGCTGTGATCACTATATGCACCCGTCGAAAAATGGCGCAAGCGCCCCTCGCGGCGACGGCAGTTTCTTTGCCCGTGGGTTCACAAGAGGTAATTCAAACTGCCTGGAACGCGAAGCTGCGGGCACTGCCAATCGCGGCCTCCGCAGGCGCTCTCTACGCTGGTCGAGGGTTTGGACTCGCGACCCAAGCCGCAACGATGGCCGAGGCCAAGCTTTACGTCCTTTCTGCCGGGTTGGGCCTAGTGGATACGAACCGGCAGGTCCCACTCTATGGGCTCACTGTGTCCGGAGGGCAGGCTGAATCCGTCGCGGCCCGGGTATCAAATGAGTTCGATGCCGCCGCCTGGTTTTCCAGCCTGATGTCAGGTGCGTATTCGGATCAATGGATCGATGTGTTCGGCCAAGGTTCTGAGCGAGTGCTCATCGCGCTTACCCGTCCGTATGCCGAGATGGTAGGCAAGAGCTTGAGTGAACTCGGACCTCAAACATTGGCGCGGCTGCGAATCTTCGGCGCATCTCTTGCATCGGCCTTGCCAGCTACACTCCACCCATCGGTTGCTCCCTACGACAGTCGTTTGGACACTATCTTCCCGGGTACCCGGACCGACTTTTCTCAACGGGCCCTGCTCCACTTTGTTCGTTTGGTGGCGACCAAACGCGACGCATACGACCGAGATGCCGACTACGCAGCCGTAGAGGCTGCCATCGGAGGAGTGGCGGCACCCGACCGCCCACGCCGTCCACGCCGCAATGACTTGGAAATTGTCCAGCTAATTCTGGCGCGCCTTCAGACGGAATCAGGCATTGCGCGAATCCTCCGCGCACTTCGCGATGAAGAGGGTGTTGCATGCGAGCAAGCGCGGTTTAGCCGTCTTTACCGCCTCGCCATCGAGCAAAGGGAAGTCGCATGACGCGTCCGCGAAAGGCCAAGGAAGCAATGCTCGCTGTTCGTGCCGTCCGCACCGAACAGGCCGACAAAGCGGTCTATGCTTTCTTTGTTGCTGGTGCCGACCTCCTCAAGTTTGCTGAGATTAGCCGCGTTCACCGGGACGGCGAAGGGTCTTTGCAGGGATTTCAGCGCAAAGGCATTAAGAGCCACGTCCAGGCGATCACGGAGTTTCTTGATCAGGGGCCTGTGCTCTTCCCGAACGCGATTATTCTCGCGCTCTCGCCGCACGCGCGTTTTACCCAGGCTAGGGGCGAAAAGCCCAGCGGCGACGTAAGATCCTGCGAGGCGGGAACATTGCGCATCCCGCTTCCAAGCGACGGCCCAAAGGCGGCTTGGATTGTCGATGGCCAACAGCGTTCGATTGCCCTATCTCAGGCTCGGAACAAGAGCTTTCCTGTTCCCGTCGTCGCCTTTGTGTCGGAGGAGTTATCCGTCCATCGCGAACAGTTCATCTTGGTCAACAAGGCAAAACCGCTCGACCCGCGGCTGATCAACGAATTGCTTCCAGAGGTAGACACCGCTTTTCCGCGGGATTTATCGTCTCGGAAAATCCCGAGCGAACTCGTCAATCTCCTCCAAACTTCATCCGATTCTCCATTCCAAGGCCTTATCAAGCGGGTCTCTGAAGATTCCACGACCGCCGTTGTTACTGACTCGGCGTTGATCAAGGCCATCCGCAACAGCATCAATAGCGCTCTTGGCTCTCTCGCTCCGTATAAGGCGACAGCAGAGTGTCCCGCCGACGTCGATGCAATGTACCGCATACTTGTGGCCTACTGGACGGCCGTGCGTCACGTCTTTCCCGAGGCGTGGGGTCGCCCACCGACCGAAAGCCGGCTTATGCACTCAGCCGGCATCGAGGCGATGAGTCTTTTGATGGATCGCATGATGTCGCGTGCTGCTCCTGGTACGGACCTGCTGCTCCACGCGACCGAGTCGCTGTCGCGTGTCGCTCCATATTGTAGGTGGACCTACGGCAGGTGGGCCGAGTTGCAGCGCGATTGGAATGAGATTCAGAATGTCGGGCGCGACATCAAACTCTTGTCGGGGCATTTAGCCCGCCTGGATCACATGCACGCCTTCGCCAAGGTGGCGTGATGCGGTTCGTTTTCGCAGATAGCGTCGATACGATCGACCCCGAGTATGACTTCGTCGCGGATCGCAATGGCGCCGGCCGATCAGTTCATCGCGACGACCAGTACCCTCACGAATTCCTCGAGCATGCACCGTACGACGGAATCTTGGTTTCCCGCGGCATCGTGGGCGACGCGCGGCAGCCAGGCAAATATTCGGAAGCACAGTTGATGCGCTTTCGTCGCGAGGGCGCACGACGCTTTCTCCGCTATCCGCTCGATCGATTTCCGGGAAGCCTGATGATGGGCGACTGCGGCGCCTTCACCTACCGGAATCTCTCGGAGCCACCTTATAGCGCCGACGACACAGCAGAATTCTATGCCGATGGCGGCTTCACACACGGCTGTTCGCCCGATCACCTTATCTTTGACTTTGACGACCCGGGTTTGAAGCGAACCTTGGAGGACGTGCCAGAGGATGTGCGTCGTCGCTACGAAATCACTCTTCAGAATGCGACCGAGTTCTACAAATCCGCCGCAAGCGTAGGCTCGGGCTTCACTCCGATGGGCGTAATCCAGGGATGGTCGGCTGAGAGTATGGCGCAGGCCGCAGGCCGCCTAGCCAGCATGGGATACGACTATTTAGCCATCGGCGGCACTGTGCCGTTGAGGATCGACCAGATTCGCCGGGTCCTAGAAGCGCTGCGTGAGACTCTCCCTGATCGAGTTCGGCTGCATCTTCTCGGATTCGGGAAAATCGAAGAGCTTGCTGTACTGGAGCAATACCGCGTAACCAGTTTCGACACGACGTCACCGCTCTTGCGCGCCTTCAAGGATGCCCGGAAGAATTACTGGGTGCGGACGCCTGACGGCGATCTTTCTTACTACACCGCAATTCGTATTCCGCAGGCCACTCAGAACAACAAACTCAAGCATAAAGCGCTCGAAGGCAGCCTCAACCAGGAAGATGCAAGGCGCCTCGAGGACGCCGCGCTTCTCGGCGTGCGCGCCTATGCCGAGGGAGGCGCGACCCTGGACCAAAGCCTTGATGCCGTGATGGAGTATTGGGCCGCCTTGAACTGGCACGATGAGGCGTCACCAAGTCGTCGTGCCGATGCCGCAAACCGACAGCGCAAGGTCTACGCCCACACCCTTGGGGACCGTCCCTGGGAGCGATGTAGCTGCCGAGTTTGTCGGGAGAGCGGCGTGGAGGCTGTGATCTTCCGTACGTCAAATCGCAACAAGCGACGCGGCATCCATAACCTCCATGTCTTTCACACCCACCTCAGCGAATTTCGGCAGGAGAGCCTATGAGCAACAACCATATTCTTCGGTTTGACGCGCTCGCGCCGGTTCAAAGCCAAAAGCTGACGGTTTTTACGTTTATTGCAAATGCCACTGAAGTGGCGCGCATCGCTCGAATCGAGCGGGCGGGGCGCGATGACGGCGGGGCGCTCCAGGGTTTCCAGAGGCCACAAATCGCAGGCCATATTCGCGAAATCCGAGATTATCTTGAAAAGCCGAACTCGATTTTACCCAACGCCATCGTGGTGGCGTTCATGGGTCACGCTCGGCTAGAGCCAGCAGCAAACCCGGAAAGTCGACTCTGCCAACTAGTGATCGATACGTCCAACGGACCGCCGGGTTGGATCGTCGACGGGCAACAACGCTTTACGGCACTTTCGGAACTGCGAAGCCGTGACTTTGAGGTGCTCGTGTCGGGTTTTCTCTGCGAGACCGAGGAGGAACTGCAAAAGCAGTTCATCCTCGTGAATAACACGCGCCCGCTACCGAAGGCCTTGGTCTACGAACTGCTCCCCAAGGTAGGAGATCTGCCGCACCGCATGTCGAGCCGGTCGCAAGCGGCTCTTGCCACCGAGGCTCTTAACTATCGCAAGGGCTCGTCGCTGAGGGGACTAATCAAGCAGCAAACCAATCCAAAGGGGGTCATCCGGGACACAGTGCTGCAGCGCGTTATTATGAACTCGTTGAGTGACGGAGCGCTGCGGCTTTACGCCGGCGAAGACAAGCTCTTGCTTGATCATGGCGTCACAATGATGAGCGAGTTCTATCATGCAGTTCAACACGTCTTCACAGAAGACTGGGCCGGCAAGACGCCCAAAACCTCCCGGTTGGTTCATGGCACAGGCATTGTCGCTCTCGGATATGTCATGGACTTTCTCAACAGCGTTACAGGTGCCTCTACGCGTGACGAATTCGCCAGTGGCTTGCGACTGCTGAAGGGAAAGACCGCTTGGAGCGAGGGCGAGTGGGAGTTCGGAGCCGAGCGCCGACGTTGGAACGGGCTCCAGAACGTTCCAACCGATGTCCGCCAACTATCGTTTCACCTAGTCCAGGTTATCAAGCGGCGCCTGGCCGAATCCGCAAGGGCAGCCTGAAAGCAATGAGTTACGCAGTAAAAGAAATGTTCTATTCGCTGCAGGGCGAAGGTCGTCACACTGGGCGGCCGGCCGTTTTCTGCCGTTTTGCGGGTTGTAACCTATGGAGTGGCCGGGAGCGCGACCGAGCGAAAGCCGCCTGCAATTTTTGTGACACCGATTTTGTTGGCGTCAATGGCATTGGCGGTGGACGGTTCAACGATGCGTCTTCTTTGGCAATCGGAATTGAGAATATGTGGGGCGGTGGAGCGTCCAGACGATTCGTCGTTCTCACAGGCGGTGAACCGCTTCTGCAGGTGGGGGATGAGCTTGTGTCGGCACTCCATGATCGCGGGTTCGAAATTGCCTTAGAGACTAATGGCACGCTGGCGGCCCCCAACAAGATTGATTGGATTACCGTTAGCCCCAAGGGGGCGACAACCTTGGCGCAAACTTCGGGGAATGAGCTGAAACTGGTGTTTCCGCAAGCCGGTCTAGATCCCGAGGCCTTTGAGAAACTCGCGTTTGACCACTTCCTCCTGCAGCCACTCGACGGCCCCCAACTCGAGGCAAATACAGCGGCGGCGATAGCTTATTGTCTGCAACATCCACACTGGCGTCTGTCTCTGCAGACCCATAAATTCATGGGGATTCGATAATGTACGAACTCAGCAAGGAGTTTCGGTTCGATGCAGCGCACACACTTCACCGCACCATCGACGTCGAGCCGAGCCGTAGGATTCATGGCCATTCCTACCGCGCAGAAGTAGTAGTTCGCGGTCGCCCTGACCCAGAGAGCGGCATGGTCATCGATCTAGGGCTGCTCGATCAAGCCCTCGAAGAGGCTCGCGACGGTCTCGATCACCGTTTCCTAGATGAGATAAATGATCTTGGACCCGCCACGATGGAAAACCTTTCGTCGTGGATCTGGCGGAAAGTTGCGCCAATCTGTCCGAACTTATGGCGCGTAACCGTAAGACGCGATAGCGACACCGGGGCTTGTAGTTTCTATGGCACGGACGCTCAATGATGTCCGATTCTACCGCACTCGTACTCTTTTCGGGCGGTCAAGATTCCGCAACATGTCTGGCTTGGGCCCTAGATCGGTTCGAGCGCGTGGAGACTATTGGTTTTGATTATCGGCAGCGCCATCGCGCCGAGTTGGACGCTCGCGGCGCTTTCCGAGCTGGCTTGGAGCGTGATTTTCCGAAATGGGCCGCCAAGCTCGGGGAGGATCGGGTGCTGGATCTATCCGTGCTGGGCGAGATCAGCGAAACTGCTTTGACCCGTGAAGTTGAAATCGCAACGACCGAATCCGGGTTGCCGAACACGTTCGTGCCCGGGCGGAACATTATCTTCCTCACGTTTGCGGCTGCTGTCGCCTACCGTCGAGGTCTCAAGCATGTTGTGACCGGCGTTTGTGAAACAGACTTTTCTGGCTATCCGGACTGCCGTGATGACACAGTGAAAGCACTCCAGGTCGCACTCAACCTTGGCATGGAGCGCCGTTTCGTTCTTGAGACGCCGCTCATGTGGATAGACAAGGCACAGACATGGGCACTTGCCGAGCGACTGGGGGGAGCGGCTCTCGTTGATTTGATCCGGGAGCGCACTTTGACTTGCTATCAGGGGGACATCGAGACAACCCACGAATGGGGTCGCGGATGCGGAGTCTGCCCAGCTTGCGAACTTCGAGCGAACGGTTTCACACGCTGGAAGACGCCGTAAGAGTTCTCCCAGTTCCCATCGGCAACATGTTGTGCATCTTTCCCGGCGAAGGTAGCATTCCAGTTGCTTAGTGTTTAACGTCCCCAGCGTTCTTTGGATCAACTTGCTGATTCACTTGAACGCCCTTTTCGGAGCCAATTAAGCCTCTCGCGCTCGAGGCTCCCCCGCTTGTACCGGGACCCGGAGTGGGCCTAGGTGAGGTACGAGGGGCTTTTGTGTCGGATTCGAAGTTATCGCCTGGTATGTTTGTCAGCCTTCCGGGACGGCGGGGTACCGGCAGGCTGCTTGCCATCGAGGGAGAACAGTGCCGAGTCGCCCTGTTCCACTCCATTGACGAGATCGAAGAGTGCTGTTTCGACAGGTCCGATTTAGGCCGCGCCTATTTGGGACCGCAGACCCGTGTCTATGTGCAAACTCCCAAGGGCTGGGCAATCGGCAGGGTAGTCGACTACGATCCCTCCGGTATGCCGTGGGTGGAGTACACGGTTCGCTTTCCGAATAATCACCTTGGTGACTTCAAGGAAAATCGCCTTCAGGTACGGGTGTTCGAACCACACGCCGACCCTAGCGACGTGCTCGCCCGCGGTGGCGGCGAGAGTCAGTTTCTGCATGATCGACGTTGGGCCGCTTTGGAGAGTTCGGTGGCTTTGAGGGGGGCTAGCAAAGGTCTCACGGCCTTCTTATCCAGCAGAATTGAACTGGTCCCGCACCAATTTGCAGCCGTCCGTCGCGTGCTCACCGATTCCGTCCAGCGCTATCTGTTGGCCGACGAGGTCGGTATGGGAAAGACGATCGAAGCGGGGGTTATCGCTCGCCAATGCCTAATCGATGATCCCGATCGATGCATTCGCGTGCTCGCACCATCGCCCCTGGTCAGCCAGTGGCGAACTGAACTAGAGGATCGCTGTGGCCTCGGCGAGTTCCCCGGACGCGTCGAGTACCTTGCCTTCAGCCAACTCGATGAGGCCAGGCTGCCCGCAGACCTCTTGATCGTGGATGAAGCTCACAGCCTCTTGGCGGATGAAGCGCTGAATCGGGCGTTGCGCCGCCAAGCCCACGCCACGCCGCGGCTGCTCCTTCTGACAGCGACCCCTGTCCTTGGCGATCCAATGCGACTCCTCGACCTTCTTCACCTCCTCGATCCAGAGACCTACGGACCCGAGGACGTATCCAAGCTGGAGATGCGACTGCAGATCGGCCGCGATCTTGGGCGGCTGCTCATGAGCCTGTCCGATGACGCCCCGGTGCTGATGGTAAGGCGCGCGGCCATCGAAATCGGGAGCCGCATCCCTGAGGACGAACTTGTTGGAGGGCTGAAGGACTTGATTGTGGCGGGTGGGGAAGAGGCTACCGCGGCCACCGCGGATTTACGCCAGCATCTGGCTGACACGTATCGCGTGCACCAACGTCTAGTGCGCGCCCGACGCAGCGATGCGGTACTCTATTTTCGCCCGCGCGGACAACTGGTGGATGGCCGACGGGAACACGTCCTAGAAGAGGTAGACGAAGACCTTCGCTGGCCTGACATATTGGCAGCGATCGAAGACTGGCGGGAGGACGTCGGTGCCGAACTGGATCCCGACAACTGTGCCGCTGGGCGCGCTGAAGCGGCCAGACATCTCTTCAAGCAAGTGGAGGCTATCGGTTTCAATCTGGACGCGGCTGCTGCTGACGTAACGTTGCCAGCCGCCGTGGCGGCCATCGCGGGTCGGTATCCTGGGACCCGCAATGCGGCGGCGGTAGCTTCGGATAGTCTGGTGACCTTGCGCCGGCGCCTGCACAGCCAAGGCGAACGCCATCCCAAGATTGTCGCCTTCGCGTCGCGTCCGGAGACCGTGGCCGCGTTCGCTTTTGCTTTGGCTGAACGGGGCGAGAGTGCACTAACCTTCACGGAGGCCTCCACCAATTCCGACATAGACGCAGCCATCGCGCGCTTCCGCACGGACTCAAACATCTCGGTACTGATTTGCGATCGCGCCGGAGAGGAAGGTCTCAATCTCAACTTCGCCGACGCCCTGCTGCATTTGGATCTTCCCTTCTCGGTGATCCGAATGGAGCAGCGGATTGGCCGGTTGGATCGATTCGGCCGCACTAAACCAATGGTTCGGCAGAGAATCCTTCTTCCCAGCGATGACGATGCAAGCCCATGGGCGGCGTGGCAGGAACTATTGACCAAAGGGTTCGGGATCTACGAGCGGTCCACGAGCGACGTTCAATTTATCCTGGACGGACTTGAGACGGAAATTGCGCAAGCTTTCCTCGAAGGCGGCGCAACCGGCCTTCGCGAAATGATCGAGCCGGTTCGGAACAGGTTGCAGGAAGCGCGGCAGCTTGCAGATGAACAGTACGCCTTGGATGCGGTGGCGCTGGCGGATGACGCTGGGAAAGTGATTGAGGCCATCGAGGACGCGGAGGCCGATGAGAAGATGCTCGAACTCGCGGCGGAGGGGTGGCTGTTGAAGGGATTGCAATTGAAGCGGTTGCGTCTGGAGAATGAGGCGGATCCGTTCCGGTACGACTGGGTGAAAGAGACCCTTCTGCCTAGGGAACCGTGGGAGCGCGAGTTCGGGCTCGAGCGGGAGCGCCCGCTCACTTGGCGGCGGCGTGTCGCCTCCCGGCGAGGTGCGGCTCTTTTAAGGCCGGGGGCTCGCGTTATCGACGCCATGGAACGGGCTCTCAGGTGGGATGATCGCGGTTCAGCGTTTGCTACATGGCGCGTCGATCCCAGTCTGGAAGGCAGCGACATCGCCTGGAGTGGCTTCCGCCTTTGCTTTGTTGTCGAGGCCCAAATCAGCAAGGATCTTGAGGTATTCCGTTCTGCTGACGTGGACGGACTTTCCCGCCGAGCACAGTCGTTCCTCTCGCCATGGACGATGCAATTCCACCTCGATCCGAAAGGGCTGGCAGCCCCACCGCATTTGCTGGATATCCTCAAACGCCCCTATGTGCGGGAGCAGGCGTCAAACGGGACGCGCGACATCAACCTGTCGAGCCGCTCCGACATTTTTGCCCGTATCGTTGAGCCCTCTGTATTTGCCGCCACCTGTGTCGAGATTCGCGAATACGCCGACGCTATATTGCGGAAGCAGGCCGACTATCTGGCCCAAACCTCTGAGGCAGTGCGTCTTGCAGAGCAGGATTTTCGGCGCCGGGCCCGTCGCCAGGACAGCCAAGGGATCGCGGAAGCGAGGGCGGTTGTCGAGGCGGTTCGTGCTCCTAGGGTGCGCCTGGATTCGATCGGTTTCTTTGTGCTTTCAAGCCGAACTCCGTCACGGGCTGGGCTGGCATGACCCTAAGGGGAGCACGGGCTTTTGCCGCCCTAGGACGCCTGCTCAGCGGGGAAGCGCAAGAGCCGTGGGTGTCACCCGACAACCCATCCTTTGATCGTCTGCGGCGAGCCATGCTGCATCCTGCAGGCCGCTCCCCTCTCGACCTCGCGCTGCTCCTGCGGCAGGCGCTGAGCCACGAGACGGCCCAACGCGAAGGACCATCCGCGAGTTGCACCCTAGGAGAAGAATCTCCTCTGCTCGACTTTACGGACTGGAATGTCGTCGGTCTTCGCGCTCATCCTTTGCCGCGAGGTCTACAAATAAACCTCACGCCCTGGCGCCCCGCTTGGCTAGGATCTACGCCGACCGAGGGGGTTGATCGCTATGCGGCGGCCGAGCAGCCAAAGAATTTCGGTGAAGACGCTCGGACGGAGGGAGATCCGTTTCTTGCGGCTCTCGGCCACGATACCTACCAAAGCGTGGGGCAACGCGCAGCCGTCCGCGCGGCGCTCTCGACCCCTCCGGGTGCTACTTTGGCTGTGGGTTTGGCCACGGGCGAGGGTAAGAGCTTAATCTTTCAGCTGGCTGAGCGAATTGGCTTCACTGGGCAACAAGACCAGCGCGAGCCGGGGCTTGTCCTTGTCGTCACACCAACAGTGGCATTGGCCATTGATCAGGAGAATTCCGCAGTTGAAAGGGGCTTTGTCGCTCCTATTGCCTATCGCGGGGGCGAGGCTTTGAGCAATGCGATCCTAGTCGCCCGCATAGATGAGGATAGTCAAGGCCTTTGCGTCGCCTCGCCGGAAGCGGTCTGCGGTCCCTTGCGGCGATCGCTGCATCGTGCTGCCGAGCGTGGCAGGCTTCGCGCCATCGTCATCGATGAAGCCCACCTGGTAGATGGATGGGGCACTGGCTTCCGAACAGAATTTCAAACTCTTGGTGGAATTCGTCAGGAGCTCGTCGACGCCTCTCCGCCGAAAAATAGGGCTAGGACGATTCTGCTATCGGCCACCCTGACACCGGCAACGATCGCAATGCTGAAAACGTTGTTCGCTGGCGCGAGCCCATTTGCGGAGGTCGCAGCGATCCGACTGCGGTCGGAGCCTGATTACTGGGTGGCTCAGTCAACGACCGATCTTGATCGGCAGTCCCGCGTCCTCGAAGCCCTGCACCATGTTCCTCGCCCAGCGATTCTGTACGCCACACGTGTGGTCGATGCAAAGGCATGGTTCACGCTGCTGCATGCGGCAGGCTTCCGTAGCCTTAGGATGGTGCATGGCGAGACCCCAAACCGAGAGCGCGAGAAGATTCTGGGCGATTGGCGTGAAGGGAAAGTTGACTTGGTGGTAGCGACCTCCGCCTTTGGGCTTGGGATCGACTACCGCCATGTTCGGTCTGTGTTGCACGCCTGCGTGCCAGAGACGCTGGACCGCTTTTATCAAGAAGTGGGTCGGGGTGGGCGTGATGGACGAACATGTTTGTCCCTCGTCATGCCCGCCTACGGGGACGGTGCGATCGCCGAACACATCAACCAGAAACTCGTAATCGGATTGCCCCGCGGGCGGCAGCGCTGGCGATCCATGTTTGAGCAAAGCCGCACGGCAGATGGGGTGGATGAATACGTCGTCCCCTTGGACGTCGCCCCGAGTAACGAGCCTGATGACATCGATATGCGCGGCGAGCGAAACAGTGACTGGAACGCCCGCGTACTCACCCTAATGGCGCGTTCGAACCTCATCCAATTGATGGGCTCTGACGAACCTCCAGAAGGAAAGAAGGGTTCCTATGAACGGATCCGTATTCTTGAGTTTGATCATTTGCGTGAAGACGCCTGGGTGGATCGCGTCGAACCCGTCCGTCGCGATCTCGCCGCTGCCAGCCAGACCAGCCTTTCACTAATGCATCAGTTTCTGACTGACGCTGCATGTCCCGCAACCTTGTTTCGACGTCTCTACGAGGCAGGTCCAGAAGCGCATTCCTGTAGCCGCTGCCGGCTTTGCCGGGTAGACAAGAGCTGGCAGGCGCCCGAACGTCCTCGGCTGGAACCAGCATCCCCATGGCCTTCAAGAGGCCTCGGTTCTGGCCGGCTAGCCAGCCTGCTCGACCAAGCTAATAGGCTGCTTGTCTTCTATGATTCTCAGGCAATAAACCTTAGGTTTCGTAGACGCTTTGGTGAAATTCTGGAGAGCTTGGTCGCAGAGGGGGTACATAACCTAGTGATCGTCGGAAAAATCCCCCTTCTGGCCAAAGAAGCGCAGGATGTTTGCCGCGACCGGCCGGTGTTTGTAGCGCACGTCGAGCGCATAACTCAGCGCCGACTTCCGACGGGTCCTGAGCTTGTGCTGCTTGCCGAGGGAGCGCAGTTGGAAGCGCTCGATCTCGCGCCATGCCGGGTCGGGGCGGAGCGGATCGTCGTAGCACCTCTCACGCTTACAGATCCGAGCCGATCTGGCGTACCGCTTCAAGCCACTAACGCGGGTCGGTCGCTTGCTTATGACGTTTTCCATGCGAGGCTAAGAGCGTGAGTATCATCGGTAGCATGGAAGCGACGCCGAGCAGGGTCCGCCTCTTGGTGTCCGTACTGAGCGAGCGAACCTCAGGTGAAACGCCAGAACGATTGCTGGCCTTTTGTTCACCCAAGCCACTCTGGCGCAACGTTGCTGAACCAACGGTCATCTTTCGACAGACGCTGAAGGCTGCAAAGGACTTGCGCCTGATTGAAGAAGACGGAGACAAGCTGCGCCTAACCTCCTCTCTGTCGTCTCGTCGCGAGTTTACAGAAGCCACATTCCTGGCGTCCTTAGAGGCCGTTCTGCTTTCAGTTTCGGCTCCTGACGACGACGGCGAGGCGGCGTTCGCGAGAGCTATAGCTTGGTTCCTGATGCAATCAGTAAAGCTTCCTCTGCAATTCGGCGTCACTAAGAAGGATGACATCCAGAAACAGTTAGGTGACGAGGGGGATGTCTATGACCTAACGAATAAGGATCGTTGGAATGCGTTTACCTATTGGTGCCGCTACCTCGGGTTTGGAGAGGCCCTGGCGGCGCGCTCCATGGTCCCAGATCCCACCGTAGCGCTGCGCCGGTTGCTCCCAAGAGTCTTCTCCAAGGGGCAGGAGGCGCCGATCGGAACCTTCCTGCAATCTTTGGCTAGCGTGTCGCCGGTCTTCGAGGAAGGCAGGGTCCGCAGCGAAGTCGAAGGCCGCTGTCGTCCCGCGTTCGCCCGCCAACCCCAACGGCTGTCGCAATCCACGAGTTTCGCGCTCATAAGGCTTGAGCAACTGGGTCTGATCCACCTAGACGCTCGTGCTGACGCGCAGGCCATGGTGATGGATTTCGGCGCAGATGCACCGCGTCGGCTCAGTCGGGTGATTTATAAGGGCGAGCGCGCGTGAAGAATTATCTCTGTTGGAGCCCGACGGGTGTCACCGCGGTCGTTAACACCGAGGCCGAAGCAGTGTCGCCCGCGACATTCCGCGCTGTACACAGCGATTGTACATTGCAGGTTTCGCCCCCCATGGGAACAGCGTTCCAGGACCTCGCCCCAAGCCATTTTACCGGGATGTCTCAAGAGGATCTGCTGCGCGAATTCCTTCGACCGGAGGTCAACTATTCGAGACTTGCCGTATATGGCCGTAGTGGATCGGGAAAGTCCCACCTGATCCACTGGTTGAAACTGAACATTCCGAAGTCAGAAGACCGCCTCGTCTTGGTGATCCCAAAGGCCGGTACCAGCCTGCGTTCGATAATTGAGATGATCATCGAGCAACTCGTCCCCGAAAGGCAGACCAGCTTTCGGGAGGTGCTGGAAAGAACTGGTGATGCGACCGCGACACGTGCGGGCCAAAAGGAAAGACTTTTAAACGAGATCGCGTACGCAATTGGTGAAAAGGTACCCTTGCCCGCTTCGCCCGACCTCGATCTAGAACGGGAGCTTATCAAGGTACTTCCGTATCTCTTTCAGGATGTTTATTTTCGCCAGAAGCATTTCTTGCAGGATGGGAATATCATTTCTGAGTTGGTCGATCACGTCTTCGCCGCGCCGACCGCATACCGTCCCGTCGACGAACGGCGTCGGTTCACCGCTGACGATCTTCCGGTCGATCCACGAGACTTTGGTCAGGCGGCCAAACTCGCTCAGCAAGCCCTTCACTACCTCTACGGAGTGCCAGAAGCCCTGCAGATGGCTGTGGCTATCATCAATGACTGCCTCAATTCGGCAATCATGCGGACTCTCAGTTTCTCTGGCGACCGCCTGATAGGACTGATGGCCGATCTGCGCCGGCAACTCTTCGTCGAGGGCCGCGAACTAGTTCTCCTGATCGAGGATTTTGCAAGGCTCCAAGGTCTCGATCGTGCGCTGCTACAGGCGATGATCGAACAGGGGGATTCCGAAAACAGACTTTGCCGGCTTCGGTGGGCGATTGCGGTAACGACGGGCTTTTTCGAACAAGTTGTCGAGACCGTGTATACGCGAATGAGCTTCTTGGTCGATATGGACAAATCCGTTGGCCGGCAGACGTCCGGCCGGATGGATCGTTCCTCTCTTGCGGCGTTCGCGGGCCCGTATCTCAACGCCGTTCGCCTTGGTTTAGGGCGCCTAGAGGAATGGGACTCGTTTGGATCGGCGAGCCCGCTTCCAAACGCCTGCGAGGAGTGCTCATTTATGTCGTCCTGCCATGATGCCTTCGGCGCCACGACGATCGGCCATGGCCTCTATCCCTTCACATCCACAGCGCTGTGGAACATGACTGAGCGAGCTGATGAGCGGATGCAGGAGGCTTTCAATCCGCGCGCCCTGCAAACCAATGTGCTGGTTAAAGTGCTCGACAATCACGGGCCATCCCTTGCAAGCGGCCACTTCCCACCCAGTGCGCTGTTGGACGAACTGGGGGGGTTTCGAGGTCTTTCGGCGACGACGCGAGATACGCTCCGAAGGCGAATGCCCGGTGAAGAAGGGCGTCTTGGCGCTTTGTTGGAGCTTTGGGACGGATCAGGAGCGATTCTGAATCTTCCGCCAGGTATTCGGGACGCCTTCAGCGCTCCTGAAATCCCTGATGCGGCAGAGAGAGAAGAGCAGAGGGAAACTGCGGAGGAGCCGGGACCTCAGAAGGACCAACCGGCTCCCGACATGCGTACACGAGACGAGCGTGAGATCGAAGCGTGGGCAACCGGGGACACGCTGAAGAACGCTGCTGATAAGTTGCGACCGCTCTTGTTCGACGCAATCGCCGACTCTATCGATTGGGATGGGCTTGGACTAGAGCGCAGCACCTTCTGTGGCGCCGACAGCCCTCGCCCATTCCGACGGCGGTCGGTCGTTTTCACGCGCCAAAGTACAGCCGCGATAAACTCCCTGGTCTCGGTCGAAATTCCGGGCGCGAATGCAAGCGCGGCCGAATTCGACCGCACAGCACTTGCACTGCAAGGCCTGCTGCGAGCCCAGAGAGACGGCACTTGGGATTTTCAAGGCGGATCGCAGGCACTCGCGGCCTTCCTTCAATGTCTGTCCACATGGCGCGATGATGTCGTTGGCCAAGTCCGTAATTTGACTGCTGCTACGGCCGATTGGTCCCATGCGATGGCCGCAGCAGAATTGCTTGCAGTCGCTGCGGCATTGAACGGCAAAATCAAGGCGGACGCCGAGCTGACGTCGGACGTCGCTGCACTCTTCACGGCCGAGTGGCCGGAGGAAATTCAGGCCGTGAGTGATGATTTGCGACGAGTCTACGGCACCCTTTACACCGGCCGCACCGGGCTCATTGAGGTTCTGCGGGCCTTTTGTTCCGGGAGCAAGGGTGGCGAAGTAGGCACTCTTGTGGATCCCGCTGTTCCTATCGCAGCGCTCAAGCGGGTGCGGGCTGAGGGATGGCGCCTCACGCTCAAGCCGCCCTCGGACATAAACTTCGACCTCCTTCGCAAGGCGGCAGATCTCTACCGGAAGACTGCAGCGGCGTTGGAACCGGCGGCGAACGTCGAGCAAGCCGACCGATTGTCCTGGCTCAGCGAGGTGGAGGCCGCCTTTGGGCCGGAAACAAAGAAACTAACGATTGTGACGACTCTCGCAGATGTTAGGACGAGCTTAGTTGGAACGGGTTTGGCCGGTCGATCGGCAGGCAAGTTGGAGGAGGCCCTCGGGCGGTTCGACAGCGTTCAGTTTGATGATGCTGTGTCAGCTTCGCGCATGCTGCGGGACGCTCCGGACGCAGTTGGAATGATTTGCGCGTTTGCCCGCGGGCGGCGTGGTGCGGTCATTGCCGCGAGAGAACTGATCGCAGCCACGCAGGCGTTTTTGGATCAATCCGAAACCATCCTACGGGAGCAGGCGGACCAACAGTCGGCCCAAGAGCAGGCCGTGGCGACGGACATTCAGAGGATCGAAACGTCCCTAGACGCGATCAGCAACCAACTGCGCATGTTCGAGGTCGAGCATGCTACTTGATCGCGCTCTTGCCCTGAAAGCTGCGTTGGCCGAGCACCAAGATTTGAAAGCGGCGAGCAATCAAGCGCAGGTTTTCGCGACCCGCGCTGCGCAGTTGTCGGCCCCTGCGACGGCGCTTTCGAATGCATGTGCATCCCGGGCGGGCCTCAAAGCCCAGAACGTCGTTGTCCATGCCCACCTTCCTCTACCAGGCCTCCGACGTCGCGCAGAGGAACTCCTGGCGACCTTCCGCGCAGATCGGGCGGCTTTGGGCAATGCGGACGAGAGTATCCGGTTTGAATTCCTGCCGGCTGTGAAGAAGGTGGCCGAGGAGATCGACCGCCTAGCGCTCTCTGCTTGGACGGAGACAGTCGATGAACAAGCAGATCTTCCAAGCGAAGACGTCCTTCGCGCACTTGAAGCCATCCCCAACTATCACGGCCACGTCCAGCGTATTCGAACCGTGGCCGAGCGTGTGAACATCCTGCGCAGTCGCGTCCCGGATCCAGAACAGGTGGCCGGCAAACTCGCGGAGTTGACGGCCGCACGCTCAGCAAAAGACGCTGAACTCGGAACCATGACGGGCGACGGTCTGCCTGCGAAAGTGCTTCGCTTTCTGCGCGCCGCCGGACAACAAGGGGCGGCCCTCTCCGACTTCACAGAGGAGGTGGCAACCTGGCTTGAGGACCGCAAGCTGAGCGATGCCTTCCGCATCGTATCCAGAAGGACCACCTGAGCATGGAGGACGAAATCCTTGAGGCGTTCGAGAGCTTCGAACTGCGCTCGCTTCGTTGGGGATTCGCAGACGGGTCGTTCTCGGAAACCGAAGCGCTCGAGATCATAACCAATACGCTTCAGACGCGAGCCGATCCTGAGGTAACGCTTGATGCCCTAGTCCGCGGCCGGTTGTTGGTCGAGGTCTGGGCGCCCGGGGACCAACGGCGCTTAAGGTCCCGCTTTGCAGAAACGGTCCGCCTCCTCAGCCGCCTGCGCCAAATTTTTCCGAGCACGCCGTGGACCAATGCGCCCCGGCTTGTGTCTGACTTTCGCGTCGACATCCGACGACGCAGTTATCCAAGTCGCGACTTGCCTGCAAGTGAAGTCTTTTGGCGGATCGCCGGCAACACGGCTACGCCTCTTCGAACACAGATCTGGAAAGCTCTTAGCGGAGCAGACTTGTTGCTGGCCGATTTTCAAGAGGAAGCGGCGCAGCGCCTGCTGCATAGTTCCGGAGATCTCGGCCTGATTGTTACAGCCGGCACCGGGTCTGGCAAAACAATGGCCTTCTACCTTCCTGCCCTCACGCGAATCGCTGAATTGGTGCGGGTCAATGAGAACTGGACCAAAGCTCTAGCGGTTTATCCGCGCACCGAACTACTTAAGGACCAATTTGCCGAGACGTACCGGACGGCTCGACGGCTTGATGGTGTCCAGGTCGCGCCGAGACGTCCGATCAGGATCGGCGCCTATTTTAGTTCCACACCCGGCTATCCGGATCCGGCCGACGTGAAGAGCCGGGGCTGGACGCGCCGTGGTGGGTCTTTCGTTTGCCCGTGGCTGCCATGCACGGTCTGTGGGGGAGATCTGATCTGGGCCGAAGCCGATCTTGCGGCCCGACGCGAGCGGTTGACGTGCGTAAATCCACGGTGCGCCAGCGAGATCGATGAAAACAAAATAGTGCTCACCCGGCAGCGGTTGCGACGAGAACCGCCCGATCTCCTCTTCACGACTACGGAGATGTTGAAC
Organism: Mesorhizobium sp. M0938; assembly: GCF_040319125.1. NCBI lineage: Bacteria > Pseudomonadati > Pseudomonadota > Alphaproteobacteria > Hyphomicrobiales > Phyllobacteriaceae > Mesorhizobium > Mesorhizobium sp. M0938. The sequence continues at coordinate 426,042 of NZ_JAMYNS010000001.1, read as the reverse complement.
CAGCGGCTATCTGACCTGGATGCCCGTCGGATGTTCGGCGTCGGCCAACCCAGCGACCGACGGCCGTTGTTTGCTCTGTTGGATGAAGTCCACACTTACACTGGAACGGCCGGAGCCCAGGCGGCTCTCACACTCAGGCGATGGCGCCATGCCGTCAACGCGCCCGTCACCTTCGTAGGCCTCTCAGCGACGCTGCGCCAGGCGACGCAGTTTTTCGCCGATCTCGTTGGTCTTGATCCAAGTCTCGTGGAGGAGGCTTCGCCAACGACCTTCGTTAAGGAAGGGGCAGAATACCAAGTATTGCTGCGCAGCGATCCGGCGTCGCGAAGTTCCGTACTCTCCACCTCGATCCAGTCGGCCATGCTCCTGTCACGCATGCTAGACCCGCTTGAGAACGGCCGCTCAGGCGGCCGCTTCGGCAGCCGCCTGTTTGCGTTCACAGACAACCTCGACGTGATCAACCGATTGTTTGACAATCTCCGGGACGCCGAAGGTCTGGATATATTCGGTAGACCGCGGGGTGGCACGCAACCCCTAGCGGCGCTAAGGCGGCCCTTACCGGGTGAGGCGGACTTCGCACGACGCGAGTTAGATGGACAAAACTGGCGGGTAAGCGAGGACATCGGTCGGAGGCTGGATCAACCGTTGCTGGTGGGTCGAACGACGTCCGAAGATGCAGGCGTGCTCGGAAATGCCGATGTTGTGGTGGCCACGGCGTCTTTGGAGGTCGGGTACAATGATGCGCGAGTGGGCGCAGTGCTGCAACATAAGGCGCCGAAGGACGCGGCGTCCTTCCTCCAGCGCCGCGGTCGCGCTGGGCGAAGTAGAGGTATGCGCCCATTAACCGTCACGGTGCTGAGCGATTACGGACGGGATCGGGTCGCGTTTCAAGCCTACGAACATCTTTTTGATCCCGTCCTTCCCGCCCAACCACTGCCCGTTCAGAACGAATATGTGCTTCGGATGCAGGCAACCTATGCGCTATTCGATTGGATAGCGGATCAGGCCGGTCAACAGGGACGCGGCTGGGCATGGGATGTCCTGAGCCGGCCGCAGGGTGACAGAGCGAGCGCAAGCGATGCCTTGCGCGAAGTCGCCAAACAAAAACTTCTCGACCTCAGTCGTGGCGAGCCCACGGCAATCGCTAGCCTAACGCAACACCTTCGCCGCGCTCTGAAGATTGACCAACCCACGGTCGAGACTCTCCTATGGCAGCCGCCCCGATCACTGCTGCTAGATGCCATCCCTACTCTGTCCCGGCGGCTCCATCGAAACTGGCGGCTCGCACACCCGCCACGCGACGGGATGCTCGATCTCCATACGGAGTGGCATCCGCTGCCCGATTTCGTGGCCCGCAACCTATTTAGCGATCTTAACCTCCCAGAAGTAACAGTCGTACTGCCCCCGGCCACGGTACAGTTAGACGAAAAGCAGCGGGGGATGCCCATTGCCGCTGCCCTCGCCCAGTTGGCGCCGGGCCGCGTGACCCGCCGCTTCGCCGTTGAACGGGGCGGGCTCCACCATTGGTCGCCCCTTGATCCGGACATCGACGACCAGGCCCTTTTAATCAGTCAGTATGCGGAACTCTCCGAATATATTGGGGACTTTGTGACCCCGGAGGGGGCGTTTCACGTGTACCGTCCGTGGCGGGTTCGGCTGCAAGCGCCAGCCCGGCATATAGCGGGGCCGACGTCCAACGGTTCGTTTGTTTGGCGTTCTGAATTTGTGCCGCAGGGCGACCCACTCTGCATCGAGCTAGGCCCGCGCAGTCCTTGGCGGAGGCACGTTTCCAAAATCTCTTTCTACCTGCACCGACACCGGAGCAATATCGGCGTTCGTCGCTTTGCCCCGGGCGGTGAAGCCATCCTACGCAGACAGAGCGGCGACCGACGCATTAGGTATCGCTTTGTCGACGACGAGGGCGCGACCGCGGCGATCGGCTTTGAAATTGAGGTCGACGCGCTCAGCCTTCAGCTGAACCTTGATCTGGTTCTACAAAAGGCGGCCTTGACACTGCCGACGGACACACTCGCCGGTTGCCGGTCCGCCTATTTCCGGCACCTGATCCTGCACGACCCGGAAATGCCCAGCGACGTGGACCCGTTTCAGCGCGAATGGCTGCATCAAATCCTGCTCTCTGCTGCACTTGTGGACTCGGTAGATCAGAACGTCGGCCTCTCCGCTGCTGCGGTATCCATCTTGGACCAACCTGACGCGGTGGACCGCCTGCGCTTGGCTATGGCCGTTATCTTCCAGAATCAGGCCGTCAGTGATCTTGACGGCGAAGATGGCGGCCCGGACGACGCTCCCACTACCCATGCTGACGGCCACCTCAGCGGCCAAGAACAGGCGTTGACCGACGTCATGAACCGGGACGAGGTCCTGCAGCGCCTTCGAACTCTCTCCGAGCAGGCGAGCGAACCCGAGCCCCGCGCCTTTCGGGCTTGGATGGTCGACACGGTGGTCGCGACGCTGACGGAAGCTGTCCTCCAAGCGTGCGCTGCTATGGCACCGCGACACATTTCCGCCGACTCGCTTGTAGCGGACACCGAACATGCTACGTCGCCGACGATCTGGATCAGTGAAACCACGCTAGGTGGCGCGGGTGTGCTGCAGGCCATAGCCGAGCGAGCCGCTGAAGAGCCGCGGCTGCTTGCTCGAGCAATGGAAGGGGCGCTAGCCCCGACCGACCTCGAAGTCGCCGCGAACGGCCTCGAAGCCTTCGTGGAACTGGTGCACACCGATCGAGACGTGCGTGCAGCGGTCGCGCTGCTTCGTAGTGCTTCCGGCCACACCGAGAGGGAAGGATTGCGCGCCCGCCTCTACCAGTTGCTCGCTACGCGCGGGCTTGACGTTGGCCATGCCCTCAGTGTTTCGCTGAATGCACGACTTCTGACGCCCATGAATGGACCGGAACTTGATGGCTTGCTACATGGCCTGTTGGCGCGCTGGAGGGATCTTGAGACGCGGATCGGCGTCGCGGTGGGCGTTCGCGAGATTGCCCATGTCTTTGGCGTGGATCCGAATGTCCGGGCGCGGTTGCGCATTGTGGTCGGGTCTGCCCACGAACTGGATCACGCCGAGGCAACGCAACTTCTCGCAAACGTGCTCTGGCCACGCGGTGTGGAGACCAGCCAACGGGCGCTTCAGTCCTACAGTCCATACGCCGCGCGACGACACGCTGACCCCCGACTTGCGCGAGCGCTCCTTGAGCGGTCCGGGCGGCGAGTATCCCTGGTCGATGTGGAATGGCGAGCCCGTCTCGGAGAGGCGCTAGCTGAGGAAGGGTCGGCGGAACTGTTCGCACCGGCGGCGGCCGCCGCTGCTTTCCGAACCGCGCTCCTGGAGGTACTTCTGGACCCTGTCGACGTCGGGTTTCTGCAATTTTTCCCTCGGGTGGAACGTGTCGAAAGCCATCCCGCCGGATGGGTCGCCACCCTGGTCGTGCAGGAGCAGGTATGACCGCTTCAAGGGATCTCACAGGCCCAGGTCAGACGCGGGCTATCCGAGACCTTCTCCAGTCTCTGTTCGCCATCGAATTGTTGTCACCTAGCCGCAGACTTTGGCTCGGTTTCGGCTGGATCACAGACATCGATATCCTCGACAATGAAGCTCGACAATTCTCCGCGCTGCAGCCGGATTGGCCCGCTGCTGCCATTCGCTTGTCGGCTGTGATCGAGGCCCTGGCCAACAAAGGCTGCGAGGTGATCGTGCTCACCCGGGATCATCCGCACAACGTGAGCTTTGTGGACAAGATGCGAGCGCTAGGAAGCGCCAATGGCGGCGCTGTGCGGGTTCTCGTCACGCCCGATTTTCACGAGAAGGGCATACTGGGCGACGGCTATGTCTTGTCTGGATCCATGAATCTTACATGGAGCGGCATCACCGTAAACGACGAGCACGTTCTGCTTCGGCGGGATCCCGCCGCAGTGGCCGAGCGGCGGATCCAGCTTGAGGAGAAGTGGGGGCACGGCCGATGATTGGCGCTGCCGCATCCGAGGCCGAAAGCGTCTTAGCGGCATTTCGGGCTTTTGCTCCAAGCCCGCTTTCCGATCGGCACACAGCTTTGGAGGCTACGGCTAAGGATGCAGCGTTTCCCGGCGCCATACTCGCTTGGCCTCGTGGGAACAAGGTCACGATCTACTACGCCGTCGCTAACACGGCAGCGGAGTGGAGGCGTCTGCGTCCGCTTCTTCTGTCGTTCGTGGGGCCAACGCTTACCAACTTTGGGGGTCTCCCTTACCACCCAGAGGTTTACCAGCCTCACGAGAGGATTCTTGTGGATGCGGGCCTCGCAGCCGTTGCTAGGCTGGTGCCGTCGCCGGAAACGGCGGACAGCGCCGAGCGTGCGCTTGGCCGTCTCGTCGCGATGGTCGCGCGGACACCACCGAGTAACGAGCCCATTCCGGAACCTACCAGCCGACTGCTGGCGAGAATCCGAGACCACCTCAATGCGCTTGCAATCGACGACGCCTTCGCTGTTCTTCAGAGGTGCCGTTCGGAGCACCGTCTCGACGCGCTCAATCTGCGCTTTTTGGAAATTGAGATCCGGGCGGCCGCGCGCGATTGGTCCGCCATAGCCGGCATGCCAGCGTTTGAGTCCCTTGTACAGGCACGGCGTCCGGCGGCTGTGACCGCTGCCCTGTTGGAAAGCCTTTATTGGACGACATTTCGCGACCAAGCCTATGACATCGGTATTTATGCTGCTGCTGTACGACCGATGGCCCGCGATCTCATTCGTCTGCCGGCTTCGCCATTACTCGAGGAGGGCGCTTGGCGGCTCTACGCTATGGAGGCCTTGGCCACCGATCCCTCTGGCCTCCTCGCACAGGCCGCATTGGCTTCCGGCGCGGACCTTGGCGAGTTGGCGACCGTGCTGGTGCCCGGGTTGGTGGAGTCAACCGTCGTCCATGTGCACACCGAGAACGCTGAGCCGGCTGTTTTGGCCGCGCAGGCGGTTGCCGAAGCTGACCTCACCGGCAGTCTTTCGGCGTACGACCAAGCGAATGCGCTGCTGCAGGCGCTGCCAGAACCTGACCGCGAGAGCCTTCTTCGTTCCTACGTTGTTCGCCATGCGCTGTCTAACCTAGATCAGGAATTCGGCCAGGATGATCTGCCGACAAATTGGCCACATTGGCTCAGCGCGATTGCGCGACCCGCATTCACAAGCGCCGCAACCATCGCTCGCCGAGGTTCCGAAGAGTGGAGCACGGTTGACGAGTTGGGGGATCCAGCAACGGCATCTGGTTTGGCGGACTGCCTTCGGGGCGCATCGGACGAGCCTCCTGCGCTCGATCGCCTCCTGGAAGCGCTGCCGCATTTTGTGGCCTGGCTTCAGAAAGATCCGGAGTTCCCCCGCGTCTCTGGCCATGTCGTCTATGAAGCAGCCCTGGAGCGTATCATGTTGAGCGGGCGATTTGCCCCGTTGATGCTGGACTCTGCCGGGGTTCTGGCTCGAGCGCTACTATCGGGGGGCCTCCTGGCGACCGACTATCGTCGCCTCCTTCTTGACCTACTTGAGTATTCGGGAGAGAGCGCCGGACTTCGCTCAACCTACTGGCTGATCGATCTTGTCGAAGAGACGATCGCCGCCCCCGCGCCGGATCAAGCCGCGAGAGAGCAATTCTGGCAAGGAGCTGTCTCGCGGCTAATCCCGATTGCCCATCAACTTTCGCCCCTCCAGAGACGCAGTCTAATTGGGGTGGCCAATGCGCTGGGCTGGCCCGCGACCCTCCCCACAGAGTTGGTCAATGCCAGTGCGGACGCTGCGAATGAGACGAAACTCGCAGCCAGCCTAGCAGGCAAGTTGATCGGGATTTACACGCTCACCGAGTCTGCCGGCGCCCAATCCGCGGCAATTCTCATGGAACTTGAGGCCACCCTACAAGTCCGGGTTAACAGCGAGCACGGTGGCAGCCCCAGCTTGCGCGCCCTCGCGGAGAACGCCGACCTCTTTGTCATCGTCGCGGGTTCTGCGACCCATGCCGCAACAGATTTCATTCGCGCTAGGCGAGGGGGGCGGCCCGTCGTCTACGCTGCCGGGCGCGGAGCCGCGAGCATTCTGCGCGCTGTTGAGGAGTGGGTGCGGGAAGTCGGATAGCGGCAGACACGCACCGCCTCCCGGAAGGCCGGCCCGCCATAGCTGCGATTATTGCGGTGGTAGCCGGCTCGACACCGGCGGCTGCTGTCGTCGCCAGGATAGCGGGTGTGGTAACCACAAGGTAGCGCGGACGTCGTGCAACATGAGCCACGTGCTAAGCCTGAGGGCGAAGATGGCCAGCAGTAGTCCGGCCTGTGACCACCGGCCCGCTACAGTAGGGACGCCATGACGTGCCAGCCCATAAATCAGCCTTCGTTGCAGGCGTCTTGGTATTTCCCAAAGGCTGGAATCATGCCTCACCGTGCGGAAAGCACCACACCTCCATTGGAAGAGTTACGCTTGAGCGAGGTTAGACTGAAGTAACGATAATTACTCCGGGACCTGCGGCCCGGGCCTGCATCCCACCGAGAGACATGCCGCCCAGCAAGGCCAGGGCGAGACCAATCACCTGCATCGTTTTCATTTGCGATCTCCTTCGATCGTTGGTTCGAACACTTTGAAGGCCGGCCAGAAGGCGCGCTCGTGGTATGCTTTGGCAACCGGCCCCAATTCAATCGCCCACTGCGCGGTGTGGTAACGAGCGCTCCAAAGCCCCAGCTCGACCATGCTAGGCACCCAATAGTCGCGCAAATCCTGATTCTTTGCATAGCCGAACCGTTTGGCTACTTTGGCAAGCGGTTCAGGCGCGCGGTTCGCCACCGACAGTCCGTACTGCTCGAAATAGATACCCATCGCCTTATAGCTCAGGGCCTTGTCGAGAAAGTTCTCCCGGCAAAGGAGCGCAGCGTCATTTCTCAGCCGCTCCAGATTATTGCGGAGACCGTTCTCGAAGCCGCGCGCAATCAGCTGAAAAAGTCGGGAAATGCGGTGGCCATTCGGGCCGAGAGGTCCGAGCGCATCATGTGGCCACCACTGTCCGGCCTCAAGGCTATTATCTGCATCGTAACGGTGGTCGTTACGCAGCAGCCAATCCCTGGTGGCGTCCGCATGGAACACGACCTTCTTGCGAATTTCCCGTTTCTTGAAATGCTTGGTGGCCGCTTCAACCCGTCGCAGAATTTCCGCCAAGGGAGGTGGGCCCTTGCGCCCGCCGGCTGCGCCGCCCTGATCCGAGTCTTTTAGCACGGGACTTTTCTCCCAAAGATTCTCCTGAACGATGTAAGCAGCCTGACTCCTGAGCGCCAGTGGGTGAGGGGAAGACAGGTACCCTCAGGGGACCCCCCGTTGCACAGCCCGGGTAGGGGGCCGATGACCACGCCGTGTTGAAACGGGGCTGCCTTCAAACGTCTCCAGTGCAACACCGCAATGCGCTTCCATTGGCATGCCCGCGATGGTCGCGGCGCCGAGTGCCCGTTGCGGCAAGGAGAAGAATGTTATGACCAAGTATCTCGCACTTTTGATGGCGGCCTCCACAGCGCTCACCGCCATCTCCCAGCCAGCCTCGGCTAACTGGTTCGAGAAGGCCTTGCACGATGCGGGCAACGCCGTCGAGAAAGGCCTGCACGACACCGGCAACGCCGTCGAGAAGGGCCTGCACGACACCGGCAATGCGGTCGAGAAAGGCCTGCACGACACCGGTCACGCCCTGGAAAAGGCGGGACAGGATGTCGGTAAGTTCGTGGAGGAACATCCATGGGAGACTGTGGCCGTCATCACCTTCGTCGTCGGTGGCGGGTATCTCCTCGTCTACCAAGGCTATACCCTCAATATCGCCGTCGGCGAACAGGTTGTCGCTACCCTGACCAGCACCGAGCTCGGCTTGGGCTCGGTTGCCACGGGGGTGGGAACTGCCGTCGTCACCGCCAGCCAGCCGCCGTCCGCCGTCGAAGATGCGGGCGCGGACAGCGGGCAGCAGGCACCGAAGATCGATACCCCGGCCGGCAACAACGACGTGCGTTCTGTGGTCGAATTGCCGTCTCTCAACACGCCCCCTCCGGCATTGCCTAAAAACGCCTCGGATATCCGCAAACTCAACTTCGCCAGGGAAGTGGTGCTCTGGACACGGGACAGCCAGCCGATCGAGCTTTTCAACCCGGACGACTATGGCAACAGTATTTCGCCGATGGAGAAGGCCCTCCTCGAGGCACATATTAGTCTTGAGACTGTGCCCGACTCCGCCGCCGACGCCGCCGCCAAACAGCAGGCCGAAGACCGCCGCAACTTCATTCGCGACAAGGCGAAAGAGGTTGGGGTCGATCTGATGACGGGCAAGGTCCCGGACCCGAAGGACATTGCTAAGGACGTGCTGTTAGAGGTCCTGACACCAACCACCCTCGGGGACGGCCAGAGTGCCGCGCGGGAGTATTTGAAGCTGAAGGTCGATGACGAACTGCGCAAGTACGCTGAAAAGCGTGACCCCTGCATGAGGAAAGCCTTTGCGCCCGAATGCATCAAGCTTCCTGCCGGCGACGGCCCGGTCATTCACGCGGCGCCCTAAATCCACATTTTCGTGGGGCCCGGACCGTTTGTTCGGGTCCCTTTCTGTTTGGCCCAACCTCCACGATAATTTGCTCCGACAAATCGTTAGTGTAGCGGGGTAGCGAGCTGGATAAGGTCCTGGGAGATGATGGTGGCACCATCCCACGTTCGACCCTTCTTCGCCGGCGCTTGCACTTAGCAAAGAGGCGATTCCTCGCACGTCCGCGGCGCGGCCAGTTTGAGAGCCTCGTCGATATGAAGATAGCCTTGAGTGACGCCCCTTGCAGCGTGGCCGTACGTCGCGCCAGATTGATGAAGCGTGCCCGCAACGACGAACGCCGCCGCTCTAACGAAGAACGGCGTATAAACCGCAGTCCTGCGCGCGTCCGCAACAGCGGACGATCGTCGCGCGCCGGATGAAGGAAATTCGCCCCCACCGCGGGCGGTAAGCGGGACAGCCGTAGGAGCGTCAGCATAGCGCCGGCCGTAGGACGGGACGCGGGACCGACTGTCCCCGTCCGCGATGGTCCGCATGCCCCGTCAGGGGATGGAAACCGCCCAGCCGAGACCGCCTGCGGGCTCGGTGTTACGACAGTCCGACCGGGCCGCTAGGTCGGGATGCCGACGGAGACGTGGTCTTGAGCGAACGGTCGGCGAAGCTCCATCTCAGCAGACCTGGGTGCGGCGGGTTCAGGATACTGGCAACGCAAAGACTCGAGCGCGAGACGGCAAGCTGTGGCAGTTCGGCTTTCCTTCATCCAGTTCGACGTCTGGCATCTGTCCGCCGATCAGAGGACATCATGGTCTGTGGCATCGTCTGTGGCATCGCGAAAAATCATCCTATCGCCGCCGAATCCGACCGAAAGTGCGCTTGTTTTCGGTGAGTTTTTGGTGAGTCTTTTGAATACGCACATCCTATAAATCCGCCTAAGCGATTGATTTTATTGGCGCACCCGACAGGATTCGAACCTGTGACCTCTGCCTTCGGAGGGCAGCGCTCTATCCAGCTGAGCTACGGGTGCTTTCAGGATCGGTGATCCGGAAAACGAACCAGCCGGTGAACCGGCCAGCCACGGCTTCTTAGCGGAAGCAGGCGCGGGCTTCAACGGGCAAGTGGCCGGCGGCAGGGCTGCGAACTCGGAATAACGCACTTTTCGGATTCCACGGAGGTCCACGATCTGGAGCCTGACCCTCGAAGGTGCGAGAAGGCGGCAAACCTGCGGTTTTATCGGACCGGTGAAGAATGGCGGCGAAGCCTGAAACGAAAAACCCGCCTCGGCGGGTGATTGGCGCAAATCAGCACCATGAATTAATTCCTAGCATAACTGCCGTCACCTGTCAAGTTGAAACCAACCGCGCCGTTCACGAGTTCGCCCTCCCATCACCCCCGAACCACCCTCACTGCTCCTGCGCATACAGCAGCCTTGTCGTCATGTTCGACGCCGGCGACAGGTTGCGCTGGATCAGTGCTTCGACGTGGTCGTTGCGCTGGCGCGCGCTGTCGGCGCCCATCACCACGAGAATCAGCCGGCGGCCGTCGGCATCGTAGGAAGTGACGATGTTGAAGCCTGAGGCTCTGATATAGCCCGTTTTGATGCCGTTGACGCCGCGGACGCGGCCGAGCATGTCGTTGTGGCCGCGCACCAGCCTGCCCCGGAACATGAAGTCGGTTTCGGAGAAATAGTGGAAATGCTGCGGGAAGCGGGCGCGCAGCGCCATGCCGAGCACCGCCATGTCGCGCGCCGTCGTCTGCTGGACGCCGTCCGGCAGACCCGACGCGTTGCGGAAGACGGTGCTGCGCATGCCGATCTGGCGCGCTTTGGCGGTCATCATCGCGGCGAACGCGTCTTCGCTGCCGCCGAGATATTCGGCGACGGCGACCGCCACGTCATTGGCCGATTTGACGGTGATCGCCCGGATCGCAGATTCGACATCGATCGCCTCGCCGCGCCTAAAGCGCAGCTTGGTTGGCGGCTGCCTGGCGGCATTGTCCGAGACCGGGATCAGCGTCGTCTTGTTGACGCGGCCGGAATCCAGCGCCTCGAACAGAAGGTAGAGCGTCATCATCTTGGTCAGCGACGCGGGATAGCGCGGCGCCGTCGAGTTCACCTCGAACAGCGTCTTGCCGCTGCTGCCGTCGATGACGATCGCCGCATATTTCTGCGGCGCCGCAGGCACCGCCAGCATGGCCTCCGGCGGCGTCGTCGCGCAGCCGGCGACGAGCACCAGCAGCGCAAACGCCGCGACAAATCTTTGGATGAGCGGAAAGAGGCGCGGTTTGGACAAGATGGGTCTGTTCTGAAAGTAGACTGTTGCTGAAACGAGTGGGAAACTAGCGTAACTGAAAAGCGCCGTCCATTTGGTTAATGCCGGTCTTCAAGGTAATCGCTTCAGGGTTGAGTTCCCCCTGCTCCGGGCGTTTGCGCTGCCCCTCACCTGCCTGCCGGCTTCCTCTCCCCGTATAGTGACGGGGAGAGGGGCGCTGTCATCGACGGTTTCGCCAATCACCAGCGTTCGCAAGAGGGCGCGGCATTGCGGCCAGCCTCCTTCTCCCCGTCACTATACGGGGAGAAGTGCCCGGCAGGGCGATGAGGGGCGGTGCCAGCTTCGACAATTGGTCGTCTCCATCACGGGTTGCGCGCTATCATTTTCCTGAAGCGATTGCCCTGTGTCGGTCTTGCCAGGATTGTCGCATGACCGCCTGCGGGCGCGTAATCGCCCGTTTCCTGTCCTGATCTTCCCCCTGGGTCGCGCTCCGGCTAGAAAGGGCGCGGCATTGGGGTATTGGGGGGATTGCATGGCGGGCGGTATCGGCATGGGCGGCGCTGCGCCGTCGCTTATCAGGGCATCTCTTGGCCGCACCGGCAGATGGGCCACCGGGGTGGCCTTTGTCGGCGGCTTCATTTCCGACATCCTCACGCCGCTGGCGCCGTTCGCCGCGTATATCGCGCTGGTCGCCGCGATCGCCGCGGTTATCGTCGCCATCGCGATCGTGCTGCGGCTGGTGCTGGCGGCCAAGGCGCTGCCGGCGCTGGTCTTCGCAAGCACCGCGGCGGCGGTCGCCGGCGGCGTCTTTGCCGTTCAAAAGCAGACGAATTCCCAGAACGGGCTGGTCGCCGGCCTGGTGCCGGCGGTGGCCGAGCTGCAGCGCTCGATGGGCATCGTCTCGGCCAAGGTGGCGAAGATCGAGCAGACCGTCACCGAGACGCAGAAGACGGTCGAGACGGTCAAGCAATCGACCGATAAGGTTTTGCAAAAGACCGACGAGATCGCCTCGGTCCAGCAACAGCAGATCGAGCAGGGGGCTCAGACGCAAAAGACCGTCGAAGCGGTCAAGCAGACAACCGACACGCTGGCCGACACCGTGGCCGCCGGGCAGCAACAGCAGCAGGCTCAGGCCGAAAAGCTGCAGGCGACGACCGAGCAGATCGCCGTCTCGATCGACACCATCGCCAAGGGCTTTGCCGCACTTGCCGCACAGGGTGGGGCGATCGCCGAGCCCAAGCGGCCGGACGAGTTTTATCACAATGCCCGCGTCTACGAACTGTCGGGCGACATGCTCAATGCCCGGCGCTCCTACCTCGCCTTCGCCGGCTTCGATGTCGACGCCATCGATCCCTACACGCGCTTCGCCACGCTGCTCCGGGTGCAGGACGGCAAGGCGGGTGCCCGCGAGGTGTTCGGCGCACTGGCCGACAAGGGCAAGGCGCTGTCGATCAAGCTTGTCCATGCCTTGCAGTTCGAAGATGCCCAGCGTCTCGAAAAGCTCAAAGCGTTTATCTCAGCCAATGCCGATTTCGCGCCGGCCTATTTCCTGTTGTCGCAGGAGTTTTCGGAAGATCGTCTCGGCTTTCAGGCGCTGTCCGACAAGCGCAGCGAGGCGACGGCGCTGACCAAATTCATGTCCTATGAGAAGGATGGCGGGCTGCTCAAATATTTCGTCGACCAGACCCAACTCGCCGATTGGCTGGACCGCAGCCGCAGCCGGCTGGCAGCGGTTGGCGACGTGCTCGATGCCAAGCGCTTTGCCCCGACGCTGACGCCGATGCGCTCGAACCAGGGCTGGTCGATGACCATTTCCATTCCCGAACCGGCGACCGGCATTTCATGGCGCATGGGCGACAGCGGTCCGTTCACCGAGACCGGCTTCCTGGCGCTCAACGATCAGACCACCGGCAAGCCGATGCCCAATCCGAGCTTCGAACTGCCCGACAGCACCGCGGCCGGCAGCATCGCGATCAAATATCTCGATGTCAGCGGCCGCGAGACCGGCCCGTTCGACATCCGCTTCGATCCCGAGGCGGCACTTCAGCAAGGCAACAAGCAGGTCCTCGACCAGTTCTGGACATCGTGGATCGCCTTCGACGCCAGCGGCAACCGCGGCCTGGTCTATTTCACCCAAATGCTGTCCTACCGCTGCGCCATCAAAGCGGTGCATTACGGCCTGAACGGTGCTGCGCTCGACAAAGCGATCGAGATGCCGCCCTGCGACCCCAAGGACCCCTACGCCATCCCTTACGAGTACCAGCCCTATTTCAAGGTCGCCGACAGCGTGAAGTCGATGTCGGTCCAGGTTACCTACACCGACGGCACCCAGTCGCCGGTGCGGGAGTACATCAGGCAGTAAGGCGATCTGCTGCGCCGATGCCAGTGCTGCCTGATGTGAAATGCCGGCCACGCGGCTTGCGCAACCGGCACATGCAGGTTTTGCTGGCGCCGACAGAATCACGAGGTGCGCCATGGAAACGCTCACGATCAAGGCAAAAGGCATTTCGGTGACGGTCGATCTCACCGTCGGCCATCTCGCCGACATGGCAGTCGATGTCGACGGGCGCCGGCTAAAACCGCTGCATCGCGCGCCGTGGATCGACGAGCCGCGCGAGACGCTGCCACAGGACCTGCCCGCCGGCACCGTTCGCCTGTCCGGCGATTTCCTCTGCGCGCCGTTTTCGCGCAGCGATGTCGAGGAAGCACCCCTGCATGGCTGGCCGGCCAACAGCCCGTGGGACGTCATCGCCTCCGAGGCCACTGCTGATGGCTGGCGCGCTGTTTTCAGGTTGCGGCACTTGGTCATGGGCGCGACGGTCGACAAGATACTCACTCTGCGCGACGACCATCCCTTTCTCTACCAGGAGCATGTTTTTTCCGGCGGTTCCGGCGCGATTTCGGTCGCCCATCATCCGATGACGGTGATGAAGGACGGCGGCAGGCTCGCCTTTTCGCCGAAGCGGTTTGCTGCCACGCCGGACGACTCGCTCGAGCCCGATCCGGCCCGCGGCCGTTCTCTCCTGGCCTATCCCTCGCGTTCCGCCGACCTGACGCGCTTTCCCACCGCCGGTGGCGGCACGCTCGATTTGACCGACTATCGCATGGACCAGAGCCGGGAGGATTTCGTCACGCTGGTCGAGGCCGACCATGACGGGCCGGGCTGGACCGCGCTGGCGCGACAGGCCGAAGCCGATCTCGTTCTGGTGCTGAAGAACCCGGCCGAACTGCCTGTCACCATGCTGTGGGTCAGCAATGGCGGACGCGACTACGCGCCGTGGAGCGGCCGCCATCGCGGCGTGCTCGGCATCGAGGACGGCCGCACGGCGCTCGGCCATGCCGCCTCGCTGGGCGACAACTGGCTGAAGCGGGAAGGCGTGGCGACCGCCTTTGCCCTCGCCGAAGGCCGCAGCGTCTCGTTCCGCCATGCTATCGGCGCCCTGCCCCTATCCAGCGGTGAGCCGCCGCGCGACGTTGCGACCGCGCAGGGACGGATGCGCCTTACGGCTGCCGATGGTTCGGCGCGGGAAGTCGCCTTCGACAGCGATTTCCTGCGGATTGGGCAAGCCGTGCCTGTCTGATTGGTTTGCCCTGGGCGATCGCTCATTGCCAGCGTTTGCGCTGCCCCTCACCTGCCTGCCGGCATCCTCTCCCCGTATAGTGACGGGGAGAGGGGCGCTCTCATTGATGGTTTCGCCAATCACCAGTGTTGCAGGAAGGGCGCCACCGTAGCGGCCAGCTCTTTCTCCCCGTCACTATACGGGGAGAAATGCCCGGCAGGGCAATGAGGGGCGGCGCCGACCTCGACAATTGGTCGGTCTTCTACACAAGTAGCAAGCGATTACTGCTGAAGCGGCTACCCTGGACAACGCCAATCCGGGGTTTGAAATTTCCGCGAACTATCGCCAAGATGCGGTCGACCAGCCAGAAAGCCACCGATGTCCGAGACCGCTCATCTCGCCGCTACCATCTTCAAGCGCGCCGGCAAGGCGCAGCGTTTCGTCGTTGCCATCGCCGGTCCTCCGGGCGCCGGCAAGTCGACGCTTTCGGCCCGCTTGCATGAACTGCTGCCGGAGGGCGCGGCCGAGGTGGTGCCGATGGACGGCTTCCATTACGACGATGTCGTGCTCGAGCGGCGCGGCCTGCGCGCGCGAAAGGGCGCTCCGGAAACCTTTGACTTTGCCGGCTTCGAAACCCTGCTGAAGCGCATCCGCGCGGGCGAGCCCGACATCGCCATTCCGGTGTTCGACCGCAGCATGGAATTGTCGCGCGCCGCCGCCTCGATCATCGCCGCCGATACCAAGTTCATCCTGGTCGAAGGCAATTATCTCCTGCTCGACGAGGAACCCTGGTCGCGACTGGCGCCGCTGTTCGATTTCTCGATCTTCATCGGCGTGACGCGCGCCGAACTCGAGCGCCGGCTGCTTGAGCGATGGCACGAGCATGGCCGCTCCGACGAGGACGCCCGCGCCTGGATTGCCTCCAACGATATGCCGAATATCGACCGCGTGCTTGCCCGCCGGCGCCCCGCCGATCTGGTGATCGGCGATCAAGCCTGATCCGGGCAGGGCGGCCCCGCCGGAACCTTAGGACTTTCCGGTCGTTGTCTCAGATACGGCAATGATGCTGACATGAGGGAAACGTTCAATGGCTACCATGGCAAGAAAGCCTACGCCCGCCAAGGGCAGGGCGACTCGATCAAAGGCAACTCAATCAAAGACGGGCGCTGGCCCGGCGGTCGCCGCTCGCTCCAAGGATGCGGCAAAGCCTACTTTTGGCAAGGCGACACCGAAGAAAGTGAGCCAGGCCACAGCCAAGTCAACGGCAAAACCCGCCAAGCCGAGGAAATCGGCAAGCGGCGGCAGCTCGATGGCAGACAGCGCCATGCGCACGGTCAAAACGACGGCCAATGTGGCGGCCGGTGCGGTTGTCGCCACCGCCAGGGGCGCCGCATCGCTGGCCGCTTCCGTCATGGGCAAGAGCGGCTCGAAACCCAAACCCAAGGCGAAATAAACCGCCGCTTTGTGCGGCTCGACCGGTTACCGCCAGTCAGCCCCGCGCGGGAATGTCGAGGCCCCTTTGCACCGCCGGCCGGGCAAGGCCGCGTTCCAACCATGGCGCGACATTGGGAAAATCGTCGAAGCCGACAAGGTCCCGCGCCTCGTAGAAGCCGATCAAATTGCGCACCCAGCCCAGCATCGAGATGTCGGCGATGGTGTAGTCGTCGTCCATGATCCAGCTGCGGCCCTTCAGCCGCGTCTCGAGCACGCCGATCAGCCGCCGCGATTCGTCGCGATAGCGCTCCAGCGGCCGCTTGTCGGCGATCTCGCGCCCGGCGAATTTGTGGAAGAAGCCGACCTGGCCGAACATCGGGCCGATCGCCGCCATCTGGAAGAACACCCACTGGATCGTTTCGTAACGCCGCACCGGGTCGGCCGGGATCAGCTTGCCGGTCTTGTCGCTGAGATAGAGCAGTATGGCGCCGGATTCGAACAGCCCGATCGGCCTGCCGCCCGGACCGTTCGGATCGATCATCGCCGGTATCTTGCCGTTGGGGTTCAGTGACAGGAATTCCGGCGTCCAGCTTTCGTTCTTGCCGATGTTCACCGCATGCGCCTCGTATGGCAGGCCGAGTTCCTCCAGCGCGATCGACACCTTCACGCCGTTCGGCGTTGGATACGAATAGAGCTGGATGCGGTCGGGATGGCTGGCCGGCCAGCGCGTGGCGATCGGAAAGGCGGACAGGTCGGTCATCGAAAACTCCTTGGCGGGGATTTTTTGCGCGCAAGCGGGAGGGGCGGATCGCTGAGAATTAAGCGCGACGGATGGCCCGATCAATATGACGGGTGAAAAGTCTCGCCGTGCCCGGGCAACCAGCCGTGAACCACCTGCGGTCAGATCGCCTTGACCGCCAGCACCGCATTGGTGCCGCCGAAGGCGAAGCTGTTGCTCATCGCAACGCGTACGTTGCGCTCGCGCGCCTCGTTCGGCGTGATGTCGAGATCGCAATCGGCATCGGCCTCGCGAAAATTGGCCGTCGGCGGCACGATGCCGTCGCGGATCGCCATGATGCAGGCGATCAACTCCAGGGCGCCCGACGCGCCGAGACAGTGGGCGTGCATCGATTTGGTCGACGAGATGGAAAGCCTGTGGGCATGATCGCCGAAGACGCGCTTGATCGCCGCCGTCTCGATCTGATCGTTGGCCTTGGTGCCGGTGCCATGCGCATTGAGATAATCGATGTCTTCCGGATTGAGGCCGCCGTCGACGAGGCAGAAGCGCATCGCCGCTTCCGGCCCTTCGATGGTCGGCGCGACGATGTCGGAGGCATCGCCGGAAACGCCGACCCCGGCGATTTCAGCGAGAATTGTGGCGCCGCGCGCCACCGCATGCTCATAGGTTTCCAAAACCGCCATGCCGGCGCCTTCGCCGAGCACCAGACCCTGGCGATCGGCCGAAAACGGCCGGCACGTGTCGGGTGCCAGCACCCGCAGCGCCTCCCAGCCTTTCAGGATGCCCCAGACCAGCGGCGCATCGGTGCCGCCGGCGATCATGATATCGGCGCGGCCGAGCCTGATCTGGTCGACCGCCGAGGCGATCGCGTGATTGGACGAAGAGCAGGCCGAGGTGATACCGAAAACCGGTCCACGCAGGCCGAGATTCATGCTGACATGGCCGGCCGCCGCCCCAGGCATGACTTTCGGCACGGTGAAGATGCCGGCGCGGTTCTTGCCTTCGAGCAGGATGGCGCGATAGCTCTCTTCGATTGCTTCCCAGCCGCAGACGCCGACGCCCACGATGGTCCCCATCCTGTAGGTGTTGGCTGCGTGCGAGGTCAGCCCGGCTTGTTGCGCGGCCTCCCGTGCGGCGATCGTCGCCAAAAGGCTGAAGCGGTCCATCGACACGACCTGCTTGCGGTCGATGCCGTGATTGGGAAGCACCTTGATTTCGCAGCCGACCCTGACTTTCAAGTCATACAGTTCCGAATTGACGATCGGACCGATGGCCGAACGGCCGGCGCGCATCTCGCCCCAGATCTCAGGTGCATTCGCGCCGAGCCCGCATATGCCGCCGATGCCGGTAATGACGACGCGCTTGTGCATTCAGTCAGGCTTTTTCGCGATCAGCGCGCGAACCGCCTCGACCATGTCGCCGACGTTCTTCAGGTTGCTCCAGGCATCGACCGTGTTCATCTCGATCTCGATGCCGTACTGTTCCTCGAGGTCGAAGATGATCTCCGTCAGTTCCAGCGAATGGATGCCAAGCGAGGTCAGTTCGGTATTGGTGGTGATTTCTTCGCCACCGGGCTCGGCATGAGCCTTGATCTTCGCGATGATGTCTGTTGCCAGCTGGTCAGCCATTCGGTTCCTTCCCCAACCTTGTCGTTTCTCGACGCCGACTGATCAGCGCCCCTTTTTCCGGATTCAAATCGTCATCGTCGCCTTCTACCCCGTCAGGCGCTGCGTGACAGTACCAAGGTGGCTCCCTCTATAGAAACCGAAACGTTGTCAAGCAACAAGCTATATATCGACAAAGCCGCCGCTGTGCTTAACGTTGGCGCTGTGGATATGATCGAACATGGCCTGACCTCGGCGCTGCCGGCCCAGCGCGTCGCCGGAATGGCGCAGCTTGCCTGCGACAGGACCGACGGCCGCACGCGTCTTCGGCGCCTTTATCAGGATGGTTCCGCCAAGATCCGCATGCCGGCCGTCTCCGCCGATCCGCTCGAAGCCGTCTTGATCAACACGGCCGGCGGGCTGACCGGCGGCGACCGCCTCGGCTGGGAAGTCGATGTCGGCGCCGGCGCCTCCGCCTCCATCACGACCCAGGCCTGCGAGAAGGTCTACCGCGCCGCGTCCGATCGCGCCGAGGTGCGGGTGAAGCTGACTGTCGGCGCGGACGGCCGAATCGCCTGGCTGCCGCAGGAAACGATCGTCTTTGATCGATCGGCCTTTGCTCGCAGGCTCGACCTGGAGCTTGCCGCCGGCGCCGAGGCGCTGGTCCTCGAGGCAACCGTCTTCGGCCGCCTCGCCATGGGCGAACGCGCCGCGCAGGGCAGTTTCCACGACCGCTGGCGCGTCAGCCAGGACGGAGCGCTCGTTCATGCCGAGGATTTCCGCATCGGGCCCGGTATTGCGGCCACTTTGGGCCGCTCAGCGGTGGCCGGCGGCGCCATCGCCCTGGCGACGGTGCTGATGATCTCGCCGCGGGTGGAGGCTTTGCTCGATCCGGCCCGGCACATCATCGGCGACCAGGGCGACGCCAGCGTCTGGAACGTGAAGAAATCTGGCAAGCTTCTTGCGAGGCTGTTCGCCGAGGACGGCTACCAGCTCCGTAAGCGGCTGGTTCCGCTTGTCGAATTGCTTAACGGACGGGCGGGTCTGCCCAAATTATGGTCACTCTGATTCCGGTTACGCCAATCTTGTTTACGCCACCCAAAGGAAACGCATGAATCTGACGCCAAGGGAAAAGGACAAGCTGCTGATCGCCATGGCGGCGATTGTGGCGCGCAAGCGGCTCGAACGCGGCGTCAAGCTCAACCACCCGGAAGCGATCGCGCTGATCAGCGACTTCGTCGTCGAGGGCGCCCGCGACGGCCGCCCGGTCGCCGAGCTGATGGAGGCCGGCGCCCACGTCGTCACCCGCGCGCAGGTGATGGAGGGCATCGCCGAGATGATCCATGACGTGCAGGTCGAAGCGACGTTTCCCGACGGCACCAAGCTGGTGACCGTGCACGAGCCGATAAGGTGAGGCCGATAAGGTGAGGAGAGGAAAATGCTTGAGCTGCGCCCCAATTGCGAATGCTGCGACAAGGACCTGCCGCCCGAGACGACGGATGCACTGATCTGCACCTTCGAATGCACCTTCTGCGCCGATTGCGCGGACAAGGTGCTGGGCGGCGTCTGCCCGAATTGCGGCGGCAATTTCTCGGTGCGGCCGATCCGGCCGGCAGCGATGCTGAAGAAATATCCCGCCTCGACAAAGCGCGTCCTCAAGGCCGAAGGCTGCGGCCCGGCCCGCAATGCCGCGTGACGGCTCGATCCTGACAACGGAAGGCATACAGATGATCCCCGCAACCATCAAACGCACGTCTCTCCCAGCGATCCTGCTTCTCGCCGCCGCAATGCCCGCTTATGCCCATGTCGGCATCGGCACGACCTCGTCCTTGTCAGCCGGCTTCATGCATCCGCTTTCCGGCCTCGACCACATGGCGGTGATGATCGCGGTCGGGTTGTGGGCGGCGCTCAAGGGCGGCAAGGCGGTTGTTGCCTGGCCGCTCGCCTTCGTCGGCGTTATGCTGGCGGGCGGCACGCTCGGCATGCTGCAGGTGCCAGTGCCGTTCGTCGAACCGGGCATATTGGCGTCGGTCGTGGCGTTGGGGCTGCTGGTCGCGCTCGCGGTCGATCTTCCGGTTTCGGCCGGCGTCGCCATCCTCGGCCTGTTCGCGCTGTTCCACGGTCACGCCCATGGCACCGAGGTGCCTGAAAACGCCGGCGGGCTCGAATACATGGCCGGCTTTGCCGCCGCCACCGCGCTGCTCCATGCCGCCGGCCTCGCTGCCGGGCTTGGGCTTGGCGAGCGGTTCCGCGGTCTTGCCCGCGTCGCTGGCGGCGCCTGTGCCGCCGTCGGTGCCGGCCTCGTCTTCGGCGTACTGTGAGGCCGGCGATGATCCCGGGCGAAATCATCACAGCAGGCGGCGAGATCGAACTGAACAAGGGCCAGCCGACCGTCACCATGAAAGTGGCCAACAGCGGTGACCGGCCGATCCAGGTCGGCAGCCACTACCACTTCTTCGAGACCAATGAGGGGCTAAAATTCGATCGCGACAAGGCCCGGGGCATGCGCCTCGACATCGCTGCCGGCACGGCGATGCGCTTCGAGCCCGGCCAGGAGCGCGACGTCACATTGGTACCGCTCGGCGGCAAGCGCGAGGTCTACGGGTTTCAGCAGAAGATCATGGGCGCGCTGTGATATCCACGAGGTCAAGCAGTTTCGGCTCAGCCGGGCGGCTTGGCCGCCGCGTAGATGACGACCTTTCCGGGATCGTCGAATTCCACGGCAAGGACGTCTTCAGTCAGCACGCGTCGAGAGTCGATGGCGTTGAACAGCAATGCGTTCGCCTCGATCTCCTTGCGCAGTTCCGCAATGTCTTCCTGATGTTCCTTGACCTTGGTCTCGATCTCCGGCGGCGGACCGCCTTCCGTGCGCGCGGCATCGGTGAGGAACACGATATCGACCTTGTCGAGCTTGGATGTCTTGCGCACCGCGCCGATGTTTTCACGCGTCCGATCTATCGCCGTGGCGACTTTGCCGGCTTCCACGGTCGTGTTGGTCTCTTCCTGGCCGACCTCCGAGCCGATGATCCTGTTGACGGTATCAGGGCCATCAGGGCCTTCAAGCCCCTGCGCATTCAGCGCGGCATGAGGAACACTCGCCGCGAGAAAGGCAGTTGCGGCAATCATATGCAGCCATCTGGTATCGGGGAAGGTGGTGATCGCCATCGCTCGCTCTCAGAGCCTCTTTCGAGACTCGTTTCTAGGCCAAAAAGTCGAAACGTATTCCGTCCTGCGAAGGTTCCCTCCCCGATGCGGCAGGCCGGCCTTGTGCCGGCCCGCCATAGCGCATCGTCAGCTCGCTTTCTTGGTGATCAAGGTCAGCGCGCCATTCGTGTCCATGCTGGCGGCGATCACTTGCGCCGAGGTCAAACCCTTGGCTTCGAGCGCGGACTTGACCTGGGGCGTCGCGTCAATCGAGCTGCGCAACTTCTGCAGGCCGTCCTCGCCGCGCTTGGCAATCACGTCGTTGACCTTCGTCTGCGTTTCCTTGGGCAGTTCTTCGATGTCGACGACGTTGACGGTCTGAATCGCCGGCGCTTGCGTTTGAGCGCCGGGCGCCGCGGGAGCGGGCGAAGCCGGCGGCTCACTGGGTTGCGGCGCAGGCTGTGGCTGGGCGCTGGCAGCGGTGGCGAGCAGGAGGGTGGCGGCGGCTGCGAGACTTATCGTTTTGCGCATGGATCTTCCTTTCCATCGAGTGGCAAACGGTCGTTTTGGGGTGACCCGGCCACCTCAAACGCTAAATGGGATCGGAAAGTGTCGCCCAGCGGGTCATTGCGTGACCATAGGATGGCGACAATGTGGGGCCGGGCTTCGATAGGCTGTATTTTGGGTCGTATTTCAGGAGCAATTGCCGATGGCTAGAATCACCCGCGCCGCCTATGCCCAGATGTACGGCCCGACCGTCGGCGACAAGGTGCGGCTTGCCGACACCGAGCTGTTCATCGAGGTCGAAAAGGATTTCACCCACCATGGCGAAGAGGTGAAATTCGGCGGCGGCAAGGTCATCCGCGACGGCATGGGCCAAAGCCAGGTGTCCCGCGCCCAGGGCGCAGTCGACACCGTCATCACCAATGCGCTGGTTGTCGATGCGTCAGGCGGCATCTTCAAGGCCGATATCGGCCTCAAGGACGGCCGCATCGCCGCGATCGGCAAGGCCGGCAATCCGGATATGCAAAACGGCGTCACCATCATCATCGGCCCCGGCACCGAGATCATCGCCGGCGAAGGCAAGATCCTCACCGCCGGCGGCTTCGACGCGCATATCCACTTCATTTGCCCGCAGCAGATCGAGGAAGCGTTGATGTCCGGCATCACCACCATGCTCGGCGGCGGCACCGGGCCGGCGCATGGCACGCTGGCGACCACCTGCACGCCGGGGCCGTGGCACATGGCGCGCATGATCCAGTCCTTCGACGCCTTCCCGATGAACATCGGCCTGTCGGGCAAGGGCAACGCGTCCTTGCCGGCTGCGCTTGAAGAAATGGTGCTGGGCGGTGCCTGCTCGCTCAAACTGCACGAGGATTGGGGCACGACGCCTGCGGCGATCGACTGCTGCCTGTCGGTCGCCGACGATTACGACGTGCAGGTGATGATCCACACCGATACGCTGAACGAGTCCGGCTTTGTCGAGAACACGGTCGCGGCGATCAAGGGCCGCACCATCCATGCCTTCCACACCGAAGGTGCCGGCGGCGGCCATGCGCCTGATATCATCAAGGTTTGCGGCCTGCCCAATGTCATTCCGTCCTCCACCAATCCGACTCGGCCCTACACCGTCAACACGCTGGCCGAGCATCTCGACATGCTGATGGTCTGCCATCATCTGTCGCCGTCGATCCCCGAAGACATCGCCTTTGCCGAAAGCCGCATCCGCAAGGAAACCATCGCCGCCGAGGATATTTTGCACGACATTGGCGCCTTCTCGATCATCTCGTCGGACAGCCAGGCCATGGGCCGTGTCGGCGAGGTGGCGATCCGCACCTGGCAGACCGCCGACAAGATGAAGCGCCAGCGCGGTTCGCTGCCGCAGGAAACCGGCGACAACGACAATTTCCGCGTCCGCCGCTACATCGCCAAATACACGATCAACCCGGCCATCGCGCATGGCCTGTCGAACGAGATCGGCTCGGTGGCGGTCGGCAAGCGCGCCGACCTGGTGCTGTGGAACCCGGCCTTCTTCGGCGTCAAGCCCGACATGGTGCTGATCGGTGGCATGATCGCCGCCGCCCCGATGGGCGACCCCAACGCCTCGATCCCGACGCCGCAGCCGATGCACTACCGGCCGATGTTCGGCGCCTATGGCAAGGCGATGACCAATTCGTCGGTAACCTTCGTTTCCAAGGCGGCGCTCGATGCCGGCCTGCGCGGCAGGCTCGGCGTCGACAAGCAGATGGTCGCGGTCGAGAACACCCGCGGCGGCATCGGCAAGCATTCGATGGTGCTCAATGACGCCACCCCGCATGTCGAGGTCGACCCTGAAACCTATGAGGTTCGCGCCGACGGCGAACTACTCACCTGCGAGCCGGCCACGGTGCTGCCGATGGCGCAGAGGTACTTTCTATTCTAACCAATCAACTTCGCCAAAGTTCATGAATTTGGTCAAATGTCTCTGACGGCAAGGTGCGCGCGTTCTGTCGACTGCTCGCCACAAAACTGTGCACGGATTGTCAACCGTCGCGCTGAAAACGTTTCGGAGGATCGGCTGATCGGCTCCATCTTTTGCTTCCAGCTTGGAAATCTGGACCCTTTGGAGCAATATACGCTGGATGAACAAGATTTTTCGAAAACAGCAATTGACGCCCTATGAGGCCGACTATGCTCAGTGGTGCTCCGAACAAGGCGCACTGCTGCGCGAAGGTCGTCTGTCCGACCTCGATCGAGAAAATCTGGCGGAGGAGATCGAGAGTTTGGGGCGTAGTGACAAAAGAGAAATCAGAAGCAGGCTGGGCACCTTGCTACTGCACCTCCTCAAATGGCAATTTCAACCCGAGAAGCGTAAGGCCGGATGGTTGATGACAATCCGCGAGCAGCGATTTCAGATCGAAAACCTGCTCGACGAAAGCCCAAGCCTGAAAGCCTGTCCTGGGCAACAGCTCGGACGAGAATTCAGGATGGCGAGGCTAAAGACGGCGGACGAGACGGGTCTGAACGAGCGTGATTTTCCTGTCGACTGCCCGTATTCGATCAGAGACATTCTCCACCACGATTTTTTCCCGGGCGCTCCATGGTCGTCGGATCAACTTATCCGCGATTAAGCCTTTAGACCGCGACGCTTTGAACAGCCCTATCGCACCGAAGCCTCCTTGGGCGGTTATGAACCAGCAACTCCCCTACGCCCACGACATCTTCCCTCACATCCGCATCATCTTGGGCATGGTGATCGGGCTTGGCGTCACGCGGCTGTTGTCCGGGCTGGCCCGCATTGTCCAGCATCCCGGCCAATACCGGCTCTATCCCGTGCATCTGGCCTGGGTTCTGTCGGTGCTTTTGATGCTGGTGCATTTCTGGTGGTGGGAGTTCGGCCTGTTCCAGATCGAAACCTGGACCTTCGGCAAGTACCTGTTCATCATCTTCTACGCGGTCACGCTGTTTTTGCTCTGTGCGCTGCTGTTTCCGGACTCGATGCTGGACTACACCAGCTACGAGGATTTTTTCTACTCGCGCCGCGCCTGGTTCTTCGGCCTGCTGGCGGCGACTTATCTGCTCGACGTGATCGATACGCTGCTGAAAGGGCCCGAGCATTTCGCTCGCTTCGGCGTGGAATATTTGTTCCGCACTCCGGTGTTCGTTGCGCTTTGCGTCATCGCGATCCTCGTCAGCGACCGTCGCTTCCACATGGCCTTTGTCGCCGCTGCGCTGGTCTATCAGATATCGTTTATCCTGCGGCTCTTCGACACGATCGTTTGACTACAGCGCCGCGCGTCCTTCCGGACGCGCAAAGGACGCTGTAGAAACTTGATTTGGCACATGATCCTTCCCGAAATCGAATTCGATTTCGGAGTCATGCGCTGGTATTGGGTCGATGCCTGGAATGGACTAAGCTTTTACGAGGCAGGTTTTACATGAAGCTCGATATCCGCACCGACTTCACCAAATTCCCGCGTGCCGTCTCGGTGCTCGCCGCCGGCGAAGCGGGAGCGGTCACGCCATATGATCGCGCCGTGCTTGCCCATGACGAGCGGCACCTGCGCCGCCGTGCCATCGAGGTTTCAGGCGGCGACAAGATACTGGTCGACCTGCCCGAGCCGGTTGCTTTGGGCGATCGCGACCGGCTGGTGCTTGAGGATGGCCGCCATGTCGAGATCATCGCCGCGGAGGAGCCGCTCTACGACATCCGCGCCTTGAGCCCGGTTCATCTGACCGAACTCGCCTGGCATATCGGCAATCGCCATCTGGCGGCGGCCATCGAAACGGACCGTGTCCTCATCCTGCGCGACCATGTCATCAAGGCGATGCTGGAAGGGCTGGGCGCCACCGTGCGCGACGTCTCCGAACCGTTCAAGCCGGTGCGCGGCGCCTATTCTGGGCACAGTCACGGTCATGTCCATGCCGAAGCGCATGCACACAGTCACGCTGAGGCGCATTCCCATACACATAGCGAGTCTCATTCCCACAGCCACTCGCACGACCATAACCATGACTGACCAGCCTTCTAACATCGCCTTGTTGCGGCTGATGGCGTGGCTGTCGCCTTCTTTCCCGGTCGGCGGCTTTTCCTACAGCCATGGTCTCGAACAAGCCGTGCATGCCGGGCTGGTCGCTAACAGCAAAGATCTCCCCGCATGGCTGGAGACGCTGGTCGAGCTAGGCTCGGGCTGGAACGACGCGGTGCTGTTCGCCGAGAGCTGGCGGCGCGCCCGCGAGGGCGGCGATCTCGATGAGATCGCCGCCCTCGCCGAGGCATTGGCCGGCTCACGCGAGCGCCACACTGAAACCATCCTGCAAGGGGCGGCCTTCCTGAAGGCGGCCTCGGCCTGGCCTTGCCAGGTGCTGGAACGCCTGCCGGCCGAATGCGCCTATTGCGTCGCCGTCGGCGCGGTGGCCGGCGGCAACGGCATCGCGCTGCAGGACGCGCTTTCTGCCTTCTTGCAGACCTTCTTCTCCAATCTCGTCCAAGCCGCAATCAGGCTCGGCGTCGTCGGCCAGACCGGAGCGACCGCGCTGCTCGCCGGCTTCGAGCCACTGGCCCTGGAAACTGCCGCTCGCGCTTCCCGCTCGACGCTTGACGATCTCGGCGGCTGCGCGTTCGTCTCGGATGTCATGGCGATGAAGCACGAAACCCAGTATTCGCGATTGTTCCGCTCATGATCATTCTCGCCTTCGCGCTCTCGCTCGTCCTGCTGCTGATCACCACGCTGCATGTCTATTGGGGCATTGGCGGCATCTGGCCGGGCAGGGACACTGTCTCCTGCGCCCACGCGGTGGTCGGCTTTCGCGGCGTCGACGAGATGCCGGCGCCCTTCGCCTGTTTTGCCGTTGCCGCTTGCCTCGGCTTGGCAACACTGTGGCCGATGGCGCTCGAGGGTGTTTTTGCCACGCCCTTTCCCAAGGCCGGGCTCGCCGCCACGGCGCTGCTCATCGCGCTGATCTTCCTGGCGCGCGGCGTTGTCGGTTTCACGCCTTGGTGGCGCCGGCTGACGCCGGAACAGCCTTTCGCGCGGCTCGATATCAGCTATTATTCGCCGCTCTGCTTGGTTGTAGGGTTCGGCTTCGCCATTCTTGCCATCACGGAGTTCCCTGCATGACCCAAGCCAACGGTCCTCTTCGCATCGGCATCGGCGGCCCCGTCGGGTCGGGCAAGACGACGCTCACCGAAAAGCTCTGCAAGGCGCTGCGCGAGGAATTCTCGATCGCCGTCGTCACCAACGATATCTACACCAAGGAAGACGCCATGATGCTGGCCAGGCTTCAGGCGCTGCCCGAGGATCGCATTGTCGGTGTCGAAACCGGCGGTTGCCCGCATACGGCCATCCGCGAGGATGCCTCGATCAATCTGCAGGCGATCGCCGAGATGAACAAAAAGTTTCCGGATCTCGACATGATCTTCATCGAATCCGGCGGCGACAATCTCGCCGCTACCTTCTCGCCTGATCTCGCCGATCTGACGCTCTATGTCATCTCGGTGTGCCAGGGCGAGGAGATTCCGCGCAAGGGAGGACCGGCGATCACCCGGTCCGACTTCCTGGTCATCAACAAGAGCGATCTCGCGCCCTATGTGAACGTCAATCTCGATGTCATGGAGGCAGATGCCGCCCGCATGCGCGGCAAGCGGCCGTTCGGCTTCACCGATCTGTCGCGCGGCAAAGGCCTGCAGGAGGTGATCGATTTTATCGTCGAGCATGGCGGGCTCAGGGTCGACGCCGCCAGAAGCACTGCGGCGTAAGCCAACGGCGCTCGCCTGCACCAAACGAAACTGGTTGCGCGCATCTGCGTCGCGCGGCATCCTTGCGTCTTTCACGGAGGTTTTCGATGAGCATCGCCCGCCTGCAGAAAGAACCGCTGACCAACCTGCCCTTCTACGAAGAGCGCGTCGATCTGGCTTGCGCCTTTCGCTGGACGGCGCGGCTCAACATGCACGAGGCGGTGGCCAATCATTTCTCGCTGGCCGTCAACGACGACGGCTCGCAATTCCTGATGAATCCCAACCAGGTGCATTTCTCGCGCATCAAGGCGAGCGATCTGCTGCTGATCGACGCCAACGATCCCGATACGCTCTCCGGCCCAAATGCGCCCGACCCGACGGCGTGGGGCTTGCATGGAGCCATCCATCGTAATGTGCGTCATGCGCGCTGCGTCATGCATGTGCACTCGATCCATGCCACCGTGCTCGCTTCGCTCGCCGATTCGACGCTGCCGCCGATCGACCAGAACTCGGCGGTCTTCTTCAACCGCCACGTCGTCGACGGCCATTATGGTGGGCTCGCCTTCGAGGAGGAGGGCGAACGCTGCTCGCAATTGCTCACCGATCCCAAGGTCAAGGTGATGGTCATGGGCAACCATGGCGTTCTGGTCATCGGCGATACCGTCGCCGACACCTTCAACCGCATGTTCTATTTCGAACGCGCCGCCGAAACCTACATCAAGGCGCTGTGGACAGGCCGGCCGCTGCGGGTCCTTTCGGACGAAATCGCGGAGAAGGCGGCAAAGGAACAGGAAGACTATCCCGGCCAGGCCGAACGGCACCTGTCCGAATTGAAGGCGATCCTCGACGAGCAGGAGCCCGTTTACCGGAACTGACAGTCCCTTCTCCCCGTATAGCGGCAGGGGAACGACGTTCTCATCCCGGCTCGCCAATCATCA
This sequence comes from Mesorhizobium sp. M0938, assembly GCF_040319125.1. Classification (NCBI taxonomy): domain Bacteria; kingdom Pseudomonadati; phylum Pseudomonadota; class Alphaproteobacteria; order Hyphomicrobiales; family Phyllobacteriaceae; genus Mesorhizobium; species Mesorhizobium sp. M0938. The sequence goes on along the minus strand of NZ_JAMYNS010000001.1, from coordinate 397,623 downwards.
GCGTTGCAGGAAGAGCGTCCGGAGTTGCCAGCTCAGAGCCCCAATTCAGCCCGCAATTCGTCTGCGCTGTTGATGTTTATCGCGCCCAGCGGTCCTTCCATGGGCGCTTCCGGCCAGAACATCGTTCTCATTCCCGCCGCCAGCCCTGCCGTGGCGCCGGTCACGCTGTCGTCGACGGCCACGGCATCGGCCGGATCGACCCCGGCCAGCCAGGCGGCACGCAGGAACGGTTCGGCATGTGGCTTGCCTTCGCGCACGTCGTTGCGGCTGACCGTCTTCATGCCGGGATAGAAGAGACCGACCATGCGCAGATTGGCATCGACGATCAGCCGGTCGGAATTGGACACCACCGCTTGCGCCACGCCAAGCGCGCGCAGTTCGTTGTAGATCTCGATCGCGCCGGGACGTGGCTTCAGCGTCTCGGCCATCGGCAGGTAATGGTCGTATTTGCGCACGATCCAGTCGTCGAAAGGCAGGTCGAGGCCGAACTCGTCGCGCAGCATCTCGTAAACCGGCCATGCGGCAATGCCGAGCACGCGCTCATGCAGATTGGCCGGCGCCGCGATGCCGACGCTGTGCAGCGCCGCCACCAGCGCAGCCTCGTGCAACGGCTCGCTGTCGACCAGCGTACCGTCCATGTCCCAGAAAACTGCTTTCGGCGTCATGCAAGAATCCTTTCTCGATCCCCATACGGCGTTTGTGTTCCGAGATAAACCTTCGGGTCGCGGTCAGCGATGCCGGCACGGGTCGAATCGTCTCTCGTCTTGTCAGAAACATGCAAGCAATTGCTCTGATGATAGGCAATTGCGCGCAACCGCGTTCCCTGCAAGACTATACAATCCGTTTCAAACGGTCGACGGGCTGGGAGGCGAGACGTGAATTCCCGACAGGACAGCGGCAGCAACAGGCTGGACGACGCAGCGCGCGCCGGCTGGCTCTATTATGTTGCCGGCAACACGCAGGACCAGATCGCCTCGACGCTCGGCATCTCGCGGCAGACGGCGCAGCGGCTGGTGTCGCTGGCCGTGTCGGAAGGGCTGATCAAGGTGCGTGTCGACCATCCGATCGCCAATTGCCTCGACCTCGCCGCACGGCTGAAATTGCGCTTCGCGCTCGACCTGGTCGAGGTGGCGCCGAGCGACCCAGCTTCCCCTTCCACCATCATCGGCGTCGCCGAAGCGGCGGCCGGGGAGATCGAGCGGCGGCTGCGGTCGCCGACGCCGATCGTCATGGCGATCGGCACCGGCCGCACGCTGAAGGCGGCGATCGAGCAACTGCCGCCGATGGAATGTCCGCAGCACAGGGTCGTGTCGCTGACCGGCAACATCTCGCCGGACGGTTCGGCCGCTTTCTACAACGTCATCTTCACCATGGCCGACAGGGTCAAGGCGCGGTCCTTCCCGATGCCGCTGCCGGTCATCGCCTCCTCGCCGGAGGAGCGCGAGATGCTGCTCAGCCAACCGATGATCCAACCGACGCTGGCACTTGCCGCGGAGGCCGACGTCACCTTCGTCGGCATCGGCGATCTCGGCCCGAAGGCGCCGCTTTATGAGGACGGCTTCATTTCGGAAAGTGAACTAAAAGCGCTGCAGAAGGCGGGCGGCGTCGCCGAAATCGTTGGCTGGGTGTTCGATCGCGAAGGCCGGATGATCGAGGGCATCACCAATGACAGGGTGTCTTCGGCATCGTTGCCATCGCGCGAAAAGTCGCTGGTGATCGCGCTCGCCATGGGCGAGCGGAAACTGCCCGGCATCCTTGCGGCGGTGAATCGGCGGCTGGTCAATGGCCTCATCACCGACGAGCGGACCGCCGCCGCCTTGCTGGCCGGCGCATGACCTCGAACCCTTGGTTCGGATAGGATCATGCGCGAGAGTAGAAATGCAGCGTCCTTAAGGACGCGCGGCGCTGCATCTGATTTTGCGATAAGTCCAGCAAGGCTATTTGCGTCGGCCGTTAGGATCGTTGCCGTCGAGAAAACCCATGTCGCGTTGCAGATGCGGCGGCAGTTCCCTGACGTCGAGATAGGCCCGTTTCCTGGCCGCGTGCTGTGCAAATCCATGTGCCAGCCGTGAAAACCAGCCATAGGCTGGAGTAAGGAACAACTTTTCCTGTACCGTGGTCATGATCGTCAGCCTTCGTTATGTCTAGACGAGAGTGATCGTCGACCTCAAATATCGGCCGTATCGGCCCGTGCTGCCAATCAAACGTCGATCACGGCCCATAAGGAGGGCTTATGCCTGAACTCAAGTCTCGGCAGGTCTCCCAACTCCCTCCGCTTCAGGCGATCCGGGTGTTCGAGGCGGTGGCGCGGCATCTTTCCTTCACCAAGGCCGCCGGCGAGCTCGGCATGACGCAGGCGGCGGCGAGCTACCAGATCAAGCTCCTGGAGGAGCGCGTCGGCGCGCCTTTGTTCCTGCGCCGTCCCAAGCAGATCGTGCTGACCGAGGCGGGACAACGCATGGCGCCCGCGGTCAGCGAGGCGTTCGCCCTGTTGGGTGGAGCCTATGCCGCCGCCCGCAGCGGCGCCGACGGAGTACTTTGCGTCTCGACGCTGCTGACTTTTGCTTCCAACTGGCTGGCGCAGCGCCTCGGCTCGTTCCAGGTCGCGCATCCGTCGCTGGCGGTGCGTCTCGACACATCGAACCGCGTGGTCGATTTCGCCCGCGAGGATATCGATATCGCCATCCGTTCGGGCGGCGGAAACTGGCCGGGCGTGGAGGTCCACAAGCTTTTCAATGCGAACTTCACGCCGATGCTGAGCCCGAAACTCGCCGCGACCATCGGCGGGGTGAAGGAGCCGGCCGATCTGTTGCGCCTGCCGATCCTCGACCCCGGCGACATCTGGTGGCGGGACTGGTTTATCGCTGCCGGCCTGCCGGTCGAGGAACTCGCCAAACGCCCTGGCTCCAGCATGGGTGCCCAGGCTTATGAGGCGAACGCCGCGATTGCCGGGCAGGGCGTGGCGATCGTGACGGCCGCTCTTTTCAAAGCCGAGCTTGCCGACGGCCGGCTGATTCAGCCTTTCGATCTGGTCGGTGACGACGGCCAGGCCTATTGGCTGGTCTATCCCCAGGCGCGGCGCAACGTGCCGAAGATCCGCGCCTTCCGCGATTGGATCCTGGCCGAGATTGCCGGCCAATAGGTCGACAATCCATCCGATCAAGCGGGCGTTGAAATCCGACACTTCGCGCGCGCCGGGCGCCATCCCAACCGTCCTCAAACACTTCCGCAAGCCTCCGGAACCGGATGCCGCAGGAGCCAGCGTGCTGCGCTGCAGCAACGAATCCGGCTTGACATAATTCACGGAGAGTGAGTAATTGCCCATAGCCAAGGCAAATGCTCAGCTTGGTCTATGGGAGGAATTGATGAAATTTCGTACGCTCACCCTGGGTCTGTTGTCGGCCAGCGCATTTGCGTTCGCCGCGCATGCCGAATCCATCACCATCGCCACCGTCAACAATGGCGACATGGTCCGCATGCAGACGCTGACCGACGACTTCACCGCCAAGAACCCCGATATCCAGCTCCAGTGGGTCACGCTCGAGGAGAACGTGCTGCGCGAGCGCGTCACCACCGACATCGCCACCAAGGGTGGCCAGTATGACGTGATGACCATCGGCACCTACGAGGTTCCGATCTGGGCCAAGCAGAGCTGGCTGCTGCCGCTCGACAAGCTCGGCGACGACTATGACGTCAAGGACATTATCCCGGCGATATCAGGCGGCCTGTCGGTCGACGGCAAACTTTATGCCGCACCGTTCTACGGCGAAAGCTCCTTCGTCATGTACCGCAAGGACCTGATGGAGAAGGCCGGGCTGACCATGCCCGACGCGCCGACCTGGGACTTCATCAAGCAAGCCGCCGACAAGATGACCGATCGCGCCAACGGCGTGAACGGCGTCTGCCTGCGCGGCAAGGCCGGCTGGGGCGAGAACATGGCCTTCCTGACCGCCATGTCGAACTCCTTCGGCGCACGCTGGTTCGATGAGAACTGGAAGCCGCAGTTCGACCAGCCCGAATGGAAGAACACGTTGCAGTTCTATGTCGACCTGATGAAGGCCAATGGGCCGGAAGGCGCTTCTTCCAACGGCTTCAACGAAAACCTGGCGCTGTTCCAGCAGGGCAAGTGCGGCATGTGGATCGATGCCACCGTCGCTGCCTCCTTCGTCTCCGACCCGAAGAACTCGACGGTCGCCGACAAGGTCGGCTATGCGCTGGCGCCCGACAATGGCTTGGGCAAGCGCGGCAACTGGCTGTGGGCCTGGTCGCTGGCCATTCCCGCCGGCACGCAGAAGGCTGATGCCGCTCAGAAATTCGTCTCCTGGGCAACCAGCAAGGCCTATGCCGAGCTCGTCGCTTCGAAGGAAGGCTGGGCCAATGTTCCGCCCGGAACGCGCTCTTCGCTCTACGCCAACCCCGAGTACCAGAAGGCGGCGCCCTTCGCCAAGATGACGCTGGACTCGATCAACGCCGCCGATCCGACGCATCCGACCGTCAAGCCGGTGCCCTATGTCGGCGTTCAGTTCGTCGCCATTCCCGAGTTCCAGGGCCTTGGCACCACCGTCGGCCAGCTCTTCTCGGCCGCACTCGCCGGCCAGACGAGCGTCGACGACGCCTTGAAGCAGGCGCAGGACGCTGCCACGGCGACGATGACCGAGGGCGGTTACATCCAGTAAGGCTCCTCCCGGTGCCGGTTGCCCATCATGGCCGGCAGCAGGGCCGCCCGAATCCCAGTTCGGGCGGCCACTTTCACACTCTTGAAAATTGGCTGACCTTTGAAGGGTGACCGTCATGGCTACTCAGCAGACCCGTTCGCTTGCCCGCTTTATGATGGCGCCATCCGTGGTGCTGCTGTTCGTCTGGATGATCGTACCGCTGGCATTCACCCTGTGGTTCTCCTTCCAGCAGTACAACCCGCTCAACCCGATCCGCGACGGGTTCGTCGGCTTCTCGAATTACGCGCTTTTCTATTCAAACCCGGCATTCCTGCAGTCGATCCTCAACACGCTTATCCTCGTGGTCAGCGTGCTTTTGATCACGGTGATCGGCGGCATCCTGCTGGCTCTCCTGCTCGATCAGCCGATATGGGGACAGGGCATCGTCCGCATCCTCGTCATCTCGCCGTTCTTCGTCATGCCGCCGGTGGCCGCACTGGTCTGGAAGAACATGATCATGCATCCGCAATACGGCGTCTTTGCCGATATTGCGCGCTTCTTCGGCGGGCAGCCGATCGACTGGTTCGGGCAGTATCCCATGCTGGCGATCATCATCATCGTCGCCTGGCAGTGGCTGCCGTTTGCGACATTGATCCTTTTGACCTCGCTGCAGTCGCTCGACGGCGAGCAGAAGGAAGCCGCCGAGATGGATGGCGCCGGCTTCATCAGCCGCTTCATCTATCTGACGCTGCCGCACATGTCGCGCGCCATCACGGTCGTCATACTGATCCAGACGATCTTCCTTTTGTCGGTCTATGCCGAGATCCTCGTCACCACCAATGGCGGCCCGGGTTACGCCTCCACCAACCTGCCCTTCCTCGTCTACCAGAAGGCGCTGCTGGAGTTCAAAATCGGCCAGGCATCCGCCGGCGGCATCATCGCCGTCATTCTCGCCAACATCGTCGCCTTCTTCGCCATGCGCGCGGTCGGCAAGAACCTGGACAAATAAGGGAGGAAACAATGGCACGTGCAGTCAGCACCCAGCACAAGACGATCGCGACCGCGGCCGCCTGGATCGTCGCCCTGCTGATCTTCTTCCCAATCCTCTATACGATCATCACGTCATTCAAATCGGAGCAGGAAGCCATCCAGGGCTTCAACCTGTTCCCGTCGGGAACCACCGAGAGCTATACCGCGGTCGAAGCGCAGAACGGCTACTTCAAGTTCTTCCTCAATTCGGTGTTCCTGGCGGTCGGTTCGACCATCCTGGCTTTGCTTGTCGCCATACCGGCGGCATGGTCGATGGCTTTCTCGCCGAGCAAGTGGACCAAGGACATCCTGATGTGGATGCTTTCCACCAAGATGATGCCGGCGGTTGCCGTGCTGTTCCCGATTTACCTGATCTTCCGCGATACCGGATTGCTCGACAGCCGCATCGGACTGATGATCATGCTGATGCTGATCAACCTGCCGATCGTGGTATGGATGCTCTACACCTACTTCCGCGAGATCCCGGGCGAGATCCTGGAGGCGGCGCGCATGGACGGCGCATCGCTCTGGAACGAGATCGTCTACGTGCTGACGCCGATGGCGGTGCCGGGCATCGCCTCGACGATGCTGCTCAACATCATCTTGGCATGGAACGAGGCGTTCTGGACGATCCGGCTGACCACCACCGAGGCAGCGCCCCTAACCGCCTTCATCAGTTCCTTCTCCAGCCCGCAAGGCCTGTTCTGGGCCAAGCTGTCGGCGGCCTCGACGCTGGCGATCGCGCCGATCCTGATCATGGGCTGGTTCAGCCAGAAGCAGCTGGTGCGCGGCCTGACATTTGGCGCCGTGAAGTAGGGACGTTGCTCGAAGCATCTGTCGAAAAACAACCCCTCGGGGAGGAAACCATGGGAAACATCACGCTCAAGAACGTCTCCAAGTCCTTCGGGGCGACGACCATCATCCCGAACATCGACCTGGTGATCGAAGATGGCGAGTTCGTCGTCTTCGTCGGCCCGTCGGGCTGCGGCAAGTCCACCCTGCTGCGGCTGATCGCCGGACTGGAGGATACCAGCGGCGGCACCATCAACATCGATGGCCGTGACGTCACCGGCGAGGCGCCGGCCAAGCGCAAGCTGGCCATGGTGTTCCAGTCCTATGCGCTCTACCCGCATATGACGGTGGCCAAGAATATCGCCTTCCCGCTGAAGATGGCCGGCGAAGATCAGGCGACGATCGACAGGAAGGTGAAGGACGCGGCGCGCGTCTTGAACCTCACCAACTATCTCGAGCGCCGTCCAGGCCAGCTCTCCGGCGGCCAGCGCCAGCGCGTCGCCATCGGCCGCGCCATCGTGCGCCAGCCTTCGGCCTTCCTGTTCGACGAACCTTTGTCCAACCTCGACGCGGCGCTGCGCGGCACCATGCGGCTGGAAATCAGCGAGCTGCATCATCAGCTCAAGACGACGATGGTTTACGTCACCCATGATCAGGTCGAGGCGATGACTATGGCCGACAAGATCGTCGTGCTCAATGCCGGCAATGTCGAGCAGGTCGGCTCGCCGATGGAGCTCTACAAGACGCCGAAGAACCTGTTCGTCGCCGGCTTCATCGGCTCGCCGAAGATGAACCTGATCGAAGGCGCGCCGGCAGCCAAGTACGGCGCCAGGACCGTTGGTATCCGTCCGGAGCACATGAACATCTCGAAGACATCAGGCGACTGGAAGGCCACCGTCGGCGTCGCCGAGCACCTTGGCTCCGACACGTTCTTGCACGTGCAGGCCGACAGCGTCGGCCCGCTGACGGTGCGTGCCGACGGCGAACTGGCCGCCGATCACGGCGACACGATCTATCTGACCCCCGACAAGGCGAAGCTGCACCGTTTCGGCGCCGACGGAAAGGCAATGATGCAATGAGGCTTGAGGGTAAATCGGCGCTGATCACCGGGTCGGCGCGCGGTATCGGCAGGGCGTTCGCTGAAGCCTATGTGCGCGAGGGCGCCACGGTGGCGATTGCCGACATCAACCTCGAAGCGGCCGAAAAGACGGCTTCGGAAATCGGCAGCGCGGCTTATGCCGTGAAACTCGATGTCACCGACCTCGCTTCGATCGAGGCGGCGGTCAAGGCGGTAGAGACAAGGACCGGCGGATTGGACATTTTGATCAACAACGCCGCTCTGTTCGACCTGGCGCCGATCGTCGAGATCACCAAAGCGAGCTACGACCGTCTGTTTTCCGTCAATGTGGCCGGCACGCTGTTCATGCTGCAGGCAGCAAGCCGCTCGATGATCGCGCGCGGCAAGGGTGGCAAGATCATCAACATGGCGAGCCAGGCCGGGCGCCGCGGCGAGGCGCTGGTTGGCGTCTATTGCGCCACCAAGGCCGCCGTCATCTCGCTCACTCAGTCGGCTGGGCTCGACCTGATCAAGCACCGCATCAACGTCAACGCCATTGCGCCGGGCGTCGTCGACGGCGAGCATTGGGATCACGTCGATTCACTGTTCGCCAAATATGAAAACCGGCCGAAGTGCGAGAAGAAGAAGCTGGTCGGCCAAGCGGTCCCCTATGGCCGCATGGGCACCGCGCAAGACCTCACCGGCATGGCGGTGTTCCTGGCCAGCGAAGACGCCGAATATATCGTCGCCCAGACCTACAATGTCGATGGCGGCCAGTGGATGAGTTGAGGGGGCGAAGGCGCTCTTCTCCCCGTTTCCTCCACGGGGAGAAGAGGCACCCCACCCAAGGATAAAAAGCAGATGACCGTGAAACTCTCGTCTTCGATCCTCGCCAAGCTTCCGCCCAAGGTTGCCGGCCCGAAATATGATCGCGCCGCGCTCAAAGCCGGCATCGTGCATTTCGGCGTCGGCAATTTCCACCGCTCGCACCAGGCAGTCTATCTCGACGATCTGTTCAATTCGGGCGTCGGCCACGTGTGGGCGATCGTCGGCGCCGGCGTCTTCGAGGGCGAAAAGCTCGGCCGCGGCAAGCTGCAGGAACAGGACTGGCTGACCACCGTGGTCGAGCAGGACAGCGGCCACATGAGCGCCCGCGTCACCGGTGTCATGATCGACTTCCTGATGCCGGGCGATGCGGCAGCGATCATCGAGCGCATGGCCGATCCTGCTATAAAGATCGTCTCGCTGACCATCACCGAAGGTGGCTACTTCATCGATCCGGCGTCGGGGCTGTTTAATCCGACCCATCCCGACATCGTCGCCGATGCGCAGCCGGGAGCTACGCCGAAAACCGTTTTCGGCATCATCCTGGCTGGGCTGTTGCGCCGACGCGAAGACGGCATCGTGCCGTTCACGATCATGTCCTGCGACAACATCCCCCACAACGGCCATGTCACCGCCGATGGCGTCATTGGTCTCGCCCGCCTGATCGACGAGGATCTGGCAAACTGGGTGAGCGAGGAAGTCGCCTTTCCCAACGGCATGGTCGACCGCATCACGCCGGCCACCACCGACCGTGAGCGCGGCATTCTGTCGAGCGAGTTCGGCCTCGACGACAATTGGCCGGTGTTCTGCGAACCGTTCAAGCAATGGGTCCTGGAAGATCGATTCACCGACGGCCGCCCGCCGCTGGAAAAGGTCGGCGTGCAGTTCGTCAGCGATGTCGCGCCCTACGAACTGATGAAGATCCGCATCCTCAACGGCGGCCATGCGACTATCGCGTATCCGGCCGGGTTGATGGACATCCATTTCGTCCACGAGGCGATGCAGGAGCCGCTGGTGCGCGGCTTTCTCGACAGGCTGGAGCATGACGAGATCATCCCGACCGTGCCGCCGGTGCCCGACACCGTGCTGGAAGATTATTATCAGCTCATCGAGCACCGCTTCTCCAATCCGAAGATCGGCGACACGATTCGCAGGCTCTGTCTCGATGGCTCCAACCGGCAGCCGAAATTCATCATCCCGACCATCGCCGACCGGCTGAAAGCCGGCAAGGGCGTCGCCGGCCTGGCGCTGGAATCGGCGCTCTGGTGCCGCTACTGCTTCGGCACGACCGATAGCGGCGCCGTCATCGAACCCAACGATCCGAGCTGGGACCGGCTGCAGACGACTGCCAAAGCGGCAAAGGACGCGCCTGCCGCCTGGCTTGCCATGGAAGACATCTATGGCGATGTCGGCCGCTCGGCGGCGTTCGCCGAAGCCTTTGCCAATGCGCTCAAGGCACTCTGGGCGGATGGCGCGCGTACGACGCTGACGCGCTACCTCGCCGGCCAGCTCTGAATGGCGCCTGAGCTGGTCATTTTCGACTGCGACGGCGTGCTGGTCGACAGCGAGACGCTGTCTGTCGCGGCGCTGCTTGGAATGATCACGATTGCCGGCGGCACGATCAGCGAGGAGATCGCTTATGAGCATTTCCTCGGCAAGAGCATGAAAAGCGTTCGCGAAATTCTTCTTCGCGACTTCGAGCTTGACATCACCGACCGGCATCTGAGCGAGATGCGTGTTGACCTGATGCGCAAGTTTAGCAAGGAGCTGAAGCCGATCCCCGGCGTCGGGCAGGTTCTGCCGAGCCTTGGCGTGCCATGCTGCGTTGCCTCGTCCGGCACGCTTGAGCGCATCCGCCATGCGCTCGAGGTCACCGGGCTGCTCGGACTGCTCGAGCCGCATCTGTTCAGCGCCGCCATGGTGGCGCGGGGCAAGCCGGCGCCGGACCTCTTTCTCCACGCCGCCGCCGAAATGGGAGCGATCCCGCAGAATTGTCTCGTGGTCGAGGACAGCCCGGCCGGCGTCGAGGCGGCACGGGCCGCGGGCATGCGCGTGCTTGCCTTCACTGGCGGCTCGCATGCCGGCAACCCGGCATTGAAAGCGCGGCTTGCGTCGAGTGAACCGGACTTTATATTCGCCGACATGCTGCAATTGCCCGATCTGATTGCAGGCCTGGGAGCGAGAGCAAGAACACCTTGACGAACAATTTCGTTTGCGCGGTCGATGTCGGTACCGGGAGCGCCCGTGCGGGCATTCTCGACACCGGAGGCACCTTGCTCGGCCGCGCCGAGCATCCGATCGCCATGAACCGGCCGAAGGCCGATCACGCCGAACACGATTCGCAGGATATCTGGTCAGCGGTCTGCATTGCGGTGCAGGCAGCCCGCGAAAAAGCCGGCGTGGCAGTTGAGGACATCGTCGGCATCTCCTTCGACGCCACCTGCTCGCTGGTGGTGCGGAACAGGAATGGCGGCCAGCTCAGCGTCTCGGTGTCAGGTGAAACGCGTTGGGACACCGTCGTTTGGCTCGACCACCGCGCCATTGCCGAGGCCGATGAATGCACCCAAAGCGGCCACGCCGTGCTCGACTATATCGGCGGCGTCATGTCGCCGGAAATGGCGACGCCGAAGCTGATGTGGCTGAAGCGCAACCTGCCCGGAACATGGAATGAAGCCGGCTTTCTATTCGACCTTACTGACTTCCTCACCTGGAAGGCGACCGGGTCGCTCGCCCGTTCGCAATGCACGCTGACCGCCAAATGGACCTATCTGGCGCATAAGGAAACCGGCTGGCAGCGCAGCTTCTTCGAAACGGTAGGCCTTGCCGACCTGTTCGAGCATGGCAATCTGCCGGCCAAGGCCAGCCCGGTCGGGACCGACATCGGCCGGTTGAGCGTGCAAGCGGCGGCCGAGCTTGGCCTTACCGAAAAATGCCGGGTCGGCGCCGGCGTCATCGATGCCTATGCCGGCGCTCTTGGCGTGCTCGGCGGCTTTGCCGGCGACGAAACCAACATCGGCCGGCATCTGGCCCTGATCGCCGGCACGTCGAGCTGCGTCATGGCGATGTCGCCCGATCCGCAGCCCTTTGCCGGCGTCTGGGGTCCCTATTATGGCGCGGCCCTTCCCAGGCTTTGGCTGTCGGAAGGCGGTCAATCGGCCACCGGCGCGCTGCTCGATCACATCATCCGCTGGCATGGTGCAGGTGGAGATCCGGATGCCGCCATGCACGCCAGGATCGCCCGCCGCGTCGCCGAACTGCGCGCCATAGAGGGCGAGAACCTCGCGGCAAGGCTGCATGTGCTGCCGGATTTCCACGGTAACCGCTCGCCGCTTGCCGATCCGCATGCCGTCGGCGTCATCAGCGGGCTGACGCTGGATTCCTCCTTCGACAGCCTGTGCAAGCTCTATTGGCGCACCGCCGTCGCCATCGCGCTTGGCGTGCGCCATGTGCTGGAGGCGCTGAACGAGAACGGCTACCTGATCGACACGCTGCATGTCACCGGCGGCCACACCAAGAACCCGCTGCTGATGGAGCTTTATGCCGACGCCACGGGCTGTACGGTGGTCGAGCCATTGGCCGACGAGGCGGTGCTGCTCGGCACCGGCATGATTGCCGCGACCGCCGCCGGGCTCTTTCCCAATCTCAACACGGCCTGCATCGCCATGCAGCAGGGCGGCAAGACACGAGCGTCGAATCCGGCGGCCGGCCGCTTCGATCGCGATTACCGCGTGTTCTTGGAGATGCACCGGCAGAGGCAGGCGCTGGACGCGATCAGGTAGGCTCGAACAACCTGTAATGCTACCTCTGGTTCCAGCGCCGGATAATAGGTTCGCCGAGGTCGTGCTCATAGCCGAGCACGCTTATGCTGGCGGTGTCCAGAACGAAGAGGGCGCCATCCTGCGGCGGCAGGCCGAGCCAGCGCGCGGCCAGCACCCGCAGGAAATGAGCGCTGGAGAACGCCAGGACATTGCCGTTGACACCACGCAGCTCGTTGACGATCCGGTCCGCCCTTGCGCCGACATCCTCTGCCGCCTCGCCGTCAGGGCAGCCGTCGCGAAAAAGCTGCCAGCCGGGACGCTCGATGAGGATCTGCTTCGTGGTCAGGCCCTCGTAGGCGCCGTAATCCCATTCGGCCAGGTCGGCCTTCTTTACGCCGGCCGAGCCGAAGCCGGCCAGCATACAAGTCTTGAAGGCACGCTGCGACGGGCTCGACCAGACGGCCTGGAACGAAAGCCCCTGCAGCCGCTCGGTGATCCGTCCGGCGGCCGCCTCGCCGGCAGGCGTCAGCGGTATATCGGTCAGGCCGGTATGCTTGCCGGAAGCGCTCCATTCCGTCTCGCCATGCCGAACCAGGTAGATTTCGGGAAACGCGCTCATCTGCATGCCTTTCGATGGAATCTGTACGCCGCCCCCTTGTTGGGATTGGCCACGGCGCAAACCATAGCGGCTTCCATGCTCTCTCCAAATAGGCGGGATTGAGACAACTCGGCCTTTGCTGGCTTAATCCTTGGCTGCGTCAGCCTCTTGCCATCCCTACCAATTTCGTAGACAAGCCGTGCCGTTGATGCGGAATCCGGGCCAACCGGCCACTTTCCGCGTTGAGACGCGGCTTCCGGTGTTTGCCGACGCGCCGCAATCGGATAGGCGAAAAAATGTCTGCGATCGAAGCCGGCGCTCGTGCGCCGGAAAATCTTTGGCGTCAGGAAATCAGGGCGACGCTGGCGCTCGCCTGGCCGATGGTGCTCACCAATCTCGGCCAGACCGCGATGACCGCCACCGATGTCATGATGATGGGGCGGCTGGGTCCGGACACACTGGCCAGCGGCGCGCTCGGCGCCAACCTCTATTTCATGCCGCTGATTTTCGGGCTTGGCCTGATGCTGGCGACCTCGCCGATGATCGCCACGGAACTCGGCCGCCGCCGCCACTCGGTGCGCGACCTGCGCCGCACCGTGCGGCAGGGCCTTTGGCTGGCGATCCTCATCTGCATTCCAATCTGGATCTTTCTCTGGCACGGCGAGGCCGTGTTGCTGGCCATGGGCCAGGAGCCGGCGCTCGCGCACCAGGCCGGCATCTACCTGCGCTGGCTCGAATGGGCGGTCCTGCCCTTCTACGGCTATATCGTCCTGCGCTCGTTCATCTCGGCGCTGGAGCGGCCGGGCTGGGCGCTGGTCATCGTCTTCGTCGCCGTCGCCTGCAATGTCTTCTTCAACTGGGTGCTCATGTTCGGCAATCTCGGCGCCCCTGCGATGGGTATTGCTGGCTCCGGCCTCGCCACGACGCTGTCCAGCACGCTGATGTTCGTCGGCATGGCGGCTGTGGTGATGCTTGAGCCGAAATTTCGCCGCTACCGCCTGTTCGGGCGCTTCTGGCGAGCCGACTGGCCACGCTTCAAGGGGTTGCTGCGGCTCGGCCTGCCGATCGCCGGCCTCCTCGCCTTCGAGGTGACGATCTTCAACGCGGCAGCCCTTCTCATGGGCCTGATCGATGCGGCCTCGCTCGCGGCGCATGCCATCGCCATCCAGATCGCCTCGATCTCCTTCATGGTGCCGCTCGGCCTCAATCAGGCAGCGACGGTTCGCGTCGGGCTCGCCCATGGCGCCGGCAATGCGGAAGGGGTTTCCCGCGCCGGCTGGACCGCCTTTGTCATTGGCGTCTCGTTCATGGCGCTGATGGGGTTGGTGATGATCCTGTGGCCGCAACTGCTGATCAGCGCCTTTATCGACCTTGGCGATCCGGCCAATGCCAGGGTGATCGGGCTTGCCGTGTCGTTCCTTGCCTTTGCCGCGCTGTTCCAGATTTTCGACGGCGCGCAGGCCGTGGCCGCAGGAATGCTGCGCGGCCTGCACGACACCACGGTGCCGATGATCTATGCGGCGATCGGTTATTGGGGCATCGGCCTGCCGCTCGGCGTGCTTCTCGCCTTCTATTCCGGGCTCGACGGCGTCGGCATCTGGATCGGCCTGTCGCTGGGTCTGGCGGTGGTGGCGGTGCTGCTTCTGGCGCGCTGGCTGCGGCGGGACAGGATCGCGCCACCGCTCTCCTTTGCGCATTGATGAAAGCGGCTGCCGGTTCGTCCGACGGCTGTCCAACTTTGTGTGTGCCGACCCTCACGCTTTCGTCGCGAAGGACGGCGTGACGTCTACGGATATTTCGTCTGATTTGCACTTGCGGCCGTTGGATCGCTCTGCAACTCCTCTGGCAATGGCAGACTTGAGCACCGCAAGTGCACCTCGCGGGCGAACAATTTTCGCTGCTTCTGCTGGTGCTCCTTGATGGCTGCTGCGAGCCCTAATCCGTACGGGCCGAGAAAGACGCCGGTCCCCCAACCCGGCTGCTTCTTTTCGCGTACGTCGTAGTCCATAGCCTCCATGCGGGCTTGCTGGCATTCCGGTGACGCCCATTTCTGGTCCTGCTTCGAAAGCGACGCTCCATAGTCGACCGGAGAGGTCGCGCATCCAGCCACTGTCGCCGCCAACGCGACAAACATTGCAATTCTCATCCCGAGCCTTCCCTAGAGCATTGTGGAGAGTACACAGAACTCTTCTTACCGGATCGCTCCGACGAGGCAGCCGGAAACACGGTTATCGCTATCGATCGTTTTCCACAGCGCAGAACCGGCATCCTAGTTTGTAGCCGCACGTCGTTCAAGCGAACGTGCGTATTGCGTCAGCGGGAAGCACATGATGAAGAAAATCAAAGCGACTAGCCCATAGACAGTAAACGGCTCGAAGGTCGCATTGTTGATGGCGTTGGATGTCCTGACCAGTTCCTCGAAACCGATGATTGAGGTCAGCGCGGTCGACTTGACCAGCTGCACCAGGAAACCGACGGTCGGCGCGCGGGTGATCGAAAACGCCTGCGGCAGGATGATCAGCCTGAGTTCCTGCAGATAATGAAGGCCGAGGCTGGCCCCGGCGTCCGATTGGCCGCGCGGCAGCGCATCGACGCCGCTGCGCCAGATTTCGGCGAGATAGGCACTGGCGAAGAAGGTGAGTCCAAGTGCGGCGGCGGTCCACGGTTCGATACGCAAGCCCAGCATCGGCAGGCCAAAGAACATCAGGAAGAGCTGCATGAGCAGCGGCGTTCCCTGGAAAAGCGCGATGTAGCCCGAAGCAATTCGCCGGCTCCACTTGTTCTTGGCGATCCTGAAGAACAGAACGACCATGCCGACCACGCTGCCGCCGACAAAGGCGGCCAGTGACAGAAGCACCGTCCAGCGCGCGGCGAGCAGAAGGTTGCGCACAATATCCCAGAAGGTGAATTCGATCATGACACCCCGGCTCCCAGAGCGCGGCGGCCGCCGCTGACCAGCAGCCGGCGCAGCCCCATCGACAGGACGAGATAGACCATCGTCACCACGAAATAGGTCTCGAAAGCGCGGAAGGTCCGCGCCTGCAGCATGTCGGCCTCGTAGGTCAACTCTCGCACTGCGATCTGCGACACGACGGCGGACTCCAGCATCATAATGACGATCTGGCTGGTCAGCGCCGGAAAGATCACCTTGAGCGCCTGCGGCAGCACAACCTTGACGAAGACCTGGCGCGGCCTGAGCCCGAGCGCCAGTGCTGCTTCCGTCTGCCCGCGCGGCACGGCGTCGAGCCCGGCGCCGACGATCTCGATCGTGTAGGCCGCCATGTTGAGCGTCATCGCCAGCATGGCGGCCAGCACCGGATCGAGCCTTATGCCGATGCTGGGCAGCCCGAAGAAGATGAAGAACAGCTGCACCAGGAACGGTGTATTGCGCATGACCTCGACATAGACGCCGATCGCCCGCTTGAGCAGGACAGGGCCGTTTCGCCGCCCTGCCGCGCCGAGGATGCTGAGGAACGTGCCCGCCAGCGTGGTCACAACGATCAAGAGGATCGTCGTGGCCGCCCCTCGCGCGATCGCGCCTGTTGCATCGGCAAGCCAGCCGAAGTCGAGGCTGTAGCCCACGCGATGTCAATCCTTGAGATTGTCGGGATTGAGCGGCGTCTTGAGCCAGGCCTTCGAGCTTTCGTCCAGCTTGCCGTCGGCCAGCATCTTGGCGACCGCGTCGTTGACGGCCTGCTTCAGGCGGTCCTCGTTCTTGTTGAGGCCGATATGCGAGGGTGAGGTGAGGAGCTGGAACTTCTGCTCCGGCTTCAGCGCCTCCTGGCGCGCGAGCACCTGGGCGCCGACGTCGTTGCCGACGACCATCAGCTGGGTCTGACCCGAGATGAAGGCCTGGATGACGGAATTATAATTGTCGAAACGGCGGATATCGGCCGAGGCGGGTGCCGCCTCGGTAAGCGACGTATCTTCCAGCGTGCCGCGGTTGACGGCGATCGACTTGTCGGCGAGGTCGTCCTTGCCTTCGACCTTGAGCGCAGCCGGGCCGATCACGGCGATATAGTAGGGCGCGTAGGCGGCGGCGAAATCGATCACCTGCTCACGCTCCTTGGAATAGCCGACGCTCATCAGAATATCGACGCGCTTGTCGGTAAGATACGGGATGCGGTTCTGGCCGGTCACGCTGACCAAATTGAGCTTGACCTTGAGCTGGTCGGCGATGAACTGCGCCACGTCGATGTCATAGCCTTTGATGCTCATATCGGCACTGGCCGAGGAGAAGGGCGGAAAGTCGGAGAAAATGCCGACATTGATGGCGCCGGCCTTAGTGATGTCGTCGACCGCGTCGGCATTGGCGGCCTGGGTGGCGATACCAAAACCGGCGAGCATCAGCGCGGCGGCGATGGATGATCTGAGCTTCATGTGAAATGTCATTGTCGTTCCCCTGCTGGAAGCTTGTTTTGTTTAATGCGGCCGCCGGCTCCAGCGCAGCGGTCGCCTTGGATTTGCTGTCGGCTATCTCAGGCTCCCTTGCCTGTTATCGCCGGGCTGAACACCATCAGGCTGAGAATCTCGAACAGCACCTGCGCGCCGGCATGGGCGGTGTTGGTGGTCGCGTCATATTGCGGCGCCACCTCGACGACGTCGCCGCCGACGATGTTGAGGCCCTTCAGGCCGCGCAGCAGTTCAAGCACTTCCCGCGTTGTCAGCCCGCCGACCTCAGGCGTGCCGGTGCCTGGCGCGAAGGCCGGATCGACGCTGTCGATGTCGAAGGACACATAGGTCGGGCCGTCGCCGACTATGCTGCGCGCCTTCTCGATAATGGCAGGGATACCGAGGCCGGTCACCTCTTCTGCATGGACGACGGTCATGCCGGATTCGTAGGTGAACTCCCATAGATATTCGGCCGAGCCGCGGATGCCGATCTGGATTGTGCGGGTCGGGTCGAGCACGCCGTCCAGCACCGCGTTGCGGAACGGCCCGCCGTGATGGAACTTGGTCATGTCGAACAGGCCGCTGGTGTCGCAATGGGCGTCGATATGGATCATGCCGACCCGCGCCCTTTTGCCGACAGCTTTTAGGATCGGATGGCTGATCGAATGATCGCCGCCGACCGAAAGCGGAATGACGCCGGCGTCGACGATCTGGTTGGTACGGCGCTCGATGTCGTCATGGCTGGTTTCCAGCCGGTAGCGGCTCTGGAACGGCACGTCGCCGATGTCGGCGACCTTCAGCTCATGTGTCGGCGCGCATTCCAGCACATGGTTGTAGGGGCCGATGCGTTCGATAGCGCGCAGTGCCCTTGGCCCGAAACGGGAACCCGGCCGGTTGGTGACGCCGAGGTCCATCGGCACACCGATCATCGCCACCTGCAGATCGCCGAAATCCGGATTGTCGGCGGCAATTTCCCGGTACGGCGCGGCGAGGAAGGTCGGGATGCCGGAATAGGGCGCCAGCCGCGTGCCGCTCTTGGAAAAGATCTTGTCGGCGACCTTTCGGAATTTCGGGTCGAACATTTCCCCGCCATGGCTTTCGCCGTATTTGCGGCGCAACGCTTCGAGCTTGCTGCTGTTATAACCCACGTCGGTCCTCCATGGCTGGTGCATTGCGGCCATCAATGACGGTCGCCATCCCGCCGGCTGCTTGCGGATTCAGGTCTTGATACTGTTCCCGGGCAAAGTGTCTTGTAGCCGCATTGAAAAATCAATTGATATTGTTAGGGTCTTCGTTGTGAGGAAATCTCACAGGTTTGAGGCTCTGATGGCCAAGCGTCTGCCACCTTTGAATCCACTGCGGGCCTTCGAGGCGACGGCGCGTCACGCCTCGCTGACCAAGGCGGCGGCTGAGCTGAACGTCACTCATGGCGCCATCAGCCACCAGATCAAGGCGCTCGAACAGTCGCTTGGCGTCAAGCTGTTCGAGCGCGCCGGCCAGCGGGTGAAGCTGACGCCGCACGGCGCCGAATTGCTGCCGGCGGTGTCGACCGCCTTCGACGGCATAGCTGCCGCCACGCAGCGCATGACCCGGCCGGCCAGCACCGGCGCACTCTCAGTGTCCTGCGTGCCGGCGCTGCTTTTGCTGTGGATGATCCCGCGGCTCGGCAGCTTCACCTCGCAATACCCTGATATCAGGCTGACGCTGATCCCGTCCAACGACGCCAAGGACATCCGGGCACCGCATATCGACATCTGCGTGCACTATGGCGACGGCAGCTGGACCGATTGCTGGATGCGCAAATGGTCGGGTCTCGAACTGTTCCCGGTGGTCAGTCCGACGCTGATCAACAACCGTCCGATCCGCACCGTGCGCGATCTCGCCGATCATGTCTTCCTGCATGGCGACGACGGTCGTGAATGGCACACCTGGCTGGCCGCCGCCGACGCGCTGGACCTGGAGCGCGGCCGCCGCCATCATCTCGGCGACGCCCGCATGGCGAGCGAAGCTGCGGTTCATGGCCACGGCGTGGCGCTTGGCGATACGGTGACCGCAAGCGGGCTGCTCGCCAGGGGGCTGCTGGTCGCGCCGTTCAGCCTGTCGGTGCCGGCAGTCGACGATTTCTACGTCGTCTGTCGCAACGAGATGAGGTCGGCGCCGATCGTGCAGCTGTTCATCGACTGGCTGTTTGCCGAAAAGGAGCAGGCCGACGGCCGCGCCGATGCGCCGGTGGCGGGCCGCATCGGTATCCGCAGGAAGCGCCCGGCGCTGCGGGTGGTCGGCACTAAGACCGCATCCTGAGGCTGCAATTGCCGGAGCCGCATACATGCCGCAGGGTTCTCTTTTTGTCGGGCCAGCCCGCAAAGCGGCAGCACTTTCCAAAATTCAATGCTAAGAGGCATTCCGCAGGGAGCAGCGAAGGCGGCATTGAGACATGACTAAGACCGATATAGCGCGGCGCGTCTACAACCACACCTGGAAGCTCGACCCGATCGTCCGCAGCCTGCTCGACACCGATTTCTACAAGCTTTTGATGCTGCAGATGATCTGGGGCATGTATCCCAAGGTCGACACCACCTTCTCGCTGATCAACCGCACCACTTCGGTCTGTCTCGCCGAAGAGATCGACGAGGCGGAACTGCGTGATCAACTCGACCATGCGCGCACTTTGCGTTTCTCCAAGAAGGAGATGATCTGGCTCGGCGGCAATACCTTCTATGGCCGCAAGCAGATTTTCGAACCTGAATTCCTCGCCTGGCTCGAAAATTTCCGACTGCCCGAATACGAGCTTTCCAAGCGCAATGGCCAATACGAGCTGACTTTCAGCGGTCCGTGGATGTACACGACGTTGTGGGAGATCCCGGCGCTCGCCATCATCAACGAGCTGCGCTCGCGCGCGGCCATGCGGGCGTTCGGACCGTTTGCGCTCGACGTGCTCTATGCCCGCGCCAAGGCCAAGATGTGGGCCAAGACCGAGCGGTTGAAAGCGCTGCCCGGTATCCGCATTTCGGATTTCGGCACGCGTCGCCGCCATTCCTTCCTGTGGCAGCGTTGGTGCGTCGAGGCGCTCAAGGAGGGCGTCGGCGAGGCTTTTACCGGCACCTCCAACGTGCTGCTCGCCATGGATAACGACCTCGAAGCGCTCGGCACCAATGCGCATGAATTGCCGATGGTGCTTGCCGCACTCGCCAATTCGGAAAAGGAATTGAAGCAGTCCCCCTATAAGGTGCTGCAGGATTGGCAGCGCTACTATGGCGGCAATCTGCTGATCGTGCTGCCCGATGCTTTCGGCACCGCTTCGTTCCTGCGAGACGCGCCGGACTGGGTCGCCGACTGGACCGGCTTCCGTCCCGACAGCGCCCCGCCGATCGAGGGCGGCGAGAAGATCCTTTCCTGGTGGCGTGAAAAGGGCAAGGACCCGAAGCAGAAGCTGCTCATCTTCTCCGACGGGCTCGAGGTCGAGACCATCGAGGAAACCTACCGCCACTTCCGCGGCAAGGTGCGCATGTCCTTCGGCTGGGGCACCAACCTGACCAATGATTTCGAAGGTTGCGCGCCGACCGAAACCAACCGCCTCGACGCCATCTCGCTGGTCTGCAAGGTCACCGAAGCCAATGGCCGCCCGGCGGTCAAGCTCTCCGACAATCCGGCCAAGGCGACCGGCGACGAGAAAGAGATCGCGCGCTACATCAGGATCTTCGGCGAAAAAGACCGCGTGGAGCAACTGGTCAAGGTGTGAGGGTGAGGGAACTCTTGCACAGTATGAGTTCCTTCGCGCCCCCCTCTGTCCTGCCGGACATCTCCCCCACGAGGGGGGAGATTGGCAGTTCCGCCGCCGGCTCTCCCTCTGCAACTTTGGCGATTGGCGAAAGCGGCAATGACGGCGCAATCTCCCCCCAAGTGGGGGAGATGTCCGGCAGGACAGAGGGGGGCGCCGTAGAGCGCTGCCGCTTGGCGACAGCAATGCTCTTTGCGGCTTCGTTGATCCTCCTGTCATCCACCCCCGCTTTCGCCCATGCCTCCGATCGCGGCCACGTCCTGCTCCTTCCCACCGGCTACTACGTCGCCGGCGGCGCACTGGCCGTCACCGCCAGCTTCCTCGTGCTCGCACTGCTGCCGTCAGACTTTCTCGACCGCTTTTGGCGGCGGCGCCTTCCGCTTTTCGCATTCGGCGACGGCGCACGAACAGTCGTCAGCCTGATATCATTTGCCGGCTTTGCAATTCTCGTTGCGGCCGGCCTGTTCGGCAGCCGCGATCCGCTTTCCAACCCGCTGCCGCTGACGATCTGGACGTTGCTCTGGGTTGGGCTGGTTTTGCTGCAGGGGCTGTTCGGCAATCTCTGGTCATGGCTGAACCCCTGGTACGGGCCTCGGCATGTCATTTCCAGCCTGTTCGGCAAGCGACAGACATGGCGCCCGCCCCCGTGGCTCGGCTGCTGGCCGGCTTTCGTGCTGTTCTTCGTCTTCGCCTGGTTCGAGCTGATCGACCCGGCGCCCGACGATCCGGCGCGGCTCGCCTGGGCCGCCGGCCTCTATTGGTTGTTGAGTTTTGCCGCCATGCTGGTGTTCGGCCATCGCGACTGGAGCCGCAACGGCGAGTTCCTGACCGTGTTCTTCGCCATGATTGCGCGCTTCGCCCTCCTTGAGCGGAACGAAGACGGCCGGCTCAGTCTCTGCTGGCCGGGCGCCAAGCTCAGCAATGTCGCGCCGCTGTCGTCCAGCGGCATTGCTTTCCTGCTGCTTGCGCTGTCATCGGTCTCCTTCGACGGCCTGTCGAAAACCTTCTTCTGGCTCGGCCTGTTCGGCATCAATCCGCTGGAGTTTCCGGGCCGCACGACAGTGACCGGCATCGGCACCTTCGGGCTGGTGCTGACGTTCGTCCTGCTTGCAGCCGCGTTCATCCTTGCAATTGTCCTTGGCCAGCGCCTTGCCGGTAGCCCGCATTCCCTCAGTCAGGCTGCGGGGCTGCTGGTCTGGTCGATCGTGCCGATCGCGCTTGCCTATCATGTCGCACACTATCTGACGGCGCTGCTCGTCGACGGCCAATACGCCATTGCCGCGCTGTCCGACCCGTTTGCTTTGGGCTGGAACCTGTTCGGCACCGCCGACATGCAGATCGAAGCAGGCGTCGTCGCCGGGGCCGGCTCGGCATGGTGGCTGTGGAACGTCCAGGCCGGCGTCATCATCGCCGGCCACATGCTCGCCGTGCTCGTCGCCCATGGCTTCGCCTGGCGACTGCATCCGGTTCCCGCCCGCGCCGCGCTGAGCCAATTTCCACTAACCGTGCTGATGATCGCCTATACGATCTTTGGGCTCTGGTTGCTTGCCACGCCGGCGGCCGGATGACACAAAAGCCCGGCTCGATGCTGTCGATCGATCCTTGGGGAAGCTCGCTTGCCACATCAGGGCTTTGATGATTTAGTTTGTACACATGCAATTTCGGCGCTCTCATCGGGAGCGGCCTGCCTCGCTACAGCCGTTGGTCAAAACTCAAAAAACAAGGGGAACTGCCGTGACTGACAAGAATGGGTTTTTCGATCTCTCCAAGACCGGTTTCAGCCGCCGCACGGCGCTGAAGGGATTGGCCGCGGGCGCCGGACTTGCCGTCGCCCCTGGGTTCGTGCGCTACAGCCAGGCACAAAGCTCGGCGCCGATAAAGATCGGCTTCCAGTCCCACCGCACCGGCATCGGCGCCGCCTATGGCCGCTGGTATGAAAAGACCACCGCCGCGGCGGTCAAGGCGATCAACGATGCCGGCGGCATCAACGGCCGGCCGGTCGAGGTGATCATCGAGGATGACGGCACCGATCCCGGCCGCGGCGCCGAAGTGGTCGGCAAGTTCGCCACCCAGCACAAGACCGACATCGTCTTCGGCACGCTGTTTTCACATGTCGTCATCGGCTCGGCGCCTGCCGCCGGCGAAGCCAAGATGCCGTATTTTGTCGTCAGCGAAGGCCATCACGTCGCCTCGACCAAGCTCAACCGCTACGTCTTCCAGCCCGGCATCACCGACGTGAAGAGCCAGATCCAGTCTATGGCGCCTTGGATCGCGGCGAACGCCGGCAAGAAGGTGACGCAGATCTTTCCCGATTTCGCCTTCGGCTACGACCACCGCGACTACCTGCCGCCGGCACTGAAGGCGCAAGGTGCTGAGGTCATCGCCCAGATCGCCATCCCGCCGACGGAATCGTCCTTCACCAAATATTTTCCGCAGATCCCGGCCGAAACCGAGGTGATCTACCACGTCATGGTCGGCCCTGCGGTGCTCACCTTCGTCAAGGAACTCGGCGAATTCTACGGCTCCAACCGGCCGCAGCTGTTCGGCTTCATCGATTCGCTCGAAGCCACCGACATCAACAGCCCAGGCCTCGAATTCCTCGACGGCAGCCATTTCTGGGAAGGCTCGCCGCGCTACGCGCAGCCTGACGATTCCGCCGCGCAGAAGGCCTATCGCGCCGCTGTCGGCATCGACGACAATGGCGCCGCCGTCGGCGATCCCAAGGACGTCTCCACCGCCGCGCACATGTTCGGCTGCTGGGAAACGCTCTATGTCGTCAAGAAGGCGATGGAGGATGCCGGCTACAAGGGCCCGCAAGACCGCACCAAGCTGGTCGAGGCAACCGAGGCCTTGACTGAGTTCGCCGAGGGCCCCGAGCATCCGCAGGGACCAAAAACCTTCAACGGCAAGATCCATCAGTGTTTTGGTATCCAGAACATCTCCAAGGTCGAAGGTGGCCGGCTGAATGTCGTCCACAAGACCAAGATCGAGGACGGCCTCTACGAGCCGGAAGGGGATTACACGACGCAGGCGCTGTGAGCTTGGTTCTGTAAGCAAGTGCCCTACGGCCTACCCCCCTCTGGCCTGCCGGCCATCTCCCCCTCAAGGGGGGAGATCGGCTGTTGCAACCGCCTTCGCCAATTGTGGAGGTCGGTAGGTGGGCGCTTTCGTAGGAACTGCCAATCTCCCCCCTTGAGGGGGAGATGCCAAGTTTTGACAAAGAGGGCAGGACAGAGGGGGGTGCTTCGCGCATCCGCTGGTGCTTAGCCGATGCATTTCGGACCTCATCTCCTCCTCGCCGCCCTCGAAGGCCTTGTCACCTCCGCCGTGCTGGCGCTGACGGCGCTTGGCCTTTCGCTGGTGTTCGGCGTCATGCGCGTCGTCAATGTCGCCCATGGCGAGTTCTTCATGCTGGGCGCGGTGCTTGCCTGGGCGATCTCTACGGCCATATCAGGCCATCCGGCGCTCGGCTTCGTGACCGCGCTGGTGCTGGCGCCGCTGACCGTCGGCCTGATCGCACTCGTCGCCGAACGGCTGGTGCTGCGCCGGCTGAATTACAATCCGGAAGCCACCATCGTCGCCACCATCGGCATGCTCTACATCATCCAGCAACTGGCGCTGACCTTCTATGGTCCGGAGGCACGGCCGGTGGAGCCGCCCTTCAGCTACCGCATCCTTCTGCCGTGGTTCGGCTATTCCGGCTACAAGCTTTCGATCATCGCCGCATCGGCGCTTTTGCTAGTCGCGACGTGGTTCGTGCTGACACGCACGAAAATCGGCCTCGTCATGCGCGCCACGCAATATGACAGCGAGACGGCGCAGGCCTTCGGCATCCCGGTCGACCGCGTCTATGCCGGCGTCTTCGCGCTCGGCGCCATGCTGGCGGCGGTGGCCGCGGTGCTGATCGTGCCGATCAGCCAGGCGCATTATCTGATGGGGCAGGACCCGCTGCTCCTGTCCTTCATCGTCGTCATCATCGGCGGGCTCGGCTCGCTCCGCGGCACGGTCGTCGCGGCCGTGCTGATCGGCCTGTCGGACGGCATCATCTCGGTGTTCTTCTCGCCGACGCTAGCCAAGATCATCGCCACGCTGCTGGTTGCCATGGTGCTGGTGTTCCGACCGCAAGGCCTGTTCGGGATGGCATCGCGATGAAGGAGGCTTCACCGGCAAAAGCCTACGCGCTGCATCTGGGCGTCATCGTCCTGCTGTTCGCCCTAAGCTTCGTCCTCCCCGAGTATCACCACGGACTGCTCGCCCGCATCATGGTGCTGGCGGTCTTCGCCATGGGCTACAACATGCTGTTCGGTTATGTCGGGCTGCTCAGCCTCGGCCACGCCATGTTCTTTTCGGCCGGGCTCTATGGTGCAGGCCTTGCCGTCATCCATCTCGGCTGGAACGTGCCGGCCGCCTTCGCCGCCGGCCTTGTCTGCGGCGCGGCTCTTGCGCTCATCATCGGTGTGCTGGCGCTGCGCACTTCTGGCGTCGCCTTCATGATCGTCACCATGATGTTCGCGCAGGTGTTCTACCTCATAATCCTCTATCTCGCAGCCTGGACCGGCGGCGATCAGGGCCTGGTGGTGCCGCAGTCGGCGCGTGTGCTTGTCTTGGGCGACACGTCGCTCGGCCTCACCAATCCAACCGTGCGCTATATGAGCGCGCTGGTCCTGTTCTCGATCGTGCTGCTGGTGACGCTCGTTGTCGTCCGCTCGAGGTATGGCCGTGTGCTGGTCGCCATCCGCGAGAACGAGGAGCGGACCAAAATGCTCGGCTACGACACGTTTTCCAACAAGCTCGTCGCGGTTGTCGTCTCCGGCACAATCTGTGCGGCTTCGGGTGCCGCCTACGCGCTGCTGTTCGGTTATGTCGGCTCGACTTTCGCCTCGGTGCAGTATTCCATTCTGCCTCTGCTCTGGGTCCTGCTTGGCGGTGCTGCGACCACGCTCGGTCCGCTGATCGGCACGCTGTTCATGTACTATGTCGTCGACATCACCAGTGGCTATACCTCCGCCTATCTGCTGATCGTCGGCATTGCCCTCATCCTGCTGGTGCTGTTTTTCCCCAAAGGTATTCTCGGCACCATTCGCCAGCGCTGGCTCGGATGGCTGCCATGACGCCGTTGCTGACGACCAAGGGCCTGTCCCGCAATTTCGGCGGCCTGCGCGCCGTCGACGGTGTCGACTTCGCCCTCATGCCGGGCGAGATCCGCGCCGTCATCGGCCCCAACGGCGCCGGCAAGACCACCTTCGTCAGCCTGGTCAGCGGCCGCATCCAGCCGTCCTCGGGCATGATCGTCTTCGACGGCGCCGATATCACCAATCTGCCAGCCTACGCCAGGGTCCGCCTTGGCATCGCCTACACCTTCCAGATCACCAGCGTCTTTGCCAATCTCTCCGCCTATGACAACGTCGCGCTGCCGGTGCAGCGCACGCTGACCGATGGCCGCTCGAAAGGCGCCGTTCATGCCGGCGTCATGGCGGCGCTGGAGCGCACCGGTCTTGCCGACCGCGCCCACATGCCGGCCGGGCAATTGTCCTATGGCCATCAGCGCCTGCTCGAAGTGGCGATGGGGCTGGCGCTGAAACCGCGCCTGCTGATCCTCGACGAGCCGACGCAGGGGCTGGCCGATAGCGAGATCGACAATTTCATCGGGCTGGTGCGCGAGATCGCCAAAAGCGCAACCGTGCTTCTGATCGAACACAACATGCCTGTTGTCATGCAGCTGGCCGACCGCATCACCGTCTTCAATGCCGGCAAGATCCTGGCTGAAGACACGCCCGAGCAGGTCCGCGCCAATGCCGAGGTGCAGGACGCCTATTTGGGGACGACCCATGGCTGAAACACGGTCTGAAGCACTGACCATCTCCGGGCTCGACTGCTTCTACGGCGAGGTCCAGGTGCTCTATGGCCTCGACCTCGTGCTGAACAAGGGCGAGGTGCTTTGCCTGTTCGGCCGCAACGGCGCCGGCAAGACGACGACGCTGAAGGCGATCATGGGCCTCGTTCCCTCACGCGCCGGCTCGATCAGGCTCGAAGGGCGGGAATTGACCGGCCTGCCGGCGCACGACGTGCCGAAGGCCGGCGTCGCCTATGTGCCGCAGGGCCGGCGGCTGTTCGCCGAGATGACGGTGGCGGAAAACATCGAGATCGGCCTGATGGCGCGCGGCAAGGGCAAGACGACGCGCGAAAACGTGCTCGACCTCTTCCCGCTGCTGCGCCAGCGGCTGAGACAACGCTCCGGCACGCTGTCGGGCGGCGAGCAGCAGATGCTGGCCATGGCGCGTGCACTGTGCCTCGAACCGCAGGTGCTGCTGCTCGACGAGCCGACCGAAGGGTTGATGCCGTCGATGATCGCAAAAATCCGCGATACGGTGTCGAAGCTGCGCGACCTTGGTGTCTCGACGATCCTGGTCGAGCAGCGGGTCGATGCCGTGCTGTCCGTCGCCGACCGGGTCTCGTTCATCGAGAACGGCCGCAACCGCGAGACCGTCGATGTCGAGGAATTGCGCGCCGACCCATCGGCGGCGCGCCGTTATGTCGGAGTAGGGTAATCACCCGAAGAACAAAAAGCCGGCAAGCAAAAATATTGGAATCAGCACCGCGCCCGACCACGCCATGTAGCCGAAGAAGCCCGGCATCTTGACGCCGCGATGTCTGGCAATGGCGTAAACCATGAAGTTCGGTGCGTTGCCGATATAGGTGTTGGCGCCCATGAACACCGCGCCGGCCGAGATCGCCGCCAGCGTCGATGCGAAGGTGGTCATCAGATGCTGCGGGTCGCCGCCGGCGAGCTCGAAGAACACCAGATATGTCGGCGCATTGTCGAGGAAGGATGACAGCGCTCCGGTCATCCAGAAATAGGCAAGGTCGTTAGGCTCGCCCGTGGGCGAGCTGACAAGCGAGACCAGCGGCGCCAGCGCGCCGTCGGGGCCGGCCCTGAGAATGGCGATGACCGGCACGATGCAGATGAAGATGCCGGCGAACAGTTTCGCCACTTCGGCGATTGGCTCCCAGTGGAAGTTGTTCGCCTGCCTGTGGCTCTTGTGCGAGACGCCGAGCGAAAGGAAGGCAAGCGCCAGGATGATGGCGTCGCGCACGAGGTTCTGCAATTCAAGGCTCACGCCCTGGACCGAGAAAGCCACGCCCGGCTTCCAGGTCGCGGAAAGCAGGATCGCGCCGATCACCCCGGCCAGCAGCGGGACGTTGGCCAGGCCTCGGATGCGCACCTTCGCATCAGGTGTCGGATCCTTGATCTTCGGCGCACCAGCCTCGCGGCGATGCAGGATGACGTCCAAAGCCAGGAAGACAGCCAGCACCAGGCCGCCGACGAACAGTGTCTCCTGATAGAGATTGGTGGTGGTCCAGAAGAAATCGACGCCGCGCAGGAAGCCGACGAACAGCGGCGGATCGCCGAGCGGCGTCAGCGAGCCGCCAATGTTGGACACCAGGAAAATGAAAAAGATGACGACATGGGCGTTGAACGGCCGGTTATCGTTGGCGCGCAGGATCGGCCGGATCAGGATCATCGAAGCGCCGGTCGTCCCGATGACCGAGGCGAGCATCGCCCCGACCAGCAGCAGTCCGGCATTCACCAGCGGCGTGCCATGGATGTTACCGGCAACGAGGATGCCGCCCGAAATGGTGAACAGCGCGAACAGAAGAACGATGAACGACATGTATTCGGTGAGCAGCGCATGCAGCACCGCCTCCGTGGCCGAAGACATGCCGAACGCCATCGCCAGCGGCGCGACCGCAAGCGCCGCCCAGAAGATGGTGATCTTGCCGTAGTGATGCTCCCAGACGTGGGGGAAGAGCAATGGTCCGGTGGCGATCGACAGGAGCAGGCCGGCAAAGGGCAGCGCCCACCATAGCGACATTGTTTCGCCCGGCAGCTCGTGGGCCTCGGCTGCCAGCGCCAGTCCCGGAAACAGGGTTGCGACTGCCACCACGGCGCCCGCCGTCAAAGCCGCCGCAAAACGCATAAAGCCCCCTCTGGAATTGTGTCGGGTGCGATTGTTCAAGCCAGCGTCACGCCGGCATCGCGCATCCGGTTCAGCATCGTCTCGACGGAGCCGTTGAGATCGATGCCGCGGCAGGCGTCGAGTCGCACTGTTGTGTGGAAGCCCTGCTTGACCGCATCCAGAGCCGAAAAGGCGACACAGAAATCGGTCGCGAGACCAACCAGGGTCAGCGTGTCGATGCCGCGCTCCCTGAGATGGCCGGCAAGACCGGTCGGCGTCGTATGGTCGTTCTCGAAGAAGGCCGAATAGCTGTCGATCTCTGGACGAAAGCCCTTGCGGATCACCAGTTCGGCCTTGGTCCAGGCAAGACCCGAATGGAAATCAGAACCCAGGCTGCCCTGGATGCAGTGGTCGGGCCACAGCGTCTGCGGGCCGTAAGGCATGTCTATCGTTTCGAACGGCTGCTTGCCGGGATGACTGGAGGCAAAGCTCGAATGGCCGGCGGGATGCCAGTCCTGCGTTAGCACGACATGTTCGGTCCGCCGGATCAGGTCGTTGACCAGCGGCACGATTTCGTCGCCGCCGGCCACCGCCAGCGCGCCGCCTGGGCAGAAATCATTCTGCAGATCGATGATAACAAGCGCTTCGTCGGCCATGGAGCCTCCCTCTTGTCTGTCCCGGAGGCATGACCCGAACCGGAAGTCTGCCGAGACGTGGAATCCGTGTTCGAACCCAGGCTCCACCGAAAAATGCCGCTGACGCGGCCGGATGCAGAAACTTGACCAGATGGCTGGCTGCGTCAACCTCTACAGCGCTGCGCGTCTTTTGGACGCGCAAAGGACGCTGTAGCATTTTGAGTTTGCGCATGATCCTTTCTGAAAATCGGTTCCGATTTTCAGGGTCATGCGCGGGCATAACAAATACGTGCCGCCCGCGCCGATGCGGATAGCGGCTTGAAACTCTGGCTTTGACAATTCCTGCCGGCTTGATATCATTTGCATACGAATGAATTTTGACCGGTCCGGATGCCGGTAGGATCCGTCGGGAGCCCCTTTCAGGAGGTCCCTTTTTGGAAGGCAAAGCGTGATCCGTTACGCGAAACCCACCACGGTCGACGAAGCGCTCGCTTTGCTGGGCGAGGCGCCGTGGCGCATCCTTGCCGGCGGCACCGATTTCTACCCGGCACAAAGAGCTAGGCCTTTCCGCGAAAATGTCCTCGACATCAACGGTCTGGCGACGCTGCGCGGTATCGCCCAGAACGAGGAACATTGGGTTATCGGTGCGCGCACGACCTGGACCGATCTTGTTCGTCATCCGCTGCCGGCGGCTTTCGACGCGCTGAAGCAGGCGGCGCGGGAAGTCGGCTCCGTGCAGATACAGAACGTCGCCTCCATCGCCGGCAATCTCTGCAACGCCTCCCCGGCCGCCGACGGCGTGCCGGCACTGCTCGTTCTCGACGCCGAGGTCGAACTGCGCTCGGCAGCGATGGCCCGCCATCTGCCGCTGGAAGAATTCATCGTGGGAAACCGCCGCACGGAGTTGCAGCCGGGCGAAATGGTCACCGCCATCCGCGTGCCGAAAGACGCGGCCACCGGCACGTCGGCTTTCGTAAAACTCGGCGCACGTCGCTATCTCGTCATTTCCATCGCCATGGCCGCGGCCCGCCTGACCATTGAGGACGGCATCGTCGGCAATGCTGCCGTCGCCGTCGGCTCCTGTTCGGCGGTCGCCAAACGTCTCCAGGGCGTCGAAGCAGCCTTGCGCGGCCTCCCGCTCGGCCATTCTCTCGCCGCCGCGATCCAGTCCGCACCGATGGACGAGTTGTCGCCGATCGGCGATGTGCGCGGCAGTGCCGAATACCGGCTGGACGCCGCGCGCGAGATCGTCGCCCGCGCCGTGCTCGGCGCCACGGGTCACACGTCGGACAACGAGGTGGTGGCGGCATGAGCAAAGCTCAGCCTGGCATGACCGAAGCTCGGCCTGGCATGAGCATGGAGCGCGCCGACATCGCCTTCGAGGTCAACGGCGCCGCCGTTTCCGTCTGCGTGCCGCCGGTTCGCCGCCTCTCCTCGGTGCTGCGCGACGAATTGCGCCTGACCGGCACCAAGATCGGCTGCGACGCCGGCGACTGCGGCGCCTGCACGGTGCTTGTCGACGGCGAACCCGTCTGCGCCTGCCTCATGTCTGTGGCGTCTGCCGCTGGCGCTGTGGTGACCACCGTCGAAGGGCTCTGCAACGGCAGATTGTCGGCGCTGCAGGCCTCGTTCCTCGACCATGGGGCGGCGCAATGCGGCATCTGCACACCCGGCCTGCTAATCGCGGCAACCGCGCTGCTGGACCGCAAACCCTGTCCAACCGAGGCTGAAACGCAGGATGCGCTGGGCGGCATCCTCTGCCGCTGCACGGGCTACCGGAAGATCGTCGCGGCGGTGATGGATGCGTCGCGCCATGCCGACGGCCTCGACCATCGCATGCCGCAGTCCGGCCACGCCGTCGGTTCGTCCCCGATCAGGCTCGACGGCCTGCCGAAAGTCACCGGCGGCGAAAAATTCGGCGGGGATTCCTTTCCGGACGACGCGCTGGCGGTGCTGGTGGTCCGCTCGCCGCATTATCACGCTCGCTTCGTCTTCGGCGATCTCGACGCCTGGGTGAAAATCCATCCCGGCATTGTCGGCGTCTTCACCGCTGAGGACATCCCGGGAAAGAACAACTTCGGCGTCATTGCACCTTTCGCCGACCAGCCGGCGTTGGCCGAAGGTTTTTCGCGCTTTCGCGGCGAGGCGGTGGCGCTGGTTGCCGGCGAGCGCGAGGCGATCCTCGACCTCGATCTTTCGGATTTCCCTGTTCGTTGGACCGAGTTGCCGCACCTTTTGCAGTCCTGCGAGGCGCAGGCCAATGGCGCGCAGCTGATCCACGAGAACCGGCCGGCAAACCTGCTCACCCAAGGCTTTGTCGAGCGCGGTGACCCCGACGCCGCCCTTACCGGGGCTGCCTTCACTGTTTCCGGCGCCATAGACACTTCCTATGTCGAGCACGCCTATATCGAACCGGAAGCCGGCTATGCTTACATGGATGGCGACACGCTCGTCGTCGTCGCCTGCACGCAGGCGCCCTACATGGATCGCGACGACGTGGCAAAGGTGCTTGGCCTTGCCGTCGACAAGGTGCGTATCGTGCCGACCGCCACCGGCGGCGGCTTCGGCTCCAAGCTCGACGTTTCGTTGCAGCCGCTGATCGGTCTGGTCGCGATGAAAACCGGGCGGCCGGCGGCACTCGCCTATACCCGCAATGAATCGATGATCTCGACCACCAAGCGTCATCCCGCCGAGATGAAGGCGACGATCGGCGCCGATGCCGATGGCCGCGTCACCGGTATGGTCTTTGCAGGCGATTTCAACACCGGCGCTTACGCAAGCTGGGGACCGACCGTCGCCAACCGCGTGCCGGTGCACGCCTCCGGTCCCTATGCCACGCCGAATTATCGTGCGGAGGGCCGCGCGATCCACACAAATGGGCCGATCTCCGGCGCCTTCCGCGGTTTCGGCGTACCGCAGGCGACGATCATGCAGGAAACACTCTATGACGAGCTGGCGGAAAAGCTTGGGCGGGACAGGCTCGATTTTCGGTTGAAAAACTGTCTTCGTAACGGGTCCGAAACGGTTACTGGTCAGAGATTGGAAGCGGGTGTCGGCATCGCCGACTGTCTCGAAGCATTGCGGCCGCATTGGACGCGCGCGCTTGTCGATGCGGATGTCTTCAATACTGCCAATGACAGCAGGAAACGCGGCGTCGGGGTCGCCTCCTGCTGGTACGGCTGCGGCAACACCTCGCTGCCAAATCCGTCGACCATCAGGGTTGGCATCTCCGGCTCTGGCGATGTCGTCCTGCATCAGGGCGCCGTCGATATCGGGCAGGGCTCGAACACGGTCATTGCCCAGATCTGCGCCGACGCGCTTGGCCTGCCGCTCGAAAAATTCACGCTGAAAAGCGCCGACACCGCGATCACGCCCGATGCCGGCAAGACGTCCGCTTCGCGCCAGACCTTCGTCACCGGCAAGGCCGCCGAAAAGGCCGGCCGAGCCTTGCGCGAAGCAATCTTGCGCTTTGCCAATGTGTCGGAGAAGGCGGCGATCGCTCTGGATGGCACAAGCCTGATCATCCGCGAGGGCGAAGCGACACGGCATATCAATCTGTCCACACCGAAGGCCGACGCCGACGGTTTCGTCTTCCGCGCCGAAGAGAGCTACGACCCGCCGACGCTGCCACTGGACGCCAAGGGCCAAGGCAAGCCCTATGCCGTTTATGGCTACGGCGCGCAGATCGCTGAACTGGAAGTCGACCTCAAGCTCGGCACGGTGAAGCTGATCAAGATCACCGCCGCGCACGATGTCGGCAAGGCGATCAATCCTCTGCTCGCCGAAGGTCAGATCGAGGGCGGCATCGCGCAAGGCATCGGCATGGCGCTGATGGAAGAGTACATCCCCGGCCGCACCGAAAACCTGCACGACTATTTGATCCCGACGATCGGCGACGTGCCGCCGATCGAGACCATCCTGATCGAAGTTCCGGATCCGGAAGGACCCTTTGGCGCCAAGGGTCTGGGCGAGCATGTGCTGATCCCGACTGCGCCAGCGATCCTCAATGCCATCCGCCATGCCACCGGCGTCCTGGTCACCAAAATTCCGGCGACGCCGAGCCGCATCCGTGCCGCGATCCGCGACAAGGAGGCACGCCGATGAGCGAACTCGCCGAACGCTTCGAGACGCATGATCCCGGCGAGAAGCAGGTGGCGGAAAAGATCCGCTGCGATGCCTGCCCGGTCATGTGCTACATATCAGACGGCCGCACCGGCGCCTGCGACCGCTACGGCAATGTCGGCGGCAGGATCGTGCGGATGGACCCGCTCACCATCCTCGACCATGCGGCCGAGACCGGCGCTGCGGTCGTGCCTTTTGTCGCCGAGGGTGAGGCCTGGGACGGCGAATTGGTCAACACCGGCCGCCGCTTCGTCACCGCGATCGGCGCCGGCACCACCTATCCCGACTACAAGCCGGCGCCATTCATCGTCAGCCAGCAGGTCGAAGGCGTCGATCTCGTCACCGTCGTCACCGAGGGCATCTTCTCTTACTGCGGCGTCAAGGTGAAGATCGACACAGACCGTCATATCGGCCCCGAAACGGCAACGGTCCGCGCCGCGGGCGAAGCGATCGGCCATGTGACGACAGGCGAATATGGCTCGCAGATGCTGTCGCTAGGCGGCGTGCACCATTTGACCGGCGGCTCCAAGGCGGAGGGCCGCGCCACCTGCGACGCGCTGCTTGATCTGTGCAACCGCAAGCCGGTCGAACTCACCATCGATGGCGGCGCTGTCGTCATCGTCGAAGCCGGCAAGCCGCCGGTCATCGACGGCAAGCTCGAACATCGCATGCGCGTCGGCTGCGGCTCTGCCACTATCGGCATGTTCGCCACCCAGTGGCGCGGCCTGGTCGACGAGGTAGTGGTGGTCGACGACCACATCACCGGCGTCGTCTCCGAGCATCAGGCCGGCAAGGTGCTGGGCTGGCAGGACACCGGCATAAAAATCGTTGGCCGCCGTTCGACGCCAGGCCGTTATTTCAAAGTGTCGGAGCCCGGCCTCGGCTGGGGCGGCACCAGCATTTCCGATCCGCTGTCGATCCTTGGCGAATGGAACGCGAAAAAGGGCGCGCGGCCTGGCCTGTCGCTGCTTATGGTCTCGACCACCGGCGAGCAGTTCGCCTATTACGAGCTCGACGACGAGTTGAAGCCGGTGCAAAAACCGTTCCCGGAGCGGCTGCAGAAATCCGTCGGTCTGATCGAGGACAATTGCGAGCCGGCGCTGTGCACTGTGCTGTTCGTCGGCGGTGCCGGCGGCTCGCTGCGCGCCGGTGTCACGGAGAACCCGGTCAATCTGACCCGCTCGGTGCAGGGCTTGACGACGTATGTCACAGTGGGCGGCGCGCCGGTCTATGTCTGGCCGGGCGGCGGCATCACGCTGATGGTCGATGTTATCAGCGTGCCGGAAGGTGCCTTCGGCTATGTGCCGACGCCGGCGCTGGTGGCGCCGATCGAGTTCACCCTGCGCCGCGACGACTATGTCAGGCTCGGCGGCTACGAAGCCGAGATCCGCAGCGTCGAGGATGTTCTCGCCAAGGGCGGCGAATATCTCAACCCGCGCCGCGGCACGGGCGCTCCGGCCAGCAA
Source organism: Mesorhizobium sp. M0938 (assembly GCF_040319125.1). Lineage (NCBI taxonomy): Bacteria > Pseudomonadati > Pseudomonadota > Alphaproteobacteria > Hyphomicrobiales > Phyllobacteriaceae > Mesorhizobium > Mesorhizobium sp. M0938. The sequence continues at coordinate 362,559 of NZ_JAMYNS010000001.1, read as the reverse complement.
TCCGTGGCCGCCGCTGGCGCAGTTGCGGCGTGCAGCGGGCAACGGAGCCGGGTGATGAACGGCCCGCAGGCACATTGGCTTGAGGACGGCAGGCGGCTGCATCTCAATCATGGCCCGATCGACCTGATCCTCGAGGCATTTGGCGATGCGGACGAGTGCCGCGCCGCCTACGGCCAGGCGGTGGCGCGGTTTCAAACGATCCTGCCGGAACTCGTCGACGAACTGCCGGAACTGCGCCGTCCGGCCTGCTTGCGGCCACGTGCTTTTACTGGTCGGACGGCACGCCGCATGGAAGCGGTGGTCGTTCCGCTGGCGGAACAATTCATCACGCCGATGGCTGCCGTCGCCGGTTCGGTAGCCGACGAAATGCTTGATGCGCTGCTGCCCGGGCGCCGGCTCGATCGCGCCTATGTCAATAATGGCGGCGACAGTGCGATCCATCTCGGGGGCGGCCAGTTTATGACCCTCGCCATTGCCGGGACAGGTCACGGGCTGGCGGACCGCATCACGATCCGCGCCGACGACGGGATCCGCGGCGTCGCAACCAGCGGCTGGCGCGGCCGGTCCTTTTCGCTTGGCATCGCCGACGCCGTCACCGTGCTGGCGCGAACGGGTGCTGAAGCCGACGCTGCCGCGACCCTGATCGCCAACGCCATCGACTTGCCCGGTCATCCCGCCATCGAGCGCGTGCCGGCGCGTGCCTTGGCACCCGATAGCGATCTAGGCGATCGTCTGGTCACAATTGCCGTTGGCCCGCTTTCACCTGCTGAAATCGCCACTGCACTGGACAGCGGGCTTGCTGTCGCCGATGGTTTTCGCCGAAATGGCCTGATTGCCGCCGCCGCGCTTTTCCTGGCCGGGCAAAGCCGCGTCAGCGGTTCCATGGCGCTCGTTGCGCCCAATAAAATCCTAGGGAAGGAAGTTGCCTATGCCTGAGGTTTCCGTCGGCGCAAAAGGCGTCAAGGCTTGGGACGAGCTGCTGTGAGCGAGGAAAACCTGCTCAAGCTGGTCGAGGCCGAGGAGCCTGAGGAGAACGACTATCATTTGCAGGAGCAGGTCGGCTTCATCCTGCGCAAGGCGCACCAGCGCCATGTCTCGATCTTCGCCGCGCACATCGCCGACCTGACGCCGCCGCAATTCGCCGCCCTGGCCAAGTTGCACGACGTCGGCGAGACCTCACAGAACCAGCTTGGCAGCCTGATCGCCATGGATGCGGCGACGGTGAAAGGCGTCATCGACCGGCTCAAGGCGCGAGGCCTGGTCGAGCTTTCCAAGCATGAGGTCGACAAGAGGCGCCTGCTGGTCAATCTGACCGCTGAGGGCCGCGATGCGATCGAACGCCTGATCCCGATCGCTCGCGCCATCACGCAGGAGACGCTGGCGCCGCTTTCCGCCAAGGAAGCCGCCATTTTCATGAGGCTTTTGGCCAAGCTGGCCTGAGCGGTGCCGCTTGCCTGTCGAGACGTGAATTTTCCCTGCCGGGCGATGCCCGCCCGGCAGGGAGTTTTAACTCAGAGCCCGTTGTCCTTCAGGATCTGGGCCGCATTCTCCTTGGTGATCTTCTCCGTCGGCAAGGTGATGGTCTTTTCGACCTTCTCGCCGTTCAGGAACTTGATCGCCTGCCGCAGCCCTTCTGCACCCGGCGTCACATAGGTGAAGGTCGCCGTCAGTTCGCCATTGTTGACCAGCGTCACGCCTTCATTGGGCAGGCCGTCGATGCCGATGAACTTGATGTCCTTCTCGCGCCCGACATCCTTGGCGGCAAGATAGGCGCCGTACGCCATCGGGTCGTTGTGACCATAGACGAGGTCGATCTTCTCGTTGTTGCGCAGTGCGGTGGCCATGATGTTGTAGGCCTGGTCCTGTTTCCAGTCGCCCGACTGCTGGTCGAGCAGGTACTTGATGCCCGGCTCCTTGTCGGTGAATTCATGGAAGCCGTCATGGCGGTCATGCGCCGGCTGGGTGCCCATGCCGCCCCAGATCTCGACGACATTGCCTGATGCCTTGCCCTTGCCGCCCAGAAGCTCGACGGCATATTCACCGGCAGCCCGGCCGATCAGCTTGTTGTCGCCGCCGACGAACTGTGTGTAGTCCTGGGTCTCGACATTGCGATCGAGCACGAAGACCGGGATCTTGGCGTCGACCGCCTGCTGCACGACGCCGGTCAATCCGGCTGATTCCTTCGGGGACACCAGCAGCGCATCGACCTCCTGACGGATCAGGTTCTCGACATCGGCGACCTGCTTTTCGGTCTTGTCCTCGCCGTCGGTGACGATGAGCTCGACTTCCGGATGCTTGGCGGCCTCAGCCAGAATGTCCTTGTTGAACTGGGCGCGCCAGGGCTCGATCGTCGTCACCTGCGAGAAACCGATCTTCCACTTCTTGTCCTGCGCGTAGGCGTTGCCGCTGGTCAAAAGGGCGGTCGTGGTCAGCAGCGCCGCGGTGACGGCGGCAAGCTTCAACATGTCACGTCGTTTCATTTCTTGTTTCCTCCAAGATTTAGAGACGGGGTCTCTTGTGACGGCCGCTTTGCTGCGGTCGTTTCCTTGTGCGCCGCTTTTCCACTGGGCAGACGCAGATAGAAGAGAAGATCAAAGGCATTGCGCTCCTGCACGAGCACCGTGCCGATGATGATCATCCCCTTCAGCACGAGCTGAAGGTTCGAATTGATGTTGTGCAATTGCAGGATGTTCGAGAGCAGTCCGAAGATCAGCACGCCGCAGAATGTGCCGATAAGGCTGCCGCGTCCGCCCATCAGGCTGGTGCCGCCGATGACCACTGCGGCGATGGCATCGAGCTCAAGTCCGGCGCCGGCATCCGGCTTGCCTTGCCTGTATTGCGCAACGTAAAGCACTGCCGCCACGCCGGCCAGCAGCCCTGACACCGCGTAGGTGGCGATCTTGACACGGCCGGCGGCGATGCCGGACAGCCGTGCCGCCTCTTCATTCCCGCCGATGGCGTAGACATAACGGCCGAACGGCGTGAAGCGCAGCACGGCGCCGTAGATCAGGATCGCTCCGAGAAAGAACAGGCCCGGCATCGGGATCACGCCGAACACCAGCGAGCGCAGGATCTCGAAATCGGCGGTGGCGTTCGAGCCGGTGTAGACCGGCAGCACCGCATTGTTCTGACCGGCCGTCAGCCGGGCGATGCCGAGCGCCGTCACCATCATCGCTAGCGTCACGATGAAGGGCTGCAGCCGCCCGGCAACGATGATGAAGCCGTTGAGTGCGCCGAACAGCAAGCCGACGCAAGGCGCCACCAGCAACACGCCGAGTACGCCGAATTTCGAGCCTACCTGCGGCAGCAGGAACCACAGCACGAGACTGCAGAGGATCACCCCGACAATGCCTGGTGTGACCAACCCACGAAGGCTATCCAGCCTGATATCGTGCGTGGCCTGCGCGCCGGCGCGGGATTTTTCGATGTTCAGGAAGATGAAACGGGTGACCAGGATGCCGAGGCAAAGGGCGACCACGGCAACGGTCGGCACCCCCAGCACCACCGCCGGCGTGACGCCCGGAACCGTCAGCAGCATGGCGCAGACCACGGTGCAGATCGCCATCAGCGAGCCGACGGAAAGGTCGATGCCGCCGGTGATGATTACAGCCGTCATGCCGGTGGCGATCAGGCCGGTGGTCGATACCTGGCGCAGGACGTCGAGCAGATTGCCGTAGGACAGGAAGATGTTGTTGCCCTTGGAGCTGATCGGCGAGCCCAGCACGCCGATCAGAAAGATGGCGATCAGGCCCCAATAGAGTTTCGTCCGGGACAGGATGTTCAAGATGCTCATGCTGCGGGTCTCGTTATGGTCCGGCGCGGCGCCGCAAGCCGCATGATGGCCTCCTCGCTGGCTTGCGCGCGCGAGAGGATCCCCGTCTGGCGACCATCCGCCATGACCAGGATGCGGTCGGAAAGATGCAGCAGCTCCGGCAATTCCGAGCTGATGACGGCGATAGCTAGGCCGTCTCGCGCCAGCTTGAAGATGAGATCGTATATCTCGCGCTTGGCGCCGACATCGATGCCGCGCGTCGGCTCGTCCAGCAACAGCACCCGCGGTCGCGTCGCCAGCCACTTGCCGATGACGACCTTCTGTTGGTTGCCGCCGGACAGCGTACCAGCCGGCTGCTCGATGGTGCCGCAGCGAATGCCGAGCGCCTTGACGGCGTGCCGCGCCAGGCCTTGCTCGCCGGCCAGCGAACGAAGGCCGAACCGCGCCAGCGCGCCGACCAGGGGCAGCGCGACATTGTCTGATATCGAGGCCTGAAGATGCAGGCCTTGCGTCTTGCGATCCTCTGTCACCAGGGCGATGCCGAGCCGGCGGGCGTCGCGCGGCGAACGGATTTCCACCGGCTCACCGTCGAGCCGGATTTCGCCGCCGGCGCGTCCGCCGCTGGACCCGAAGATGGTTTCCAGGATTTCGGTGCGTCCCGAGCCCAGCAGCCCGCCTATCCCGAGAATTTCGCCTTCGGCAAGATCGAAGCCGACGCCGTCGAGTGCGGTGCGCCAGCCGTGGCGGTCGGGTTTGGACAGCGACAAGCCGCTTACGGAGAGGACGACCTTGCCGCTGGGGCCGCGCTCCTCCTGGGAAGAGGCGAGCAGGCTTCGCCCGACCATCGCCGAAATGATGGTGTCTTCGTCGAGCTTTGCCATCGCCTCGGTCAGCACGTGGCGTCCATCGCGAAACACGGTGACCCGGCTGGCCAAATGCATGACCTCGTCGATGCGGTGCGAGATGTAGACGATCGCCACGCCGCTGTCGGCGAGCTGGCGGATGATCCGGAACAGCCTTTGGCATTCGGCCGGCGAAAGCGCTGATGTCGGCTCGTCCATGATCAGGATGCGCGCCGACATCGACAGCGCCTTGGCGATCTCGACCAGCTGCTGCTCGCCGACGCGCAAGCTGCCGACCCGCGCTTCCGGATTGAGCTCGATGCCGAGCCTCTGCAGCAGCGCACCGGCGGCCTGGCTGCTTGCCTTGCGATCGACCACAAGCCCGGCGATCAGCTTTTCGCGCCCGAGGAAGATGTTATCGGCAACGCTGAGCTCAGGGACGAGATTGAGTTCCTGGTGGATGATGGCGATGCCGGCGCGCTCGGCGTCGCGGACGCCGGCGAAACGGACCGGATTGGCATCGACGTTCACCGTTCCATCGTAATCCGTATAGACGCCGGAAAGAATCTTCATCAGCGTCGATTTGCCGGCGCCGTTTTCCCCCATCAGCGCATGGACCTCGCCGCGCCGCAGATCGAAGCCGACATCGACAAGGGCGGCGATGCCACCAAACATCTTGGAGATGTGCTCGGCGCTCAGAACCACAGCCGAGCGGTCGGCCTTAGCCGTGTCATCTCCGGACGTGATGGAATTGCCATGCTCCATGACAGAACGGCCTCCCTTCCGTCGTTGTCTAACGTCTCAAACGCTAATCTAAACGTTTCGATCATGTCAAGCTGATATCTGGTGAGGTCGGTGAACGAATTTCAATTCTTGCGCAGAACAGCAAGATTCCGTAGGTATTGCAGCTAGAAGGCGGTGAAACGTTTCGAAAATGATGGCGTCAGGGCGAAAAAAGCAGCGGAAGTCCACGGCGCCGACCATGCTGCACGTGGCTCAAGTGGCACGTGTTTCCGTCGCCACCGTCTCAGCGCTGATCAATGGCACCGCGACTGTCAGCCCCGAACTCAGCCAGCGCATCGAACAGGCGATCCGCGACATCGGCTACAAGCGCAACGCGATCGCCCGCAGTCTGAAAATGGGCACGACCCGCACCATCGGGCTTACCGTTCCCCACATTACCAATCCGTTCTTCACCGATGTCGTGTCGGTCATCCAGCAGGCATTCGATCGCGCCGGCTACGCGGTCATGCTGTGCTGCACGGACGAGGATCTGAACACGCAGGACGACCAGATCAGGCTGCTACTCGACCGGATGGTCGACGGGCTGATCGTCGCGCGCGTCGGCGACGGCGCGATCCTCAAGGGAATTGTCGATGCCGCCAACGTGCCGGTGGTGCTGCTCGACCGGGTCTGCGAAGGCGTCGACACCGACACCGTCGTTCTCGACAACCAGCGAGCGGTGTTCGACGCCATCACCTATCTGATTGATCTCGGCCACCGACGGATCGGCTACATCTCCGGATCGTTCGACATCTCGCCAATGCATGACCGCATGGAAGGGTATCGCGAGGCGCTGAAGGCCGCCGGCCTGCCGGTCGAGAACGAGCTCGTTCGCTACGGCAACTTCCACGAAGTCGACGGCTACAACGCGACGATGCAACTGCTTTCGCTGCACGACCGTCCGAGCGCCATCTTCTCGGCCAACAACCCGATGGTGATCGGCACAATGAAGGCGATCCGCGACATCGGGCTGTCCTGCCCCGAGGATATTTCGATTGCCTGCTTCGATGATTTTCCGTGGTCGGACGTGTTCCAGCCGCAACTGACCACGGTCGCCCAGCCGGTGCAGGCAATCGGCGAGCAGGCCGCCAATCTCCTGCTCGACCGGCTCGCAGGAAACAGGGACGCGCCACCACGCAAGCTGGCACTCAAGGGACGCCTGATGATCCGCAATTCATGCCGGCCACTGGGGGCGCCCTTGGGGGCGATCGCACAAAGCGTCAGCGCGTAACGCGCCTTCGCAGCCTCATGAAAGACCTCAGGCTGCTTCCAACAGGGATTTATGGACGTCGGCCAGAATCTCGAAGGATCGCACCCGCGCTGCGTGATCGTAAATCTGTGCCGTGACCATCAGCTCGTCGGCGCCGGTGCGTTGCACAAACGCATCGATGCCTTGCCGGACCGTTTCCGGGGCGCCGACGACGGCGCAGGACAGCGCCTGGCTAAGCATGGTTTTGGCCATCGGGTCGAGATCGCGCTCATATCCCTCGACCGGCGGCGGCAATCGGCCGGCCCGGCCGGTTCGCAGATTGACGAAGGCCTGCTGCAGCGAAGTGAACAACAGCCGCGCCTCGGCGTCGGAGGGTGCCGCAAAGACATTGAGACCGAGCATGACATAAGGTTTGTCGAGCTGTTCCGACGGCTGGAAGCGTGAGCGGTATATCTCCAGCGCGTGGTCGAGTTCGGCCGGTGCGAAATGCGAAGCGAAGGCGTAGGGCAGGCCAAGCATGGCTGCGAGCTGCGCGCCATAGAGGCTTGAGCCGAGAATCCAGATCGGCACCTTTTCGCCCTCGCCGGGCACGGCGCGGATGCGCTGACCATCTTCGGCCGGTTGGAAATAGCCCATCAGCTCGACGACATCCTGCGGGAAACTGTCGGCGCCGGCGTCGAGGTTGCGGCGCAGCGCGCGCGCCGTGCCCATGTCCGTGCCCGGCGCCCGGCCGAGGCCGAGATCGATGCGGCCTGGATGTAACGCGTTAAGCGTGCCGAACTGCTCGGCGATGACCAGCGGCGAATGGTTGGGCAGCATGATGCCGCCGGCGCCGACGCGTATCGTCCTGGTGCCGCCGGCGACATGGGCAATGACGACCGAGGTGGCGGCGCTGGCGATGCCTGGCATGTTGTGATGTTCGGCGAGCCAGTAGCGCTTATAGCCCAGCCGCTCGGCATGGCGGGCGAGATCGAGCGAATTAGCGAGTGATTGCGAAGCGTTGCTGCCTTCGACGATCGGCGACAGGTCGAGAACGGAAAGAGCGGTCATGGGCGGGATCCTGTGGACGGGAGGGATGTAGGAAGCGACCGTCACCGCCGCAAATTCAAAAAATTGAACAGGCGCCGCACGTCCAGGAGGACACGATAGGACGCTGTCCCATTTGGATCCGCGGTCCCTTCAGGACCTATTCCGGTTTCCCGATCACGCGCCCGCCGCTTTCTCGGCATCGGAAATCTCTTCGTCCTCAACCGCCGTATGCTGCGCCGCAAGGAAATTGCCGACATGGCTGAGGCCATCGAAATGATCGCAGAACACCTTGATGACGACCAGCAGCGGCACCGCCAGCAGGGCGCCGACGAAACCCCACAGCCAAGACCAGAAGGCGATGGCGATGAGGATCGCCACCGCGTTGATCTCGAGGCGGCGGCCGACCACGGTTGGCGTCACGAACTGACCTTCGATGACGTCGCACAAAATGACGAAGGCTGGCGCCAGCAGCGCGTAGGAGATCGTCTCGAAGCTGATCAGCGCGATGATCGTAACCAACGTGATCGTGATCAGCGCCCCGATATAGGGCAGGAAGTTGAGCAGAGCCGCTGCCGCGCCCCAGACCTGCGGGTTGGGCACGCCGAGGGCCCAGAGGCCGAGCCCGATGACCAATCCTAGGCATGTATTGATGACGGCGACAGTAAGCAAATAGTGCGAGATTTCACGTTCGACGTCATAGACGACGCGCAGTGCCCGCTTCTTTTCGCTGAGGCTGGGAAAGGACTGGACGATCTTCTCATAGAACATCGTGCCGGAGGCGAGCAGGAACAGCGAAAGGACGAAGACGATGGCAATGCTGGTGCCCGCCGACAGAAGATTGCCGGCGGCTTGCGATAGAATGCCGGATCGCGCCATGGCAACCCTCTGAACGCCCGGCTCCTGGGATGTCTCCGCCAGCCCCTCTATCCGACGCGAAATCTCCAGGATCCTCTCGAAAGGACGCCGCAGTTGCGCGAGTCGTTCGGTAAGTTGCTGGCCAATCGACGAGGTGTTGTTGATGAGGTCGATGACCGGGCCGCTGAGCAGATACCCTGCGATGGCGACGACGCAGAACGACAGCAGCACCAGCAATGTCGCCGACATGACATTGGGCATGCCATGCTTGTGTAGGAAGCGGACGATCGGCGTCAGCGTCAGCGCCAGCAGGAAAGCCAGAATGACCGGCATGAAGAAAGCACGGGCGAAGTAGAGCGCGTAGATCGCCATAAGGATGAAGATGCCGATGAGCAGCGAACGCATCAGATGGGTATCGGCGCGCGCCTCGGCACGCGGATCCGGGCTTTCGGCAACGCCCAAAGCGGCGGGTTCGGCTTTCATTCTGACCCTCGGGGGCACACCGCAATGGTGTAGGCCGTCGGGCAAAAACGCCTTTGTCGCTTCAAAGTTCCGTTAGCCGGCGTCGGCGCATTGACGGCAGGCGGTTACGGCCATGCCAGTGAATCAGGTGACTGGAATCAGGCAATTGGGAATCAGGCGGCTGGCGCGGCTACTGCGGGAATGGCCTTCGCCGTTTCCTTGCGCACGATCGGTGCCACCTTGGTGCCGTAGAGTTCGATGGCCTTCATGATCTTGGCGTGAGGCATGGTGCCGATCGCCATTTGCAGCAGGAAGCGATCGTTGCCGAATATCCTGTGCTGGGCAACGATCTTCTCGGCCACCTGTTCGGGATTGCCGACGAACAGCGCACCGTTCGGGCCGCGCGACTGGTCGAAATGCGCTCTCGACGTCGGACCCCAGCCGCGCTCGCGGCCTATGCGGTTCATCACCTCGGCCTGCGGTCCATAAAAATCGTCGGCCGCCTGGTCGGTGGTCTCGGCGATGAACCCGTGGACATTGAGGCTGGTGGCGAGGCTTGCCGGACCGTTGCCTGCCCGCTTGGCCGCCTCCCTGTAAATATCGAACAGCGGCGCGAACCGCGCCGGCTCGCCGCCGATGATGGCCAGCGCCAGCGGCAAGCCGAGTGCGCCGGCCCGCGCGGCGGATTGCGGCGTACCACCGATCGCGAGCCAGATCGGCAATCTGTCCTGGAAGGGGCGAGGATAGACGCCGCGATCGTTGATCGGAGCGCGCAGCCTGCCCGACCAGGTCACCTTGAGATGATCGCGAATGGCAAGCAACAGGTCGAGCTTTTCGGCAAAGAGCTCGTCATAGTCTTCGAGATCGTAGCCGAACAGCGGAAACGATTCGATGAACGAGCCGCGCCCGGCCATGATCTCGGCCCGGCCGCCGGACAAAAGGTCGAGTGTCGCAAACTGCTGGAAAACGCGAACCGGATCGTCGGAGGAAAGCACTGTGACCGCGCTGGTCAGCTTTATGCGCCTGGTGCGTTCGGCCGCCGCGGCCAGGGCGACGACCGGCGCTGAAGCGGCATAATCGGGACGGTGATGCTCGCCCAGCCCAAACACGTCGAGGCCGACCTGGTCGGCCAGCTCGATCTCCTCGATCAAATTGCGCAGCCGCTCATGCGCACCGATGGCGCCGGGACCCGGTTCCGGGCTGACGTCGGCGAAGGTGTAGAGACCGAGTTCCATCATGTGTCATCCCCGTGTTTTGTTTTTCGCGCTACAGGTAGCGACCAGTCCGCCGCGCCGCCAGAGGGCCGGATGGTGAACAGTGCATGTCCGTTTCAGCCGAATTCAGCCGAAAAGGCGTCTCCCGACTGCAACAGCTCAGAATTTCATGGCTGGCATACCGTTTTGGCGCTTGAACTCTCGGCTTTCACGCGTATGTAAGCCTCGCAAATTGACTTCAGGGAAGTGGACTTGGCTATCTACAGGGAAAAAGACATTTTCGAGCGGCGCAATGCCGCGAACGAGGCAAAGAAGGCGCTTCTGGAGCGCTTCAAGTCAAAACCGGCAGCAGACGATCCAGCGGTGTTGGCACGACAGGCCGAACGCAAGGCGATCCTCGAGGCTCGTGCGATACGCGAGACCGAAAAGGCGAGGCTGAAGCAGGAAAAGCTGGCGCGCGAAGCGGCCGAAAAGGCCGAGCGCGAAGCCGCTGCCGAAGCAGCGCGTATCGCTGCCGAAGAAGCTGCACAGGCGGAAGCGAAGATCCGGGAAGCCGAAGAGAACGAGCGCATCGCTCGTTTGCTCGCCGACGAGGCCGAGCGCAAAGCTAAGCGCGACGCACGCTATGCGGCGCGCAAGCAGCGCACCGGCAGGACGCCTCCGGGCTTTTCCGCGCGCTAGCGCTCCTATAGCGCGATTTCACGAATCAAATTCAGGGCCGCCTTGCAGCGGCCCTGAAGGCGTTTGTGCTGCGGCCTTGCAGCAAAACTAGGCCGCTAGCTTCAGCCCAATGATGCCGCAGACGATGAGCGCGATGCAGCCCAGCCTGATCGCGGTCGCCGGCTCGCCGAGCAGCCAGATGCCAAGCAGCGCTGTGCCGACGGTGCCGATACCGGTCCACACTGCATAGGCGGTGCCGACCGGCAGCGTCTTCAGCGCCAGTCCGAGCAAGGCGAGACTGACGATCATCGAGACAACCGTCAGGACCGTCGGCAACGGCTTCGAAAAGCCGTCAGTGTATTTGAGGCCGATTGCCCAGCCGATCTCGAACAGGCCAGCGAAGAAGAGAAGAATCCACGACATCGGAACGCTCCATCGAATTGCGGGTCATCCCGGCCGATTTCGGGGAAAGCGCGAAGTCGTCTTCGCTGCATTGATATAGAAATTTTCGGACGCCCAATCAACAGCGACACCAGCAACGTTTCAGGACCAATCGCTGAACGGCGATCGGGCCTGAAATGCCGCGGGTCTCACCTTGAACAGAACGCCGAGGCTCACCTGTCCTTGAGTTTGGTCGCCTTGACGGGCGGCGCTTTCAGGGCCGGGGCAGCGGCGGGTTTTTTCGCGTCCTTCTTCGGTTTGCGGGCCTCTTTGCCCGCCTTCATCGCACCTTTAGCCATGATTCGTTTTCCTCCGGTTGTGGCAAGCGAAATGAACCAAGAGAAACGCCGAACCGCAAGAGGCATAATCTGGCGCCGGTGCCGGCCGGCGGCCATCAACCGGCTTCTAATTCGCTCGTAAACAGCGTTGGTCCGTGCAATTATCTTTTTGCACTGCAGCAACAGCCCGCGCCTTCGCCGGGTGATGATCCGGCAGGCCGGTCAGGACGACAATGCGAATCCACATCGGCTGCGAGATGAGCTTCGACTTTCCGCAGGAAACGCCGCTGATCGCGATGCTTAACGTCCACTATTCTCGCGCTTCCGATCTCGAGCGGCCGGATTTCCTGACCTCGAACCCACCGGTGCCGATCGAGAGCTACCGCGACAGTTTCGGCAATTGGTGCAACCGTCTTGTTGCCCCGCCGGGTCGCTTCACCTTCGGCACGGACGCGGTGATCCGCGATCCGGGAACTTTCGAAATGGGCGAGCTGGTGGCGTGGCAGCACGAGGTGCGCGACCTGCCGTCGGAAACATTGCTGTTCCTGCTGCCGAGCCGCTATTGCGAGAGCGACGTCCTGGCGAACGAGGCATGGCGGCTGTTCGGCCACACATCGCTCGGCATCCCACGCGTGCAGGCGGTCTGCGACTTCGTCCACAACCACATCATCTTCAATTACGGCAATGCGCGGCCGACGCGCACGGCAGCCGAGGCCTATCGTGAGCAAAGCGGCGTCTGCCGCGATTTTGCCCATCTCGCCGTCGCCTTCTGCCGCGCGCTGAACATTCCGACGCGCTACTGCACCGGCTACATCAGCGACATCGGCCTGCCGAAACCATGGTCGGACATGGATTTCGCTGCCTGGATGGAGGTCTATCTAGGCGGTCGCTGGCATGCTTTCGATCCGCGCAACAATGAGCCGCGCATAGGTCGCATCCTGATCGCCTCCGGCCGCGATGCAGCCGATGTGCCGCTGACCCATATTTTCGGGCCGGGCACGCTGGCCGGTTTCAAGGTCTGGACGGAAGAGATCATCGGATAGCGTCGGCGAATCCTTTGAACGACCGGATGGTTCGCGCGTTGTGAATGCTTATGGAGCTTCGGCAGGTGCGCCGTTAAGCTGCGAACATCGAACGGGGCAGCACACCATGGCGGCGCATGGCGGATCGAAAAGGGTCATCTACGCGGCGCTCGCCGGCAATCTCGCGATCGCGCTGACCAAGTTCGCGGCCGCCTTCTTCACCGGCAGTTCGGCGATGCTGTCGGAGGGCGTGCACTCGCTGGTCGACACCGGCAATGGCGGCCTGCTGCTCTTCGGCCTGCACCGCGCCGCCCGCCCGCCCGATCGCACACATCCGCTCGGCCACGGACGCGAGCTCTATTTCTGGAGCTTCATTGTCGCTCTTCTCGTCTTTGCGCTCGGCGCCGGCGTGTCGTTCTACGAGGGCGTGATGCACATCATGGCGCCGGAGCCGGTCGTCAATGCCAAGGTGAACTACATCGTCCTCGGCCTGTCTTTCCTTTTCGAAGGCAGTTCCTGGTGGGTGGCGCTGAGGGAGTTCCGCCGAGAGAAAGGCGGGCTCGGCTGGATCGAGGCGGTGCAGCTCAGCAAGGATCCCAGCGTTTACACTGTACTGTTTGAGGACAGCGCCGCCCTTCTCGGCCTGATCGTCGCTTTCGCCGGTATATTGGCGGCGGAGGTGCTGGAGATGCCGCAACTCGACGGAGCGGCGTCGATCGGCATTGCGCTGATTCTGGCAGGGACGGCGATCTTCCTGGCGCGCGAAAGCAAGAGCCTGCTGATGGGCGAACCGGCCTCGCTCGAGACGCAGAAGCAAGTGCTGACGATCGCCCAGGAGGATCCGGCGGTGCAGCGGGCCAACGGCGTGCTGACCATCCATATGGGTCCTCGGGAGATCGTCGCCGGCTTGAGCATCGAGTTCGAGGACCATTTGTCGGCGCCCGCGATCGAGGCTTGCGTCGAACGCATTGAGGCGCGGCTGAAAGCAGAGGTGCCGGAGATCAAGCGGCTGTTCGTCAAGCCGCAGACGACCGGGATGTGGGAGCAGCGGCGCAAGGTGATCGAAGCAGCGTCTAAAGATGCGCCGGACTAGCCGGCTTGGCGTTCGCCTGGCGCACTTGCCATGCCACCGCATCGGCCCGAAAAATCGGAATTTTCGGAAAGCGCGATGCGTGGATTCTAAGTGTTGGAGTGTACTATGTGCGTCCAAATGCACGGCGATCTGAGATGCTGAACGGATTTCGGGAGGAACAAAGATGAAAATCGACGGTGGGTGCCATTGCGGCGCCATCACTTACGAGGCCGAGGTCGATCCGGAAAAGACCAGTATCTGTCACTGCACCGATTGCCAGAAACTGACCGGAACGGCATTTCGAGTGACCGTGCCGGCGCCGGAGGATCACTACCGGATCACCAAGGGCACGCCGAAGATCTACATCAAGACCGCACCGAGCGGCGCCAGGCGCGCCCAGGGTTTTTGCGGCGAGTGCGGTTCGCATCTCTACGCCACGTCGGTCGGCGACGGGCCGAAAGTCTACGGCATCAGGGTTGGCACGGCGCGGCAGCGCGATGAACTGATCCCGAGAAAACAGATCTGGCACCGCTCGGCGCTGCGCTGGCTGCCGGAATTCGAAGGCACGACGATCGTCGAGGAGCAGTAGCCTTTCAGTCGTCGCCTTCGACGACCCTTAGCCTCAGCTGGCCGGTCTTGGAGTCGGCGACGCGCCCACCCGCTTCGGCCTTCGCGCCGGCCCCATGGGTCGTCGCGGCTGGTCCGGCCTCGCCCTCCGCCGGCTGCGCGCCGAACTCCAGCGCTTCGATCTTCTGGCCGCGCTTGGTCACCTTCGACGTCGAGACGAGGATCTCGTCGATATCCTTGGCAGACTGGCCGAAATGACTCTGCAGCTTGCGCACCCGCTCGTCGAGACGCGAAACATCCTCCATCAGCCGGATGACTTCGCCCTGGATCAGATGCGCCTGTTCGCGCATGCGTGCGTCCTTCAGGATCGCCTGGATGACCTGGATAGACAGCATCAGCAGCGACGGCGAGACGATAACGATGCGGGCCCGGTGCGCCTTGTGGACGATCCCCTCGAAATTCTCATGGATTTCGGCGAACACCGATTCCGACGGCACGAACATGAAGGCGGTGTCCTGCGTCTCGCCCTGGATCAGGTATTTTTCCGATATATCGCGGACATGCACCTCGATGTCGCGCCGAAACGCTTGCGCTGCGGCCTTCTGCAAATCGACGCCTTCGGCGGCACGGATGGCGTTCCAGGCTTCCAGCGGAAACTTGGCGTCGACGGCAAGCGCCGGCGCGCCGTTCGGCATCTTCACCAAGCAGTCGGGCCGGCTGCCGTTCGACAAGGTCGCCTGGAATTCATAGGCACCGTGCGGCAGGCCGTCGGCGACGATCGCTTCCATGCGCGACTGGCCAAAGGCACCGCGCGTCTGCTTGTTGGAGAGGATCGCCTGAAGCTGAACGACCTGGACGGCCAGCGACTGGATGTTGCCCTGCGCCGTATCGATGACCGCCAGCCGTTCCTGCAATTTGGCGAGGCTTTCATGCGTCGATTTCGTCTGCTCGGTCATGGTCTGGCCGAGACGGCCGGTCATCGCGTCGAGACGTTGGCCGATCGACTGTGTGAGTTCGGCCTGCCGCGCCCCGAACACTTCGGCGATGGCGCCCATGCGGCCCTGCATCTCGGCCTGGCTTTGCAGGATGCCAGCCATCCGCGCCTCGGCGTCGCGGGCATGGTCGGCGGCTTCGGCGGCAGCCACCGCACGCGCCTTGGCCGACCGCCACAGCGCGACGACCAGCGCCACGAACAGGCCCAGGAGCAGGATCGCGCCGAATGCCAGTGCGTGGCCGAGCGTGATCGTGGTGGCGCCGAGCCGAGCGATCGGTTCGGATAGGATGGTGGTCAACTCGTTCATATGGGTAGCATAGATGATTCGGCCTGATGGCACAGATCAAAACGTGAACGGCGCTTCAAACGCCCCGGTTGACGCTTTCCGTGCGACGTCTTAGGTGAGACGCCATGTCGATCAAGCCTCTCATCATCCTTCCCGATCCCGTCCTGCGCCAGGTTTCGAAACCGGTCGAGCGCGTCGACGGTGCTTTGCGCAAACTCGCCGACGACATGCTGGAGACAATGTATGATGCGCCCGGCATCGGTCTGGCGGCGATCCAGGTCGGCGAACCGCTGCGCATGCTGGTGATCGACCTCGCCAAGGAGGACGAGACGCCGGCGCCGCATGTCTTCATCAATCCCGAGATCCTCGACAGCGCCGATCAGCGCTCGGTCTATGAGGAGGGTTGCCTGTCGATCCCGGATTACTATGCCGAGGTCGAGCGCCCCGCCGCCGTGCGCGTGAAATATCTCGACCGCGACGGTAAGCTGCAAGAGATCGAGGCCGAAGGCCTGATGGCGACCTGCCTGCAGCATGAGATCGACCATCTCAACGGCGTTCTGTTCATCGACCACATTTCGAAGCTGAAGCGCGACATGGTGGTGAAGAAGTTCAAGAAGCTCGCCAGGGACAAGACGTCGGGCAACAAGGCGCCAGGCAAGCTGGTGGGATAGGGCTCAAAAATGCCCCTGCGCGTCATCTTCATGGGTACGCCTGAATTCTCGGTGCCGACGCTGCGGGCGATCGCGGAAGCCGGGCATGAGATAGAAGCCGTCTACACCCAGCCGCCGCGCGCCGCCGGTCGCCGAGGGCTGGAACTGACGCCGTCGCCGGTGCAGCGCGAGGCGGAGCGGTTGGGCATCGAGGTGCGGACGCCGGTGTCGCTGAAAAGCGAAGCCGAGCAGCAGGCGTTCCGCGCCTTGCGGGCAGACGTCGCCGTGGTCGTCGCCTATGGATTGCTGTTGCCCAAACCCATTCTCGAAGCGCCGCGGCTCGGCTGCCTCAATGGCCACGCATCGCTGTTGCCGCGCTGGCGCGGCGCTGCCCCCATCCAGCGCGCCGTCATGGCTGGCGATACGGAAACCGGCATGATGGTGATGCGTATGGAAGAAGGCCTCGACACCGGCCCGGTGGCCATGGTTGAAAAATGCGCCATCGACCCCGATATGACGGCCGGCGATCTGCACGATCGATTGATGTTCATTGGTGCTGCGCTGATGACGGAAGCGTTGGCACGGCTGGAAAGGGATGCCCTGACATTTACCACGCAAGCGACGGTGGGGGTGACCTATGCCAAAAAGATCGATAAAGCGGAGACGCGCGTGGACTGGACGCGGCCTGCCGGCGAAGTCCACGATCATATTCGCGGTCTGTCGCCCTTTCCTGGCGCATGGTGCGAGATCGAAATCGGCGGCCGGCTGGAACGGCTGAAACTCATTCGCTCGACGCTTTCGCAAGGCGCCGGCGAGCCGGGAGGAATTCTCGACGACCGGCTGACGGTCGCCTGCGGGTCAGGCGCGATCAGGCTGGTCGAAGTTCAACGTGCGGGCGGCAGGCCCATTGCCGCGCAGGAGTTTTTGCGCGGGGCCAAGCTCGAAAAAGGAATGAAATTCTCATGAGCATGATGTCGATACGCGCGGCGACGCCGCGGGACCGTGAGGCGATCCGCCTCGTCGAAGAACATGCATTCGGCCAGCAGGCGGAGGCCGGATTGGTCGACGCGCTGGTCACCGGCGGCGATGCCGTCGTCGAACTGGTGGCGGACGAAGATGGACAGGTGGTCGGCCACATCCTGTTTTCCAGGCTTTTCGTCCAGAAAGGCGGCAAGAGCTTTCCGGCGGTGGCGCTGGCGCCTTTGGCGGTCGAGCCGTCATTCCATGGCACCGGCATTGGCGGCGCGCTGGTCCGCGAGGCACATATCCGTCTGAAGGACGCCGGCGAACTGCTGGCGGTGGTGCTTGGCGATCCCGCCTATTACAGCCGTTTCGGCTACAGCCACGCACGCGCTGAAAAATTCGAAAGCGAATACCAGGGCGACGCATTGCAGGCACTTGCCTGGGGCGAGGCGCCTGAGACCGGCAAGCTGGTCTACGCTTCGGCCTTCGGCTCTGCGCTCGCCGCCTAACCTTATCCTGCTTTAGGAATGCCGCGTTTTCGCCTCGACATCGAATATGACGGCAGTCTCTATGCCGGTTGGCAGCGTCAGGCCGACCAGCCTTCGGTGCAGCAGGCGATCGAGCAGGCGATCGAGAAATTCTGCGGCGAAGAGGTCTCGCTGCGCGGCGCCGGCCGCACCGATGCCGGAGTCCATGCCTCCGGCCAGGTGGCGCATGTCGATCTCGTCAAGGCGTGGCCGGACGACAAGGTGCGTGACGCCGTCAACGCCCATCTGCAAGTGGCCAAGGCGCGCATCGCCATCCTCAAGGCCGCTGTCGTGCCCGATAGCTTCGATGCGCGTTTCTCGGCGATCGGGCGCCACTATCTCTATCGCATCGTCAACCGTCGCGCGCCGGCCGCGCTCGACAAGGGCAAGATCTGGTGGGTGCCGAAGCGGCTCGACGCCGAGGCTATGCACGAGGCGGCAAAGGTGCTGCTGGGGCGGCATGATTTCACCACTTTCCGCTCGACCCAATGCCAGGCCGACAGCCCGATCCGAACGCTCGACCGGCTGGACGTCAGCCGGCTGGGTGACGTGATCGAAGTGCGAGCCTCGGCGCGCTCGTTCCTCCACAATCAGGTGCGCTCGATGGTAGGCTCGCTGAAGCGCGTCGGCGAAGGCGGCTGGACAATTGTCGACCTGAAGGCGGCGCTCGATGCGCGCGACCGTGCAGCCTGTGGCCAGGTCGCGCCGCCCGACGGCCTTTTTCTCGTTGGGGTGGACTATCCGAAGGTCGACTAATGCATCTCGCCTAAAAGCATGCCCTCGGGCCTGACCCGAGGGTGCGCAGTGGTTTTGGGCTAACGACATGCATAGAAACAAAGGCCTTAAAGCGCGGTGCATGATTGGTTCAAGCGCGACGCTTTAAGCCGGCGCACCGATGCCGAGCAGCGTCTCCATGCCGAACCAAACCACCAGCGACGCCGCGAACATGCCGGCGAAGACAGCGGTGCCGACAGCCGCGCCCCTGCCGATGGCGACGTTTGTCATCCGCCAGGTCAGGACCATCGACAGCGCAAACAAAAGCAGCGATGCCAGCACGACGAACTCGTTGGTGGACGGCAGGAAAAGCCTGATCAACGCCGCCGGCAGCATCATCCAGGCTGTGATTGCCGACGCCCAGTTGCTGGCGACGACATAGTGGACGAAGCGCCCGCCAATGCCGGCGCGCGGAGCGACCAAGGCAAGGCCGGCAAGCGGCAACACCCACGCGCCGATGTCGACCGTCGCCAGGCGGATCAGCATGCTGAAGCGCCCTGCGAATGCATTGGGATCGCCGATCTCGTTGGCAAGGCCGACCCAACCGACGATCAGCGCCGGTACCGCTACGACGATGGCGAAGAAGGAATTCCAGAAACCGTCGACCGAAAGATCGAGCAGGCGCAGCCCGTCGGCCTTGCCGAGCATCAGTCGCCAGGCGCCGTTCAGCGAAGCGTAGGTTTCATCCGACGAAAGCATGATTACGATACGCCTCGCTCGAACCAGTCTTCGATGAAGCGCTGATAGATCTGCGTCAGCGTCTCCAGGTCGGCAAGCGCGACGCGTTCATCGACCATGTGCATGGTCTTGCCGACAAGCCCGAATTCGACCACCGGACAATAGTCCTTGATGAAGCGCGCGTCGGAAGTGCCGCCGGAGGTGGAAAGCATCGGCCTCCTGCCGATCACCGTTTCGACCGAACCGCTGAGCGTTTCGATCAGCCGGTCGTCACGGGTGAGGAAGACGTGGCTCGGTCTGTCGCGCCAGACGAGCTCGTAATCGACCGGCGCCGTCTTGCCGGCCCGGTACTTCTTGCGCTTCGCCCCCTGGTCGAGACGGTTGTGGATTTCCGCCTGGATAGTCTCGGCGGTCCAAGTGTCGTTGAAACGGATGT
Source organism: Mesorhizobium sp. M0938 (assembly GCF_040319125.1). Lineage (NCBI taxonomy): Bacteria > Pseudomonadati > Pseudomonadota > Alphaproteobacteria > Hyphomicrobiales > Phyllobacteriaceae > Mesorhizobium > Mesorhizobium sp. M0938. The sequence continues at coordinate 343,044 of NZ_JAMYNS010000001.1, read as the reverse complement.
TGAAGTTGGCGGTCGCCTTCGCCGCAATGACATTGGTGGCCGGATTGCCGACGTCGATCGAGGTCACCTCCAGATTGGTCGGCTGGAAGTCCTTTGTGCCCTGGTCGAAGACGGGATGCAGCAAGGCATCGACCAGCGTCATCAGACCGCGCACCGGGTTGTCGGCAAGCTGCGGATAGGCGGCGTGGCCCTGCCTGCCATTGACGACGATGCTGCCCGACAAAGAGCCGCGGCGGCCGATCTTGATCATGTCGCCCAGCGCGTCGGGATTGGTCGGCTCGCCGACGATGGACGCGTCCCATTTCTCGCCCTTGGCGGCCGCCCATTCAAGCAGCTTTGTCGTGCCGTTGATGGCCGGTCCTTCTTCGTCGCCGGTGATCAGCAGCGAGACCGAGCCCTTCAGACCACCTTTCGTTTCGAGATGGCGCGCCACCGCCGCGATAAAACAGGCGATGCCGCCCTTCATGTCGACGGCACCGCGGCCGAACATCTCGCCGTTGGCGATCTCGGCCGCGAAAGGCGGATGCGTCCATGAAGCCTCGTCGCCGACCGGAACCACGTCGGTATGTCCGGCGAACATCAGATGCGGGCCGTTGCCGGAGCGTCGGGCATAGAGGTTCTCGATATCGGGCGTGCCGTCTTCCGAAAACACCGGGCGCTCGACGGAAAAGCCGAGCGGTTTCAGCATTGTTTCCAGCGTGCTCAATGCCCCGCCCTCAGCGGGCGTCACCGAGGCGCAGCGGATGAGGGCGGCGAGATTTCTGGCGGGATCGGTCGGCAGCGTCATGGGCAAAAGCGATAGTCGAAAGCGTAGGGCCTGTCACGGCCAGACATAAGGGCCAGTCATCCCGCCGACATTATGGTTTTCATGTCGTATAGTCGCAGGCACCATCGGATGGCCACGAGAGCAAAACGATCGTCATTGCCGGCGCCGGCAGCATCGGCTGCTATGCCGGCGGCTGCCTGGCACTCGCCGGGCGGCAGGTGATTCTGCTGGCACGGCCACGCATTGCAGAGGCCTTGCGCAAGCGCGGCTTGCGGGTCACCGACCTTGATGGCCGCGACCGCTCCATCAAGCCGGAGGGGCTTTCGGCCACCGCCGATCCGGCGGCCGCTTTGCGCAGTGCCGAAATCATTCTTGTGACGGTCAAGAGCGGCGCGACTGAAAACATAGCGGCGCTCATTGCCGCCCACGCCCGCCCGGACGCGGTGGTGGTCAGCCTTCAGAACGGCGTCGACAATGCCGACAGGCTGCGGGCTACAGCGCCGCGCGTCCTCTTGGACGCGCAAAGGACGCTGTAGCACTTTGATTTTTGCGCATGATCCTTTCCGAAAATCGATTCCGATTTTCGGGGTCATGCGCTAGCTCGCCGGGCGGCGTGTGCTCGCAGGCATGGTGCCGTTCAACGTGGTCCAGTCACCGGATGGCGAATTGCCGCTTCGCGTGCATCGCGCCAGCGAGGGCAAGGTGATGATCGAAGAAGGGGTCGCCGGCCTCGATGAAATGCTCGACGTCGATGGGTTCGCAGTCGCCGCGCATGGCGACATGACCGCGGTGCTGTGGGGCAAGCTGCTGCTTAATTTGAATAACGCGCTGGTGGCGCTTTGCGGCCTGCCGCTGGCAACGCAATTGGCCGACCGCCGCTGGCGGCTGATCCTGACCGGCCAGATCGACGAGGCGTTGGCGGCAATGCGGGCGTCGAGCATCGAGCCGGCGCGGATCGCCGGCCTGCGCCCGGCGCTGCTGCCAAAACTGCTCCGTCTGCCCGACTGGCTGTTCAAGGTCCTGGCGAGGCGCATGCTTGCGATCGATCCCGAGGCACGCTCGTCGATGTGGGACGATTTGCAGCGCGGCCGGCCGACCGAGATCGGCGAGCTGCAATGCGCGATTCTGCGCCTGGCTGACAGAGCAGGCACGCCGGCGCCGCTGATAAAGCGTGTCACGGCACTGGTTCGCAAGGCAGAGCAGGAAAATCGTGGATCGCCCGGCCTGACACCGGAAGCGATCAGTGCCGGCCTTCGATCAGCGTGATCTTCTGCCAGATCTTTCGCGACAGGTTGGAGGCGAGGGTCTCGATGTCGTTGACACCATCGACGACCACATTGTCGTTGATCGACTGGGCGAACAGCGCGGCGATCTTGCCGGTGATCGACAGCATTTCTGAGCAGTAGTCGAGGTAGCGGGCGAGGTCGGCACGGTCGGTTATGCGCGCCGGCGAATGCGACGCCGGTTTGAAATCGGTTGAAAGCACAGCCGGGTCCTTGGTCAGCTGGTGCATGTCGATGACGTGGATCAACGATCGCAAGCCGTGAAGCTTACGAAACACCTGCTTGCGCTTGATGCGTTCCTCGGTTCGGATCAAGGCCAGGAAGCCAAGCGCCGCGAGAATGACCACATTGATCAAGGATTCGATGCCTTGCACCGACTGGATAGCATCGCGGCTTTCCGAGATACGGCCGAGCGGCAGGATGGTGCCGACGAACAGGAACGTCAGCGCACCGGCGGCAATGGCGGCGATGACGATGCCGCGCAGCCACCAGATCGGCGCTTCCAGCGCCTTCGCCGCCTCCGCCAGATCACGCGACAGCGACACAAGTTCAATGGCGACGCCACGCAGGCCTGCATCGGGAAAACGGTCCGCGACGCGTTTTTCCAGTTGCTCGGCGGTTTGGATGATCAGTTTCGAATCAAGCGTGCGGTACCGCATGGTAAGAGGCCCGATCGACGTTCAGGATTCGGCCGGTGCATTGGTGTGTTTGCCGTAGCGATTGGGCCCGGGATCGCTTTTGAAAAAGGCCAGAATGACAAGGAGAATGGCGCCGATGACGAGAGAGATCAATGCATAGTAGGTAGGCTTGCCGAAATCATGGAACCGCTTCGCCGTCAGCGCAAAGGTCGACCATGTCGAGACGACCACGGCGATCCACCAGGCGAGCGCCCAATACTGACTTGCGACAGTGCCGAGCGGCGTTCGCGAGAACTGGTAGAGCAAAAAAAGCTGAACGAGGAGCGGCAAAAGACCGGCCAAAACGTAGGCACTGGGGTTCACTCGCCCGGAAAGGCTGAAGAAAAGCCATAGAAATCGAGGTCTGTCGAGCAATCGGGTCAGTCCGTCTTTTTGCGAAGGATCAATCGCGAAGCAGTTCGTTGATCGAGGTTTTGGAACGGGTCCTGTCATCGACCCGCTTCACGATGACAGCGCAGTAGAGGCTCGGACCGGGCTCGCCGCTGGGCAACGGCTTGCCGGGCAACGAGCCGGCGACGACGACGGAATTGGCCGGCACTTCGCCGTAGAAGACCTCACCGGTGGCGCGGTCGACGATCTTGGTCGACTGGCCGATGAAGACGCCCATGCCGAGCACCGAGCCTTCGCGCACGATGCAGCCTTCGACCACCTCGGAGCGTGCGCCGATGAAGCAATTGTCCTCGATGATGGTGGGACCGGCCTGCATCGGCTCCAGCACGCCGCCGATGCCGACGCCGCCCGACAGATGCACATTCTTGCCGATCTGGGCGCAGGAGCCGACCGAGGCCCATGTGTCGACCATGGTGCCGCTGTCGACATAGGCGCCGACATTGACGAAGGACGGCATCAGCACCGCGCCCGGCGCGACATAGGCCGAGCGCCGCACGATCGACGACGGCACGGCGCGGAAGCCCGCCTTCTCGAAATCGATGGCGCTCCAGCCGTCGAATTTCGACGGCACCTTGTCCCACCACACGGCCTGGCCGGGACCACCCTTGATGATCTCCATCGGGTTGAGCCGGAACGATAGCAGCACCGCTTTCTTGAGCCACTGGTTGACATGCCATTTGCCGTCGGCCTGGCGTTCGGCGACGCGGACGATACCGCGGTCGAGCAGGTCGAGCGCCGACTGGATGGCGTCGCGCGTCACGCCGCGGGTCGCCGTCGAAATCGTGTCGCGTTCTTCGAAAGCTTCTTCGACGGTCTTTTCGAGGCTCGCCAGATCGGGCTTCGACATGAATTCGCTCCATTACCAAGCTGTTAAGGGGCCGCACCTTAACCTGTTTCGAAAGTCGCCGGACCCTATGTGAAGGCTTGGTGAGGGTCAATCGCGGCTGTGTCACGGGACGGCGCCAGTGAATAATTGGGCAAGTGAATAATTGGACGGGTAGGTAACATGACTCCTATGGAAAAGGCGGGGTGGACGCCGCTGCCGCATTCGGATGAGGATCTGGAGCGGTCGAAAAGCGTGCCGGACACGCCGCAGACGCGCGCCGAGACCTACCGGCTGGCCTGGAACGATCCCGATTTCATGACACGGCGCGAATTGCGTGCCGTGCGGCTGCAACTCGAACTGTTGAAGCCGGAAATGATCCTGGCCGAGCGTGGCATCCGTTCGACCGTCATCCTGTTCGGTGGCGCACGCATCCCCGAGCCAGGCGGTGAAGCCTGGGCGGCCAAGAACGAGACGCAGAAGAAGAACCTTGAGGAAAACAGCAAATATTACGAGGAAGCGCGAAAATTCGCCCGCCTCTGCTCGCAGCAGTCGGCCACCTCCTATTATCGCGAGTTCGTCGTGGTGACAGGCGGCGGACCCGGCGTCATGGAGGCCGGCAACCGCGGCGCCGACGATGTCGGTGCGCCGTCGATCGGCCTCAACATCGTGTTGCCGCATGAACAGGCGCCGAATGCCTATGTGACCCCGGAGCTCTGTTTCAACTTCCACTATTTCGCGGTCCGCAAGATGCATTTCGTCATGCGCGCCAAGGCAGTCGCGGTGTTTCCGGGCGGCTTTGGCACGATGGACGAATTCTTCGAGACCCTGACCCTGATCCAGACCGGCCGCATGGAGCGCGTGCCGGTGATCCTGTTTGGCAAGGCGTTCTGGAAAAGGGCGATCGACCTCGATTTCCTCGCCGAGCAAGGCACGATCACCCCGGGCGACCAGGACATCATCGATTTCGTCGACACCGCCGACGAGGCCTGGGGAATTATCAGCCGCTTTTACAAGCTGTGACGGCGCAGGCTTGATTGGAATTTAGCTCGTTTCGGTCGGAGATTGGCGGAAACGCCTCTTTCTTCGCCTTGGGATGACGCCGCCGCGTCTACGCCGTGACCTCGACGATCGCCGTCAGAAAAGTTGCAAGATCGTCGGTGACGAAATCCACATCGTCCTCGTTGGCCGGGTCACGTTCCCAGATTTCAGAGAAGGTCGGCTCGAAGTTGCGCGGCACGACGAGCACCGTGGTCATGCCCAGCGATTTCGGCACGGACAGGTTGCGGGCCAGATCCTCGAACATCACCGCATTGTGGCCGGTGACCGCGTGGAGTTCCGCAAACTTCTCGTAAGTCTGGCGCGCCGGCTTGGGGTTCAGTCCGGCGGCGACGATATCGAAAATGTCGTCGAAATGGTCGAGGATGCCGAGTTGGCGCGCGGTGCGTTCGGCATGCCTGCGGTCGCCATTGGTGAAGATGAATTTGCGGCCGGGAAGCTGGCGGATGGCGGTGCCGAGAACGGGATCGGGAACCAGCCAGGAATAGTCGATGTCATGGACCTTCTCGAGAAAGTCGTCGGGATCGATGCCGTGGCGCGCCATCAGACCGTTCAGCGTCGTGCCGTATTCCCGGTAGAGCTCCTTCTGCAGCTTGCGGGCATCGTCGCGCGGCAGCGTCAGCAGTTCTCCGACATAGGCAGTCATCTTCACGTCGATCTGCGAGAACAGGTTCGAATGGTGCGGATAGAGCGTGTTGTCGAGGTCGAATACCCAGTCGGTAACATGGGCGAAGCGGGCGGGATCCGGGAGCGTGGTCATGCAATCCTTATGGCACGAAACAATGCTTTTGGCAGAGGCTTTATCCACAACTTATGCGGGTTTCGAGTGACGAAAATGACTTCATGATTCAAATTTTAGGCATCGCAGAAAGGTGGCATTCAGGGCTTGCTGGCACACAGACGGTCCAGGGGGGAGCCAGCGATGAGCCGCATATTTCTGAAGTCTGCCGCCGTCGCTTTCGCCTCCCTCGCGGTCTCGCTTTTGCTGACGCTGATCGTCGTTCCGGCAATGGGCTTTCCGTTCAACCGCACGATGTGGCTGACATCGACAGTGTGCCCGCTCGCCCTTGCCTGGGTCGCCAGTGCCTATACTTTCTGGCAGGGCGAGAGGTTGAAAAGCGCCCATCGCGACCTCGCCCGCGCTCATGCGCAGCTCGCCGCCGCGCATCGGCGCCTGTCGGAAAAGGCGAGCCGCGACGACATGACCGGCATGCTCAACCGCGAGAGCTTCTTTGCTACGCTCGACGCCTCCCGGCGTAAATCCGATCGCGGTGCATTGCTGGTCGTCGATGCCGATCATTTCAAGGTCATCAATGACAGCTACGGCCATCTGGCTGGCGACGACGCGCTACTCCTCATTGCAAACGCGATCGAGCGCGGCGTGCGCAGCGGCGACGTGATCGGCCGCATCGGCGGCGAGGAATTCGGTGCGTTCCTGGTCGGCGCCACCGAGCAGGAAGCCAAACGCGTTGCCGAGCGCATCCGCCGTGAAGTCGAGCTGATCCGCTTCCGTCCAGTCGACGAGCGGACCATATCCCTCACCGTCAGCATCGGCGGCGTCACCTGCGGCGAGGATGCCACCGTATCCGACCTGATGCGGACCGCCGACCAGCGCCTTTACCAGGCCAAGCACCGCGGCCGCAATCTTACCATCCTGGATACCGATATTTCCGAAGCGGCTTGAGCGGTCCCGCTCGCTAAGAAAAGCGTAAGCCTCTTTTCACTGAGCCGGCCGTTTACACGGTTTAAGCAAATGTGCGGCTAGGTTTGTCACGGAATTGGCTTCTCTTGGCGAGCAAGTGCCGTTCTGGGAACGCCATGCATGGATCGAAGCCCCATCGAGAGACGTGTCATGAGGTTCTTCAGCAGGAAAATGTCGCGCCGCACGATCATGCAGGCGCTGATTGCGTTGCCGGCCTTGTCGCTGTTCCGCAAGCTGCCCGATGCCGATCCGGACGCGATCGTCGAGATCAATGGTTGGGTCCTCAAAAGGAGCGACCTGGCTTGATCTTCGACAGCTACGAGGCATTTCGGGCGGCGAATTTCACCGCCAAGGTCTGCATTCTCGGCTCTGGGCCAGCCGGAACCACGATCGCCAGAAAGCTCGGCGCGGCCGGCATTCCGGTTGTGGTGCTGGAGGCCGGCTCCCGTGAGTTCAGCGATGATTCGCAGGATTTCTACCGCGGCGCCACGGTCGGCGATCCCTATTTCGATCTCGACGTCACCCGGCTGCGCTTCATGGGCGGCAGCTCCAATCACTGGGCCGGCTGGTGCCGCGTGCTCGACAGCCAAGATTTCGAGCCCAAGGCCTGGGCGCCGGATACCGGCTGGCCAATCAGCCGCGCCGATATCGAGCCCTATCTGCCTGAAGTCCACGATATCCTCGAACTTGCCGATTTCCGGCCGGACATATCGATCTCGAACGACATTCGCTGGGTGCAACTGATCAAAAGCCCGGCCGTGCGCTTCGGCGAAAAATTCGCCGACGAGCTCGACAAGAGCCGGAACGTCGCCGTGGTGCTCAACACCTATGCCACTGAGCTTACCGGCAATGGCAGACGAGTGACCGGCGCTAAATTGTGGGCGAACGGCCAGGATGCCGGCTCCTTCACCGCTGACTATTTCATCGTCTGTACTGGCGGCTTGGAGAACTCGCGGCTGCTTCTGTGGTCGAACCAGCGCTCGAATGGCGGCGTGGTGCCGAAGGCTACGGCACTCGGACGCTACTGGATGGAGCATCCGACCTTCGAGGGCGGCAATGCCATCCTTGCCGACTATAGCGCGTTCGAGGTCGACGCCACCAACGAGGCCTTTTTCTCGCCGACGCTTGCCGCGATGGAACGCCTTGAGATCATGAATTTCGGCATCAGGCTGATCGAGACCCCGTACCCCGGCGTCAAACGCATCATCGCCGACCTCGCCTGCACGGTGCCCGAGATGGCCGAATGGGTGTCCTACCAGCTCAGCCAGGACCTGCGCTGCGCCGCCCAGCTCTATGTCACCTGGGAACAGGCGCCGCTGGCCTCGAACCGGGTTCAGTTATCGAAGGCCGATGTCGACCATGCCGGCGTGCCGCGCATCGAGCTGCATTGGAAAAAGTCGGAGCTGGAGCGTCGCACGCTCCTCGAGGGCTTGAGGCTGTTCGGGACGACGCTCGTCCGGAAGGATCTCGGCCGGGTGCGCATCGCCGACTGGCTTACCAATGGCGAGGACTATCCGACGAACGAGGAACTGGCCGGCCACCACCATATGGGCGGCACGCGTATGGGCACGGATGTGACCAAGAGCGTTGTCGACGCCAACTCAAAGGTGCATGGCATGGACAATCTCTATGTCGGCGGCTCTTCGGTGTTCTGCACGTCCGGCGAATGCAACCCGACGACGACGATCGTCGCATTGGCCTGCCGGCTGGGCGATCACCTCGGCAAGGTCATCGGCGTATAGACGGCCGGCTCAGCCGGCCGGCCAGGGGATCGTCGTCCGCCACAACGCCCGCGCCGGCTGCGAGCCTCCCCTGCGTTTAAAGTTTCGCCGGGTCGAGCGCCGGCTTGCCCTTGTGGCGTCCGACGATCGCTGCCATCTCGGCGACGTTCTGGAATCCATCGCGCAAAACGTCGAAGGACGGCAGCACGAAATAGGCGCGCTGGAACTTGTCGATCTCGTAGCTCGTGCGCATCACCGTTTCCAGATCGAAGGGGACGTGGTGTGCGTCCTTGCTTTCAATCGCGAATTGAAGTTCCGCAAAGGACGACATCAGCCCGGCCCCAAAAGCCTTCAGCGGTTGGCCGGCTTCCTGTATCAACCCGTATTCGACGGTGTACCAGTAGAGGCGGCTGATCATCTCGTCGCCACCAAGCGCGATCAGGTCCTCGGCCTTCTCGCCATACATCTGCATGAAATCGGCAAAGACCGGCTGCGTCAGCGCCGGCACGTGGCCGAAGAAGTCGTGGAACATGTCCGGCTCGACGATGTAGTCGAGCTCTTGTTTCGTCCGCAGCCAGTTGGTCACCGGGAAGCGCCGGTTGGCGAGGTGGACGAAGAAGGCTGGTCCCGGAATGAGCCCCGGCACGGCGACGATTTCCCAACCGGTAAGCTTGCGCAATTTTTCGCTGACCACCCCGAAATCCGGAATCTTGTCGAGCAGGCCCAGCGTGGCGACGCCATCGAGATAGGACCGGTGCGCCAGCCTTTTGGTCAGCTTCGTCTGGCGGTCGCACAGTGTACGCCACACCGCCTGCTCGTCAGCGGTGTAGTTGTAGCTCTGCTCCACGGTGAAATCGGAACGGCAGACCGAATAGTCGCCGCGAAGGCCTTGCGCCGCGCATTCGCGGGCGTAGTCGGCAACGTTGATCGTCATGGCTGTTCTCCCTGGAAATCACGACTAACCTCATCATAAAAATCTAGCCGGATCCGGTGAGGTAAATCCGCTTTGATGATGGCTCGAACACGTGATTTGAGGTAAAAGCCACCACAGCTAAGCTGTAGGAGAGTGAAAGTGCCTCAGTTTGACGATTTCGAGATCAAGATGCTCGACATCTTACAACGTGACGGACGCAAGCCTGTGTCCGAACTGGCCCAGGAGATCGGCCTGTCGACGACGCCGTGCGCGCGCCGCTTCGAAGCCCTCCAGGGCGCCGGCATCATCAAGGGCTTTGCCGCTGTGCTCAGCCGGCGGGCCGTCGGCTTGATGGTCGAAGTGTTCATTCAAGTGCGCCTCGTAACCCACAGCGACGGTTCGCCCGAAGCGTTTATCGCTGCGGTGCAGCGCATGGATGAGGTGTCGTCGTGCTGGACGATGACCGGCGACTACGACTTCCTGCTGCATGTGATGGTGCCATCGGTCGACGAGCTCAATGCCTTCGTCATGCACCGGCTGATGCGGCTCGACGGCGTGCGCGACGTCCACACGCAGCTCGTGCTGCAAAACATCAAGGGGCCGGGCCATGTGCCGCTCGGGCATCTCCGGCGATGAATATGCCCCGGTGGGGTGGACCTTGCGTTTTCGGCCGATAAGCGCCCGTCAGCCGCCGACGTTCACGGCACGATCAGCGTGCCGGCGCCGTGTTCGGTGAACAGTTCGAGCAGTACCGAATGCGGCGTCTTGCCGTTGAGGATGACGACGCCCTCGACGCCGCGCTCGATCGCCTCGATGCAGGTCTCGACCTTGGGGATCATGCCGCCCGACACCGTGCCGTCCTTGATCAGGGCTTTCGCCTCGGCGACTGTCAGTTCGTCGATCAGCTTCTTGTTCTTGTCGAGCACGCCGGGCACGTCGGTGAGGAACAGAAGGCGTGTCGCCTGGCAGGCGCCGGCGATAGCGCCGGCAAAGGTATCGGCATTGATGTTGTAGGTGTGGCCGTCGCGGCCGGGCGCCACCGGCGCCAGCACCGGGATCATTTCGGAGCGCGCCAGAAGGTCGAGCAGCGTGCGGTCGACCTCGACCGGCTCGCCGACGAAGCCGAGATCGAGCACGCGCTCTATGTTGGAGTCCGGGTCGATCATGGTTTTGCGCGCCTTTTCGGCGAAAACCATGTTGCCGTCCTTGCCGCACAGGCCGATCGCCCATTCGCCCTCGGCATTGATCAGCGCGACGATCTCCTTGTTGATCGAGCCGGCCAGCACCATCTCGACGATCTCGACCGTCTTCTGGTCGGTGACGCGCAGGCCGCCCTCGAATTTCGATTCGATGCCCATCTTGCTCAGCATGGCGCCGATCTGCGGCCCGCCGCCATGAACGACGATCGGATTGACGCCGGATTGTTTGAGCAGCGCGATGTCGCGAGCGAACGCCTTGCCGAGCGCAATATCGCCCATGGCGTGGCCGCCATATTTCACCACCACCGTCTTGTTCTCGTAGCGCTGCATGTAAGGCAGCGCCCTCGAAAGCAGCGCGGCCTGCATTTCGGCGGTGGCGGCGATGTCCGTCATCGGCATGGTTCCCAGCTTGAAAGGATCGGCGGCGTCTTAGCGGGAATTGCGGCTGGCCGCAAACGGCTTTGCTGTCATGATTGATCAAACTCTACGCCGGCACCTGCAGCGGCGCCCGCCGCGCCTGCCACCCTGAAATCTTCTCCATCTGCGCGGCCAGCGACAAAAGCGTCTCTTCGTCGCCAGGCCGGCCGGCGGCCTGGATGCCGAGCGGCAGGCCGGCATCGGTGACATAGACAGGTAGCGTGATCGACGGCTGGCCGCTGACGTTCTGGATCGCCGGCCAGTGGGTGAACCAAAGGCTCTTGTCCATCAATTGGCCGAACAGCGGCTTGAATTTCAGCAGACGGGCGAGGCGCAGCCTGTCGAGGATGTCCTCCATGAAAGCGTCGGCGCCTTTCGGGTCCATGGCGCCGCAGGCGAGCGGCGGATGGGCGATAACAGGCATCAGCACGGTATCGTATTGCGCGGTCTCGGTGATCAGCCGGCGCGACGTGGCGTGCAGTCGCTGCAGGCCGGCATAAATCTCGCCGGCCGAGACGATCTCGCCGAAGCGGCTCATCAGGCGTGTGGCGCGCTCGACGTCGCCCGAGACGGAGCGTCCGACGCGTAAGGCTTCAGCGCGCATCGTACCGGCCACCGCCGCGGCGACGCTCTTGCAGAAATCGGCCATGAAATCGCGATCGATACAAGGCAGGTCGATCTCTTCGACCGTGTGTCCGCCGTCGCGCGCCAGCGCCACGGCCGTATCCAGCGCTGTCAGTGTCTCAGCCGATATCGGCAGGCCGAGCGGCGATTTCCGGTAGACGGCAAGTTTCAGCTTGCCGGGGTCGCGCGCTGCTGCGGCGGCAAAGCTGCCTTTGGGCGGCGGCGCCGCATAAGGCGACAGCGGATCGGGTCCATGGGTCAGGTCGAGCAGCAAGGCCGAATCCCGGACCGAGCGGGCAACGGCGTGGTCGACGACCAGACCGTACCAGCTTTCGGTGACGAGCGGCGACAGCGGCACACGGCCGCGCGAGGTTTTCAGCCCGACTAGCCCGGTGCAGGCGGCGGGAACGCGGATCGAGCCGCCGCCGTCCGAAGCATGCGCCACCGGCACGACGCCGGCCGCGACCAGCGCCGCCGCACCTCCAGACGAGCCGCCGCTGGTATGCGCCGTGTTCCACGGATTGCGGGTGATGCCGAAAGCGGCGGATTCGGTCATCAGCCTCAGCCCATGTTCGGGCGAGGTGCTGGTGGCGATCGGAACAAGGCCGGCGGCCAGATGGCGTTCGGTCATCACCGAATCGAAATCGGCAACGAAAGCCGGAATGCGGCTGCCGCCGTGAGATAGCACGCCTTTCATGGCGATGCCGAGATCCTTCAGTGCGAAGGGCACGCCGGCCAGCGGCAGCTTGCGGTCGATGGTTTTAGCCCGCGTCCGCGCCGCCTCGTAAAGCGGCTCGGCGATGGCGTTGATATCAGGGCGGGTGGCCTCGGCCCGCGCGATCGCCGCATCTACAAGCTCCTGCGGTGCGATCTCGCCCTTGCGCACCAAGCTGGCAAGCCCGGTTGCGTCGTGCTCCCACAAGACCCGTTCCACCGACATTGCCGCTCTCCCCGCTATGAGAAGGCTAGCGGCTGCGGGTTTTCTTGGCAATCGAAGCGATGATGCTCTCGGTGACACAAGATCGCTTCCGCCGTTGCAAATACATTGCAATTGCCTAATTTGGCAGCCGATGACGCCGCAGGACATCAGCAACCTGATCGTCCGGACTTCGATGAAGGACCGGGCTGCGTTCGATCTGCTCTACCGGCAGACCAGCGCGAAACTTTTCGGCGTCTGCCTTCGTGTATTGAAGGACCGGGGAGAGGCAGAAGAGGCGCTGCAGGAGGTCTTCGTCAAGATATGGACGAAGGCGGACCGTTTCGCCGTTTCGGATCTAAGCCCGATTTCCTGGCTGGTGGCCATCGCGCGCAATCATGCGATCGATCGCATCAGGGCGCGGCGAGAGCCTGCCGCCTATATCGATGCTGCGCTCGAGGTGGCCGATCCGGCGCCGGGACCAGAGGCTGCGGCTGTTGCGGGCGGTGAATCCGAGCGCATCTATCGTTGTCTCGACGAATTGGAAAAGGACCGGGCGGCGGCCGTCCGGGGCGCCTATCTGGACGGCGAAAGCTATGCCGAACTGGCGGCACGCCATGACGTGCCGCTGAACACGATGCGGACCTGGCTGCGGCGCAGCCTGCTGAAGCTCAGAGAGTGTCTGGAAAGATGACGCCGGTAGACGATAACGGACCGGAACCTGGGGGCGACGACCTGTTCGCCGCCGAATATGTTCTTGGTGTCCTAGACGCGGACGAGCGCGAGATCGCGTCACGTCGTATCGACGCGGACGCCGCTTTCGCGCGCCTTGTCGATGCATGGGAGGCGCATCTTTCGCCGATGGCAGGCGCCTATCCGGAGACAGAGCCTCCGATCAGGGTCAAGGAGGCGATAGATCGCCGGCTGTTCGTCGCAGAGCCTCGCGCCGGTCTCTGGTCGAGCCTTGCCTTCTGGCGCGGTCTTGCCGCAGCTTCTGTCGCGGCACTGGCGATCACCATCGCCGTGCCTTACCTCAACCCGCCGGTCGAACAGCCGCGGCTTGTCGCCTCGCTGGCCGCCGACGGCAGCGACGTCAGATATCTTGCCGTCTATGACGCCGCCCATCGCGAGGTCGGCCTGTCGCATGTCTCGGGCGAGCGTGCCGCCGGCAAGGACTTCGAACTGTGGATGATCGAGGGCAAGAACCCGCCGGTCTCGATGGGTGTCATCCCAGCCGGTCAGACCGCGCATATGACCCTCTCACCGGCCGTTCAGGAAAAGCTTGCGCAGGGCGCCGTGCTTGCGGTCAGCCTCGAGCCGGCCGGCGGTTCGCCGACCGGTCAGCCGACCGGCCCCGTGGTCGCTGCGGGCGATTTGAAGAGCATCTGATCGCCCCTGTCGTCTCGCCTTCTCGAGAATGGTTAAATCAATCTCCGTGGTGGCATTAGATTAGGGAGCGTGAGCTCGAGAAGTCCATGCTTTGAATAATCGCCATGAAAATTAAAATTTTTCCATGATTGGAGAAACTCACGCACTGGTCCCGCCGTATCTCCTTGCGCCCCCAAAGAGGGGAAAGATAAACTGAGGAGATTGAGATAATGCGTAAATTCGCCACCCTTTTGCTTGCCGGAACGATCGCCGTCTCAGCGCTCGCCACCGCCGCCTATGCCGAAAATCCGATGGTCGGCGGCGCCGCCATGTATGCCACCAAGAATATCGTCGAGAACGCCGTCAACTCGAAGGATCACACGACACTGGTCGCGGCCGTCAAGGCCGGTGGTCTCGTCGACACGCTGCAGAGCGACGGCCCCTTCACCGTGTTCGCGCCGACCAACGAGGCCTTTGCAGCGCTCCCGGCCGGCACCGTCGACACGCTGCTCAAGCCGGAAAACAAGGACAAGCTGGTCAAGGTCCTGACCTGCCATGTCATCGGGGCCAAGGCGCTGGCTGCCGACGTCACCAAGATGGTCATGGACGATGGTGGCGCGCACAAGGCCAAGACAGCAGGTGGTTGCGAGCTGACGCTCAAGGCCGATGGCGGCAAGGTCACGGTGACCGACGAGAACGGCAATGTTGCCAACGTGACGATCGCCGATGTCGAGCAGTCGAACGGCGTCATCCACGTCATCGACAAGGTTCTCCTACCGAAGATGTAACGAACGGCCTGCTGCCAGCGAAGATATGGCTGTGGCTCCATGCCGATGGCGCGGGTTTCCGCTCGCGTGACCCGCGCTATCGGCAAGCGTATACTCCGCGCCATCCTCGCCCTCCAAGCGGGGGGTCGGTGCGGAGTCTCCGTTTTCAGGAGCTAGCCGTCACCGGCTTTTGATTTCCGTATGGCGGTCGAATTTGGCAAACGGATAACAGGAGGAATGGTCATGAACCGTCGCGATCTTTTTTTGAGCGGTGCGGCTGTCATTGGGGTGGCTGCAGGTGCCGCAGCGCTGTTGCGCATGGGCCGGCCGCAGGATGCACGCGCGGCCGAAACCTTCGAGGTCACCAAGACCGAGGCCGAGTGGCGCGCTATCCTGTCCGACGCGTCCTTCAAGGTGCTGCGCAAGGAAGGCACCGAATATCCCGGCACCAGCCCATTGCTCAACGAACATCGCAAGGGCATTTTTGCCTGCGCCGGTTGCGACCTGCCGCTCTATTCCTCCGAAACCAAGTTCGATTCCGGTACCGGCTGGCCGAGCTTCTGGCAGGAGATCCCCAACGCCGTCGGCGAGACCGTGGACCGGTCTATGGGCATGACCCGAACCGAGGTCCACTGCCGCCGCTGCGGCGGTCATCTCGGCCATGTCTTCGACGACGGTCCGCCGCCGACCGGCTTGCGTCATTGCATCAACGGCGTGGCCTTGACCTTCAAGCCGGCCACGGCCTGAGATGGAAACAAAGAGATAGAGGGGCGGAGGGTCCGCCGCTCCCAGACATCCTAACAGTTGATTTGCGCATGACCCCGAAAATCGCCTTTCGGGGTCATGCGCGAGGGCGCCAGGCGGGGGATCCGGCGCTCCTCAGTGTCCGCCACCGCCGCCGCCCTGTGCGGCTGGCTTGCGGATCACCAGGGTGAAGAGCCCAAGCGTCGCGAACAGCACCGTCAGCATGACAAACACATCCATGAAGGACAGCAGCGACGCCTGCTGCTGGACCATGCCTGACAGTTTAGAGATCGCCGCCTTGGAAGCGTCGAGCCCGGCAGTTTGCTCGAAGTTGAGCGTCATGTTCTGCAGCTTCTCCTGCGCGGCCGCACTGCCCCATTGCACATGTTCGGAGAGCCTGGCGTAGTGGAAGGCATTGCGGTCGATCAGCACCGTGTTGATGACGGCCAGGCCAACAGCGCCGCCAAGATTGCGGGTCAGGTTGAACAGGCCCGACGCGTTCTTCAACCGCTCGGGCGGCAAGGTTCCGAGTGCAATGTTGTTGATCGGCACCATGCACAGCATCATCGAGCAGCCGCGCAGGATCTGCGGGATCAGCAGTTCATAGAAATCCCAGTCGGCGGTGAGATGCGTCATCCACCAGGTACCCGTGGCGAAGCCGAAGAAGCCGATCATCATCATCAGACGCGGGTCCATCTTGTTCGACAGGATGCCGGAAATGGGGGCGGTGAAGAACATAGCCAGGCCGCTGACGAACAGCGCCTCGCCGATCATCAGGGAATCGTAGCCGCGGATGCGCCCGAGGAACACCGGATAGAGATAGGTCAGGCCGTAGAGGCCGATACCGACGACGAAGGAGAACAGCGAGCCGAAAGCGAAGTTGACGTTGGTGAAGGCCTTCAGGTCGACAATCGGCTCCTCGGCTGTGAAAGCGCGCCAGAAGAACAGCACCGCGCCGACGGTCATGATGGTGGCGCAGATGAACACCGCCTGATCCTGCAGCCAGTCGTTGTTCGGACCTTCCTCCAGCACATATTCCATGCAGCCCAGGAAGGCCGCCATGCCGGCAAGGCCCCACCAGTCGAACTTGCTGAACAGCTTGAGATTGGGCTTGTCGAAGTCGATCAGCGACCATGCCGCAGCGGTGACCAGGATGCCGGGCACGACATTGATCAGGAACAGCCAGTGCCAGGACATGGCATGGCTGATATAGCCGCCGACGGTCGGGCCAATGGTCGGCGCCAGCGTCGCCACCAGACCGATCATCGGCGACACCATGGCGCGGCGCGACGGCGGGAAGATGGTGAAGGCGGCAGCGAACACGCTCGGAATCATGCCGCCGCCGATGAAGCCCTGGATGGCCCGGTAGACGATCATCTGGTCGATATTTGTGGCGGTCGCCGCCAGCGCACTCGCGGCGGTGAAGCCAGCCGCGGAGACGGTGAACAACACGCGCGTCGACAGCATCCGGCTGAGAAAACCCGACAGCGGGATCATGATGACTTCGGCGATCAGATAGGCGGTCTGCACCCACGGGATCTCGTCGGAGCTGGCGCTCAAGCCCGCCTGGATCTCGGCCAGCGAGGCCGAGACGATCTGGATGTCGAGGATCGCCATGAACATCCCGAACACCATGGCCAGGAAAGCTATGACACGCCGCGTGGAAATGGTGTCAGGCGTAGCCGGGCTCGCCGGCGGCGATCCTGCCGTCACGGTTGCGGTTGCCATGGCATTGCTCCCAAGCGGCCGCTCAGTTCGACGCGGCCGGCGCCGTGCGGCTGTCGACGGCGACGACGACGCTTAAGCCCGCGCGCAGCTTGCCTGTCTTCAGCACATCCGCCGGCACGTCGATACGAACCGGCACGCGCTGCACGACCTTGGTGAAGTTGCCGGTGGCGTTTTCCGGCGGCAGCAGCGAGAACACCGCGCCGGATGCCGGCGCCAGCGACGAGACGGTGCCCTCGAAATCCTCACCGTCGATCGCGTCGACCGAAATCCTGACCTTTTCGCCAGGCACCAGCCGCGCGAGCTGGGTCTCCTTAAAGTTGGCGACGATATAGAGCTTGTCCATCGGCACGATGACGGCGAGCTTCTGTCCCGGGCTGATCAGGTCGCCCTGCTCGACGGAGCGGTTGCCGACGACGCCGTCATAGGGCGCGCGCAGCACGGTGAAGGACAGGTCCCGCGCGGCCTTGTCACGGGCAAGCTGCAGCGACGCCAGCGTGCTTGCCGTCTCCGCACGCTGCGCTTGGAGCACACCGATATTGGCCCGCGCCGCCGCGATCTGGGCATCGGCGCCTACAAGGGCGGCATTGGCCTGCTCGACCGCGGTCTGGGCATCATCCAACTGGGCCTGGGTCCCGACATGTGTCTTGAGCAATTGGGCGGCGCGCGCTTGAACTCGCGCCGCATTGTCGGCAGCGGCCTGGTCGGCGGTCTTCTGCGCCTGCGCTTGCTCGAGCGACGCCCGCGCCGCCTCGGTCTGGGCGTCGATACGGTCGAGCGTCTTGGTCAAGGTGGCGATCTGCGCCTCGGCCTGGGCGACCGCTATTTTGTAGTCGCCATTGTCAACGACCAGCAGCGGATCGCCGGCCTTGACCTGCTGGTTCTCGGTCACCTTGACCTGATCGACATAGCCGGAAATTTTCGGCGAGATGAACGCCATGTCGGCCTGCACATAGGCGTCGTCGGTTGAGATCATGAAGCGCCCGTCGGTCCAGTAATCATAGCCATACCAGGCGCCTGCGCCGAGCAAGCCAAGCGCGATGATCGGCAATAGAAGGGAGCGCGCCGAACGTTTCTTTTTGGCCGGCGTCTCGGCCGGAGGACTTATTGCGGGCTCAGTCGGTGCGTTCGGCGCCTCGATTGCTGGCGCGACCTTGGCGTTGGGGAATGGGCGGACGTCCGCGGTGGGGGTTGCGTTCGAGGACATGGAATCTCTCTTGGCATTTCTCTGGAAACGAGCCATCTCTCTGGAAAGTCAGTCAGACTGAACCGTTCGGTTCGATGCAGACGTTGACTTAGCGCAGGGAGAGGGCCATATCAAGGGTGATCGAACCGATCGGTTCGAATATTTTCGAGGTGTGACGTTATGACCGATCCCGACAAGGATCAGTGCGATCTGCTGGATGGCCTGCGTCGCGGCCGCCCCGCGGCGGGACAGGACCCGGTCAAGCGCAGCCAGATCATCGACGGCGCCCGTCGTGTCTTCATCGACAAGGGCTTTGAGGCGGCGTCGATGAACGACATCACCCGCGAGGCCGGCGTCTCCAAGGGCACGATCTATGTCTATTTCGCCAACAAGGAAGAGCTGTTCGAGGCGCTGATCGAGGAAGAGCGCGGCACGATCTTCAAGAACATGTACGATATGCTCGACCGAGCCGACGACCTTCGCGAGACGCTGGTGAAGTTCGGCAAGGTCCTATCGCTCAAGATCACCTCGGCCAAAGTCATCCAGGCACAGCGCACCGTGATCGGCGCGTCCGACAGGATACCCGACATGGGCGCGCGGTTTTACGAACGCGGCCCCAAACGCGGCCATGACAAGGTCGTGGAATTTCTCAATGCCGCCATCGAGCGCGGCCTGCTGCAGATCGAAGATGTCGATCTTGCCGCCTATCAGTTCACCGAACTGTGCCTGGCTGGCCTTTTCCGCCAGTGCATATTCGCCTATCGCACCAAGGCCCCGAGCCAGGACGAAATCGACCACATCGTCAGGTCAGGCGTCGGCATGTTCCTGAAGGCCTACGGCACCGAAAGGCTTGCGACGGAAGAAAGCCACCAGATGATTGCGCTGGAGGCCAAGCGCTAGAGCAATCGCTTGGCGCCGCCCAAAAACCTCACATCTAGCCGCCATTGGCTGCCAGCACGATCGCCGCGCGCAATTCCTCGAGGCCTTCGTTTTTTTCCGACGACGTGGCGAGAACGAACGGAAACGCGGCCGGCCGCTTCTTGATCTTCTGCAGTGTTTCTTCGATCAATCGCGGCACGCCGGCCGCTTTGATCTTGTCGGTCTTGGTCAGCACGACCTGATAGGACACCGCCGCTTTGTCGAGCAGCGACAGCACCTCGTCGTCCTTGGCCTTGATGCCATGGCGAGCGTCGATCAGCACGTAGACGCGCTTCAGCGTGACGCGGCCCTTGAGATAGTCGAAGACGAGTTTCGTCCAGTCGTCGACCTTTTCCTTGGGCGCGGTGGCATAGCCATAGCCAGGCATGTCGACCAGCGCCATCGGCGGCAGGTCGGCGCCTTCGCCGGAAAATCCTCCCGGAACGAAATAGTTGAGTTCCTGCGTCCGCCCCGGCGTGTTGGACGTGCGCGCCAGCCCCTTCTGATTGACCAGCGCGTTGATCAGCGACGATTTGCCGACGTTCGAGCGGCCGGCAAAGGCAATCTCCGGCGGTCCTTCCGGCGGCAGGAATTTCATTGCCGGCACGCCGCGGATGAAGATCCACGACCGCGTGAACAGCTCGGTGCCGATCACGGTCTTGTTCAACGCGTTCAAACCGCTGCCTCCAGAAGAGAAATATCGGCGCCTCTGATGGCATTTAGGTTGCGGCTGATCTTTTCCACCGGCCAATCCCACCACGCCGTTGCCAAAAGCCGCCGGATGGTCCTGTCGTCGAAGCGCATCTTCACTACCTTGGCCGCATTGCCGGCGACGATCGCATAGGGTGGCACGTCATGCGTCACCACCGATTTTGCCGCAACGATGGCGCCGTGGCCGACCGTCACGCCGGGCAGGATCACCGCCTCCATGCCGATCCATACATCATTGCCGACCACTGTGTCGCCTCGATATTCCTTCGACCAGGTGGCTGGGTCGAAACCCTCTTCCCAGCCATGACCGAAGATGTTGAACGGATAGGTCGAAAAGCCGGACATGGCATGGTTGGCGCCGTTCATGATAAAGCGGGCACCCTCGGCGATGGCGCAGAATTTGCCGATGATCAGCCGGTCGCCGATGAACGGATAATGATGCAGCACGCATCGCTCGGCGAATTTGTCGGGCCCGTCCGGATCGTCATAATAGGTGAAGTCGCCGATCTCGATGTTCGGCGCCGTGACCAATCCCTTCAGGAAACCGACGCGCGTATGCAATGGGATCGGGTGCTTGATGTTGGGGTTGGGTCCGATCATGGTCTGGCTCCATCGGCGAAAAAACAGACAAGGTCAAAATAGCGCGATCCGCCCGGCAGCACCAACTGCATGCGCGCAGGATCATCCTTACCTGTTCATCGACGGAACGCTCCTGAAACGAGAGCGAGCTTATAGGGGTGTGTCGCGGCGACGTCTACCGCCCGGCGGATTCGTTTCGCCGTCCGGCGGCGGCTCGGTTGTGCGAAAAAAGCCCCGGTCTGTGAAGTGACCGGGGCTTTTCTGAATCCGCAAATGGGGCGCCGGCTATTCCGCCGGCGACGGTTTCTTCCGGAAAAGCGCGACCAGATTGTCCCACAACTCGATCTTGGCGCCCTGGCGCTTCATGATCACGCCTTGCTGGATGATCGAAAGCAGATTGTTCCAGGCCCAGTAGATGACCAGGCCGGCCGGAAAACCCGCCATCATGAACGTGAAGACCACCGGCATCCAGGTGAAGATCATGGCCTGCGTCGGATCCGGCGGCGTCGGGTTCATGCGCATCTGCAGGAACATGGTCACGCCCATGATCAGCGGCCAAACGCCGATCATCAACATATGCGGCAGTTCGATCGGAATGAGGCCGAACAGGTTGAAGATCGAGGTCGGGTCGGGCGCTGCCAGATCCTGGATCCAGCCGAAGAACGGTGCGTGCCGCATCTCGATGGTGATGTAGAGCACCTTGTAGAGCGCGAAGAAGACCGGGATCTGCAGCGCCACCGGCCAGCAGCCGGCGAGCGGGTTGATCTTCTCGGTCTTGTAGAGCTCCATCATCGCCTGCTGCTGCTTCATCTTGTCGTCCGCGTATTTCTCGCGGATCTCAAGCATCTTCGGCTGCACCTTCTTCATGTTCGCCATCGACGCGTAGGATTTGTTGGCAAGCGGGTAGAAAACGGCTTTGACCACGACTGTGGTGGCCAGAATGGCCAGACCGAAATTGCCGAAGAATTTGTACATCGTGTCGATCAGGTAGAACATCGGCTTGGTGATCCAGATGAACCATCCCCAGTCGATCAAACGGTCGAACAACCTGATATGGCGATCTTGCGCATAGGCGTTGACCTTGGCGACTTCCTTGGCGCCGGCGAAGATTTCGGTCTCTACCGTCGCCGATTGGCCGGCATCAACATTGATTGGGTCGGTGAGGAAGTCGGCCTGGTAGCGCGGGCGGCCATCATCGAAATAGGCGTAGCGCGGCTGGAACGGCTGCTTCTCGGTCGGCACCAGCGTCACCGCCCAGTATTTGTCGGTGATGCCCAGCCAGCCATCGGTCGACTTGCCCGGCGTGAACTGCTTGTCCTCCTCGACGGAAGCGTATTTGTGTTCTTGGAGGCCCTCCGTGCCGGTGACGCCGATCAGCCCTTCATGCAGCACATAGATGCTGGCGACGGCAGGCTTGTCGAAGCGGGTGACACGGCCGTAGTTCGACAGGGTAACTGCGGTCGAACCGGAATTCTGCACCGTGTCCGAGACCGTGAACATATAGTCGCTGTCGACGGAGAAGGTGCGCTTGAAAGTCAGGCCCTTGTCGTTGGTGAAGGTCAGCGCGACCGGTGTCGCCGGGGTCAGTGTTGCATTGCCGTCGACGGTCCACACCGTTTCCGGCCCCGGCACCGCGCCGGTCTTGTCGCTGCCGACAAAGCCGATCTCGGCATAGTAGCCGGTAGGCAGCGCCGCCGGGTTGAGCAACTCGATCTCGGGCGAGTTCTTGTCGACCGTCGTCGTGTAGTGCTTGAGCCTGAGATCGTCGAGCCGTGCGCCGGTGAGATTGATCGAGCCCTCCAGGCTCGGCGTGTCTATCTTGACGCGCTGGGTCGACGCCAGCGCCTGCTCGCGGCCGGCCGGCGTCGCGCCGTCGGTTCCGGATGCGTTGGGGCCCGCTGAGTTGGGAATGGCACCTTGCTGCGGCACCGGCGTTTCGCTACCGCCCGGACTGGTGCTTGGGGCCGCCTTCTTCTGCTCCGCTACCCGCTGTTCTTCGAGGCGGGCCTTCTCGCGCTGTGCCTCGCTCTGCGGCAGCACGTAAAAATACTGCCAAAGCGACAGGATCAGCACCGACAGTGCGATGGTGATGAAGAAGTTCCGGTTGTTTTCCATCGAAAGCCTTGGCCTATCGTGTTCCGCGCAATCGGCGGGAGAGTTCGGCCTTCAATTGGCCGAACGGAGTGGTAAGCACGTCTTCGCGCCCGACGATGACATAGTCATTGCCAGGCGCCATGTCACCCGCGGCATGGGTGCGCACGGCTTCTCTCAGCCGCCGCCGGATGCGGTTGCGCACGACTGCATTGCCGACCTTCTTGGTGACCGTGTAGCCGACGCGAGGCGCCTCTGTGTCGCTGCGGTCCAGAACCTCGACGAGAAAAAGCCGCCCGCGGCGCTTCTCGCCACGCCGGACGGCCAGGAAGTCCGCGCGCTTCAGAAGCCGCTTGGGATGTGCTCCCGCTGGCTTGCCGGTTGCGGACAACGATCTCGTCTTCCGGTCAGGCGCTGAGCCGCTTGCGACCGCGGTTACGGCGGGCTGCGACGACGCCACGACCACCCTTGGTGGCCATGCGGGCACGGAAACCGTGCCGGCGTTTGCGGACGAGTTTGGACGGTTGGTATGTACGCTTCATTTGTTTTAATACCGCGGGGTGCGGCCCTTCTTGATTCTGTCACTCTGTAACAGGAGCTTTGCCGGGTCGGTTTTGGCGCGATCGAAACCGCGCCGGGACGAATGGCCCGAGCGTGAGCGGGCTTATAGAAAGAAGGGTTTTGGAAGTCAATCCGGCGCCGACATCAGGCGCCGTCAGGCTGATGGCCGAAGTGATCGCCGAACCTGGGCAGTCTCATCCCGTACTGGGACGAAGGACGAAATTGGCAAAAAAGCCGCAATGGCCTAATCTTGGCCGATCAAGTGATCGTGAAGAAAAGCAGCATGAGTGAAATCCCATCCGCGGATGACAGGACCGATCGGGCGGCGACCGCCGCCCGGACGGTGCCCCGTACCGTGCCCTTGTCGCGTGGATTGTCGACAAAGCTCCTGCTGCTCACCATCGTCTTCGTGCTCCTGGCCGAGGTCCTTATCTTTCTGCCCTGGATCGCCAGCTACCGGCTGAGTTGGCTGAAGGAGAGGCTGAACACCGCCGCCGCCGTTTCGATCGTGCTGGTGCAGGGAGAGCCCGCCTCGCTGTCCCGCGCTGCCCAGAACGACGTGCTCACGGCGATCGGCGCCAAGGCGATCGCCGTGCGCGACGGCGGCATCTCGCGCCTTTTGGTGGTGGCTGAAATGCCGCCGCAGGTCGACGAGCATATCGACATCGCCAATGTCGGCCTGGTCGAGGGCATGACCAGTGCTTTGGACACGCTATTTTTCGGCGGCGAGCGGATGCTGCGCGTTTTCGGGCCTGTCGGCGACAGCGACAAGGAATTCGAGCTGATCATGCCCGACTACAGCTTGCGCAATGCCATGCTTATCTATTCGCGCAACGTCGCCTTTGTCTCGCTGCTGATCTCGCTGTTCACCGCCATGCTGGTTTATGCCGCCATAGACCTGATCATGATCGGGCCGATCCGGACAATGACGCGTTCGATGCTGGCCTTCTCCGAGGCGCCGGACGACCCTGGGCGGATCATCCACCCAGCCGCCCGCGCCGACGAGATCGGCGTTGCAGAGCGCGAGCTCTCGCAGATGCAGGAGCGGCTGCAAAAGATGCTTGCCGAGCAGAAGCACCTCGCCGACCTTGGCCTCGCCGTGTCGAAGATCAACCACGACATGCGCAACATCCTGGCGTCGGCACAGCTGATGTCGGACCGTCTGCGCCAGGTCAAGGACCCGACCGTGCAGGCCTTTGCGCCGAAACTGCTGCGCGCGCTCGATCGCGCCGTATCCTATTCGGAAGGCGTGCTCGCCTATGGCCGCACCCAGGAGCCGCCGCCGTCGCGCCGCAGGCTCAGGCTGCGCCAACTGGTCGACGACGTCCACGGCCTGCTCGACACCGAAGGCGGCATCGAATTCGTCAACGCTGTCGATCTGGCTTTCGAGGTGGATGCCGATTCCGATCAGCTCTTTCGCGTGCTCACCAATCTTTGCCGCAACGCCGTGCAGGCAATGGCGGCGGACGCGGAAAGCGCGGTGGTGCGCCGGTTGGCGGTGTCGGCAGAGCGCGTCGGCAGCGTCAGCCGTATTACCGTCACCGACACCGGCCCCGGCCTGCCGCCGAAGGCACGAGAGAACCTGTTCGCGGCGTTCCGCGGCTCGGCCCGCAGCGGCGGCACCGGCCTTGGCCTGGCGATCGCCCATGAATTGATCCGCGCCCATGGCGGCACGGTGGAGCTTGTCGAAAGCAGAGGCGGTCGCACCACATTCGCGGTCACCATTCCCGACGAGCCGGTCCGGCTCGACCAGGCCCGCAATGGCCTGCGCCGCCCGGCCTGATCCGGGGCAATTCCCTGATACGCAGCAATTGCAGGAAAAGTGTGTAGCGGTTTTCCGTCCAGAATTGCTCAGAACAACGAGCCGGCCAGCGCGAACAACAAAACTTTTGCCGGATCGGCTTGCTTTTCGGAAATTCAGTCGCTAGGGAACACGTCACATCGCGGCCGGTCGCCAGGATCGGATCGCGGGGCTGTGCAAAGCATAGCCTGTTGCGCGCCCGTAGCTCAGCTGGATAGAGCACCAGACTACGAATCTGGGGGTCAGGAGTTCGAATCTCTTCGGGCGCGCCAATCTTTTCAAAGACCTATCGGTCGGTTGCCCCTCGGTGTTCTGGGTTTCAAATGGGTGACAATCGGTTAGCCGGTGTCAAAAAGTACCCACGTTCGATCTACGACTGCGGATGATCGACCCACCGCCCCGCCACAGCGCAAATGCGGGGGCGGCCTTCATGCATCTCAGACAAACCTCTGCAAAGGGTGATCAAAATTTTGCTACAGAAAATTGGCGACCCCACTCGCTGGTCGGCACCCGACGGACGGCTTCTGACCAAAGGACCAGAAAGCGGATACTTAACTCAGCACCGCTATCGACGTCTTCCGACCAAAGCAGACATTGATGGCCTTTCTTACAGTGAGAGTTTCGTCCGCTGGCCAAGCCCCAAGTCAGCCACAGTCTTTTATGGCTCAGGTCGATAAGTCCAAGTGGATTACTCCATCTAATTCGATCAGCGTAGGGACGCTATTTTTCTGGACATAGCGGTGTGCCGGCGGCGTGAGCGAGCCGCAGCCGTCTTGGAAGGACTCCCTTGATGGTAACCACCACCTACGACACTAGACTTGTCCGTGACCGCGCCGCATGGGGCGCGGTGCTCTCGATGGCGCTTTGCGTCGCCGTGCTGATCGCGTCGGAGTTCGTGCCTGTCAGCCTGCTGACTCCGATCGCGGCCGATCTCGGCATCACCGAGGGCCGGACCGGCCAAGCCATCTCGATCTCCGGCGCCTTTGCCGTGATCACCAGCCTGCTGGTCGCCAGCCTCACGCGCCGGATCGACCGCAAGCTTGTCGTGATCGGCTTCACAATGCTCCTGATCGTGGCCGGGCTCGCTGTCGCCTTCGCGCCGAATTACGCATTCCTCATGGTCGGTCGCGCACTGCTCGGCGTCGCGATCGGCGGCTTCTGGTCAATGTCGACGTCAATCGTCATGCGCCTGATGTCCGAAGACCTTGTCCCCAAGGGGCTCGCCATGCTGAACGCGGGCAACGCGATCGCGGCGACAATCGCCGCACCGCTCGGCAGCTTCCTCGGCGCCTATGTCGGCTGGCGCGGCGCCTTTTTCCTCGTCGTGCCGCTTGGCCTTCTGGCGCTGGTCTGGCAGTGGATCAGCCTGCCGCCGCTTCCGCCGCGTGGCAGGCGGGCGTCCGGCAACGTGCTGTTGCTGCTTCGCCGCCGCCCGGTCGCCCTCGGCATGGCTTCCATCCTGATGCTCTTCATGGGGCAGTTCGCGCTCTTCACCTATCTGCGCCCGTTCCTGGAGAACGTTACGGGTCTCGCCATTCCAGCGCTCTCGGCCATGCTGCTGGTCATGGGTCTGGCGGGTGTTGCCGGCACATGGTGGATCGGCCGGCTGCTGCAAACCCGCCTTTTCGGCATTCTGATCGCCATCCCGCTCGTCATGTCGGTTCTTGCCGTCGCGCTGATTGCGTTCGGAACTATACCTGTGCCGGTTTCCTTGCTCCTGGTCGCCTGGGGCTTCTTCGGCACCGCCGCGCCCGTCGGGTGGGGTACCTGGCTGAGCCGTACGCTTCCCAACGACGCGGAGGCCGGCGGCGGACTGCAGGTCGCCATCATTCAGTTGGCGATTACGAGCGGTGCGGCGATCGGCGGTATGCTCTTCGATGCGATCGGCTGGTGGAGCGCTTTCGCGTTCGGTGCGGCGCTTCTCTGCGGATCATCGCTCTTCGCAGTCGCCGCACGGCGCGAAGCTCGGAGTTCTCTTCCGTGATCATCAAGCAGCCAGCCCTGGACCGTCGGACGTTGCTCGCTGCCGCACTCGCAACGGCGGTCCTGCCGCATCTCGCCCACGCCCAGCAAGACAGGGACCGAGCCAGCCAGGAGCCTACCAACATGCGGATCAGCATGACGTTCGACGGTCGGACCATGACCGCCACGCTTTACGACAACCCCTCTGCCCGAGATTTTTTCTCCATGCTGCCGCTCGATCTGACGATCGAGGATTTCAGCAACAACGAGAAGATCGCCCATCTGCCGCGCAAGCTCACCGAAGAGGGCAGCGGCCCCTTCGGGAACGAGCGGCCCTACGACCTCTGCTACTTCATGCCCTGGGGCAATCTAGCGATGTTCTACGCCGACTACCGTCATCCGGGGCTGGTCAGGCTCGGCCGCTTCAACGAAGGCTATGAGGCTTTGCACGTGCGTGGCGAGTTTCCGCTGCGCATCGAAGCCATCTGCTGACGCAACGAAAAGAAAGGTGCACTCCCATGCTTGCAACAGTTCTTCACAAGCCGGGCGACATCCGCTGCGAAGAGATTGCCGATCCCAAGATCCTCAAGCCGTCCGATGCCATCATCAAGCTTTCGGCGAGCTGCATCTGCGGGTCGGATCTGTGGCCCTATCGCGGGTTGCAGCCGGTGGATCGTCCGCTGCATATGGGCCACGAATATTGCGGCATCGTCGTCGAGGTCGGCAGCGAGGTCCGCACAGTCCGGCCCGGCCAGTTCGTCGTCGGCTCGTTCTGCATCTCGGATAACACCTGCCCGCACTGCCGGTTCGGCTTCCAGTCGTCCTGCGTGCAACGCGAGTTCATGAGCGGGGCGCAGGCGCCTTACGCCCGTGTGCCGTTGGCGGACGGCACGCTGGTAGCCACGGCGGAAGTTCCTTCCGCCGACCAGGTGCCGGATCTGCTCGCGGTGTCCGATGTGCTCGGCACAGGCTGGTATGCGGCGGACGCGGCAGAAGTCAGGGAAGGTTCGACCGTCGTCGTGGTTGGTGATGGCGCTGTCGGTCTGATGGGTGTGCTTGCCGCCAGGGAGATGGGCGCTGAGCGCATCATCGCCATGAGCCGGCACGAGACCCGACAGAAGCTAGCCGGCGAGTTCGGCGCAACCGACATCGTGGCCGAGCGCGGCGACGAAGGCGTGGCCCGCATCAAGGACCTCACCAATGGCGTAGGCGCAGATTCGGTGCTGGAATGCGTCGGCACAGCGGAGTCGTTCGATCAGGCGCTGGCGTGCTCGCGCCCCGGCGGCACCATCGGCTATGTCGGCGTTCCGCACGGTGTCAACTTCGACGGCCAGCGGCTCTTCTTCGGCCAGAAGCGCATGCTCGGCGGCCCGGCTCCAGTCCGCCGCTTCCTGCCCGACCTCATGGACCGCGTGCTGAACGGCAAGATTAAGCCCGGCAAGGTCTTCGATCTCCAACTGCCGCTGGCGGAAGTCGCCGACGGATACCGCGCCATGGACGAGCGACGCGCGATCAAAGTGCTGCTTCGGGTCTGATCCTGGCGCGGCGACATCTGAGCGCCCCCCTGGCTGTGCGGCTGTTCCTTGCATGCCCCATGAACGGAGAAAGACTATGACCAAAACCCTGTCGTTGAGCGCCGCCTCGCTGGCGCTGCTCGCCTGCGTATCCGCCCAGGCCCAGACAATGCAGGTCTCGCCCAACGGGTCGCGGGCTTCAATTCCGGGTCCGGCCGAAACCTTCACGGGCGTCGTCACGGTCACGCCGCTGTTCGCGGCCAGCGAGCACAGCAATGCCGGCGGCGGCCTGGTCGAGTTCACACCGGGCGCTCGCTCTCACTGGCACACGCATCCGGCAGGCCAGACGCTGATCGTTACGGCCGGCACGGGTTGGGTCCAGGAAGAAGGCGGAGAGAAGATCGCCATCAAACCCGGCGACGTCATTTCAACCTCGCCAGGGGTTAAGCACTGGCACGGCGCCGCCGCCGACAGTTCCATGAGTCATATCGCGATAACGCCATCGCGTGACGGCAACGTCGTCGAATGGCTCGAGGCCGTCACCGACGAAGAATATCGTTAGTAGCAAACTCGACACGAAGGAGAAGATCATGAAATCCATCGCAGCTCTCGCGCTGGCAATGACCTTTGCACCTGTCACAAGCAAGGCGGCTTCAGGTGTCGAAGAAGATATCTCGTCTGTCGCTCCGGCTCTGCAGAAGTATGAGGAGACCCTCGACAACGGGCTTTGGACAAGGCCTGGTCTGTCCGCTCGTGACCGCAGTGTCGTGACGGTCGCGGCCGTCGTCACCCGCAACCAGGCGGGCCTCATGCCCGAGCAAATCCGCCGCGCGCTCGACAACGGGGTCAAACCCGCCGAGCTCTCGGAACTCATCACGCATCTGGCCTTCTACGCGGGGTGGGGCAACGCCATGGCGGCGGTCGATGCGGCCGGACCAATCTTTGCGGAGCGTGGCATCGGCGCAGACCAGCTTCCCGCGGCCAACCCAACGCTGCTTCCGCTCGATAAAGAACAGGAGGCCCGACGTGCCGCGAGCGTCGAGCAGACCACCAACCCCGCCTCTCCGGGCCTTGTGCGGGACACGACGGAAGTGCTGTTCGGCGACCTGTGGCTGCGTCCGGACCTTGCACCGCGCGACCGAAGCCTGGTCACGGTCAGCGCCCTGATTTCTGCTGGCCAGGTAGCCCAGATGCCCTTCCATCTGAACCGCGCGATGGATAACGGTCTGAGTCGCGAGGAGGCCTCCGAGGTCATCAATCATCTCGCCTACTACGCAGGTTGGCCGAACGCATTTTCGGCGGCGCCAGTCGCGCGCGAGGTGTTCGAGAAACGTGCAAACCCGTGATAGCCGCGAGACACGGGTCCTGCCGGCACCTCACACCTCCCCTTGCCGCAGCGCATCGACGATCACCTTGAAGGCGGGCAGGCCCTGCCGGCGGCTTGGATAGTAGATGTAGTAACCCGGGAATTTCAGGCACCAGTCGTCCAGCGTCTGGACGAGCTCGCCGGACGCGACCTGCCGTTCCACAAGGCTCTCGGGGACGAAGGCAATGCCGTAGCCTTTCAGAGCCGCATCCACCATGGGGTAGTTCGTGTTGAAGGTGATCTGCCCGTCCACCCGGACGCGAAGTTCTTGACCGTCCTTCTCGAACTCCCAGGCGTAGAGTCCACCGCCCCGTGTCTGGCGCATGTTCATGCAGTTGTGGCCGATCAGCTCCTGCGGATGCCGGGGCGCAGGATGCATGGCGAAATAGGCGGGCGAGGCGACGGCGACCATCCGCCAGTCCGGACCGATGCGAACCGCGATCATGTCCTTCTCGACACTTTCCCCTAACCGGACGCCGGCGTCGAAACCGTCCTCGACGATGTTGCGAAGCCCGTTGTCGATGCTGAACTCCAGCCTGATGTCCGGATAGTCGGCGAGCACCGGCGCGAGCTTCGGCCAGACGACGCTTTCGAATGCATGATCCGAAACCGTCAGCCTGATGGTGCCGGCGGGCTTGTCGCGGAATTCCATCAGCGCGGCGATCTCCGCCTCGATCTCCGCGACACGCGGCGCGAGAGACTGCCGCAGGCGTTCGCCCGCCTCGGTAGTCGCCACGCTTCGCGTCGTGCGCATGAGCAGCCTGATGCCCATCGCCGTTTCCAGGCGCTTGATCGTGTGGCTGAGCGTGGACTGCGTGATACCGAGCTTCGCTGCCGCGCGCGTGAAGCTTTTTTCCTCGGCCACAGCCAAGAACCATAACAGGTCGTTGAAGTCTTCCTTGGCCATGCCGCTGTCCGCTGATCAGAGTGAAGATTTATGCCTCTGGTCGATAGACGCAAGCGAATTACGCGGTCTAGTCGAGATGATCCGGGACACCTACTCTTCGGGTTCGACGAGCCAACAGCCAGTCGCGCTGGCTTTCTGCGAACACGAGGAGAACGCCATGGAACTGACCGTCAACGGCTCGACGCATCGGGTCGAAGTCGAACCAGATACCCCGCTGCTCTGGGTGTTGCGTGACTCGCTTGGCATGACCGGCACGAAATATGGCTGCGGCGTGGCCCAGTGCGGCGCATGCACGGTGCTGATTGACGGACAGGCGACGCGCTCCTGCGTCACTCCAGTTGATAGCGTGGTTGGCATGGCGATCACGACCATCGAGGCCATCGAGCAGGATGCCGAGGGCAGGAAAGTGGTCGAGGCGTGGGTCGCCCATCAGGTGCCGCAATGCGGCTACTGCCAATCGGGCCAGGTTATGGCCGCCACCGCGCTCCTCAAGCAGACCCCGCAGCCGACTGAGGACGACATCGCGGCGGCGATGGTGAATCTCTGCCGCTGCGGCACCTACAACGCGATCTCGGCTGCCGTCCGGCAGGCCGCGCAGGCTTGAGGAGAGTTCCATGAACGACATGACCCCCATCCGGGACGGCCGGTCTACGCGCGGCGAAGACGGTCCGCTCAATGTCTCGCGTCGCGGCTTCCTCGGCGGCGCCGCGGCGCTGGTGCTGTCAGTGACCGTGCCGGTTGGGCGGGCTCGCGCGCAGACCGCGGCTGCTGTGGCGCCCGGCACGCGCGTCAACGCCTTTTTGGAAGTCCGCCCCGACAGCACCGCTCTGTTCCGGAGCGCCTTCATCGAAGGCGGGCAGGGTATCTTCACCGCCATGGCTCAGATCGTCGGTGAGGAACTCGATGTCGATCCCGCGCAGTTCGTGGTGGAAGGAGCACCTCCTGGACCCGACTACCTTTTGACCGGCGGCGGCCGCTTCACCGGCGGCAGCATGTCGGTCCGCATGAGCTACGAGACTATGCGCAAGCTCGGTGCCTCGGCGCGCCAGATGCTGATGCAGGCCGCGGCCGAACGGCTCGGTGTGCCGGTTTCTGAACTGTCGACGGAACCGGGCCGCGTGGTGCATGCGGCATCCGGGCGGACGATCCCTTACGGGGACATCGCCGGCGACGCTGCCGAACTGCCGGTCCCGGCCGACGTCGTGCTGCGCGACCCTGCCGACTTCCGCTGGATCGGCAAGCCCGTTCCGCGGCTCGACGCGCGAGACAAGTCCACAGGTCGCGCGCACTACGCAATCGACCTCAAAGTGGACGGCATGCTTCATGCTGCCGTCCAGCACAGCCCACGTCTTGGTGGCGAACCGGGCGCGCTGGCGAATGAGAGCGAAGTCCAGACGATGCCCGGCGTGGGTTCCATCCACCGGCTGCCCGGCGCGGTGGCGGTCCTGGCCGACGGCTGGTGGCGGGCGCGCCGCGCCGTGGAAGCTCTTCAGGTGACCTGGACCGAGCCAGCGGCTGGAACGGCTCACGCGATGCCGGCCGACTTCTCTTCGGACGCGCACAAGGAAATGCTGAAGGCGACCCCGGGCGACGGCATTGCCTTCGAGCAGGAAGGCGATGTCGCGAGTGCTCTTGGAGGGGCAGTGCGCGTTGTCGAGGCCACCTATGACGCGCCCTATCTTGTCCACGGGCAACTCGAGCCGCCGTCGGCGATCGCGCGCTGGAACGAGGACGGCACGCTGGAGCTGTGGATTCCCAACCAGGCGCCGGAGATGTTCCAGGCCGATGCTGCCGAGGTCGCAGGCATCGAGCAGGACAAGGTCATCATTCACTCCCCCATACTCGGCGGCTTCTTCGGCCGGCACTTCCTCTACCAGACGGCCAACCCGTTCCCGCAGGCCATCCTGCTCGCCAAGGCTGTTGGCCGACCTGTCAAGCTGATTTGGAGCCGCGAGGAAGAGTTCCTGCGCGACACGCTGCGGCCGATGGGCGCCGTGCGCTTCCGCGCGGGCCTGGACGCCGCCGGTCTTCCGGTTGCGCTTGATGCTGTGGCGGTAGGCGAAGGCCCAACCGGTCGCTGGTTCGGCCGCCAGCCGGACAAGGTCGACAGTTCGGCGGTCGAGGGCATTGCCGGGAAGGTCTATGCGATCAACAACAGACGTGTCGCGCAGATCCACGTGGACGACCCGGCGATCATCGGCTTCTGGCGCTCGGTCGGACATTCGATGAACGACTTCTTCTACGAGACGTTCTTTGACGAGATGGCCGATGCAGGCCAGCAGGATCCTTACGAGTTGCGCCTGCGGCTCGTGGCGGACAGCCCGCGGCACAGCAATCTCCTTGAGGCAGTCGCCGTCCTCTCCGGCGGGTGGAAGCGCGGTCCATTCACCGCGGAAGACGGCACACGGCGCGCCCGCGGCGTCGCAATGGCCTCGCCCTTCGGTAGCGAGGTCGCGACGATCGCCGAAGTGTCGCTCAGGGATGGTGGGGTCGTGGTCCACGACGTCTGGGTGGCAATCGATCCAGGCAGCATCGTCAA
This sequence comes from Mesorhizobium sp. M0938, assembly GCF_040319125.1. Classification (NCBI taxonomy): domain Bacteria; kingdom Pseudomonadati; phylum Pseudomonadota; class Alphaproteobacteria; order Hyphomicrobiales; family Phyllobacteriaceae; genus Mesorhizobium; species Mesorhizobium sp. M0938. Next base: position 309,794 of record NZ_JAMYNS010000001.1, on the reverse strand, counting down.
TCCGGCAATCATCGAGGCGCAGGTCAACTCGGCAGTCGCACTCGGCCTGTCCTCGGCTCTGCTTGAGGAAGTTGTCTATGTCGACGGCCTGCCGCAGGCGCGCAATTTTGATGGGTATCCGATCCTGCCGCCCGACCGCATGCCGCGCGTGCATGTTCGCATTGTCGAGAGCGGAGCGCCGATGGGCGGTATCGGCGAACCAGGTCTCCCGGGCGTGCCGCCTGCCGTGGTCAACGCCGCCTCGGTGCTCGCCGGCCAGCGCATCCGCACCCTACCGCTTTCGAGGCTCGACTTGAAGGGAGTCGAAGGATGAGGAATGCCGTCCTCGCCGCGACGGCGCTAGTCGCAGTGTCCTGGGCGACGCACGCGTCTGTTGCCCAGGATGCAAGTGCCGCTACAGCAGAGCGCCTGTTCCGGCAGCGCTGCGGCGCTTGCCACCAGATCGCGACAACCCGCAACGGCGTCGGCCCGCATCTGCAGGCCGTGATCGGCCGTGCCGCCGGCAGCCTCGAAGGGTTCAACTACTCGTCGGCCCTGCGCGACTCTGGCATCACCTGGACACCCGAAACGCTGGAAAGCTACCTTGCGAACCCGACCGCCATGGTGCGCGGCACGAAGATGGTCCAGCGCTTCAACAACGCAGACGAGCGGCGCAGCATCAAAGAATTCCTAGGTATCAAGTGACGCGGCGGCGAAGTCTCCGTCGGATACGCGGCGACCCGACCCCACGACGCTTCAACGCAGGCCGTCGAGCCATAATGGCCAAGGCAAAATTCCTGGTCCAGAAGGTTCGCCGCATAGTGAACCCGGGACCGTCAGCCGGGCTGACGGCGTATAGGGATGTCGGCGAGGGGGTAGCGCAGGAGGAACTGAAGGGCCTGTCCTACATGTTTTGGGGCCGCCTTGCTGCGCTTGCTATCCTTGCGATCTGGACTCTCACGCTGCCGTTCGAACGTTCGTTCGGATATCTCTCCGCCATTGCGGCCTTTGCGCTGCTTGGCGCTGAAAAAACGTGCAAATTTATGCCGTTTTGAACAGTCTGCAACGTTATGAGTACCTGAAGCATCTGACTACGAATCTGGGGGTCAGGAGTTCGAATCTCTTCGGGCGCGCCAATTGAAATGTACATCCAGACCTAGTTGGCACAGACCAAATTGCGATGAAGGGCGAAGCAGCGCTGAACTGGTTTGTTGGCCCTGCAGTGCTGTCATCGCCCGCGGAGCGCTCCGATCAGGAGAGTGAACGGGGGGAATTCTGGCGGCGGCTTGGATAATAGAGATGATAGCCCTGGAAAGGGCGGGCCAGTCCTCCAGCCCCTGCTGAAGCCGTCATTCAGCAAGGACGGGGTGCGGCGCGTGGTCGGGCAGGCAGGCAAGGCCCAGGCCGTTCAACGCGGCGTCGCCCTCCGCCAGTGCGGCGACGGACGGCTCCGGACGAAGCAGATCACGGCTGACGAAGGTCAGAACGGTGTAGGCCACAATCGTCACGCATTTGTGAGCTGTGTATAAGTCTTTCCGGGATTATGGGTCTAATCTTGGGCCGTGCGTCGCCTTAAGTATCAGTAACGATAGTCCGCGCATGGCCCGCCGCTCAGGAATAATGCTGATGGAACGCAAGCTCGCGGCAATCATGGCCGCCGATATCGTCGGCTACAGCCTGCTGATGGCTGAAAACGAGGCTTCCACCTACGCGAAGCTGCGCGCTGTTTTCGATGAGCTCATTGACCCGACCATAGCCCGCCATGGCGGGCGCATCGTCAAGACAGCGGGAGACGGCTTTCTCGCTATGTTTCCCAGCGTCAACGAAGCGGTTGATGCGGCGCTGGCCATACAGGAAGGCTTCGACAAGGGCCCGTTCGAGCTGCGCATCGGCATCAATCTTGGCGATGTCATCGAAGATGACGGCGACGTATACGGCGATGGCGTCAATGTGGCCGCCCGTCTTGAGGCCATGTGCGATCCGGGGCAGATATTCGTCAGCGGCGCCGTGGTGATGGCGGCCGACCGCAACAGCGCGGACAGGTACGTCCGCATCGGCCGCAGGCGGGCCAAGAACATTCCCGAACTTCTCAACGTCTACCGCGTAAGGCGCGCGGGCTCTCCGTGGTCGCTCTGGCGGCAGGTGCCGCAGGTGCTGCGCAGCACCGCTGCCCGCTGGTCTTATGGCGCGGCCGCCATAGGCCTCATCCTCATCGGCACCCAAATCCAGCCGCTCTCCCTGGCAGCTATGGTCAGCCGCATCCCGTCGGTCTTGTCGATGGACCAGAGCCGCGCCGACCCCCGGCCGTCAGTGGCGGTCATGCCTTTTGCCGCGATGAGCGGCAGCGGCGAGCAATCGTATTTCGCCGACGGACTGACCGAAGATGTGACGACAGCCCTTGCCCGCAATTCAGAGCTGCAGGTAATCGCGCGCGATTCCACCTACGCCGTTCACGGGCAGGACACGGACGTGCGCAAGCTCGGGGCGAAGCTCGGCGTCGATTATGTGGTTGAAGGCAGCGCCCGCCGTGAAGGCGACCAGCTTCGCGTGTCGGCGCAGCTGATCGATGTAAAGACAGGCGCGCATCTGTGGTCGCGCAGTTTCGACCGGCAGGTCGCCGACGTGTTCACCGTCCAGAGCGAACTGACCACTGAAATCGTCGCGCAGATCGCGCCCTATATCGGCAGGACCGAGGCGGCGGCGGCAGCGGAGCGCCCGACCGACAACCTGCAGGCCTATGACCTCGTGCTGCAGGCCCGCAACCGCTACCGGCACGGCACCAATGACACGCAGGACATTCTGGAAGCGCGGGGCCTCTATCAGCGCGCCCTTGAAATGGACCCGTCCTATGCGGCCGCCCGCGCAGGCCTCGCGCTCACCTTTATCGCCAGCGTGGCGCAGAGCGGTGACGGCCGGGCAAACGCCCAGGAGCTCCATCTTGGGCTTAGTGAAGCCCGGCAGGCGGTCCGTCTCGATCCCAATCTTGGGCTTGGCTATCAGGTCATCAGCTTCGGGCTTGCCCTTCAGGGCGACTATTCAGGCGGCTTGCAGGCCGCACGGCGCGCTGTGGAGCTCAACCCGAACGATCCCGACAGCATGATGGCGCTTGCAAAGGCGCAGGTTCGCTTCGGGGAATATGATGATGCCGTCACCAACGCAGAGCGGGCCCGCCGCCTTCATCCTATGGCGCCCGAGTACTATGCCTATGTGCACGGGCAGGCGCTCTACGCGGCTGACCGCCGCGATGAGGCTTCCGCCGTCATAGGGGAATGCCTGATCCGGGCGCCGCGCGATGCAAACTGCCTTCTGATTCAGGCCGCTTTGCAGGCCGGGGGCGGAGAGGTCGAGGCAGCCCAGCAGACGATGGCAAAGCTGGTCGAGGCGCATCCGGCATTCTCGCTGGAAGCAGAGCGCGCTTACCGCCGGTTCGGTGACAGGCCGCTGATGGAAGAGTTCCTGCAGGACCTCGCAAAGGCCAAGGCCCCTGAATCCGCCTGAAATTTTTGCCATTTCCACGACGCCAGCAGCGAAAATTGCCGCCAATTGCCGCTGGACTACGTCCGCCGCTTACGGTGGTAGGAGTCGGTCGGAGCCGGTACGTTGGCGGGTGGAGGAAGTTACGCGCAGCCTATGACCGACGCAGCACGTCCTGCCATTCGACATGACGGTCGATCTGCGCTTTTGCGAACGGACAAAGCGGAATGATGGCGACCCCTTCGCGCCGGGCATCCTCGACCGCCTGGCGTACCAGTCGCTCGCCGACCTTGCGGCCACGCAACGCCGCTGGAACTTCGGTATGGTCGATGATGATCAAACCTTCGCCGGCCCGGCTATAGGTCATCTCAGCTTCGACGCCGTCGACGAGCATCCGGTAGCGTCCCTTCGATGCGGTATCCTCCCGTTCGACCTTTTCGACGGTCAATGGAGAGGCAGGGCCCGGCTGCTCGGCGTCATGCGGCCGCGCCTGACCCCGCCGCCCTGGCACGCAGTCCAGTAGGTCGCGGTCCCATCTTCCGAGATCGGCCGCGGCGTCGTAGGTCGAGACGAGAAACTCCATAAGCGCCGCGTCGGGATTTGCGGCCGACTGAACGGCATCGTACGGCAGGATGAATTCCGATAGGCCCTCATGCCAGAACGCGCCCTCGGGCCGGACCGACGCGCCCCTGAAGCCACTCGGCGCCGGATAGGCGTAGGCATAGAACGCCGGGTAATCGATGCCGCCACCGCCGGGCCAGAAACCTGCTGAGGAGACCTCGCGGTCGTAGGCTTCCTGTGCCACATCGTTGGGCAATGAAGGAATACCGCCGGGATGGAGAGGCGCGCGCCGCCCGGAAAAGCGGGTGACGGCCAGGTCAAAACTGCCCCAGAACAGGTGAACGGGACTGGACTTGCCAAGAAACGAGGTCCGGAACCGATTGAATACCCTGTCGACCGCCACCGATGCGTGATGGAAGCGCTGAACGGCTTCCCGGTCATAGGGCCGGTCGCGATGATCTTCGGTGAACGGCACGGGGTTGGGCACCTCGTTCGGTTTGCCGTTAAAGGTCGGCGTGCCTCCAAGTTCGGAAATCAACTGCACGAAATTGGCGTGGAACGCCGCGACTGTGGATGGCCCGAGCGCAAACGATGCTTCGCGACCATTGCCGCTTGTGCCGACAACCATATGGTCCCGAAGGTCGAAGAGGATCTCAATGCCTGGGCCGTCGGGGATCGGCGAGGAGGTCAGGCCGAGCGGCGTGACATAGAAGGTCGCGTTCCAGGAATGGTTGAGCCACGGGGTATGAGCAAGGCGATATTTCCCGGCGATCTGCAAATAGAGATGCAGGGCTGAACACGTCTCGCGCCAGCCGAGGTAGTCCAGGTGGGGCCACTTGTTGCTCATTCTGCTTTCTCCATTCAGAACACACCCGGCACGCGACGCGTCATCTCGTCTGAACCGGCCGGGTCCGTGACACCCTTCTTGGCGCCGGCCAGTCTTAGCACCGGCCAGTCCGGTAGGGGAATGTGCTCATCTCGGTCATCGATCGGGAGATCGAAACGTCCCTTGCCCCAGTCCTCGGCGCGTTAGTCGGCCTTCGCTTCTTCGATGCGGTCCTTCGAGGAGCCGCGAAAGAGGTACGTGACAGTGCCAAGATCGATATACGGATGCGGCCAGACGTCGACGCCCTGCCCGGTCAGCAGTTCGGCCGGGCCGGCCTGATCGAAGAAAATGAACGGTCCGACCATCTGCCGCTTCGGCGCCGGCAACGCGCGCCGAACCTTGAAGCCGCCCAGGTCTCGAGCGCGCGGGACGATGAGCGTTTCGATCGCGTCGATGCCCACCGCATCAGGGCAGCCGGGGTCGATTGCCGGGTTCCAACTCATGAGCGTCATCCTCTCTTGGGCTTACGGGAGCCTCGCCCTTGCCGATACGAATGCCCGATCGCGATTAATCCGGACCGCGCGAGCGGGAAGAGCGCTTTCGGCCCGAGGAATGCCTAAACTGGCGAGCGACCGTCTGCCCAACTAGTCCTGTGATACGTCAAGCTGTGTCGCGGTAAGTGGAACGTGCGGGCAATGTCGTCGGGCTCAGCGGCTCGCAGTAGAGCAACCGTCGAACGCAATTCTTCATAAGGCTTCGCCCCCGTTCGTGTTTTAACGGTCGAGACCCCAAACGTTCGGATTTCGTGCGAAGTACTCGATCAGCATCTCGGTGAGGACCCGGACTTTCCGTGTGGGGTGCTTACCCGGCGGTCGGACGACATACGCGCCTGCCGAAGGTGGGGGATAGCGTGTCATAATTGGAACGAGTGCTCCGGAGGTCACATAGTCATACGTGATGCAATCGGGGAGCCAAGCAATGCCGAGCCCTGCCACTGCGGCGGCGGCAAGCGCAGTAGCGTTATCGGCCTTGAACCTGCCCTGCGGCTGAACCGTGACGATCTTGTCGCCATCCATGAACTGCCAGGCTTCCGTCCCCTGCATGAGGGCCTGATGGGTGACGAGTTCATCTGGCGTCTGAGGTGAACCGCTTGCTTTGATATAATCCGGACTTGCGACGAGCTTTCCATAGATCGGTCCGATGCGCTTCGCAATCAGGTTCGAGTCCTGAAGGTACCCGACCCGGATCGCGCAGTCGAAACCGTCTGCGATGAGATCAACGAAGCGATCGCTGTATGAGGCATGGATATGGAGCTTCGGGTGCTGGTGCGCCATTTCCGCAAGCACGGGGGCGAAGTGCGTCGGGCCGAAGGAAAGCGGCATCGCGACCCTCAGGCGGCCGCGCAGATCACCAGTTGGGAAGATCGCTTCCCTGGCCGTGTCGATTTCGGCGCTGGCTCGGGCCGCATGGTCCCTGAACGTGATTCCCGCTTCTGTGAGCGCGGCGCCGCGGGTCGTTCTTGCAAGAAGCTGGACGCCAAGCTCCGCTTCAACCCGAAAGAGCCGCCGACTGACGATTGACTTGGAGACGCCGAGCCGGCGCGCGGCGGCCGACACGCCCCCCGCATCGGCCACTGCGACGAATGTCTGTAGATCTTCGATATCCAATTCGGCGTTCCTCGTTTCGCGACACAGATTGCCTGACTATGGCACTACCGCATCGCCAAAGGGAACGGTAAATTGCGTCCAGGCAACGTCGCCGCTGGCGTATGTCTCCCGTGAACCCATCGCCGTCCATAGCGGCAGAGAAAGGAAGTCTTGATGACCCCTCGTAACGGCCTCGATTCGCTTCTTCGTCCTGAAGACTCGGTCCTCGTTCTGATCGATCACCAACCTTATCAGCTCGCAAGCCTGAACAGCCACGATCCGCATATGGTGGTCAACAACACGACCGCGCTGGCGAAGCTAGCAAAAGCCTTCAATGTTCCGACCATTCTCACCAGCGTGATCGCGGCGCGCGGTGGACTTCTCTTTAAGCAGATCACCGACGTATTTCCGGACCAGGAAGTCATCGATCGCACCTGGGTGAACACCTGGCAGGACGAGAATGTGGTGAACGTCGTCAAGGCGACCGGCCGCAAGCAGCTGATCATCGCCGGCCTGTGGACCGAGGTCTGCGTCGCAATGCCTGTGATCCAGGCCGCCGGCGAAGGCTGGGACGTGACCGTGATCACCGACGCGTCGGGCGGGATTTCGACGGAGTCTCACGAAGTTGCCATCCAGCGAATGATCGCGGCCGGCGCGAACGTGATGACCGTGATGGCGCTCGCTGGCGAATGGCAACGCGATTGGGCGCGCACCGAGCATGTCGAGGAGCTGACCGAGGTTCTCATCCAGCACTTCGGCGGCAGCGGCATCGCGTATCTTTGGGAGCAGCAGCTTCTCAACACGCCGGTGCCAAGCGCCGCGGGCTGATCTGGGCGGGGGTGACGAAAGTCCTGAGCGATCAGCGCCAACACGCTGACTGCTTATCGAGCTCAGTCATCCCCGCTCCACAAGCCGCCCGCCCATGCCTGAATGCAGGGCGGCCTGCATGATCAACGGCCACTACCTCCAGCCATTACCCGCGACTGATGACCGCCGGACGTATTTAGACTTACATCTCTTTTTCCCACCAGCCGCGGGTGTTCACATTAGCGGCGTCAGCGAGAGCTTCCAGCTCTGCAATGTCGTCGCTGGAGAGCGTCATATCGGTGGCCCGGACCAGACCATCGATGTAGTTGGGCTTGGTGACGCCGATGATCGGCGTCGTGCCCTTGGCGATGGCCCACGCCGTCGCGACATCGGGCGCTGCTGCACCCTGCTTCTGGCCGATCGAGGCGAGTTTGTCCGTCAGCGCCTTCAGCGGAGGCAGCATGCCATTGTAAGTCTCCGCCCGGCTGCTGCCTTCCGGCAGCGGGTTCTCCGGACTGTACTTGCCGGTCAGGGCGCCCTGTTCAAGCACCATATAGGCGAAGAACGGGATGTCATGCTTGCGGCAGTAGTCCAAGATGCCAGCATCCTCAGAGCTGCGGTAGAGGAGGCTATAGTGATTCTGGATGGCTTCGACCCGAAGCCCGGCTTCTCCGAGGATCTGGTTGGCGAGCTCGATTTCGCTCAGGTTGTGATTCGAGACGCCGACATGTCTGACCTTCCCGCTCTTCAGCAACGGGATCAGGTACGGCGTCCACCGCGCTACATCTGCTGGATTGTGAATCCAGTAGAGGTCGATGTAGTCGGTACCGAGGCGTGCCAGGCTCTGCTCCAGCATGTCCGCAACCGGATCGTCCCTGGTCTCCGCGGCCTGTGGAGTGAACTTCGTGGAGAGCTGGTAGTCGCTGCGGGCGTAGCGCTTCAATAGTTCTCCGAGTACGGTCTCAGAACGGCCCATGCCGTACACAACGGCGGTGTCCCAGAGGGTAAATCCGGCCGCATGCGCCTTGTCCACGACCTCTTCCAGACCAGCCTGAGTGAGGCTGCTGCCGAAATATCCGTTGCCAGTCTCGCCGCTGTCGCCCCAAGCCCAGGTGCCCAGTGCGACCGTGGGTGTCTTCAGTTTATCGCTTGTCATGTTTGCTCCATACTTGTTCCGCGGCCAGGTTGCTGCAACCGAGGCGCCGCTGACACTGTGATGCGCGGCGACCTCGAACCGTTAGCCTGATGCGCCGGAATTACTGCCCAATCCTCCAGAAGCCGCGGGTTCGCATTGCCGCCCTTGCGCGCGCGTGCGATGGTCAGATTCATGGAAACATTGACCGAAATCGCGGCCGTGATTGCCCGGCACGTCTCGAAGGATGGCTTTCACGCCACCCCCATCGAGCGTGTGACGCTTGTTCGATCCTCCACGGTGACGATGCCGATGCCGAATGTTTACAGGCCGCAACTGTGCCTTGTCGCGCAGGGGCGCAAAGAGGTTACGCTGGGCGACCGCATGTTCAGATATGCACCGGGGCGCTATGGGGTCGTGACCTACGACCTGCCAGTTATAGGCCATGTGGTCGAGGCGACGCCCGACAAGCCCTATCTCTGCCTGTACCTCGATTTCGATCCGGTCATGCTGGGGGAGTTGGCGTTGCGCGTGCCGCCGCCACCGGGAGCACCACCCCCGCCCATAGGCAAGACCGTCTCCGACGCCGGCGCGGGTCTGCTTGACGCGGCTCTACGCCTGCTGCGCCTGCTCGACGATCCGGCAGCGCTGCCCATGCTCGGGCCGCTTGCCGAGCAGGAAATTCTCTATCGCCTGCTCGCCGGCCCGGATGGCGCCAGGATGCGCCACATCAGCTCCAGCCAGGGTCGGGTGGCCCAGGTCGGCCGCGCCATCGCCTGGATCGGGAAGAACTTCCGGGAACGGTTCAGTATCGAGCGGCTTGCCGCGGAAGTAGGAATGAGTCCGTCGAGCCTGCACGAGCATTTCCGCGCCGTGACGGCGATGACGCCGCTGCAGTTTCAGAAGCAACTCAGGCTGCAGGACGCGCGCAGCCTGATGCTGGTCCAGGACATCGACGTCGCGACTGCCGCCTTCCGCGTCGGTTACGAAAGCCCGTCGCAGTTCAGCCGTGAATATCGCCGCCACTTTGGAGATCCGCCGGCGCGCGACATCGCCCGTTTGCGCGCTTCGCCGGGCTTGGCAGTGGTCGCTTGAGTTCAGCTCAGCCCGCCGCCCGCTGCCTCTCGGGCTGCGGCCTAGTCCTGATCATCTCGACCAGGCTGGCCTGGTCGGCATCGCCATAGCCCGATGCGACGGCTTTTTTTAAGAGCTGGAACATCGGCGCGATCAGCTCGGTGCTGACACCCTGGCCCTCGCTGGCCGCGATAAAGTTGTCGAAGGCCGCCGCCTGCATCTCGAGATTCGAGACGACATCGCTGCGGTAGTCGCCGCTGTCGATCCGCTGTGCCATGTCGGGCAGCCATGTCATGACCGCCCCGAGCCAGTTGGTCAGCATCGGCAGGAATTTTTCCGCCGGCACCTTTTCCGATCCGGTCAGCGCGAAGGCATGCGTAACGCCTGAGAACAGGCCATACATGGCGGTGAGCAGGGCAATGTCGTGCAACGGTGCCAGCCCGGCGTCGTCGCCGAGATATTTCGCCGCCCCCAGCGCGCCGAGCGCTTTCCCATGGGCCTCGAACGCCGCGTGCGCACCGCTGTAGAGGATCAGCGCCTCGGCTTGGCCGATCATCGGCGGAACCGCCATAATGCCGCCGTCGAGGTAGTCGGCGCCCTGGGTGGCTGCCCATTGCGCCATCTCGCGCGCCTGCGCTGGCGTGCCGTTGGTGAGGTTGACCAGCGTGCGGCCGGCAAGTGCATCCTTCGCCGGCTCGAGCGCCTCATACACGGTATCGTAGACCAGCAGGCAGGCGACCACGAGTCTGCTCGCCTCGACGGCATCCTTGACGCCTGCGGCGGCGACAGCGCCTTTGGCCACGAGGGCCTCGGCCTTGGCCGGCGAGCGGTTCCATACGGTCACGCTGAGGCCGCTTTTCAGGAGCGCCTCGGCTAAGGCCGAGCCCATGTCGCCAAGGCCGATGACGGATACGTCGGACATCTGTTTTCCTTTCTTTTTGGGTTCGATTGTGAAGTTACGCAGCGAGCTCTGCTGCGGCGTTCCTATTCACCCCATGGCCGGCGACAAGTCCTGGCCGAGGCCGCCGTCGACCTTGATCCGCTCGCCGGTGGTGAAGGTGGCGTCGAAGGCGAGGAACAAAACGGCGCGCGCCACTTCCTCCGGCGTGCCGTGGCGCTTCATCGGCGTCACCTCATCGCCGATCTTCATGAAGGCGGCGCGCTCTTCCGCCGAGGCGCCGGCCACACCCATGGTCGGCGTGTCGATGAAGCCGGGGCTCACCACGTTGACGCGGATTTTTCGCGGCAGGAGTTCCGATGCCAGCACCTTGCCGAAGGCGCGCAGCGCCGCCTTGCTGGCGGAATACACCGCCATGCCGGCGATGCCGGAATCCTCGGCGATCGACGAGGTAAAGACGATTGCGCCGCCCTCCTTGATCAGGGGAATGAGGCGCTGGGTGGTGAAAAAGGCGCCCCTGGTGTTGATGTCGAACTGGCGGTCGTAGGACGCTTCAGTGACCTGGTCGAACGGTTCCAGCTCCGACACGCCGGCGTTCACGTGCAGGAAATCGATCTCGCCAAGCTTCTGCTCCACTTCCGCGTTGAGCATTGCGATGTCGCCCATGCTGGCGACATCGGACCGGACCGCATGGACGCTGTCGCCAAGCGCCTGACGGGCGTCCGCGAGGTTCTTTTCACTGCGCCCCGTGATCAGGACCTCGGCGTCGCCGTCGATCAACGCCTGCGCCACCGCCAGTCCCATTCCATGCGTGCCGCCGATGACGACGGCCTTCTTGCCCTGAAATCTGCTCATGATTCGTCCTTATGCCGGCGCGAAGGGCGCCGCGGTCTGTCGGTTTGAAACTATCGGGAGCGGCCACTTTTTGCCGCGCGAAACTATCCCAGTGGAAGCCTTGCCGCTGGCCTTCTGCCCGCATGCTCCGCATCCTTAACCGAAGCTAGGCGGGTGCTTTCGATTGCACAAGTACAGACAAAAAAGTAAGGTACTTACCAAATCCTCAGAATTGGAGACTTCCTTGGCAAAAAAACAAAGAGAACTGCCGGACAGTTGCGGGTTGGGTCCCGCGCTCGCGGTGATCGGCGGCAAGTGGAAGGCACTTTTGCTCTGGCAGATCCACCAGGCGCAGCCCTGCCGCTTCGGCGAACTGAAAAGGCTGCAGCCGGACATTAGCGAGAAGATGCTGATCCAGCACCTGCGCGAGATGGAGGCGGACGGCATCATCCACCGCGAGGTGTTTCACCAGGTGCCGCCGCGCGTGGAATATTCGGCCACGCCGGAAGGCGCCGAGCTCGACCTGGCGCTCGCTCCGCTGGCGGAATGGGGCAAAAAGCACCAGGAGCGGACGGAGAAGGCGAAGGTCGGAGCGGTGAGGGCAGTCCGAACCGCGACGGAAGCAGCCGCGCCAGGGTAGCGCCGGATGTGGATAAAATTTCCGCTCGCCGGATGAAAGCGAGCGGATTATGTCGCCGTTTAAACGAGTTGAGGCTCGATCGGCAAATTCGGATGCGCGGTCTTTGCAGGACCGCCGTGGTGCAATCGAGTGAACGATCGTCGTGGTTTTGGGTAGGCTCCGGATAGGACGTGTTGCAGAGCGAGGTGCCGATAACGGCAGGCGTTGCGGATCTCTCGATGTTCGATCCCGAGGAAGGAGGCACCGCGCTTCGAACGCTCTGAAATCACCGCGCGACCTTTAACTCGTCCAGCCACTCTGTAACTCGTTCTATGGTCTGCCGCTCCTGGGGAGCCTGCATGGAAAATCCTTCGACAAGATTGGCCCGTCGCGCCTTGCTGGCGACAACACTCAAGCTATCGCCCAGCCCGTAGCCGCCATGTGTGATGAGGGAGATGATGGTTTTGCCCGAAAGATCGTGGGCGGCGAGGAATGATCGGACCACGGGCGGCGCTGTCATTCCCCAGATCGGAAAGGCAAGAAATACCGTTCTGTATTGGGCGATGTCGGCGAGGTTCGTCTTCAACGGCGGTTCGTAGCCGCGGGCTGTTTCCTGTTTCGCCTGCTCGACCGTCTCGAAATAGTCGTCAGGATAAGGCCGCTCCGGCTCGATCTCGAACAGGTCGGCTCGCAAGGCGCGACTTACCTGACCGGCCACGACGCGCGTGTTTCCGCTTCGCGAAAAATACGCAACGAGTGTCTTGCCTGCCGGGAGCTGCGCCGCTGTGGCCGGCGCTGCTCCCGCTGCCGTAAGAGATAGGAGCAGCGAGGTCATGAGGAGCTCCCTTCGCGTTGGATTTTCAGTCATGGCCTTTCTCCGAAAGCCGATCAAAGGCCGGTCATCTCGAGCACCGCTTCGGGCAGGCGCTCGCCTTGAATCTCGATCTTCGAAAGCGCTGTCGCGATCTCTTCCAGATCTTCAGCGGTCAGTGTCACGTCGACCGCGCCGAGGTTTTCTTCCAAACGATGGAGCTTGGTGGTGCCGGGGATCGGCACGATCCACGGCTTCTGCGCCAACAGCCATGCGAGGGCGACCTGTGCAGGCGTCGCACCTTTGCGCTCAGCGACAGCCTTTACGATGGCGACCAGCGCCATATTGGCTTTGCGGGCCTCGGGAGAGAAGCGCGGCACGCTGTTGCGGAAGTCCGTGGGGTCGAATCGGGTGTTCTCATCGATCTTGCCGGTGAGGAAACCCGCGCCGAGCGGACTGAACGGCACCAAGCCGATGCCAAGTTCCTCCAGTGTCGGCAGAAGCTCGGCTTCGGGTCCGCGCCAGAACAGGGAATATTCACTTTGCACCGCTGTCACCGGCTGCACCGCATGAGCGCGACGGATCGTCTGAATGCCTGCTTCGGAGAGGCCGAAATGCTTGACCTTGCCCTCCGCGATCAATTCCTTGACCGCACCCGCAACATCCTCGATCGGCACGTCGGGATCGACGCGATGCTGATAGAAAATGTCGATGCGATCGGTATTCAGCCTCTTGAGGCAGGCGTCGGCCACCGCCCAGATATGTTCGGGCCGGCTGTTGGTGCCGCCGCTGCGCGAGCCGGTATCAAGGTCGATATCGAAGCCAAATTTCGTGGCGATGACAACGTCGTTGCGGATCGGCGCAAGCGCCTCGCCGACCAATTCCTCGTTCACAAAGGGGCCATAGGCTTCGGCCGTGTCGAACAGGGTGACGCCGCGATCATGAGCAGCACGAATGAGTTTGATCATCTCCAGCTTGTCGGCAGCCGGACCATAAGCCGAACTCATGCTCATGCAGCCAAGGCCAAGGGCGGAAACGTTCAGGGTTCCAAGTTTTCGGGTTTGCATTGCGAACTCCAATCGACTGCTCGGAGGCACTTCACGCACGCGGGCTGGTCAGCTTCCAAGGGCCACGGCACTAAATTTAGCGCCTGCCGCAGCTTGCGATAAGATGCTATAATCTGCATGAGCCTTTTAGATGAGCTAACAAATCCAAATGGAAAACTTCAACGAGCTTGCTGGGATTGCGCCTCCTGACCCGCACCACGCGCAGCGTTGCCTCGACCGACGCCGGCGAACGCCTGCTGCGCACGATTGCGCCGCGTTTCGAGGAGATCGAAGCTGAACTTGCTGCATTGAGCGAACTTCGAGACAAACCGGCCGGGACGGTCCGTATTACGGCCGGTGAGCATGCTGCCATCTCGGTTCTACAACCCGCGCTCAAGCAGTTCCTGCCGGATTATCCGGATATTCAGGTTGAGATCATCGTCGATTACGGTCTGACCGACATCGTTGCCGAGGGATACGACGCGGGAGTTCGTATGGGCGAGCAGCTTGCGAAAGACATGATCGCCGTGCGTATTGGACCAGAATTGCGAATGGCAGTGGTCGCATCGCCAGCCTATTTTGAACGGTATCCGCCGCCCCAGACGCCACAAGAGCTTGCAGCGCACAAGTGCATCAATTCACGGCTGCCAACCTATGGCGGATTGTTCGCCTGGGGCCTTGAAAAGGATGGGCGCGAAGTTAAGGTACGCGGCGAAGGACAACTCGTCTTCAATAGTCTCAGCATGCGCCTCAGTTCAGCACTCGATGGCTTGGGGATTGCCTACCTGCCCGAAGACCATGCGATGTCCTATGTCGCGGATGGCCGGCTGGTTCGGGTTCTGGAGGATTGGTGCCCCTCCTTTCCTGGCTATCACCTCTACTATCCGAGCCGGCGGCAGCAATCGCCGGCGCTTGCCTTGTTAGTGGACGTTCTCCGGTATCGCGGCAACTGACCTGTGCCTTCTCGCCTGCAGCCATTTCATCGCGTAGTAGGGGAGAAACATATAGAGACCGGCTATCGCGATGTAGTGGACGAAGAAGCCTACGACGGATTCCTCAAAGTTCCACCAGTCGAGCGTCATCTGCATGGAAAGCTTTGTACCGACAGCCAGTTCGAACGACTCCACACGCCATGAATCGCGACCGCGACAGCCATTACCCGAAGCAAGAGCGTCCGGATGGCGTTGGGCTGTGAAATGCCTGTCAGCTTGCGTGCCACGCCCATGAGCATCGGCCAGCGCAGGCCGAGATGAACGGACACGATCAAGAGAACCCAATAGGCCGCTAGGGTGTGAATCTGCCGCACCGTGAAGCCGCCATACGCCGACATGACGCCGGACAGGGCATTGGAAATGGACACGCTGGTGACGAGCAGGGCCAACATCGCCAGCATCAGTAAAAACGTCACCACGATGTTGAACAGGCCGCGCGCCTCGCGGCGGGCTTTTGGAATCGTGCCGTACCAGCGGCGATTGAACAAATTATGCACGATGAGCAGCAGGAACATTGCGGTACCGGCCAGCTCATGCGCGACATAGGCCGCGATGCGAGCGGGCTGCGATGGATTGAGAGGGTTGGAGGTCAGCGCCGGTATTGCTCGTCTGAAACCTTTTCCATCCAGGTGACGCCGTTGCCGTTTAGCGATTCCGATATGGCGATATGGCTCATCGCTACGGTCGGGCTCGCGCCATGCCAATGTTTCACGCCTGGCGGAATCCAGACGGTGTCGCCCGGCCTGATCTCCTGTACGGGACCGTCCCAATGCTGGACGCGGCCGACGCCCGCGGTGACAATCAGTGTCTGACCGAGAGGGTGGGTATGCCAGGCTGTTCGTGCCCCCGGCTCGAAGGTGACAATAGCACCGCCGACCCGAGCAGGATCAGTTCCCTTGAAGCGGGAATCGACACGAACGGATCCTGTGAAATTCTCGGCAGGGCCGACGGCGGATGGCGTTGAGCCGACACGCGTAACGACGACCTCTGAGTTTGCATGGGCTGGAACGGTCATTGCGAATACGGCTGCTGCGACAACAATAGATTTCATCATGGCCTCAACGGTCGAAGGGCGGGCGTTTTCCGGCACTCACTTCTTCCTATTTTCTTCGAACACTTCCCTTGCGACACCCACAGCTGACACCCCGTTTGGCCAGCCCGAATAGAATGAGAGATGGGTGATCGCCTCAACGATCTCCTCTTCCGTCACTCCATTCTGGAGTGCCCGGTTCATATGGGAGCGAAGCTGGTCAGGGCGGTTGAGTGCGATAAGCGCTGAGATTGTAACAAGGCTGCGGTCGCGTTTGGAGAGCTGCGGGCGCTCCCAGACGTCACCGAAGAGCACGCCGTCAGTCAGTTCTGCCAATTTCGGGGCAATGTCGCCCATCAGCTGCTGCGCACGCGACTGCTGCTGGGCTGGAGCCGCATCGGAAGTCGCGGGGGTCTGGCTTTGGGCGTTAGCCAAGGTGGAAATTCCTCCAGATAGAAGCAGGCTGGTTGCGACAAGCAGATTTCGGGTGAACTTCTTCAATGTGTGACTCCTCGGGGTTTTGGTGGGAGGACGGACATAGCGCCCAGGACATAAATCCGAGCGCCATGCTGCTATCGGCGGTTATGAGCGGTCGGAAGCAAGGGTTCGGGCGAAGAACGGCGTCAGCTTACCCAACGCGGCTTCGACATAGTCGGGAACCCAATAGGTCTCGACATGGGTCGCGCCCTCGATCTTGAACAGTTCCTTGTCCTTCGTTCCGGTGGCTTTGGGGAAGGCGTCCTCGGTCATGTACAGGCTGTCGGCCTTGCTGCCCGCGATCATCAGCAGCGGCTGGTCGATCAGTTCCAGTTCGTCGGCAGCATCCCAGCGCATCAGGTCCAACAAGCTGCTCATCGTGTACTTGAAAGTCGAGTTGGGGTGCGCGTGCGTCTTCCAGTAGTATTCGTATCCCTGCCGGTACATTTCAAACGGCAGCGCGGCGATCTGCTCGTCCGTCAGATTGGCGTCGCCCGCGTAGAGGATTTCTCCGCCGGCCATTTCCTGGGCGCGGGCTGCCGTAACCTGCCGCAGGCGCTCCTGAATGGTGTCAAGTTGTGAATCCGCGAAGCCATTGCGACGTACCCGCCCGGAATTGAACATGCTGAGCGTCGCAACCGACTTGAATCGCTTGTCGGCTTTCGCCGCAGACAACGAGTATCCGCCGCCGCCGCAGATGCCGAGCAGGCCAAGTCGTTCGGCATCTACGCCTGCGTAGCGGGTGATGAAATCCGCTGCGCCGTGAATGTCCTCGATGCGGAATTGGGGTTTGTCGACGCTGCGCGGTTCGCCGCCGCTTCCGCCCTGATACGCGGCGTCCATCGTAATCGTGATGTAGCCCCGTTCAGCGAGGCGCTGGGCATACAAGCCCGCAACCTGCTCCTTGATGCCGCCGTTCGGGTGCGCCACGACGATGGCGGGATACTTCTGGCTCTCATCGTAGTTCGCTGGGGTGTAAACGTTGGCGACGACGTCCAGGCCATGAAGCGCGTATTTGACCGGGTGAATATTGACCTTGCCCGGCTCGTTCATTGTGATCGCGCCGCGATAGACCAAGCCAAACGGGTTCTGCTTGTAATCGGCTGCGGTAGCGGTTGTGGTCGTCATTGCCGGAACTCCTAGTATTGCACCCGAGAGAACAAACGCGGAGGCTCCGAGGAACTCGCGCCTTCTCTTGTCGATAACGTCGTTGGTCATTTCGAACTCCAATCTTTGATCCGCGGGGACACCTTGTTGCGCGCAGCGCCAAGCATCTGCGCAGGCGGATCAGTCCAGTTTCTTCTCGGCGAGGAACTGCGAGACCTGATCGGCGATCTGGAGGTTGTTCAGGTCGGACATCAGGAAGTGCGTGTTGCCCCGGATTCCGATCTCCGGAAGATGCACGAGCCGGGCGTCACCGCCGTGCTTGTTGACGGCGTCAACCCAGAGCTTCGCCATCGCAAGACGCACACGCCAATTATCCTGCCCGCGCTCCGTGGTCGGCTCGGTCGGGAAGTTGTCGCCGTAATAAATGATGATCGGAATGCGGGTAAGCTTCTCGAAATCCGCCAGCGGCACGGCCTCGGGCTTCAGCGTGCCGGCCGCGCTCGGCATCGCCTCGGGAAGTTCGCCTTCGGGGAAGATGAAGCCGCTACCCGGCTCGAAAGCGACGATGCCGCGAACCTTGTCGTTCTTGATCGCCGTCAGCCAGCCAGGCCCGCCGCCTTGCGAATGAGTGAACAGGATTGCCGGGCCGGTCTTCGTAAACAGCGCGGACATGGCATCCGAGATCACGCCAGCATCATACGGCCCGGTGTTCGGGGTGACGGACCGAAAAAACTGGTCGAGCGTCTCGGGCTTGCGATCGAACTGGACGTTATCAAAGAATTTCGGCCACTTGCCGAGCCGGAACTGATCGAAGAAGAGCTGGTCGTATGGCGTGGGCTCGACCGTCATGGCCATAGTGCTGTTGCCGGCGCGACCACGACGCGGCTGATCGACCAGATAAACCGGAAAGCCGAGGCGCAGGAAAATGTTCTGAAAGCCCTCGCGACCGTCAGACGTGGTCTCCCAACTCCTTCCCGACTGGTAGGCGCCATGCAGCATGACGATGGGCAGCGCCTTGGGATTCTCCGGAATCTGATAGAAGGCGTAGAGATGGTCGCCATGGAAGGTCTGCCCTTCGGCAGCCGGCGCGTTGTTGTTGTAGGTGCCGGGGGTGTTCAGAACCGACCCGCCGACCGCGAAGCTCCCTTGCTCTTGGATCGTCAGCGGCTCTCGTGTTGCCTTTTGATCGGCCGTTGCGCTGGCAGGGGCGATCATGATCACCGCCGCCAACAAGAACGCAACGTATCGGTGCAGTGAGTTCATGGCCTTCCCTTCGTCTCAACTAGCCGTCGTTGAAGAACGTAGGGTGGTCTCGATTGCTTGATTAGTCGCTAATATCGAAATGCGTCTTTAAGGCCTGCTTCACAATCTTGCTTGCTTCATTTCTGAATGAGGTTTGATGCCGGCCAGCAGTCAACACCATCAATCAGCGGCGATCGGCGGAACTCATGGGACGCGCCAGCACATTTCCATGTCTGCCATGACCCTATTTCGCCGTCGCAACGCCTGGTAATTGTCTGATGGAATCCACCATTTGCTCAACTCATCCGCAAAGCGAGCTTGCCGACGTAGTGCGTGGTAAGCGCTCGGTGCGCATCAGCAACCTGGTCGAACGGGAATGTACGGGCGACATGGACGTCGAACGGGCCAGAGTCGATCAGGCGGTTAAGCTTGTCGGTCGCGTCCTGGCTGCGGGCGCCGTTGTAGCGAATGAGCTGCACGCCGGGCCGGACATTTGGCTCGGGCATCACGCCGTGGGGGCAGGCGATCCGACCGCCGTCGCGCACTGAGGTCAGCGCGTGGTCGGCCGCCCCACCGCCGACGGTAACAAGGGCAGCGTCGAGGCCGCCGGCGGCGAATTCACGAGCGGCCGCCACCACGTCGTCCTTGCGCCCGTTGACGATGGCGTCGGCGCCCAGCCGCTGCGACAGCGCCACGCCGTCATCGCCCGAAGCCACCGCCAAGACGCGGGCGCCCAATCGTTTTTGCGAGTTGGATGGCCATGTGCCCGATACCGCCGCTGGCGCCGAAGATCATTATTGTATCGCCTTGCTTTATGCCGATCTCTTCCAGGCCGCTGAGCGCGGTCAACGCATCCCAGCCCATGACGCCGGCTTGCTCGATCGTGAGCTTGGCGGGGATGAGCGCCACGTTGTCCGCATCCGTTACTGCGTAGGCGGCGTAGGTTCCACCCTTGGGAAGTGGCATGGATGCGGCGTACACCCGGTCGCCTTCCTTGAAGCGGTTGACTTGGCCGCCAACGGCGACAACTGCGCCCGCGCAGTCCCAGCCGAGCACATAGGGGAATGTCAACGGCATTCCGAAAGCCCCGTCGTAGCGACCCTCACGCTCGACCGCGTCCCACGAGGCCACGCCCGCCACTTCGACCCGGATCAGGACTTCGCTCGGCCCGACCTTGGGCACTGACACGGCTCGCACAGTAATCAGATCGGCTCCGCCGAACCGGTCGATGGCGGCGGCCTGCATTGTATCCGTTTGTGCATTCGTCATGCTTTTTCTCCTAAGAATACGGTTGGTCATGAAACCCGCTTGTAGCGGCCGTGAATCGAGCCTCGCCGACGAGCGCGCCGATCCCATACTGTCCAGGCACTGATTGCAGGCATCATTCCGACACCCCATTTGATTGGCGCAACGCTCGGCTCGCTTGTCGTTCGAGGGAGAGTTATGATTTGGGAAGCGCGACACCAATACGCACGGAAGCGTAAGTGGTTACCTGCCGGTAAGGAGGGCAAGTGAACAAACCCACCGAGAATGGTTTTGCAACCGCGATAAAGATGGTCTCCGGCAAGTGGAAGCTAGACATCATCTGCGAACTCGGCGCGACACCACGCAGGTTCGGCCGGCTGCGGCAGTCAATTCCGACGATCAGCGAAAAGATGCTGACGCAGCAGCTGCGAGATCTTGAGGCAGACGGGCTTGTGAACCGAAAATTCCATCCGGGCTCTCCGGCGAAGGTCGTCTATTCGTTGACGGAAAACGGATCGACGCTCTGTGCTGAGGCAGAGGGCTTATGCCGCTGGGGCGAACAGCTCCGTTGCTCGGGTCAGCCGGAATGATCGCGCGCGATGCCCAGCTTGTTGACGCCGAGATTGCTGCGTGAGTGTGCAGGCTGCCTGCGACCACGCTTTGGATCGTATCACGCTGCCCTGATTGCGAATTCGGCTTTGCCATCCAGCGGTATATCGGATTGCGTCACGCTCATTTTGCCTCATCGAGCCCTTCAGACGCTTCTCCCGATCGCTCTCCGGACTGCCGAACGCCTTGTGCAAGCGGCAGTGAGTAGACTGCGTTACACCGCTATGACCGGTGGTCTGCGGATCCTATATGGCCTTGGTCGATGGGAAGTCCTGAGCTGGAGAGCTCCACCCGCCAAGTTTACATGCGACCGATATAGGGATATTTGATATCCATAATATGTGCTGATTTTCTCCATCTCGGAACGGATCAATGATTTTAAAGAGCCAAATCGAGTGGGTGCTGCATTGCTGCGCCATTCTCGCTGGCCTGCCCGATGGGCGCTATCTGTCGACCAAGGCGCTGGCGGAATTGCACGGGCTTCCGAAGGAATACCTGTCCAAGGCACTGCAGAGCCTGTCTCAGGCAGGGCTCGTTCATTCGACCCTCGGCCCATCCGGTGGCTATCGCCTCGCAAGACCGCCGGCTGAATTGACCTTTCTCGATATCGTGGAGGCTGTGGAAGGCAAAGCGCGGACCTTTGTCTGCGCCGATATCCGCGCCAACAACCCTTGCCGCCCGAAGGGTTATTGTGACAGCAGCCCCTGCGCCGTGGCTCGCATCATGTGGGAAGCCGACGAAGCCTGGCGCCAGAAACTGCGCAGCGTCACGCTGGCGGATCTTGGAGAGATACTGTCGCGGGAAACGCCTCCAGCCATCTGGAACGATACTTTCGAGTGGGTCCTAAAGCGCGCGGGATGAGCGCGCTTCAGGACTCGGAGCGAACTCGCCGCTGGTTGTCACCGGCACATAAACGAGGCTAGCGGCAGGCATAGCCAGCGAAAGACCGCTTGCCCCGCATTGATCATGGATGAGGTCGATGATCTCGTTCCTGGCTGAGATCACCATGGCGAGACTGGGGACGCGGAACTGCAACTCCACTTCGATTGCAATCGCGTCGATGGTCTTCAGGGCGACGGCCGGTGGCGGATCCTTGACGATCCGGCTGCTGGCTTGCAGCACGGACCGCATGGCTTCCTCGACGAAGCATGGCCTTTGCCCAGCCGCAAAGCGCGCGGTCAACACGATCTGATGCGTCTCGTCGGGGCGGCTGAGGCTGGTCAGGCCTTGCCTCGCCAGCATACTGTTTGGCAGCACGACGATGTTGTTCGCGACGGTCAGCAAGTTGGTGGAGCGCCAGTTGGTCTCGGTGACACGACCCGCGGTGCCGTCGTTCAATTGCACCCAGTCGCCAATGGCATAGGCCTTGCCGAGCGTCAGTGCGATGCCGGAAAAGACGTCGCCGAGCGTATTCTGTAAAGCCAGGCCCAGGATGACGGCAACGACGCCCGAGGTCGTCACCAGGGTGGCGATCGGCATGCGGAAGACGAAACCCATGACCGACAGCGCCACGCCGAGATAAATGACGGCTACAGCCATATCCAAGATGAGGTGGGCTTCCCGCGGCTTACGATTGAGTCTGACATAGATATGGAGGAAGCCGATGATCGTCCACGCGAGATGGGTCCACCAGAGAATTCTGGCCGATTTGGAGAGCAGCGCGGCAAAACCCTCCGTGTAGACGTCATCGGGCCGATGCGGAGCGATGCCCCCCATGTAGAGTACGAGGCTCATGCCGGTGAAGAACAGGATCTGGACGATCAGGCGGTCTGTCAGACGGTTCCTGCCTTGGACGTGCCATACGACGATACCGGCAATCCCCAGGATGTTGATCAGAAGGAGCGGCAAGAAGTTGTCATCGCCAAACATAGCCAGGAATCACCGATAACGGTTGATCGCGTCGAAGAACGGCCGTGCACCGGATCGGGCGCCCGGCCTGTTCATCTATTTCTTGATCGGAAACGTCAGTTCCTGCTGGGCGGTATCGACCACGAAGACCGCGAGCAGCTTCGCGGGCTCGGTCTTACTTGCATTCTCGCTGACGCCGTGGCGATCGCCCGGCAACTCCGAAAAGCTCTCGCCGGCCTCGTAGACCTTCACAGGACCGTCATTGACCTGACTGCGTATCGCTCCTTCGAGGACTGTCGCGTAGATGAAGGCGGACGATGGGTGTGTGTGGCCGTCTGAGAAACCGCCCGGACCGTATTCGACCAAAACACCTTTCATGCTTTTGCCGGGAACGTTCGGCAGCTCGTGCTCGTAGACAAGCGTGACCTTGGCATCCTTTTCGCCGGCGTCACGGGCAGCGGCCGTCGCGGACAAGAGAGCAGTCATGGCAAGGGCGAGAATTGGCTTGATCATGTCGAAATTCCTTTTCTTGAGGGTTGGACAGTGCGGAGCATGTGGCGGCGCACCGATATCGATCATTTGCGGGCAGAGGTTGCGAACCACTGCTCGAACGTGATGTGGCCAAGGCGCGGATTGTTGTCGGAAACGAGTGAGCCGTCCTCCAGCCTGGCGCCGAAATATCGCGCCTCCGCATCTGCCTCGACTTTGCGTCCATCGCCCACCGCTTTCAGGTAACGGGCAACGAGTTCATTGAGCCGGATACGTTCCGGACCGGAGATCTCGACGACGCCGTTGATCGGCGCTGCAGTCGCAACGGCGGCCATATTGGCGGCGACATCGTCAGAGGCGATCGGCTGCACATAGGCCGGCGATAGACGCACGGTGTTTCCGGTCGTGCCGGACTGGGCGATACCGCCGAGGAATTCCATGAATTGCGTCGAATGAACGATTGTATAGGGAATACCGGCCCCCCGGATGATCTTTTCCTGGGCGACCTTGGCGCGCATATAGCCGCTCTCGGGCAGGCGATCGACGCCGATGATGGAAAGGGCGATATGGTGTTTCACGCCGGCCGCCTTTTCGGCAGCTATCAGGTTGCGACCCGATGTCTCAAAGAATTCGAGGACGGCCTTATCTTCGAAGGACGGTGAGTTTGCGAGGTCGATGACGACAGAGGCGCCGGCGAGTGCTTCGGCGAGACCCTCGCCGGTAATCGTATTGACGCCAGTGCTCGGAGCGGCGGCAATGACTTCATGGCCTTGCTTACGCAGGCGGTCGGCTGTCTTTGAACCGATGAGGCCGGTGCCGCCGATGATGACAATTTTCATGAATTTCTCCATTTGCGAGCGCCCAACGCGTCGCATTGTTCATTCTTTTTCAGAGGGTGGTTGTGGGTCAGGCCTGTCTTATGAACCCGTGGATTTTGCCGGCCAAGCCGGCGTGGTTATGAAGGCTGCACGCCCGGCGCAGCCTTGATCCGACAAGCCATCAGTAGTCCCAGAAGACCGGGACCCAACGGAAGTGGTCGCCGTCGACCGCCACCCGGCCGACGGACGGGAACGGCAGGTGAGTGGCAACAAGCTGTTCGCCGGTCGCCGCGAGCTCCGTCAGGAGACGGACCCGAACGCGGGCCGCTTCCTCAGGGTCGTGTTCGAAGCCGTTGTACCAGTCGGGGTGTTCGAATCCGACGGTGAACACGGCGTCCCCGGCGAAGGTCAGCCGGTCGCCCCCGGATGCAAGGCGGACCACACTGTGCCCGGGAGTATGGCCGCCGGTGCGAGAGACGACCACACCCGGCGCGACCTCGTGCTCGTCGTCAAACAGCCACAGGTGATCTCGGTACTCGTTCGCGAACCGCTTGGCAGTCGACCGAAGCGCGTCCGGGAACCCCTGCGGCATGTCGACGTGGGTGAAATCCGGCGACTCCCAGAATTTGACCTCAGCCGCCGCCACGTGGATCCGCAGGTCCGGACGCAGCTGGTCTTTCACACCGTCGATGAGCAGCCCGCCAATGTGGTCCATGTGCATGTGGGTCAGCACCACGTCGGTCACAGACGCGAGATCGATGCCGGCGCCCTCCAGTCGCTTGATCAATTGGCCGGCCCGCGGCAGATTCAGGTCCGGGTCCAACCCTAGCCCGGCGTCAACGAGTATAGTCTGTTCGCCGCTACGGACCACGACCACGTTCAGCGACCAGTCGAAAGCGTCCTGGGGCAAGAACATGTCGTTCAGCCAGGCCATCCGCACGGCCGGGTCGGCGTTGTGTCCCAACATCCTGGTTGGGAGCGGCAGCACTCCGTCGCTGATCACCAGGACCTCGATCTCGCCGACCCTCACTGCATAGCGCGAGGGAACCAACTCTTCGGAGCCTGATCTGCCGGGGATTGGGGTGTTGTTCAGGTTCATGTCTGTCTCCTGTTTCACAAAATGCCTTTATTCGCGTCCGCCGTTGCGGCGTGCGCCGTTCGATGGGTCGTCAGGGGGAAGGGCCTAGCTGAGACCGGCTTGGCTGAGACCGGCCTAGTTAAGACCGGCCTTGTCGAGGCCATAGAGCTTGTCGGCCGAGCCAGGCACGGTCTTGAAGGCGATACTGGCGCGGTTCCAGGCGTTGATGACCATGATCGAAAAGGTCAGGTCTGAGATTTCCTTTTCGGAGAACTGGCCACGCACGCGCTCGTAGAGCTCATCCGGAATGCCGCCTTCCGGCAGTTTCGTCACCGCTTCGGTCCAGGCGAGGGCCGCGCGTTCACGCGGGATGAAAAGGTTCGATTCACGCCAGATGGCGACGTGGTAGAGCCTGAGTTCGGTCTCGCCATGGATCTTGGCTTCCTTGACATGCATGTCTAGGCAGAAGGCGCAGCCGTTGATCTGCGATGCGCGGATTTGCACGAGATCTTCGATCTTCTGTTCGATGGCGCTGTCCTTCAGGGCCATGCTGAGGTCCGAAAGCTTCTTCAGGAGCTCCGGCGATTTCTGGGCATAGTTCAGGCGCTGGGTCATGGTTTTCCTCTAATTAAGGATATTTGACATCCTTGAGGACAAATAATATCTGTAATTTATGAGACGTAAAGACCTTTCGACCCAAGTGGCGAACATAAGGCTTATGTCGAGAACGAAGGGGACGGTTATGGACATCGTTTGCGCGTTGCGGGCATTCCTGCGGGTTGCCGAGGCGGGCTCGTTTTCAGCTGCTGCCATCGATCTCAAGCTGACGCAGCCTGCGGTTTCCCGACAGGTTTCGGCGCTGGAGGCCCAACTCGACACGCGTCTTCTGCATCGCTCGACCACGGCATTGGCGCTCACGTCCGAAGGCGAACGGATGATCCCGATGGCGCTCAGGGTTATCGAAGCGGTGGAAGCACTCGGCGAGTCTGCCGGTCCGGTGGGAACTGCATCTGGCAAGGTCCGCCTCTCCCTGCCTGCACCGTTGGGGCTTTATATAAGCGACCGGTTCGCAGCCTTTCTCGACCGCCATCCGGAACTTTCCGTTGAACTGTTGTTTCGCGAAGAGCCGTCCGATCTGATTGGAGAAGGCATCGACCTCGAAGTGCGCCTTGGCCCTGTTGCCGACTCCAGCCTGATATGCCGCAGGATCGGCTGGACGACGGCCTTTCTCGTCGCATCCCCGAGCTATCTGGAAAAACCAAGCATGCCGAGAACCCTTGAGGATCTGAACCGCCATGACTGTATCTGCTATAACCGCGGCGGCGGCGGTCGTTCCTGGAAGTTTTCCAACGGGGCTGATGAAGTCGCGGTGCGGATCGCTCCGCGACTCG
Source organism: Mesorhizobium sp. M0938 (assembly GCF_040319125.1). Taxonomy (NCBI): domain Bacteria; kingdom Pseudomonadati; phylum Pseudomonadota; class Alphaproteobacteria; order Hyphomicrobiales; family Phyllobacteriaceae; genus Mesorhizobium; species Mesorhizobium sp. M0938. The sequence continues at coordinate 283,761 of NZ_JAMYNS010000001.1, read as the reverse complement.
TCGTGGACAATGCCGTTGCTGTTCACCGCGCCGTGCTTGCCGGGGCCGGCATCGCGATCCTCACCCATATCCTGGCGGCACCCGATATTGGCGCCGGGCGATTGATCAATCTCGTGCCCGACTTCCCGCCGGCCCGCCTGCCGATCAACCTGGTCTACTCTTCTCGGCGCAACATGCCGCTTCGCGTAAGAACCATCATCGACTATCTCGTTGCGGCGATGCGGGAAGATCCGTTCATGGCTTCATCCGCTTCGGGACCAGATGAATCCCGCCTTGCGGGGAAAGCATAAGACGCCGACGATCGAGCGGATCGGCGGTGCATCACGCTGCGTTGCGACGGCGGTTCGCCAAAACAACAGGGCTAGCTTATGCCCTTTCCACCGGGCCGCTCATTGGGTGGTACGATTTGAGCAGGTGCGCGTGCTCAGAATGCTCCTGCGCGTCCATCCAGTGTGGATAACTTACGTAAACGGCCTCGGTATCGTCTTCGGCCGCTTCGTAGGCGAGCGCGGTACCTTTTGTGAGAAAGATGATTTCACCCGCCTTGGCGGTCTTTGCATCGTCGGCGGTCCGGATCGTAAGGGCACCCTTGGTGACGATGAGGACTTCGTCATACGTGACGACCCACTCATTCTTTTCCCCTTTCCTCTTGTTGCGATAGTAACCCGCGCTCATGTGGCCGCTGTTGGATTGATCGAGGACGTCGCCTACGAAAATCTCTTTGTCGAGGTACTGGAAAAATTTGGCGTCTTCGTTCGTGTAGTGGCTGACAGTCATTTCTCTGCTCCTAAGCCATGGATTCTCGAAACGAGGGCGACGCTCACCCTGAATAGCCTTGCGGCTTTGGCCAAAAGGATTCGCCGCGCCATGGTGCCGCCGTTCCCAAGGCTGCGGCTAGCACATCGGCCAAGCCGCGACCGGCGCTGCCGTCTTCGTCAAGGCGCGGATTGTAGATCGTGACCTCGAGGCCGACCGCTTTTCCGCTCGCGAGGGCGATGCGGAGCGCAGCCTCGAGCTCGTCCCACGACAGGCCGCCCGGCACACGGAAATCGACTGCCGGCATGATGGCGTCGTCGAGACAATCGGCGTCGAGGTGGATGAAAAAGCCGTCCAGTTCCGCTCGCACCAGGTGGTCAAGTGCGGCGCGGGCGGCGCTTTCCACACCCATGCTGCGTATAGCGTGGAGATCATAGGCGCGGAGCTCAGGGGGAAGGGGCTGGCTGCCGAATTTGGCTTGGTCTTCGTGATCGCGAAAGGCGAACGCCACGGCATCCTCGGGTCGCACCAGCGGAGAACGGCATTCGATATTGGTCAGCAGCGCCGGCCCGTATCCGGTGAGGAAGGCAAGGTCCATGGACGCGCCCTCGCCGTTGGGCTCCGCCTCGGGCTGGAAGAAGTCAGCATTGCCGTCGATGAAGAGCAGGCCATAGCGGCCGCGCCGCTTGAGGGCGAGCATCGAGCCCAGCACGATCGTGCAGTCGCCGCCCAGCACCACTGGAAATTCGCCCGCATCCAACACCGCTTCTACAGCATTCGCCAGCTTGGGAGACCAATCCGCGATGGCTTTGGCGTTCAGCGTCCGCGTGTCGGGATCGGGCGTTGGATTCTTCTGCGGGACCTGAAGCCGGCCGGCGCGCCGCGCGCCGATGCGCTCGGCCAGGCCGAATCCAAGAAGCCTGTCGGGGAGGCCTTCGACACCGTCGGTCGCCAGACCCAGCGTGGAAGGTGCCTCGATGATGGCATAAGGATGCGTGGACATCGAATCCTCCTTTTTCTCATCCCATCAGGACCGGTGCCTGACAGTTGCGGCATCGATCGTCGGGTCTTGTTACAACAGCTGAATGCCCAGACCCTCAGGCAGGTTCCCTTGAATATGTATTCCGAACGAATATAATTGAGAAATGACACGTGACATAACGCCCAACCTGCTCGGCGCCTTCGCGCTATCTCTCACCGACGAAATCCTGGCCGCCGGCAGAAAAGCCTCGGGGCTCAGTCCCAGCGGATGCGCGGCCGTTATGACGCTTGGCCCTTATCCCGGCACAACCATCAAACTGCTGGCCCGCGCCCTCGGACTGACGCATTCGGTCGCCGTTCGCCTCGTCGAGGATCTCGTCTCGGACGGGCTGGTCAAGCGCAAGCCGGGCAAGGACCGCCGGGAAGTCGAGCTGCGGCTCACGGCCAAAGGCCGCGCCTTGCGTGCGAGGATCGTCACGGCACGCGAGCAGGTGCTGGCCGACGCGTTGGCCGCAATCGATACTCGTTCGACGCAAGTGCTGGGTAAAGTCCTGGCAACAATGCTGACCCGGCTGACACGGAGCCGCGCCCGCGCCGACCACATCTGCAGGCTTTGCGACGAAGACATCTGTGCGTCCGACATCTGCCCCGTGGAACGCGAAGCTGTGCGCCTGACCGAGGAGGCGTCATGAATGACAAGGCTTCCAAACGACGCCCCGCGTGGCGCCCGAAATTCTGGCAGGCGATCATGGCGATGGTTCTGTCCGCCGCCTGCTGGGGGCTGGCGACCGTCATGACCAAGGGCGCTCTGTCGGTCGTGCCGCCGTTTCTGATGCTGACCATGCAGCTTAGCGCGAGCATCGCATTTCTATGGCTTGCCGTCGGTGTCACGCGGCAGACGGTCCATCTCGACAAAGGCGCGACGAGGCTCGCGCTCTCCGGCGTGCTGGAACCGGGCCTTTCCTATGGCGTCGGCGTACCAGGGCTTGCGCTCACCAGTGCCGCGGCCGCCTCGGTCATCGGCGCGACGGAAACCGCGCTGGTCACGCTGTTTGCCTGGTTGATGCTCAAGGAGCGGCTAAAAATCCATCTTCTCGTCATGATCGCCGTGGCGATGGGCGGCGTGGTGCTGATCACGGCAAGCGCTGCAGAAGGCGAGGGTGGAGGAAGCGCCGCCGGCAACCTGCTCGTCCTGCTCGGCACGGTTTTTGCGGCCCTCTATGTCATCAACTCGCGTGTGCTGATTGCGGACGTCGCACCGCTGCCGCTTGCCGCCATGCAGCAGAGCGTCGGCTTCGTCTTCGCTCTGCTGCTGCTGATAGGCAGTTGGCTGTTTGGGCTGGAGCATTTGCCGGAATCGATTCCGGCATGGCTGATTTTCCTCGCGCTTGCCTCGGGCGTCGTCCAATACGCGCTTGCCTTCTGGTTCTATCTGATAGGACTTCAAGTGCTGCCGGCGGGAACGGCCGCTGCGATCCTGACCTTGATTCCGGTCTTCGGCGTTGGCGGTGCGATGGTTTTCCTCGGCGAGGAGCTGACGCCGCCGCAGTGGCTGGGCTGCACGATTGTCATCGCCGCAACGGCAGCCATGACCTTGCTGGTCAAGAAAGAGAAAGACGAAGGCGCAGCGGAATGTGACATGCATGATCGATCCCGAGTCGGGCGCCAAATACTGCCGTAAGCCGCCGCTTTTTCAGCTCCGCTTCTTTCGGCCGGAGCCGACAATAAGTAGAGTGGCGCCGGGTCGCTCCCGCGGCGGACGCCAGTTCATGTCACAAGGACGCGCCCCCCGCGCCGACGTCCGGGGTTCTTCCATCGCTGTTTTGGGTACGGGATCAGCCCTGCGGCTTCCAGTCAGCCGACGGAATGACGTTGACCATCCACGGGACGCCGAACCTGTCGATCAGGGAGCCGAAGCCGGGCGACCAGAAAGTCTCGCCGAACGGCATGATCGCCTTGCCGCCTTCGGACAGTTGGTCGAACCAGCGCTGGGCCTCGGCCTTGTCTTCGGTGTGCAGGGTAACGTCGAAGCCGTTCTTGGGCTTGTCGATGTTGGGAGCCCATTCCACGTCCATGTCGGCGCCCATCAGCGCTTGGTTGCCGACATCCAGCCAGCAATGCATCAGCCAGGTCTTGTGCTTCTCATCGGAGATCGGCATGCCCGGAGGCGCGTCGCCGTAGGGCATGGCAGCGGTGATCTTCCCGCCAAGGACTTTGGCATAGAACTCGAAAGCCTCGCGGCACTGGCCCCGAAAGCTCAAGCTGGTCACGATTTTCATTGTCGTCTCCTTTCTGATCGAGCGTTTGACACTCAGGCGAGATTGAGCTGCCAGGACACGCCGAAGCGGTCGGCGACCCAGGCGAAGCGCTGGCTGAAACCGTAATCGTCCAACGGCATCAGCACCTTGCCGCCCTCCGACAATTCGGCGCAGAGCCGTTCCTGCTCCTCGCCCGACGTGCATTCGATGAAAAAGGACCAGGACGGGGTGAAGTCGAACGCGTGCTTTACCGGGCTGTCGCTGGCCAGCACGCTCTGCCCGGCAACCCTAAAGCGGGCCAGCTTGATGCTGCCCTCAGCGCCTTGCTCGCCCTTCTGCCAGCGCGTGACATCGAGAACCTCGCCATCGTCGAACAGCGAGACATAAAGGTCCATAGCCGTTTCGGCATGGCCGCCCTGGAACATGAGGAATGGTTGCATCGTGGACATGGTCGCTTCCTGTGTCAGATCCTCAAGGAGAGCGTCGTCGGCGCCGATTGACGCTTCCTCATCTACGTTGATCTCAACGTAGGAAGTCCGTGGATGTCAATCTTTCCAAATGCACACTCCTGCCAACCTTGGCTTCGAAACCACGCTTCTGGTGCGTGACACATGCCTGTGCCTGCATGCGCAACACAGAAATCCTCTTCGGGCTTTATCCAGACGTCGTAGCTGGCGACCGCAGCGATTATTCGGCAGGATAACTTGGTCCGTCATGACAGGAATCAGGAAAATGCTTCGCCGATCTGTCCTCGCAGGTGTCGCTTCCCTACTGCTGCTGGCGGCCACTCTCATTGCGACAGGAGAAACCATGAGCGAAACTTCATTGCATGCAGCGGCCGGAAAAAACGATGCCGCCACGATCGCCAGGCTTCTGGCCAAAGGTGCGGAAATTGACGCGCGCGACGATGCCGGCGCCACCGCGCTGCTGGTCGACACGCACGCCAACCGGATCGACGATCGAGGCCGGCGCAGACGTCAACGCCAAGGACACGATCCAGGACAGTCCCTACCTCTATGCCGGTGCCCACGGGCATCTTGAAATCCTCAAGATGATGCTGATGCACGGGGCCGACCTGAAAAGCGTCAACCGCTATGGCGGCACGGCCCTCATACCTGCCTCAGAGCGAGGCCACGTCGAGACGGTGCGCACGCTGATCGAGGCCGGCGTCGCCGTCGATCATATCAATAAGCTCGGCTGGACCGCGCTTCTGGAGGCGATCATCCTCGGCGCTGGCGGCGAGCGGCACCAACAGATCGTCGACCTGCTGGTTAAAGCCGGCGCCGACGTCAACCTCACCGACGGCAAGGGGATGACGCCGCTCCAGCACGCCCGCGCGGGCGGCTATAAGGAGATCGAGGCAACCCTCTTGGCAGCCGGCGCGTCTGAAGGTCCGGCACATCGATGAAGGGAAGGCAATCGACGAAACCCGCGTTCTCGACGAAGCCATCGAACTCGCCCGCGCCAGCATAGGCAAGGGCGGCTGTCCCTTTGGCGCGGTGCTGGTGCGGGACGGCGCGGTGGTCGCCACCGGCGTCAACGAGATCCTCGCTACCGCCCATCGTTGCGTCATGAGGCGGGTCGCGCCGGCAGCTCTTTCGCCGGTGCGGCGTCTTCCGGACTGAGGGCGCCCGGCCGGAGCTTGAACAGGATCAGCAGCGGGCCGGCGACGAAGATGGAGGAATAGGTCCCGGCGAGGATGCCGAAGATCATCGCGATCGTGAAGGACTGGATGACCTCGCCGCCCCAGATCGAAAGCGCCGCCAGCGCAAACAGCGTGGTCACGCCGGTCAGGACCGTTCGCGCCAGCGTCTGGTTCATCGACAGGTCGAGCAACTCGGCGATCGGCATCTTCTTATAGCGGCGCAGGTTTTCGCGGATCCGATCATAGACAACAACCGTATCGTTGATCGAATAGCCAACGATAGTGAGGATCGCGGCTATCGAGGTCAAATTGAACTCTATGCCCGCGACGACGTAGAAGCCGACCATCAGGATCACGTCGTGGAACGTCGAAATGATGGCGCCGAGCCCGAACTGCCACTCGAACCTGACCCAGATGTAGACGAGCATTGCCAGCAGCGAGGCGAGCACGCCCATTGTGCCGTTGAACGCGAGTTCCGAGGATACAGTCGGACCGACGACTTCGATGCGGCGGAACTCGTAGTCGGCTTCGAGCGCGCTTCTCACTTTCTGAACGGCGGACTGTTCGGCAACGTCGCCGCCCCCCTGGGTGCCGATGCGTATCAGCACATCCCGGGTCGACCCGAACTCCTGCACCTGGACTTCGCCCAGTTCGAGACCCGTCAGCCGCTCGCGGATGTCGCCGATGTCGGCCTGCTGACCCTTCGCCTGCACCTCGATGCTCGACCCGCCGCGGAAGTCGATGCCGTAGTTCATGCCGACAGTGAAGAACGCCGCAACCGAAGCGATCGACAATAGCAGGGACAGTGCGAAGGCGTACTTTCGGAATGCCATGAAAGGCACGCGCGTATCGTCGGGCACCAGGCGCATGACGCCGCTGGGCATGGCTTTCGGGCGCTGCCGGCGAAGCCAGAACGCGACCAGCCAACGCGTCAGCGTGAACGCCGTGAACACGGTGGTGACGATGCCGATGGCGAGGGTGACGGCAAACCCCTTGATCGGTCCTGAGCCGAGAAAGAACAGGATGACGGCGGCGATCAGCGTCGTCACATTGGCGTCGACGACGGTCGCCAGCGCCTGTTTGAACCCGGAATCCATCGACTGCACGATCGAGCGCCCTTGGCGGCTCTCTTCGCGGACGCGCTCGAAGATGATGACGTTGGAATCGACCGCCATGCCCATCGTCAGCACGATGCCGGCGATGCCAGGCAACGTCAGCGTCGCGCCGAGAATGGACAGGACGGCGATGATCAATGCGACGTTGGCCAGGAGCGCGATGTTGGCGATCAGGCCCAGTCGTCCATAGGCGAACAACATGAAGCCGACGACCAGGAACCCGGCGACGATTGCCGCGAACTGTCCCGCGTCGATCGAATCGCTACCGAGGCTGGGGCCAACGGTACGTTCCTCGACGATGGTGAGGTCGGCAGGCAGCGCGCCGGCGCGCAGCAGGACCGCAAGGTCGTTCGCGCCTTCCACCGTGAAACTGCCGGATATCTGCCCGGTGCCGCCCAGGATCGGTTCGCGGATCTGCGGCGCGGAGATCACCTCATTGTCGAGAATGATCGCGAACAGGCGCCCGACATTGGTCTGAGTAGCCTGACCGAAGCGGCCGGCGCCGCGGCTGTCGAAGCGAAACGAGACCACCGGCTCGTTGGTGCGCTGGTCGAAGGTTGCCTGCGCGTCGACGAGGTTTTCGCCGGAGACGATGATCCGGTTCTCGATCAGATGGGGGACCCGCGGCTCGTCCGTCGAATACATGACCGTCGAGCCCGCCGGTGGCCGGCCGGAGATCGCCTCCTCGACCGGAATCGAGTGGTCGACCATCTGGAAAGTCAGCTTCGCGGTCTGTCCTAGGATATCTTTCAGCCGCTGCGGATCCTGCAGGCCCGGCACCTGGACCATGATGCGGTCCGATCCCTGGCGCTGGATGATCGGCTCGGTCGTGCCGAGCTCGTTCACGCGCCGGCCCACCACCTCGATCGATTGAGTCAGCGCCGCGGCGATCCGGTAGTCGATCCCGGCTTCGGTCAGCGTAAAACGCAGCAGGCCCGGCTCCGGCTCGGTCATCTCCATCTCGGTCACGGAGCCGCTCATGAAAAGTCCGGTCGAGATCGGCTGCGTCAACTTTTCAAGCGTGCTCTTCGCAGCTTCGATCTGAGCTTGGTCGCGAATGCGGACCTGGATCGAACTGGCGGTGCCGGTAAGCCCGGTATAGCCGATCTGGGCGTCGCGCAACGATGTGCGGACCTCGTCGCGGGCCGATTCGAGGCGTTCATTGGCGAGATCCTGCCGATCGATCTGGAGCAGGATATGCGAGCCGCCCTGCAGGTCGAGCCCCAGCGTCAGCCGCTGCTTTGGCAGCCAATTCGGCAGCGATGCCAGAGTGGAGGCGGGAACCAAATTGGGCGCTGCGTAGAGGATACCGGCCAGGACCGTCAGCCAGATGAGAATGGTCTTCCAGCGCGAAAAATGCAGCATATTTTTATCCGTTCAGCCCATATCGGGCGGAAACCGCCTCCGACAAGTGCTTTGGCGTTCCGATCGGCGAGCAACCCGATGAGAGCCCGAACGGAACGCGATGTGAAAGTTTTGGAAGTCGGGGCCGCGGTCGCGCGGCCAAGGTCATGCCGTGAGAAGCGGAGGCGCGCGCGCATCGAAGGCGCGGATCGGCGACAGGTTCGGCCCGTCTTCAGGCCGTACAGCAAACGGTGCGGCTGACGCGGTTTCGAGCGGCAGGTGCAGATCCGGGATAATGCAAAAGGGCTTGCCGTTTCCCGCAATGGCAGGCGTTCCCGTCTTGAAACGGGAAGTCTCGGCAGCAACACGGCGCGCAATGTCGCGGACAAGGAAAGTCGGGTGTGTGGCGGGCTCGGTTGCGCCGAGCCGCATCTGCTCCTTGGCAAGGTGCTGTCCGACGTGGTCGGCCGTTGCCGCAGGGATGGTCCAGATCAAAAAGAGCAATGAAGCGAGCAGCCGCAGACCAGCACCCATGCTGAGCAGAATGCCGGGCCTTAAGCTACCCTGTCTTCGACCGCTTCGTCTCATCTCACCGGTACGGTTCGTCATACACTGCGGCAAAATACGCTTTCGCCGTCGTTGCCTCGGTAAGCGGCAAGCCGCCCTCATGGTCTAACTATAGCACTTGCATCGCGAATTGAAGCGCACCTTTCACGTGCTCAAAGAGGCCGTCCTCCTGGCATCGTCAGATGCGCATCCTGTTACGGCCGCTCACAGGAGAAGACCGCCCCAAAACACCCCCTTTTCTCGGATAGGTATTGAACGGACAGATCAAAGTTCGTATACCGGTATACGAATAACCATTCTGTATAACTTTCGCCACCTCGTCAGGGAACATTCAGGCTGAGCGCCAAGACGCGGGCCCAACGTGCCCACTGACGGAATCCCCCTGCCAGACCATTTGGAGATGCCCATGGCCGACACCTCGAACAGGCTGCGTATTGCAGTCCTCTTTGGCGGACGCTCCGCCGAACATGACGTTTCGGTTCTGTCGGCAACCAATATCATGCGTGCGCTGGAACCCGCGAAATACGAAGCCGTTCCCATCTTCGTCACCCGCCAAGGACAATGGCTGCTGAGCAGCTTCGCGCACGGCACGCTGGCGAAACCTTCGAGCGGTACGGAAGTCTGTCTGGTGCCGGGCGGGCAAGGACGGGTGTTGGCGATCCCGACGAATAGTGCGCCCCACGAACTGCCTGCCATCGACATCCTGTTTCCCGCCCTGCACGGCCTCCATGGCGAGGACGGCTCCGTGCAAGGGCTCGCGGAGGTGGCGCGCGTTCCGCTCGCCGGCTGCGGCATTCTCGGTTCGGCCACAGCCCTCGACAAGGACATTGCCAAGCGGCTGCTGAACGAGGCGGGCTTGCCCACCGCGCGGTCCATGACAATCGAACGCGACGCCTCACCGGCCTTTGCGGAACTGCAGAGCGCGCTTGGGCTTCCGCTTTTCATCAAACCGGCCCGGCAGGGCTCCTCTGTCGGCGTCAGTAAGGTTTCGGCTGAAAAAGACTACGGGGCAGCGCTGACGGAAGGTTTTAGGCACGACCGCAAGCTGTTGGCCGAAGAATTCATTCGAGGCCGTGAGATCGAGTGCAGCGTGCTGGAGGATACGCAAGGCGGGCTCTTCGTTTCCCGTCCCGGCGAGATCGTGCCGGCACAGAGCCACGGTTTCTACAGCTACGACGCCAAATATATCGACGCGGACGGCGCGGCGCTGAAAGTCCCTGCCGAACTGCCGCAGGAGATCGAAGGCAATATCCGCGAGACAGCGGCAAAGGCCTTCCGTGCGGTCGGCTGCGACGGCATGGCCCGCGTCGATTTCTTCGTGACGCCGGACATGCGCATCCTCATCAACGAGCTCAACACCATTCCCGGCTTCACCGATATCAGCATGTATTCCAAGGCGATGGCGGCAAGCGGCGTCAGCTACCCCGAGATCATCGATCGGCTGGTGGCGCACGGGCTGGCACGCGCTGGTCGATCAGCGTGATGGCGAAGGCCCGGTCGCAAAACTCCTAAGTTCTGTTTCGCACTATTAATCGCAGGAGAGCACTAAAGGCGTGGTTCTTGACGATCTCACGCGAATTTTGCATTTTGAAAATAGCGCTACGTAGGGTGCACCGGCTTTGGGCCGACTGGGCAATGCCCGCCTGCGAACTTCAAAGGTAGCGCCTATGCCGAACCTCGAAAACCTTAAGAAGCAAGCCAAGCAGTATTTGCGGTGGCATCGCGAGCGGTATTATCCGGTCGCGGCCCAGATCCGGGCTGCTTTGCCACGATTTCAGCACCTGGACGATACCCAGATACTGGAATCCAGCTTCAAGCTAAATGACGCGCAAGAACTTGTCGCGCGTCAATTGGGATTCGAGGGATGGCAGGCGCTCAAGTCAGGAGCCCATGCCATGACCACTCAAACCAGACAGAACACCCCCCGCCCCATTCTGAGTTCCGCCTCTGCGCAACTGTTCGTCTCCAACATCAAAGCGTCGTGTGACTTTTTCGCGGACAAACTCGGCTTTGCAATCGACTTCGTTTACGGGGACCCACCGTTCTACGGGCAGGTTATACGTGACAAAGCGCAGCTCGCACTGCGGCTGGTCTGCGAGCCTGTATTTGTTGACGATATACGACAACGCGAACATCTGCTCTCCGCCTCAATCACGGTCGATACGGCAAGCGAGATCAAGCGCCTCTTTCTGGATTTCCAAGCTGCCGGAGTGGATTTTCACCAGACGCTCAAGAAAGAGCCGTGGGGTGCTCGAAATTTCATTATTCTGGACCCGGACGGAAATCTCATACTGTTTGCTGGTCCGGCCGACTGAACATATCCTCGAATCTCCGGGCACCGCCTGGATCGTCGCGACGATTTTGCGACCGGGACAAGATGCGGTAGCCGCTCGGTCTCTTAAGAGGATTGCCGAAGATGATCGATCGGGTTGAATAACTTGCTGTGGCCTATGACGCCGAAGACCTTACCAACGGCCCAAAAAAGCCGATGATACGCGTTATCCGCTTCTGGCTGGAATCGAGGAAGGCGATGTCCAAACCCTCAGGGAAGAACGATCCATCAGGCATCACAAACTTCCACGCAAAGCGAGCGATCCCGTGATGAACATCCACGTCACTTGTCCGTAAGATGCGGGCACCGGGATGCTTGGCTAGAACTCCTGCGATATGCGCGAGCAATTCTTCCACGCCAGCCGCATGGACCGTAGGGTCCGTGTACGTTGCGCCCTCGCTCCAGATCGGCAACAGCAACGCCCGCCGCTGCTGGGCGTTCTCATCCGACCAGGCAGCACAATACGAATCGATGAGAAGCGTCAAAGGCATCCTATTTTCCCCTAATGCAGACCGCGCCTGGCGGTTGCGATCCGCATGTTCAGGTCAGCGAAGAGATCGGGCTCGAAAGCCGGCGCGGACAGTGAGCGGAATCAAATCCACTGTATCCTTGAGTACAAGATTTCGCCACAACCAGACTGCGCCGCAACCAGAGTGCGGCAATCATATCAGTGCGGCGTTTTTGCATTTGCCCGAAGTCTGGAGGTCCTCAGCCGGCTGCCGGACCGTGCTAGCGCGCAGGCGCCACAGCACCGACCGATTCCCGTTCGACCAGCGGGCATTCGAGTTTGGTGATCGGGTGCCGGCCGCGGCCGGGCGGTGCGGGAAGCTCAAGCTGCTCGATCGCCCATTGCCCCATCGCCATATGCGGCAGGATCGACGTCGTCAAAGGCGGGAACAGATGGCGGGCGATTTCCTCGTCGTCATAGCCGACGACCGAGATATCCCGGGAGATGTGCAGGCCGGCTTCCTTGAGCGCCTCGTAGCAGCCGATCGCGGTGCGGTCGTTCTGGCAGAAGATGGCGGTCGGGCGATCCTTGAGCGCGAGCAGCTTGACTGTCGCGGCGTAGCCGGCGCTCGCCGACCAGTCGCCCTCGACCACCAGCTCCGCATCGAACGGGATGTCGGCAGTCGCCAGCGCCCGGCGGTAGCCCTTCAGCCGGTCCTGCGCCGCCTGCATCCAGGGCTCGCCGGTGATGGTGGCGATGCGGCGGTGGCCATGGCTGATCAGGTGGCGGGTGGAGCTCTGCCCGCCGGCGATTTCGCTCGGCACCACCGCAGGGAAGGCGTAGTCGGCGGTATAGCAGTTGAGCAGGATGACCGGGATGTCGAGACCATAGAGGTAATCGGGCGCGACGATCTCGCGCGTGAAGATCGTCATATAGATCAGCGCCGAAATGCCTCGCTTCGTCAGTGCCGCAATGGCGCGCGGCTCCATGACGGAATCACCCAAAGTTTGGGCGACCAGCACGACATTGCCGGCGTTCCACGAGGCCTGGCGCGCACCTTCGATGGCGACGACCGCTTCGGGGCTGGTCGCCAGTTGGTCGACCGCGAAGCCGATCACCCCATCCAGCCCCTCGAACGAGGCGACAGGACCGCGAAGAGCAGAGAAGGCAGGTGGCGCATAGCCGAGACCCCGCGCGGCCTCGATCACCCGATCGCGGGTCTGCTGCGAGAGCCTGATGCCCGGCGTGTTGTTGAGGACGAACGAAACCGTCGCCTGCGAGCAGCCGGCGGCCCTTGCGATATCGGTCATGGTGACGCGGCCCTTGGGTTTCTTGCCCGATGGCTTTCGGCGCCTGGAGGCTTCAAGAGGTGGATCGCGCAGATCCGTCGGGTCGCTCATGGCATTGTGTTCCAAATTTCCGGCTTGCTAACCCAGAGGCCGTCCTAGGCGTCGTTAAAGGCCGAAGGACGGCACGCCGCGTTTATAAGAAAAGCAATTGATTAATCATTATTACCATCCTGGCAGTCGAATGACTATCAGCGCGAAGAGAACAATATGAGACAAGGTGCGGTCTCGAAAGGCGGGTTTCCTCCCTCTCGCATCCCTGCGGCAGCAGCCAATGGGCAAACGGCAGCAACGTTCGCCCAGAAGACTAATACTATTTACTAATAGCCGTAAGCGTTCTAAAGTCAATTTGTCATGCCGGCCCGGGATCGAAAGGGCGATGACAGGAAGCAGGTGTGTGGCGCGGCATTCGCGGCTCTTGGGCCGGCAAACGCAACGCCACGCAACTACGAAATGTCGGACAAATCGGACTATACGAACAGCCAATGAGTCTCTAGAGTTCAGATCGCGGCTGGAATGGCGCCGTTCTTTCGCTGCCAGCACCCCTTGAGGAGGAGGGCGTCCAAGCCGCATTCGACAATTCAGATCAGCGAAAATGACTGAATCAAACGGGAGGTTGAACATGAAATCTGCGATACGAAGTGCGTCCGTCGCCGCCGTGGCCTTGGCTCTTGGCCTGTCCATCACGGCAATTGCCCGCGCCCAGGACAAACCGACGCTGGCCTTCGTCGTCAACGGCGCTTCCGACTTCTGGAAGGCGGCCGAAGCCGGCGTCAAGAAGGCGCAGGGCGAATTGCCCGATTACAATCTGGAGCTCAAATATCCGGAGCAGTCGTCGGTCGCCATCCAGCAGCGGCTGATGGACGATCTGGTGACGGCCGGCGTCAAGGCAATCATGGTTTCGGCCGTCGATCCCAAGACCTCGACCGACGGACTGAACAAGATCGCTTCGGAGACGGCACTGTTTACCACCGACAGCGACGCGCCGCAGACCAAGCGGGTCGCCTATATCGGCTCGTCCAATATAGACGCCGGCAAGCAAGCGGCCGAGATCGCCAAGAAGGCGATGCCTGACGGCGGCAAATGCCTCGGCTTCGTCGGCCTGCTCGGCGCCGACAATGCCAAGGAGCGCATCGAGGGCATGAAGGAAGGGCTCGCCGGCACCAAGATCGAGCTGATCGACGTTCGTGGCGACGACATCGACCAGGCCCGCGCTAAGAAGAACGTCGAGGACGCGCTGGTCGCCAGCCCCGACGTCACCTGCATGGTCGGCTTCTATTCCTACAACACGCCGCGCATCTATGAAGCGCTGCGCGACGCCGGCAAGCTCGGCTCGGTCACCGTCGTCGGCTTCGACGACGATCCGATCACGCTGGGCGGCGTCAAGGAAGGTACCATCGCCGGCACGGTCGTGCAGCAGCCCTTCGAATGGGCCTATCAGGGCATGAAGCTGATGGCCGCCTATCTCAAGGGCGACAAGTCAGGCGTTCCCGCCGATGGGCTGATCATCGTGCCGACCAAGATCATCGGCAAGGACGACGTCGACGCCTATGCCGCCAGTCTGAAGGCGATGTCCGGCAATTAAGACGAAGGCAGTTGCGCCGGCTCGAGGTTCGCCCCGGGCCGGCGGCTCGCATTGACGAACCCTGCGAGGATCGTCAGTCTGCAGATGTGGCCAGAACGGCCCACCGGCTGCTGTCAGGCATGATGAATTATTCCGACACATCCATCGGCGCATCCACGATTGCCCCGTTCCTCAGTCTCGAGGGCGTGCGCAAGACCTACCCCGGCGTGGTCGCGCTGGACGGGTTTTCGATGGAGGTCAGGCCCGGCGAGGTCATCGGTCTCGTCGGCGAAAACGGCGCCGGCAAGTCGACTCTGATGAAGATACTCGGCGGCGTGACCACCCCCGACACCGGCACGATTATCGTCGACGGCGTCTCCCATGACGGGCTGACGGTCGAAGCCAGCATCGGTTCCGGCATCGCCTTCGTCCACCAGGAACTCAACCTGTTCGAAAACCTTGACGTCGCCGCCAACATCTTCTTCGGCCGCGAGCCGCTGCGTGCTGGCCCGCTTAGGCTTGTCGACCGCGCCAGGCTGCGCGCGCTGGCGGCGCCGCTGCTCAAACGTGTGGGTGCCAATTTCTCCGCCGACATGCCGGTATCGGCGCTGTCGCTTGCCCAGCAGCAGATGGTCGAAATCGCCAAGGCGCTGTCGATCGAGGCGCGGCTGGTCATCCTCGACGAGCCAACATCGAGCCTGCCCCTTGCCGAAACCGACAAGCTGCTCGATGTCATCAAGGCGCTGAAGACGGAGGGCATCAGCGTCATCTTCATCTCGCACCGCCTTCACGAGGTCGAGCGGGTCGCCGATCGCGTTGTCGTGCTGAGGGACGGCATGCTCGCCGGCACGCTGCCGAAGAACGCCATCAATCACGACCAGATGGTCAAGCTGATGATCGGCCGCATGCTGAAGGAGAGGGAGAAGGCCGCGGAATCGGCGCGCCCGCCCGGCGCCGTGGCCCTATCGGCCAAGGCCGTTCGCACGAGTGCCTATCCCGACCGGCCGGTCGATCTCGGCGTCAGGCATGGCGAAATCCTCGGCCTGGCGGGTCTTGTCGGCTCCGGCCGCACCGAACTGGCGCGCGTGCTTTTCGGCATCGAAAAGAGCCTCGGCGGTGCGCTCCAGCTTGATGGAAAAGACCTGGTTCTCGGTGCGGCCGCGGACGCGGTGGCCAGCGGGATCTTCCTCGTCCCGGAAGACCGCAAGCTCACCGGCATCCTGCTCGACCTGTCGATTGCCCAGAATATTTCGCTCCCCAACCTGCCGGCGCATGCCCGGCGGTTCCTGGTTTCTGCCGGCGCCGAAGCCGTTACCGCCGAGAAGCAGAAACGCAATCTCGGCATCAAGGCGCCCTCGGTGGCGACGCGCACCGGCACGCTGTCAGGCGGCAACCAGCAAAAGGTGGTGCTGGCCAAGTGGCTGGCCATGAACCCGAAGGTGATGATCCTCGATGAACCGACACGCGGCATCGACATCGGCGCCAAGGCCGAAATCTACGGCCTAATGCGGGCGCTGGCCGATGCCGGCGTCGCCGTGCTGATGATTTCGAGCGACATGGAGGAGGTGATCGGCGTCTCCGACCGCATCGCCGTCATGCATGAGGGCCAGATCTCAGGCATTCTCGACAAGGAACAGTTCAGCCAGGAAAACGTGTTGCTGCTGGCGGTTGGCAAACAGCCGAAATAGTTCGCAGGCAACGGGGAGAACACGATGAGCAAGAAAGATCTCGGCCTGCTGATCCTGATCCTTGTGGTGGGGGCAGTGGTGGCGATCATCAATCCGCGCTTCCTACTGCCGATCAACCTCGCCAACACATCGAACCTGATCGGGTTGTTCGGCATCCTGGCGATCGGCCAGGCCTTCGTCATCATCACCGGCGGCATCGAACTGTCGGTCGGCTCGGTGGTCGCGCTGCTCGGCGTCCTGTTCGTCGATTTCATCGCCACGCGCGGTATGGCATGGCCGGTGGCGCTGCCGCTGATCCTCGTGCTCGGCGGCCTCATCGGGCTGGCGCATGGCTGGCTGATCACGCGGCTCAAATTGCAGCCTTTCGTGGTGACGCTATGCGGCCTTTTGATCTATCGCGGCGTCGCGCGTTTCTACACTGCCGACGGCACGGCGGGCTTCGCCTTCGGACAGAACTTTCCGGAGCTCGAATTCCTGACCGCGGGACGATCCTGGGGCGTGCCGAACAGCTTCATCGCGCTGATCGTCATCGCCATCGTGATGTGGGTGGTGCTGCACCGTTCGGTGTTCGGCCGCTATCTCTACGCCATCGGCAAGAATGAGGAGGCGGCGAAATATTCCGGCATCCGCACCGGGCGCGTCGTCATAGCGGCTTATGTTATCTGCGGTGTGCTGACGGCGCTGTCGGCGATCTATTTCGCCATGTACACGCGCTCGATCTCGCCGGCGAGCCACGGCCAGTTCTACGAACTCTATGCCATTGCCGCAGCCGTGCTCGGCGGCTTCTCGCTGCGCGGCGGTGAAGGCTCGCTGATCGGCGTCATCCTCGGAACGGTTCTCCTGCAGGAGCTGCAAAACCTCGTCAACCTGCTCGGCATCCCGTCCTCGCTCAACTTCGCGGTGATGGGCGGGGTGATCCTCATCGGCGTGCTGGTCGACCAGCAATGGGGCGTGTTCCGGGAGCGGCGGCTGATGCTGGGGGCAGCCCGCAAGAGCGCGGCTGGTGCGGCGGCGGAATAGTGGCTCCGCCTCTCCCTTCTCCTCTTGTGGGAGAAGGTAAGGGGCAGCCTAGATCAGGCCCGAGATATCCGAGAACGCCATCGCCTTGCGAAGCACATCGGCGAAGCGCTCGCCGGCTGCCTCGCGCGCGCCGCTATTGTCGATCGAGGTGACGCCTGGCCCGGACAACGCCAGATTGGCGCTGCGCGAAAGCCGCGCCAGCACTTCGCCGCGCGACTCGCGGCCGCGCATGGCCAGCCGTTCGGCCAGGATTTCCGGTGAAGCGGTGATCTCGACGATGGCCAGATTGGCGTAACGCTCGCGTAGAACCGGGATGATGGCGCGGGAGACGTTGGCAATGGCGACGCGGCCATTGGCGACCGACCAGTCGACGTCAGCCGGGATGCCGTAGCGCAAGCCATGCGCCTCCCAGGAGATGGCGAAGGCGCCGTCCGCTTCGGCCTCGGTAAAGGCTGCGTCGGCCAGCGTGTCGTGATCTTCGCTTGCCGTGTCGCTCGGCCGGGTGATGACCCGGCGGACGAACTCCAGCCGGCTCTCGTCGGCAAACAGGGTGCGGGCATAGCCGATCACCGTGTCCTTGCCGGCGCCGCTCGGCCCGACCACGGCGACGAAGACGCCGTCGCGGATCGGAAACGCCTCGGCCGACAATTCACGCTCGATCAACCCCGACGCCATCATGCGACCCGTCGTCCCTGCCGCCAGACCGTGCGGACCACCGGGACATGGTCGTCGAGACGTACACGAACCAGATCGGCGCGCCGGCCCTGCTCGATAACGCCGCGATCGGTGAGGCCGACCGCCTCGGCCGGATTCTTCGAAACCATCGCCACCGCCTGAGGCAGGGAAATTCCGTCGACCACTTCGCCGAGGAAAAACGCCGACTGGATAAGGCTGAACGGAATGTAGTCGGACGACAGTATGTCGAGCAGGCCTTCGCCGGCAAGCGTGCGGGCCGAGACATTGCCCGAATGCGAGGCGCCGCGCATGACGTTGGGCGCGCCCATCAGCACGCCGAGGCCCGCCTCTTTCGAGGCCCTGGCGGCTTCTTCCGTAGTTGGGAACTCGGCGACGCGGACACCTTGTTCGGTCGCTTCGTCGACATGGGCCAATGTCGCGTCGTCATGGCTGGCCAGCACGATGCCGCGCTGATGGCAGGCGGCGGCGATGAAGGCGCGGTTCGGTCCAGAATTCGTCGCCGACTCCGCCATCCGCTTCTCGCAAAATTGCTGGAATTCGCGATCCGTCAGCTTCAGCTTGCGCTGGTAGTAATAGGCATAGGTTTCCAAGTCGACAAACTGGCGCTGCCCCGGCGCATGGTCCATCAGCGACGCCAGCTTGATCCTCTCATCGCCGTCGAAATGGGTGAAGCCTGCGAGGCAGTCCGGCGCCGAAACCTCGCAGCGCAGATGGATGAAATGATCGGCCCGCAGTCGGTCCTGCTGGACGCTGTCCTCGATCGCGTCGGCCAGCTTGCGCATATCGGCCGAATTCATGTCGGCATCGTCGTCCATGCCGACGCGCAAGGCATCGAGCACGGTGGTGATGCCGGCGGTCGCCACTTGCGCATCATGGGCGAGCACGGCGGCGATCGGGTTCCAGCGTACTTTCGGCCGTGGGGCGTAATGGCCTTCGAGATGGTCGGTATGAAGCTCGACCAGCCCGGGAATGATGAAATCCCCGCCCATATCTTCGCCACTCCGGCCGGCACCGGCATCGATCCCGGCGATCAAGCCGTCGCGCAGCACGATCGATCCTTCGACGATCTCGTCGGCAAGCACGATGCGGGCATTGTTGAGAACGGTCTCGGCGGTCATTTCAGGGCAGTCCTTGGAGCATCTTGCAGCCAGTTGGGATCAATTGGCGTCGGACAAATACGGTTAAAACGAACGGTCATTTCAGGCAGTTTTTCTGGCCGGGCGGCGTCCGAGCGCGTGATGGGACAGCACCATGAACGGGGCGCCAGGTTCGGTTTCGACAAACAGGGTCAGCGCGTCCACCGGCACCGGTTTTTGCAGGACCTGCGCAAACAGGCTGTCGATTGCTAAGCGAAGACGTGGGCTTTCCTGTGGCGAGGCACGGCCGGACAGCGTCATATGGAACCGAAAGGTCTCGAACACATAGGGGTAGCCCCACTGGCAGAGATTGCGGAATTCGGCCGGCTTCAGCGAATCGGGGCTGCGCCGTTCAATTTCTGCCTCGCTCAGCGGTGCACGAAAACGGTCGAAGTCTCGCACGACGTCGTCGGCGAAGCGGTTGAGCGTCGGCAGCGGTCCTTCCGGCACTAGCGCGAAGAAGCCATCGATCTGGCTGACGACCAGACGCGGGATCATCACCACCGGCGTCGTCTCGGCAAAATCGTCGAGGGCCGCGCGAAGCGAGGCCTCCGTCTCGTTCGAGGCCAGCCGGAAGGGCGCCTTCAGCGTCGCATGGAAGCCGTAGCGGCGCGCCGAAGCGGTATGAAAGGCCACCTCCGCCGCCGACAGCTCGCCCACGGCCTCGACCGGCCTTGTGGCGGCGCCGAATGGGTCGCGGCCGAGCCAATTGGCGGCGATCCGCGCCAGCGGTTCGTCCTGCCGGGGGGTGAAATAGATAGCGTAGCGCATCGAAAGTCCTCGTCAACTCCCGCTGCCATAGGCGATTTGCATGACGAAATGACGAAGCTGATGATCGCTCCTGATAACAAAGTTGTTCAGGCGGGTCATTAGCCGACGATTTTTTCGCTTTGGGCCAGTTTGCCGACCCGGAAGAGCCGCGCGATCAGCTCTTCATCAGCCATTCGTGCTCGGGCGCGTTGTGGAATTTCCACGTCCGCTTCGGCCCGGCCATGACGTTGAGATAGTAGAGGTCATAGCCATGGCAGGCGGCACAAGGGTGATAGCCCTTTGGCACCAGCACGACGTCGCCGTCCTCGATCGCCATCGTCTCATCGAGCGAACGAGCGCCATTCCTGTCGGCATCGGTATAGACGCGCTGAAAGGCAAAACCCTGCGGCGGGTTGAGCCGGTGATAGTAGGTCTCCTCGAGATAGGACTCATCAGGCAGATTGTCCTGGTCATGCTTGTGCGGCGGGTAGCTCGACGTATGGCCTCCCGGCGTGATGACCTCGACCACCAGCAAGGAATCGGCCGGCTTGCCCTCGGGCAGGATGTTGGTGACGTAGCGCGTGTTGGTGCCCTTGCCGCGAACCTCCTGGCCGAGATCCTTCGGCCCGATGATGCGGACCGGCAGTCCGCCGCCAAGCCCAGGCGCCGAGCAGACCGCGAGTTCGAGATCGGTGTCGGCAGTCACTGACCAGCCAGAGCCCTGCGGCACATAGACGGACCACGGCTTGCCCTCGAAGGGCGACATGCGTTCGCCCAGCAGGCCGAGATCCTTGCCGCCGGCCGCGGCCTTGCCCTTGCCGGTGACGAACACCAGGCAGACTTCGCGATCCGCAGTTTGCCCCGAGACCGTCTCGCCTGGCCGCAATCGATGCAGATCGAAGCCGACATAGGTCCAGCCGGCGCTTTGCGGCGTCACATGGGCGACGCGGCCATGGCCCTTATCGGCTTTGACGAGCAGTTCTGACATTGTCGCTCTCCTATTCCTCGACACTCGATTGGCGCAGCCAAGATTTCGATGGATTGTCGCGAAACCTTGGAGAGATTGGCCGAGGCCTTCCAACTTCGTCATCCTAGGGCGAAGCAGGAGCGAAGCTCCGTCGCGAAGACCCTAGGATCCATGCCGTAACCTTGGCCGAAGGGCACAGCGGAGCAGAATTCTGCACCGTCATAACACTTCGAAGTCATGGCATGGATCCTAGGGTCTTCGCCGCGTCGCTGCGCTCCTTGCTCCGCCCTAGGATGACGAAGCGAGGGGTGTTCCGGCCAATCGCCGACGCATGCGATCTATCAGTCACGCGGTATCGATCCACAAAAACTTCAGCGCCATGGACTGCTTTATTCCTTCGGTTCGGTGTCGGCCGAAGCCTTGTCCCCAGCGGCCGGCTTGTAGAGATAGAAGAACTGCCACACGGCATAGCCGGCGAAGCCGAGCGCGATCGTGCCCCAGAATGGCGCGCCGGTGGCAAACTCGACCACGGCCCAGACCAGGCAGACCGCGACGATGGCAACGCGCCGCCACAGAGGCCGGAAGAACGGATGCTCAGAGTCCTTCATCGGATCAGCCCTCGCATCGGATCAGCCCGCGCTCGGGAACACTGCATTCAAGCATTAGGGAAGCCCTGTGTTTCAACCGCGTAGCCTGCCGCCGTCATCACCCGCATCAACTCCTTGTAGCCGACTTGCGCCATCTTGAGCGGCGGATTCTCTTTGGGATCCTGCTCGGCTTCGACCACGAACCAGCCTTCATAGCCATAGTTCGCCAACCTTTCCACAATGGCGCCAAAATCCAGCGAACCATCTCCCGGCACCGTGAAGGCGCCAAGTGCCACGGCATCGAGGAAGGATTGTCTTTGGCGGTCGAGTTTTTCGATCACCCCCATGCGCACGTCCTTCACATGCACGTGGTTGATGCGTTTGTGATGGTTGTCGATGGCACGCAGAACATCGCCGCCGGCAAAAACCAGATGGCCTGCATCGAGCAGCAGCGGAATGCCTTCTCCCGAGTAGCGCATGAATGCGTCGAGTTCGGGCTCGGTCTCGACGACCGCCGCCATATGATGGTGATAGGACAGCGGCATGCCCTGCTCGGCGCACCATTCGCCGAATTGCGTCAGGCGCCTCGCATAGGCTTTCATCTCGTCGTCCGAAAGCCTCGGCTTGGTGGCGAGCGGCTTCGAGCGATCACCCTGGATGGAGCGGCCGACCTCGCCATAGACGATGCAAGGCGCGTTCACCGCCTTGAACAGATCGATCATCGGCTGGATGCGGTCCTTATTCCTGGCCATGTCTTCGTCGACCAGCGTGCCGGAGAACCAGCCGCCGCAAAGCGTGACGTCGGCCTCTTTCAGGATCGGCAGCATGATATCAGGGTCACTGGGAAAACGGCGGCCCATTTCCATGCCGGTGAAGCCCGCCGACCGCGACTGCGCCAGGCATTCCTCCAGCGACACGTCATCGCTGAGTTCCGCAAGATCGTCGTTCCACCACGCAATCGGGGACATGCCCAGTTTGGCTTTCAAGTCGTTACTCCAATGTCAAACATTCAAAACAGCCTTCGTGAGCGGCTAACGCGCCCGCCCACTCAGTGCTTCCTCGTATTTCTTGCGCGCCGCATTCACTTGCGGCCGTGCCGAGACTTCAGGCACGGCAACGTCCCACCAGCTTCCACCAACTTCGGTCGAGACCAGCGGATCGGTTTCTATGACCAGCACAGTGGTCCTGGTATTCTTCTTCGCTTGCGCCAGCGCCGTTTCCAGCCCGGCGATCGACGAGACTTTCTCGGCAATCGCTCCAAGGCTCGCGGCATGCGCGGCGAAGTCGATATCGGGCAGAACCTCGTGGCGTGCGTCCTTCAAGAGATTGTTGAAGTTGGCGCCGCCGGTCGCCATCTGCAGCCGGTTGATGCAGCCATAGCCTCTGTTATCAAGCAGCACGACGGTCAGCTTGAGGCCAAGCATGACCGACGTTGCGATCTCGGAATTGAGCATCAGATAGGAGCCGTCGCCGATCATCACGACGACTTCCTCGTCGGGTTTGGCCATCTTGACGCCGAGCCCGCCTGCGATCTCGTAGCCCATGGTCGAGAAGCCGTATTCGGCGTGGTAGGAGCCGGGTGCGCCCGCCTGCCAGAGCTTGTGCAACTCGCCGGGCAGGCCACCGGCGGCATGAAGCAATATCACGTCGGACCCCATGGCGCGCTGCACGGCGCCGATCACCTGCGCGTCGGAGGGATAGGCGGCATTGGTCGACGCCGTCACCTTGCCGGCATCGGCCTGCCAGTCCTTCTTGCCCTTGGCCGCATTGTCGGCCCAGGCAGGAGGCGCCTTCCAGCCCTTCAGCGCTGCCCCGAGTTCGGCGAGCCCTTCCGCCGCATCGGCGACCAACGGCAGCGCCTGGTGCTTTCCCGCGTCGAAAGGCTGGACGTTGAGGCCGATGATGGTTTTGCCGGAATTCTTGAACAGTGCCCAGGAGCCGGTGGTGAAATCCTGCAACCTGGTTCCGACGGCAAGCACGACATCGGCTTCTTCGGCCAGACGGTTGGCCGCCGAAGTGCCGGTGACGCCGACCGCCGCCATGTTAAGCGGATGATCGTCCGGCAGCGAGGATTTGCCGCCTTGCGTCTCGCAGACCGGAATGTCGGCGTCCTGCACCAGCTTCGCCAATTCGTCGGAAGCCTGGGAATAAAGCACGCCGCCGCCGGCAATCACCAATGGTTTTTTCGCGCCCGTCAGCGCCGCCACCGCGGCCGCCAACTCGCTACGGTCGGGACGCGGACGGCGCTGATGCCAGACCCGTTCGGCAAAGAAACTCTCGGGGTAGTCATAGGCCTCGGCCTGCACGTCCTGGCAGAGCGACAGCGTCACCGGTCCGCATTCGGCCGGATCGGTCAGCACCTGCATGGCGCGATTGAGCGCCGGGATGATCTGCTCCGGCCTGGTGATGCGGTCGAAATAGCGCGACACCGGCCGGAAGCAGTCATTGACCGTCGCCGTGCCGTCGGAAAAATCCTCTGCCTGCTGCAGGACAGGGTCGGGGATGCGATTGCCGAAGACATCGCCGGGGAGAAACAGGACGGGCAACCTGTTTACATGCGCCAATGCCGCCGCCGTCACCATGTTGAGCGCGCCGGGGCCGATCGAGCTGGTCGCCGCCATGAACCTGCGCCGGAAATTGGCTTTGGCATAAGCGATCGCCGCATGCGCCATCGCCTGCTCATTGTGGGCGCGGAAGGTCGGCAATTCGTCGCGCACCTGATAAAGCGCTTCGCCGACGCCGGCGACATTGCCATGGCCGAAGATCGCCCAGACGCCGCCGAAGATCGGCATTTTCCTGCCGTCGATCTCGGTCATCTGGCAGGCAAGAAAGCGGGTCAGCCCCTGCGCCATCGTCAGGCGGATCGTCTTGGTCATTTTGTTTTCCTCCGCAGTCCTTATGCCGCGCCTTCTTATGCTGCTTTGCGGCCACGCGCGGCAAGCCACGCCTCGGTCAGTTTCTCGAAGCGAGACGCCATGTCGGCCACTGCCTCCTCGTCCGACATCTTGCCGGCAAGCCACTGTTCGGCGGCGTTGATGAAGATGGTGCGGCCGACGGCAAAACCCTTGACGATGGGCGCGTTGGCAGTGGCAGCGAAGGCCGCTTCCAGTTCGTCCTGCGGCGCCTCCAGGCCGAGCAGCACAATCCCGCGGCACCATGGGTCGTTCTTCAGGATCACCGCCTCGATCTTTGCCCAGGCGCCGGCTGAAGCCTGCGGTTCGAGTTTCCACCAGTCGGGCTTGATGCCAAGCGCATAGAGTTCCTCCAGCGCGCGCGGAATGGTGGTGTCGTCGAGCTCGCCATGCTTGCCGGCGATGATCTCGATAAGCAGTTCGCGACCGACCTTGCGCGCGGCCTCGAACAGGCCTTTGAGCTTCTGCTGCTGCTCGGTCTTCAGCGGCTCCGGGTCGTCAGGGTGATAGAAGCACAGGCATTTGATGCAATGGTCGACCGGCCACTCGATCAATTGCGAACCGATGTCCTGCGAGAATTCGAAACGAAGCGGCCGAGATCCCGGCAGTTCGACCGGCCGGCCAAGCCAGGCGAAGGAATGGCGGGCAAATTCGAACATCGCCTCGCGGCCGTATTTCTCGTCGAGCAGCATGCCATAACCAGCGCGGCCGGCGGCAACTTTCGCCGCAGCCTTGACAGTCAGCACCTTGAAATCATGGATGCGCGACGGGTCGGCACCGGCCTTCGCGGCGACATCGTCAAGCTGGATACGATGGTCGCAGGCCAGCGCCATCAGCGAGGGAATGTCGCGCCTGCGCGTCGTCGCCCAATGGATATGGTTGATCGCCTCGTCCTTGCGCAACGCCAGGTGCCTGCTGCCGTTCTTGAGGAAAAACTGCAATTCCTCAAAGGTCGGGTATTCCGGCGCGCAGAGCAGCCGCGACACGGCGAAAGCGCCGCAGGCATTGGCCCAGGTCGCCGCCGTCTCCAGGCTTTCGCCGCCGAGCCAGCCGCGCAGGAAGCCCGACATGAATGCGTCGCCGGCACCGAGCACATTGTAGATCTCGATCGGAAAGCCCTTGCCGACAATGCCGTCCTCGAGATCGTCGCTGATCGGCCCGTCATAGACGATGCAGCCCATGGCGCCGCGCTTCAAGACGATGGTGGCCTTGGACAGCGAGCGGATCGTCTTCAGCGCGCTCAGGCAATCGTCGGCGCCCGACGCGATCATGATCTCCTCTTCGGTGCCGACAATCAGATCGCAGTCGGGCAGCACCGTCTTCAACTGGGCGGAGACCCGGTCTGATTTCACGTAGCGCTCGAACCCTTCGGCGTGGCCGGCGAGCCCCCAGAGATTGGGGCGATAGTCGATGTCGAACACCACCTTGCCGCCCTTGGCCTTGATAGCGCGGATCGCCTTGCGCTGCGCGGCATCGCTGTTGGGCCGCGAAAAATGCGTGCCGGTGACGACGATCGCACGCGCCGAGGCAATGAACGCTTCGTCGATATCGTCTTCCGAAAGTGCCATGTCGGCGCAGTCGGAGCGGTAGAAGATCATCGGCGAGATACCCTCGTCCTCGACCGACAGCAGCACCAGCGCCGTCAGCCGGTCCGGGTCGGTCCTGAGGCCGCCAACCGACACGCTTTCCCGGATCAGCTGTTCGCGGATGAAGCGGCCCATCTGCTCGTCGCCGACGCGGGTGAGCAGAGCCGAGCGCAGGCCGAGCCTCGCCGTGCCTACCGAAATATTGGCCGGGCAGCCGCCGACCGACTTGGCAAAGGAGGTGATGTCCTCAAGGCGCGAGCCGATCTGCTGGCCATAGAGGTCGACGGAGGCGCGGCCGATGGTGATAACATCGAGCGGCGCATGTTTCGCGTCCACGGCTTCGCCCATTCGAACCTCCCATCGGCCTTGTTGTCTTGGGGTACACGCGCGAGCGGCAGCGTGGCGCCGGCAATATGAAATAATAATTCCAATCCATAGTCAATATGGAACGCGCATTCCTTTGCTGAAAAGTGGCCCCTAGGTCTTGCGTTTGCGACCGGCATCGCGCCGCTTCTCGCCAACCGCAACGGTCAGCGCCATGGCCAGCGCCATCGTCGCCGACAGCGAGCGGAAGCCGGCGAAATCGGCCTCGGCGACCTCGAACCAGACCTTGGCGAACTGGGCGAGCGGCGAAAACGAGCTGTCGGTGATCGCCACGATCGGCACGCCTTGCTCCGAGATGACGCGCGCTTCCTCGATGGCCGCTGGGGCATAGGGTGAGAAACTGATGGCGATGACGGCATCCCTGGGCGAGGCAAAGCCGATCATCTCGGCGTTGAGGCCGGCGGCCGATTCGATCAGCTGATTGCGGATCTTGAGCTTGCCCAGCGCATAGGCGATGTAGGAGGCGACCGGATAGGAGCGGCGCTTGGCCAGCACATAGATGGTTTCCGCCTTTGTCAGCAAGGCGATCGCATCTTCGAAATGGTCTTCGTTCAACCTGCCTGAAATATCGTTGAGCGACGTGCTGGCCGCGGCGACGAAGCCGTCGAAGATCGCCCGGTGACCGGCGCCTTCCTCGGCCTTGGCGCGCAAGGCCGCCAGCCTTTCATCATAGGACGAATTGCGCTCGCGCAGCCGCTCGCGAAACACCAGCTGCAGGCTGGTGAAGCCGTCGAAACCGAGCTGCTGGGCGAAGCGGATCAGGGTCGAAGGCTGGACGCCGGCTGAGGCGGCGATGCTGGCGGCGGTGCCGAAGGCAATATCGTCGGGATTGTCGAGCGCATAGGCGGCGATCTGCGCGATACGCTTGGGCAGGCTCTGCCGCCGGTCCAGGATCGTCCTACGCAGCGTCTCGAAATCGCGGGGCACCCGTTCGTCCATCGTCGCTCCGCCCAACCCCTCAGTCGATGCTGTGTGCCCCATCATAGCGGGCCTGTGCAAGAAGGCCATAAAAAATGAGGCATGCGTTCCATTTCTGAACAAAATGGACTAATTCATCCACACAAATCTTGCTGACAGCGGAGACAAGGGAAATGGTCGGAGTAGGCCTCATCGGCACAGGCTTCATGGGCAAGTGTCACGCCATCGCCTGGAACGCGGTCGGCACCGTCTTCCCCGACGTGGCCAAACCAAGGCTGGTCCATCTCGGCGAGGTCGATGAGGAGCTTGCCAAACGCCGTGCCACCGAATTCGGCTTCGCCAAGGCTTCCGGCGACTGGCGCGCTGTCGTCAACGATCCGGACGTCGATATCGTCTCGTTGACCACGCCAAACCAGTTCCATCCGGAAATGGCCATCGCCATCCTCGAAGCCGGCAAGCATCTATGGTGCGAAAAGCCGATGGCGCCGAGCTTTGCGGAGGCGCAAGCGATGGCGGCTGCGGCTCAAAAGTCCGGCAAAGTGGCTGCTCTCGGCTACAACTACATCCAGAATCCCGCGATCCGCCATATCGGTGCGCTGCTCGGCGAGAAGATCATCGGCGAGGTCAATCACCTGCGCATCGAGATGGACGAGGATTTCATGGCCGACCCGGAGGCGCCGTTCTTCTGGAAGCACGAGGCGGCGTCCGGATACGGCGCGCTCGACGATTTCGCCGTGCATCCGCTGTCGCTGGTCGCCGTGCTGTTCGGCCGCGTCGCCCGCGTCATGTGCGACATGGCCAAGCCCTACGCCGACCGCAAACTCGTGTCCGGCGGACGCCGCGCGGTCGAGACCTACGACATCGCCAGCGTGCTGATGCATCTCGAAAACGGCATTGCCGGCACGCTGCTGGTCAACCGTTCGGCCTGGGGCCGCAAGGGCCGGATCGCAATCCAGATCTTCGGCTCGAAGGGTTCGATCCTGTATGACCAGGAACGAATGAACGAATTTCAGCTCTATCTTACTGCCGACCGCCCGACCGAGCAGGGCTACCGAACCATCCTGGTGGCGCCGCACCATAATCCCTACGATGCCTTCTTGCCGGCGCCCGGCCACGGGCTTGGCTTCAACGACCTCAAGATCATCGAATGCCGGGAACTGCTGACCAGGCTGGCCGGCAGGCCGGCGCGGATCATCGATTTCGACGAGGGGCTGGAGATCGAGCGCACCGTGCATGCGATGGCGCGCTCGTTCGAGGAAAAGCGCTGGGTGGCGGTGAGGTAAACCTCCGCCTCAGGCCGCTCCCGGACGGCTGGCGATCATGGCGCGCCGCGCCGACCGGCGTCGCTCGACCGCGTCGGCAAGGCCGTGCAATACCGTCTCGGTGGTCGCCCAGTCGATACAGCCATCGGTGATGCTCTGGCCATAGACGAGCGGCTTGCCGGGCACGACGTCCTGGCGGCCGGCGACGAGGTTGCTCTCGATCATGACGCCGATGATGCGCTCGTCGCCTGCCGCAACCTGGCCGGCCACGTCAGCCGCTACCTTCGGCTGATTCTCAGGCTTCTTGTTGCTGTTGGCGTGGCTGACATCGATCATCAGCCGAGGTTCTACGGCGATCCTGGCGAGGTCCGCACTGGCCGCCGCGACGCTTGCCGCGTCATAATTGGGCTGAATGCCGCCGCGCAGGATGACGTGGCAGTCCTCGTTGCCGGTAGTCGTCGCGATAGCGCTGCGCCCGCCCTTCGTAACCGCCATGAAATGATGCGGCTGCGCGGCGGATTTCACCGCCTCGGCGGCGATCCGCAAATTGCCGTCGGTGCCGTTCTTGAAGCCGACCGGGCAGGATAGGCCGGATGCGAGCTCCCGATGGATCTGGCTCTCGGTTGTGCGCGCGCCGATCGCGCCCCAGGCGACGAGGTCGGCAATGTATTGCGGGGTGGCCATGTCGAGGAATTCGGTCGCCGCCGGCAGGCCGAGATTGTTGACGGCGGAGAGCACGTTACGGGCCAGCCTCAATCCTTTGTCGATGTTGAAGCTGCCGTCGAGGTCAGGATCGTTGATTAGGCCCTTCCAGCCGACCGTCGTGCGCGGCTTCTCGAAATAGACGCGCATCACGATCTCCAGCCGGTCCGACAGGCTCTCGCGCAGCGTCGCCAGGCGGCTGGCATAGTCCACGGCAGCGGCCGGGTCGTGGATCGAACAGGGGCCGACGACGACGATCAGCCGATCGTCAGTGCCGGTCAGCACGGCGTGGATGGCGTTGCGTGATGCGGTAACGGTGCGCGTCGCGGTCAGCGTGCGCGGTATCTCCCGCATCACCTGGTCCGGCGTACTCAGTTCTCGGATCTCCTTGACCCGAAGATCATCTGTGGTGGTCAACACGGCTTTCTGCTCCTGATTGGGAGACCTGCCGGCTGAAACAAAAAAGCCGCCAGGTCTGGCGGCTGTTCGGATTTTGATGCTGCAATCTTCAGATCGAGCGCAATCCTCCCGCCGCCAGCGAGCTCCTAAAGTACCAATACGTGGCGGTCAGGTTGATCATGAGGCTCATATAGTCGAAGCGAAGGCGCTTGTCACGTCTCTGATATAGGGAACGCCTCAGCTTGAAATCTGACGGCCTGCCTCTCGCGATCCAGCCCAAGCTTCGATACGTTTAGGGGTAATGGACCCAAATCCTGAAGAACCGGTCGATGTTTATGCGCTGCTGCGAGCGGCGGCAGAGGCGCGCCTAAGAACAGCCAAAGCCATGCTGAGCGCTTACGAGGCCAACGCCTTCGGGACGCCAGCTACGCCGGAGGATCTCGCCTACTGGAAACAAGAGTTGGCCGACGTTCAGGTTGAGTTGGCGGGGTTGCACGATGCACACAGGACCTAATCCTCCGCCGACGTTTCAAACTGACGCTGCCTGAAGCTACTCCGGCGAGGCCCCTGCGATGCTCTGGTCGTAGTCGACCAGCGACCCGGTCATGACGCCCGACTGCGGGCTGACCATATAGCTGATCAGCCGGGCAAGCTGGTCCGGCTTCACCAATTGGCCCATCGGCTGCGCCGCCTCGGCCTTTTCCAGCCAGTCGTCAGGCGCGTCGTGCCATTTCTTCTGCACGATCGCCTCGCCTTCGGTGTCCATCCAGCCGGGCAGCACCGCGTTGCAGCGGATGCGGTTGCTGCGGTACGCATTGGCGACATTCTTGGTCAGCGTCGCCAGCGCGCCCTTGCTCGAAGAATAGGGTGCCAGGAACGACTGGCCGCAATGCGCGGACATCGACAGGACATTGACGATGGAGCCAGGCGCCTTGCGGGCGAGCAGCTGCGCCACCACGCCCTGCATCAGGAAAAAGGGGCCGCGCACATTAGTCTGGAAAATCTGGTCGAAAAGCTCTTCACTCGTCTCGACCAGTGAGCCGCGCGCCGAGGTGGCGGCGGCGTTGACCAGCGCGTTGATGGCGCCGAAATGAGCGATCGCCGTTTCGACGGCCCGCTTGCAGTCGGCCACTTTGGAAACATCGGCGCTGATGAAGATGGCGTCGACGCCCGACTTGTTGAGGGTGGCGACGGCCTTGTCGCCCTTCCCCTGCGAGCGGCCGACCAGCGCTAACGCCCGGCAGCCCTCGTCGGCCAACGCCTCGGCGACGGCGAAGCCGATACCTTGCGCGCCGCCGGTGACGATGGCGCGTGTTTCGGAATTGCGACCGGTGGAACCGTTCATCGCCTTGCTCCCGTGATTGGTGTTGCTCAGATGGTCTTGTCGAGGCGAACGGTCTTGCCTTCCCTCGCCGATTTCAGCGCCGCGTCCGCCAGCCTCAGCGCGACGAGCCCGTCCTTGCCGCTCGGCGCCGCCTTGTTGCCTGATGTCGCCGCAGCGATGAAGGCGGCGATCTCGTTGGCATAGGCGTCGAGGTAGCGGGTCATGAAGAAGTCGTGCAGCGGCGGGCGCGTATAGCCTTTCTCGTTGGCCAGTTCGATCGACACCGGCCGCTGGTTCTCAGCCGCAACCATGCCTTTCGAGCCATGCACCTCGATGCGCTGGTCGTAGCCATAGGTGGCTCGCCGCGAATTGGAGATGATGCACTGCTTGCCGGAAGCGGTTTCAAGGATGACGCTGACGCTGTCGAAGTCGCCGGCTTCGCCAATCTTCTTGTCGACCAGCACCGAGGCATGGGCGCTGACCGCCACCGGCTCCTCGCCGAGCAGGAAGCGCGCCATGTCGAAATCGTGGATGGTCATGTCGCGGAAGATGCCGCCCGAGCGGCTGATATAATCGAGCGGCGGCGGGCCGGGATCGCGCGACGTGATGGTGACCATCTCCACCGTGCCGATGGCGCCATCGTCGATCGCCTTACGCACAGCGGCAAAATGCGGATCGAAGCGGCGATTGAAGCCGACCATCAAAGTGGCGCCGGCCTTGTCGACCACTTCAAGGCATTGTTCCACTCTGCCGGCGTCGAGGTCGATCGGCTTCTCGCAGAAGATCGCCTTGCCGGCCTTGGCGAACCGCTCGATCAGATCGGCATGGGTGTCGGTCGGCGTGCAGATGATAACTGCGTCGATATCCCCGGCTTTTTCGATGGCCTCGGTGGTGCGCACTTCGGCGCCAAAGGCCGAAGCCAGATCCGTCGCCGCCTTGTCGAACGCATCGGCCACCGCGACCAGCCTGGCCTGCGGATTGGAGCCGACGGCGCGGGCGTGAACCTTGCCGATACGACCGGCACCGAGAAGAGCGAAGCGGAGAGGCATGGGAATTCCTTTGAGGATGGTTCGAAATGGAGTGCATCTTTACCGCACCGTTCAGAGGAGGCGCAGTGGATTTCTTATTGCGACAGCGACCGGCCGATGGCTCGCCGCGCCGGCGCCGCGCTAGGCCGCCAGTTCCGCCTCCCCCGTCTTGGCGCCGGTGATGTATGAGACGATATCGTTGCCGTCGGTGTCCTGTTTGCGCAGATTGGCGACGATGCGGCCGCGCCGGAAGACGACGATGCGGTCGCAAAGGTCGAACACCTGGCGCATGTTGTGACTGATCAGGATCAGCGGCTCGCCATTGGCTTTCAACGTGCGGATGATGTTTTCGACCTGCATCGTTTCCTGCACACCGAGGGCTGCCGTCGGCTCGTCCATGATGATGAGCTTGGAAGCAAAGGTCGCCGTTCTGGCGATCGCCACGCATTGGCGCTGGCCGCCCGACATGTGGCGGATGGTGTTGTTGAGGTTGGGAATCTTGACCGCCGTGCGGATCAACGCCGCCTCGGTCGCCTTGCGCATGAACTTGCGATCGAGGATCGAGAAAGGCCCAAGATTGAAAAGCACCTTTTCGCGACCGAGAAACAGGTTCGACGGCACGTCGAGATCGTCGGCAAGCGCCAGGTTCTGGAACACCGTTTCGATGCCCGCCTCGCGCGCCGCGATCGGGCCGGCGAAGTTCACTTCCTTGCCGTCGAACCAGACTTTGCCGCTGGTGCGTTGTTCGACGGCCGTGATCTGACGCACGAAGGTCGATTTGCCGGCGCCGTTGTCACCCATGATGGCGACATGCTCGCCCTTGCGCAGTTCGAAATTCGCGCTTTCGAGCGCATGCACGCCGCCATAATATTTGGTCAGGTTTTCGGTCTTCAGGACGATGTCCGACATGATCAAGCCCTCATTGCCCGCAGGCGCTGGCGCCACTGGTCGAGAACGACTGCGCCGATGATGATCACGCCCTTGACCATCTCCTGGTAATAGGCGTCGAGGCGCAGGAAGGTGAAGCCGGAGATGATGACGCCGAAGATCAGCGCACCGATCACCGTTCCGATGATCGAGCCGCGACCGCCCGACAGCGAGACGCCGCCGATGACCGCCATGGCGATTGCGTCCAGCTCGTACATCACGCCCATGCCGGCCTGAGCGGTGAGGTTCTTGGAGCTCAGCACCACGGCGGCGAGCGAGGCGAGGATGCCGGCAATGACGAAGACGAGGATCTTATGGTTCTGGACATTTATGCCGGACATGCGCGCGGCGTCCTCGTTGGAGCCGATGGCATAACAGTGCTTGCCGTACCTGGTGTATGATAGGATCAGCTGGAACAGAATCGCCAGCGATATGAAGATGATGACCGGCATCAGCCCCTTGCCGATCGCGGCGAAACTCTCGGTCGGGAACGAGATCGGCTGGCCCTTGGACCACCATTTGGCGACGCCGCGTGCGGTGACCATCATGCCGAGCGTGGCGATGAACGGCGGAATGCGGGTGTAGGCGATCAGCGTGCCGTTGATCAGGCCCGCCAAGAGGCCGCAGCCGATTGCGACGAGCACCGGCACGATCACCGGCAGGTCGGTCCAGCCCTGCTCGATGAACACCGCCTTGGGGTTAGGGTTGCCGTTGACCGTCGCCACCTGGGCGAAGCTCATGGCGATCATCGCCGTGGCGCCGACGATCGAACCCGAGGAAAGATCGATGCCGCCGGAAATGATCACCTGCGTCACGCCGATGGCGATGATGCCGACGATCGACACCTGCAGGATGATGATCTGCAGGCGCGCCTCGTTGAAGATCGTATCGACATTGGCGCGGGTGTTGAACAGGAAGCTGTCGCCAAGAAAGACCCGGCCTATCAGCTCGAAGGCGCCGACAAGGATGATGAGCGCCAGGAAAACGTTGAACTCGGCAGGCCATGTGCGCTTCTTCGCATCATAGCTGAGCCCGCCGACGCCATGGGTTGTCTGTGCCAAATCTTGCTTCCTCCGTCAGCAGTCGCCCTCCCGCCGCCTGTCTACGGCGATGAGGGAAGAGGAGCGGCGCCGTCCCTTTGATTGAGCATCGGATATTCTCGAGATCGCTCCGATGCTCTGACGCGCCGCTCCCTATCGAAAAACGGTCCGCTGCCTCAGTTCTTCTGCAGGAACTTGTCGATGTTTGCCGGCGTGACTAGCTGGAAGGGGATGTAGACCTTCTGTTCAACCGCCTCGCCCTTGGAAAGCTTGAGCGCCGCGTCCAGCGCCCCGGCACCCTGGCCGGCCGCATCCTGGAACACGGTCACGTCGAGGTCGCCCGCCTGCATCGCGGAAAGCGCGTCCTGAGTGGCGTCCACGCCGCCGACGACAACCGACTTCATGTCGACATTGGCGGCCTTCATGGCCTGGATGGCGCCGATGGCGCTTTCGTCATTGTTGGCGATCACGCCATCGAACGGCGTGCCGGTCGACAGCCAGTTGGTCATCAGGTTCTGCGCTTCCTCGCGTTTCCAGTTCGACGTCTGCTTGTCGATGATCTTGATGAAGCTGCATTCCGGAGTGGCGATCACATCGTCAATGTCCTTGGTGCGCTGCACTGCGGCCTGGTTCGACAGCTCGCCCATGATCACATAGACATTGGCCTCGGTCTTGCCAGCCTCCTTGAACAGGCGGCAGACTTCCTGGGTTTCGAGAGTGCCTGACTCAACCTCGTTCGAGGCGACGAAGGCCTGGTTGTCCGGCAGCGTGTCGACATTGACCGGCTCGCGGTTGACGTAGACCAGCGGAACCTTGGCCGCAGCGGCGGCGTCCGACATTGCCTGGGTGGCCGAGGTGTCGACCGGATTGACGATGATCGCGTCGACGCCCGAGGCGACGAAATTCTTGATCTGGTCGAGCTGCTTGGCGACGTCGTTCTGCGCGTCCTCGACCTGCAGTTCCACGCCTTCCATGCCCTTGGCCTGCTCGATCATGCCGTTGCGCAGCACGGTGAGAAAATTATCGTCGAACAGTGCCATCGACACGCCGATCTTGGCAGCGAGAGCGGACGAACTCATCAGCGCCGAAAACACGACGCCCAAAAGCAGTTTTTTCATTTTATTTTCTCCTCCACAGAATTGGTGTCCGGCTGCACCGATCTACCCGGAATCCCCGATCTACAGGGGAATCTCTCCCGATTACCATCTCCGTTCCCGATGGCGATTTCTGCGTCAACTGGAACGCCAGCCCTCTGCTTGAAACAGATGTTCCGGAACGAAAGAACCAAAATGCCTATCCAGTGAAATATTTATTCCATTCCGCCTGCGGGCGTCAAGGAGATTCCGAAATCGGATGACGGATTTTCGGATAACGCGGCTGAGGGCCGGCAAATCTTCTGCAAGAATCTATCAGGCTGATGGTTCACATCATTGCCGGCGCATCGTGGCGCCCGATCTGAACCTGGATGAATTGTCTGAGCCCCAGGTTTGCCCGAACCTAGATGTTTTCCGGCAGATAGATGTCGAAGGGCAGGAAAGTCTGGCCCGGCGCATTGGCCGCGCCTGCCTCGATGGCATGCGCCATCAGATCGACAAGCTCGCGGCATAGTGCTGCCAGCGGCGTCGAAATCACCATGGTCAGGATGTTGTCGGCGAGCGCCGCGCGCGATTCGGCGTTGATCTCGTTGCAGACGACCACCGGCATGTTTGCCGGCCTCGCCGTCCGTAGCGCGGAAACCGCGCCTTCCATGCCGCCGCCGGCCACGTAGCAGCCGGCAAGATCCGGGTACCGCGCCAGAAGATCGATCATCGCATCATGGGTCACCTGGTTGGCCTCCAGATTGACCAATGTCTCCAGCAACGTGAATTCCGGCGCATGCTCGCGGAAGAATGATCTGAAGCCGATCTCGCGCAATTCATGGCCATGGAAGCGATGGCTGCCGACAAAAAGCGCGACCTTGCCGGGCTTCCTCGCCGCCCTGGCAATCATCCAGGCCGCGGTGCGGCCGACCTTGCGGTTGTCGAGGCCGACATAACCTTCGCGGATGCCGGCGGCAAAGTCGGACAGCAGCGAGAAGACCGGTTGCCCTCTCGCCTTCAGCGCCTCGACGGCTGCCGTCAGCGTCGGATGGTCGGGGCCGACAAGGGCGACGGCCCTGGATTTCGCCGCCAGCTTGCGCATCTGGGCAGCGATCTCGCCGGGAGCCAGCGAAGTGGCGAAGTCGATGGTTGCGACGCCGCGGAAGCGCTGCGATTGCGACACCGCCAGTTCAAGCTCCCGCGCGAAATCGCCGTAGAAAACATCATTGCCCCTCAACAGCAGAAAGCCGAGCCGGTATTCTGGCAGGTCCTGGCGCATGCGCTGCTTGATCAGCCCGGCGGCATGGTAGCCGATGCTGGTGGCGGCCTCATAGACGCGGCGCGCGGTCTCCTCGCGCACCGGCAGGCGGTTGTTGAGCACCCGGTCGACGGTGGCGACGCTGACCCCTGAAATACGCGCCAGATCGGTTATGGTTGGTCGCTTGGCCATGGCTCTCTCCGCTTGCCAGCCAATTTACATCATTCTGATAGAAAATGATAGAAACTATCTTCATGACATTGAGCCTATCATGGCTTGGGGTTATTTCTAGACTACGAGATCTGCGGCCGCGGCCTGGTCACTGGCCGGGTAGATTGCAGGATGCTGGTGGAGGCACTTCTCATGGACGCAACCTTGGACGTAGCACCGTCCCGGCGCGACTACAGCCTGATTGGCCGCGACGCCAAGCTCGCCGTCGACAACGGGCTGGCGGCGGCCGAATGGTATCATACCGACGTGCCCCGCAAGCAGATGAAGGCGCTGATGCAGCGCTCCGATGGCCCGGCGATCCGCGACACCATCATCTGGCTCGGCGCCCTGATCCTGAGCGGAGCAGGCGGCGCCTGGTTCTGGGGCACCTGGTGGTGCGTGCCGTTCTTCTTCGTCTATGGCGTCCTTTACGGCTCTTCCACCGATTCACGCTGGCACGAATGCGGTCACGGCACCGCGTTCAGGACGCAGTGGATGAATGACGTGATCTATCAGCTCGCCTGCTTCATGATCATGCGCAACCCGGTGACCTGGCGGTGGAGCCACACGCGGCACCATACCGACACGATCATCGTCGGCCGCGACCCGGAGATCGCGGTGATGCGCCCGCCGGATCTGTTGCGCGTCGTGCTCAATTTCTTCGGCATTCTCGATGCCTGGCATGCCATGAGCGACATGCTGCGCAATGCGGCCGGCATCATCAGCCCGGCGGAAAAGACCTTCATTCCCGAGCAGGAGCAACCGAAGGCAATCCGCATTGCCCGCATCTGGACCGCGATCTATGCCGGGACCATCGCGCTGGCACTTTATAGCGGCTCGTTCCTGCCCTTGATGCTGGTCGGGCTGCCCAGGCTTTACGGCGCCTGGCATCATGTCATGACCGGCCTGCTGCAGCATGGCGGCCTCGCCGAAAATGTCATCGACCATCGCCTCAACAGCCGCACGGTCTACATGAACCCGATCAGCCGCTTCATTTACTGGAACATGAACTACCACGTCGAGCATCACATGTTCCCGATGGTGCCCTATCATGCGCTGCCCAGGCTGCATGAGCTGATCAAGCACGACCTGCCGGCGCCGACACCGTCGATCCTGGCCGGCTATCGCGAGATGGTGCCTGCCTTCCTGCGCCAGCTGCGCAATGAAGACTATTTCCTCAGGCGCGAACTGCCGCCGACCGCGAAGCCCTATCGCGAGGAATTCCACAACGATAACGATGCTGTCGCGGCAGCAGCGGAATGATATGCGCCCATGCCAGGCAACATGCCGGGCAAGTTGACCAAGCAAAAAACCGTCGGGAGGATTGATGAGCGACTGGGTCGAGGCCTGTGATGCCGAAGACATCGACGAAGAGGACGTGATGCGGTTCGACCATGGCGGCCGCACCTTCGCCATCTATCGCAGCCCCGACGATGAGTATTTCGCGACGGACGGTCTCTGCACGCATGAGAAGGTGCATCTGGCCGACGGACTGGTGATGGACGACATCATCGAATGCCCGAAGCACAATGGCCGCTTTAACTACAAGACCGGTGCGGCCAGGGGTGCGCCGGTCTGCGTCAATCTGAAGACATATCCGGTTAGGGTCGACGCCGGCAAAGTCCTGGTCCAGATCGGGTGACGGTGATGGCGAAAGGAATGGTCATCATCGGTGCCGGCGAATGCGGCGGGCGGGCTGCCTTGGCGCTGCGCGATCTCGGCTATGACGGGCCGGTGACGCTGGTCGGCGACGAGCCGCATCTGCCCTATGAGCGGCCGCCGCTGTCGAAAGACGCGATGGCCAGCGATGCGCCCGCGATCAAGGCGATCGCCAGCGATGAGATCCTGGCCGAGAGATCGATCCGGCATATCCATTCGGTTCAGGCGGTGGCGATCGAACGCGCCGCGCATCTCGTGCGCCTGTCGGACGGCTCGGTCCTGCCTTACGACAAGCTTTTGCTGGCGACCGGTTCTGTGCCGCGCAAGCTGCCAATGCCCGGTCTTGGCGCGCGCTGCGTCTATCTCCGGACCTTCAACGACGCGCTCGCCATTCGCGTCCATCTCAGCGCCGGAAACCGCATCGCCATCGTTGGCGGCGGCTTCATCGGCCTCGAACTCGCCGCCGCGGCGCGACGGCTGGGGGCCGCCGTCACCGTCATCGAGGCGCAGCCGCGCATCCTGATGCGCGGCGTGCCGGCCGAGATCGCCCAGATCATCCACGAGGAGCATGAAGCTCAAGGTGTGAAAATCCTGTGCGGCGACGGCATCGCCGCGATCGCCGACGACGGCGCCGAGGTGCGTATCGCGCTTGCCGGCGGGCAGGATATCGTCGCCGATCTCGCAGTGATCGGCATCGGCGCCGTGCCGGTGACCGGACTTGCCGCGGAAGCGGGGCTGACGATCGATAACGGCATAGCAGTCGATGCCGAGCTTCGCACCGACGATCCGGACATCTTCGCCGCCGGCGATTGCTGCTCGTTTCCGCTTGCCGTCTATGGCGGCCGACGTGTGCGGCTGGAAGCTTGGCGCAACGCGCAGGAGCAGGGTGCGCTTGCTGCCAGGAACATGCTGGGCGCCGGCGAGGCGCACGCGGCCGTGCCGTGGTTCTGGTCGGATCAATACGGCCTGACCTTGCAGATATCAGGGCTTTCCGATGAAGGCAGCAAGGTCGTGCGCCGCGACCTCGACGACGGCGCCTTCATCCTGTTCCACCTCGCCGACGACGGCAGGCTGGTCGCGGCAAGCGGCATCGGCCCAGGCAATTCGGTCGCCCGCGACATCCGTTTAGCCGAGATGCTGATCGCCAGGCGGGCAAAGCCGGCGCCTGAGGCGCTCGGTTCGCAAACGGTCAAGCTGAAGTCGCTGCTGGCGGCGTGACGACAACCACCGCAACCTCAACACGTGCCTAAAACAGCGCCTTCAGCTCCGGCAATTTATCGTTGACCAGCCAGCCATAGTAATTTTCCTCGGGCAGCTTCTCCGGTTCGCCTGCGGCGCGGCGCTTGTCGTTTTCGGCCTTCAGCGCATAGGCGCGCTGTTCCGGGCTGCCGACATTGTAGAGCGTCGCTGTGATGCCGGGATTGGCCGAAATGTCGAAGCCGGCAATGCTTTCGTAGGCATCGATCGATTTCCGGATCGTCGCCGCGACATAGGACAAGGTCAGGTCCGGATCCATGATGGTCTTGTAGACCCCGTTCGGATCGCCAACGTCGAGCTTCGGCAGGCCGGAGACCTGGTGCACGAGATCGCTCATCTGCAACGCGGTCAGCGGATTGAGCTGGCCGAGGCCGAAGGTCTGGCCGGCATAATAGGGCTGAAAGAAGGTGGCGCCGAAGCGGTCGTTGGGAAAACTTGTCCCCCCGACATTCCTGCCGCGAAAGGACTGGTTCCAGACCTGCTCGCGGCACGCCCAAAGCGCGTAGCTGTCCGATTCGCCGGCGCATTTGGCAAATTGCGGCCGTTGCACGAAATCGGTGATGTCCTCGCCTTCATAGGCGAAGGACAGCTTGCTCGACAGATAGGAGATCGCCTTGACGTAGTAGGTCTGCAGCCGGTCGTAGGCGTCGACATTGTAGGTGTGCTCGCCGACGATGGCGCCGACGATGTGCATCGGATCGATGCCATAGGTAGCCGCCGCTTGGCTGATCTTGCCGCGAAGGCCAGCGTCGTGCTGCAGCAGCGAATAGACCTTGCGGTATTTCGCTTGGAAGGTGGTGCTGGTTGCCTGCGTGCGCCGGCTCGAGGCGCCAGGTATGTTGGGCTGCTCGGCATGGCGGTTGCCCGGCGGCACCATCGTCGCCGCTTGCGCGGCGAACATGGCTGTCGCCAGCGTCAGCCCGAGAATGCCGAGAAAAAGTTTTTTCATGCGCCCGCCGCCTGTGACAGCGCATGACCCCGAAAACCGGAACCGATTTTCGGGGTCATGCGCCAAATCAAGTGCTACAGGTCCGCTGCGTGTACAGGACGCGCGGCGCTGTAGTCGCCGGGCAAACTAGGTAAAGCTCCAGTTCGAGTCGAGAGCCCTTCGACAACTGAGACAAAAGGTGGCCAGATGCTTCCATTTGGCCACACACTGCAGAGTGTCCGGAAATCTTCCCGCCGCCCGGTCCCGTCTTACAGGATGAATCGCGACAAATCCGTGTTTCTGGACAGGTCGCCGACATGCTTTTGCACATAGGCGGCGTCGATGCTGACCGACGTTCCGTGGCGGTCCGGGGCGTCATAGGAGATCTCGTCCAGCACCCGCTCCATCACCGTCTGCAGCCGCCTGGCGCCGATGTTCTCGACGCTGGCGTTGAGATCGACGGCGATGCCGGCCAGCGAATCGATGGCGTCGTCGGTGAAGACCAGGTCGACGCCCTCCGTTTTCATCAGCGCGATGTACTGCTTGATCAGGCTGGCCTCGGTCTCGGTCAGGATGCGCACGAAATCGTCCTTTTCCAGCGCCCGCAGCTCGACGCGGATCGGCAGACGGCCCTGCAATTCCGGCAACAGGTCCGACGGCTTGGCAACGTGGAACGCGCCCGATGCGATGAACAGGATGTGGTCGGTCTTCACCGGTCCGTATTTGGTCGCCACCGTGGTGCCTTCGACAAGCGGCAACAGGTCGCGCTGCACGCCTTCTCGGGAAACACCGGCGCCCATGCCGCCCTCGCGCGAGGCGATCTTGTCGATCTCGTCGAGGAAGACGATGCCGTCGTTTTCGGTCGATTCGAGCGCTCTGCGCACCACCTCATCCTGGTCGAGCAGCTTGTCGGACTCGTCGCCGACCAGCAGCGCGTAGGATTCCTTCACCGTCGTCTTGCGCGTCTTCGTCTTCTGGCCGCCCATCGCTTTCGACAGCATGTCGTTGATGTTCAACACGCCGATATTGGCGCCCGGCATGCCGGGGATCTCGAAGCCGGGCATGCCGCCGGTGCCGGTGTCGCTCACTTCGATTTCGATCTCCTTGTCGTCGAGCTCGCCGTCGCGCAGCTTCTTGCGGAAGGAGTCGCGCGTGGCCGGGCTCGCCGTTTTGCCGACGAGCGCTTCCAGCACACGCTCCTCGGCATTGATATGGGCGCGCGCCTTGACATCCTCGCGCATCTTCTCGCGCACCAGCCCGATGGCGATCTCGACCAGGTCGCGGATGATCTGTTCGACGTCGCGGCCGACATAGCCGACCTCGGTGAACTTGGTCGCTTCGACCTTGACGAACGGCGCACCGGCAAGGCGTGCCAGGCGGCGCGAGATCTCGGTCTTGCCGACGCCGGTCGGGCCGATCATCAGGATGTTCTTCGGCATCACCTCTTCACGCATCTGGCCTTCGAGCTGCTGGCGGCGCCAGCGGTTGCGCAAGGCGATGGCCACGGCGCGCTTGGCGTCCTTCTGGCCGATGATGAAGCGATCGAGTTCCGAAACGATTTCGCGGGGAGAGAAGGTGGTCATGTCCCTAAATTCCACTTTGCCACTGCCGGATGGACTCGAACGGATGCAGCAGCATGATCACGTTGAGTGTCAGATTGTCCCTGATGATGTAGCCGACACCGAATTCGAAGATGACAGCCAGGGTCACGATCACCCATATAGGAAGCCTCCGCGCCATCACAAATCCCAGCACCATCGCCAGCGTGTCCGCCGCCGAATTGATGATGCTGTCGCCGTAGTAATCGAGCGAGATCGTGCCGGCGCGATAGCGCTCGATAATCAAAGGGCTGTTCTCGAGAAGTTCCCAGCCGCCCTCTATGGCGACGGCAAATGCCAGCCTGAGCCCGATCGGCGAGCGCGGGAACAGAAACCATGCCAACGCATAGAACAGGAAGCCATGGATGATGTGCGAGAATGTGTACCAGTCGGAAATATGCTGGGAATTCTCCGAGCTCTGCACGATGCCGTGCCACAGCTTGACATAGCCGCATGTGCAGATCGGCGTTCGGCCCATGCCGTAAAGGGCTCCAGCCTGGAATATGATCAGTCCGAGGACGAGCAGAAGCCCCATCCGCCAGCTGTCTTCATAGGCCGAGACGGGTTTGTCGGCGCCGGTTGTGCTCATGCTGTTACTGCCCCTCTTCGGCGTCAATTGCCATCAGCACGGCGTCGCCATATTCCGATTGCCTGCGATCGATAGCTCTGAAACCGGCCTTTTCATAGGCGCGGATCGCTCGTCCGTTGGCCGGATCCGGGTCGATGATGACACGCGGCGCCCCTTCCTCGAACAGCTGTTCCACGAACTGCCGGACAATTGCCGAGCCGTGGCCGCGTCCGACAAGCTCAGGCCTGCCGATCGACAGATCGATGCCGAGCGTGCCGAACGGCTGGTCGCGATAGGGGTGGCCGTCCTCCAGATGGGGGTCGTAGCTCTGCATATAGCCGATCGGCTCGCCGTCGAGCTCGATGATCAGCGGCTCGACGGAAATCGAGTCGATGTGTTCGCGAATCTGGGCGATCTCCGTCTCTGGATCATCCCACCACGCCCCGACATGCGGCTCGGCGAGCCATGCCGCGATCATCGGCAGGTCCGCCTCCGTCACCGGCCGAAAATCATATCTATTCTCTTGTTTGGCCATGATCTCCCCCCGAACCGGAGGTCAGCGAAGCAAAAACCGGTTTCCACTTTTCGGGATCATGGCCTAGGGCCGGGTCAGCCCGCATCGAGCGTTTCGATGACGAAATTGTTGTTGGTATAGACGCAAATGTCGGATGCGATCTGCATCGCCTTGCGGGCGATCTCCTCGGCATCCTTGTCGGTGTCCATCAGCGCGCGCGCCGCAGCCAGCGCGTAATTGCCGCCCGAACCGATCGCCATGACGCCATGTTCCGGTTCGAGCACGTCGCCAGTGCCGGTCAACGCCAGCGAGACCGACTTGTCGGCGACCAGCATCATCGCTTCCAGCCGGCGCAGATAGCGGTCGGTGCGCCAGTCCTTGGCAAGTTCGACGCAGGCCCGCGTCAGTTGCTCCGGATATTGTTCGAGCTTGGCCTCGAGCCGCTCCAGAAGGGTAAAGGCGTCGGCGGTGGCGCCGGCGAAACCGGCGATGACGTTGCCGCCCTTGCCGATGCGGCGCACCTTCTTGGCATTGCCCTTCATGATGGTCTGGCCAAGACTGACCTGGCCGTCGCCGGCGATGACCACCTTGCTGCCCTTGCGCACCGTCACGATGGTCGTGGCGTGCATGGTCAGATTATCAGACATTTTCTGCTCCGATCAGCACCGATCCTGCGAAGGCGATTGGCGCATTACGAGTGACTTGATCGGCCATATGTATGCATAGGTCCGATGATTGCAAACCGGCCATCCGCCACCCTCGATACCGCCTGCCATGGCAACTGGCAATCGCCGGATCATGCTGCTAGAAGGCTCTCGTTTTTCAAGCAAGTGATCGCTTGGACTGAACTCTGGACAAGGATGAGGTCATGCCGCCCCGTTCCGCCAACGCAAGCCGCAAGACTGGGGAAACCGACATAACCGTGTCGGTCCAGGTCGACGGCTCGGGAAAATCCGATATTTCGACGGGCGTCGGCTTCTTCGATCATATGCTGGACCAGCTTTCGCGCCATTCGCTGATCGACATGACGGTCAAGGCCAAGGGCGATCTGCACATAGACGACCACCACACGGTCGAGGATACCGGCATCGCGCTCGGGCAGGCACTGGCCAAGGCGCTGGGCGAGCGGCGCGGCATCATGCGCTATGCCTCGATCGATCTCGCCATGGACGAGACGCTGACGCGGGCGGCGATCGATGTTTCCGGCCGTCCATTCCTTGTCTGGAACGTTGCGTTCTCATCCCCGAAGATAGGCACGTTCGACACCGAACTGGTGCGCGAATTCTTCCAGGCCCTGGCGCAGAATGCCGGCATCACGTTGCATGTCACCAACCACTACGGCGCCAACAACCACCACATTGCCGAAACCTGCTTCAAGGCCGTGGCGCGTGCGCTGCGTTTCGCGCTTGAAAGCGACCCGCGCCAGCCGGACGCGGTTCCTTCCACCAAGGGATCTCTGAAGGGATAGGTCATGGCCATCTATGTCGTGATGGAACCGCCCGGCCGCGCCGAAAAGTCTGATATGACGGCCTTTATCCGGGATGGGTTTTCCTGGCTCGGCTTCCTCGTTCCGCCGCTGTGGCTGCTCTGGCACCGGTTATGGATCGAGGCAGCCTTGGCCTTCGTCGCCATGGCTCTCCTTTCGGTGCTTGCCGAAGCATTGAGCCTTGGACTGGCCGGCCCGCTGCTGTCGCTGCTCGTATCGCTCTATGTCGGGCTGGAAGGGCAGGCCTTGCGGATTGCCGCACTGCGCCGTCGTGGCTGGCATGAATGGGGCGTGGTCGAGGCCGACAGGCTCGACGATGCCGATACGCGCTATGTGCTGGAAGCCGAAACGCATCCGGACGAGCAAGCGCCCGCGCCACGCATCGTCCCGGATGCCGCCCATGCGCGGCCAGCGCAGATGGGCATCGCGCTAGGGCTGAACCACACGCCGGGAAGACCCTGACATGCGGGTCGCGATCATCGACTATGGTTCGGGCAATC
This sequence comes from Mesorhizobium sp. M0938, assembly GCF_040319125.1. NCBI lineage: Bacteria > Pseudomonadati > Pseudomonadota > Alphaproteobacteria > Hyphomicrobiales > Phyllobacteriaceae > Mesorhizobium > Mesorhizobium sp. M0938. Next base: position 239,022 of record NZ_JAMYNS010000001.1, on the reverse strand, counting down.
TGCGCTCGGCCACCAAGGCCTTCGAGCGCGCCGCGCACGAAGCCGGCATCGCCGCCGCCATCGATCTGACTGCCGATGCCGAGCGTGTCAGAACCGCCGACCGCATCGTCCTGCCCGGCGTTGGCGCCTACGCCGATTGCGCGGCCGGGCTGCGCGCTGTGCCTGGCATGTGGGAAGCGGTGGAGGAGGTCGCGATCGTCAAGCGGCGGCCGTTCCTCGGCATCTGCGTCGGCATGCAGCTGATGTCGGAGCGAGGTCTGGAAAAGACCGTTACGAAAGGCTTTGGCTGGATTGCCGGCGACGTCAGGGAGATCACCCCGGCCGATCCTGCGCTTAAGATCCCGCAGATCGGCTGGAACACGATCGAGCTCACGCGCAAGCATCCGCTGTTTTCCGGCATTCCGACCGGCGCCAAGGGATTGCATGCCTATTTCGTCCACTCCTATCATCTCGACGCCAGGAAACCCGACGATGTGCTGGCGATTGCCGACTATGGTGGCCCGGTGACGGCCGCTGTCAGCAGTGACAATCTCGCCGGCACGCAGTTCCATCCCGAAAAGAGCCAGGCGCTTGGCCTGGCGCTGATCACCAATTTCCTGCGCTGGAAGCCCTGAAGGGGAAAATCATGAGCAAGAAGGGCTACTGGATGGCCATGGTCGATGTCCGCGACCCTGAGATCTACAAGCAGTATATCGAGGCGAACGCGGCGGCTTTTGCGAAATACGGCGCAAAATTTGCCGTGCGGGCCGGGCGCCATGCGAACCCGGAAGGGCCGACAGGCAATCGCCACGTGCTGGTGGAGTTCGAGTCCTACGATAAAGCGATAGAATGCTACGAATCGCCTGAATACCAGGAAGCCTTGAAATTCAGGCTTGCCGCCTCAACCGGCCACTTCGTCATCGTCGAAGGCGCCTGAACGGTGATCCTGTTCCCGGCCATCGATCTCAAGGACGGCAAGTGCGTGCGCCTGAAGCACGGCGATATGGCGACCGCGACGATCTACAATGACGATCCGGCCGCGCAGGCCAGAGCCTTCGAAGAACAAGGCTTCGAGTGGCTGCATGTCGTCGACCTCAACGGCGCGTTCAAAGGCCAAAGCGTCAACGGCGCAGCGGTCGGCGCCATCCTCAAGGCGACGAAGAACCCGGTGCAGCTCGGCGGCGGGATCCGCACGCTGGCGCAGATTGAGGACTGGCTCGACCGCGGACTGGCCCGCATCATTCTCGGCACTGTGGCCGTGCGCGACCCCGATCTGGTCAGGCAGGCCTGCAAGGCGTTCCCGGGCAAGATCGCCGTCGGTATCGACGCCAAGGGCGGCAAGGTGGCGGTCGAGGGCTGGGCCGAGGCCTCGAGCCTCGGCGTCATCGAACTGGCGAAGAAATTCGAGGGTGCCGGCGTCTCCGCCATCATTTACACCGACATCGACCGCGACGGCGTGCTGACCGGCATCAACTGGGACGCCACAATCGGTCTCGCCGAAGCGGTGTCGATCCCGGTCATCGCCTCGGGAGGTCTGGCCTCGATCGCCGACATCGTGCGCATGACCATGCCCGATGCGCAAAAACTCGAAGGCGCGATCTCGGGCCGCGCGCTTTACGACGGGCGTATCGACCCGGCCGAGGCACTGGCGATCCTGGCGGCCGGATCTGGGAAGGCGAGGGCGCGATGAAACTCTCGATCATCCTCGCCCCCTATGACAGCGGCCTTTACCATTCCGGTTTTGGCCAGGGTCCCGACGCCATCATTGCCGGCGGCCTTGTCGATGAGCTTGCCTTGCGCGGCCACGATGTCGTCGTCGAGGACATCGGCGAGGTCGGCGATGCCCAGAGACGCGAAATCGCGACGGGCTTCGCGGTTTGCCGGGCAGTCGCCACCAGGGTCGATCTGGCGCGCGACGATGAGCGTTTCCCCATCGTGCTCACTGGAAATTGCCTGACCGCCGCCGGTGCGGTGGCCGGCGACGCAGCGGATTCGATCATCTGGATCGATCAGCATGGCGACCTCAACACACCCGAGACCTCCGCCTACGGCTTCCTCGACGGCATGGCGCTGGCGACGACGCTGGGTCTCTGCTGGCGCCCGATGGCAGCCACGATTCCCGGCTTCCGGGCGATAGATCCGTCCCGGTGCATGCTGGTCGATGCGCGCGACCTCGATCCCGACGAAAAGCGCCTGCTGGACACATTGCCTGTCATTCGCACCCAATGCGCCGATGCGCTCGACAGTGTCGGAAGGCTGAAAGCAGCCGGCGCCGTTCAGGCACATCTGCATCTGGATCTGGACGTCCACGACCCGGATTTGCTGCAAGTGAACCGCTATGCGCAGCCGGGAGGCCCAAGCCCGGATCAACTGCGGCAACTCGTTTGCGGGCTGGCCAGGTCGATCCCGATTGCCGGCGTCACCCTGTCCGCCTACGACCCGGCATTTGACGCCAAGGGCGAGGTTCCGCCTGTCGTCGGTCAATTGCTTGGCGATTTTCTTGCCGCACGTGAGAGGATCTGATGCTGAAAGCCCGCGTCATCCCCTGCCTCGACGTCAAGAACGGCCGCGTCGTCAAAGGCGTCAACTTCGTCGACCTGATCGATGCCGGCGATCCGGTCGAGGCGGCAAAGGCCTATGACGCCGCTGGCGCCGACGAGCTCTGCTTCCTCGACATCACCGCGTCATCCGACAACCGCGAGACCATCTTCGACATCGTCGCCCGCACCGCAGAACAATGTTTCATGCCGCTGACCGTCGGCGGCGGCGTGCGCCAGGTCGCCGACATAAGAAAGCTGCTTTTGGCCGGCGCCGACAAGGTGTCGATCAACACGGCGGCAGTGAGGAATCCCGATTTCGTCGCCGAGGCGGCCGACAAGTTCGGCAACCAGTGCATCGTCGTCGCCATCGACGCCAAGAAAGTATCCGGTGAAGGCGAGGCCGGCCGCTGGGAGATTTTCACCCATGGCGGCCGCGAGAAGACCGGCATCGACGCGGTCGAATTCGCTCGGCAGATGGTCGATCGCGGCGCCGGCGAGATCCTGCTGACGTCGATGGACCGCGACGGCACCAAGGCCGGCTACGACATTGCGCTGACCCGCGCGATCGCCGACGCCGTGCGTGCGCCGGTCATCGCCTCCGGCGGCGTCGGCACGCTCGATCACCTGGTCGAGGGCATTCGCGACGGCCATGCCGGCGCGGTGCTGGCGGCATCGATCTTCCATTTCGGCACGTACAGCATTGCCGAAGCCAAGGCGCATATGGCCGGCGCCGGCCTGCCGGTGCGGCTGGACTCATCGGGCGATCGGCTCTAAAGCATGAAAAGTGGGACCCGGTTATCGAAAAGATCATGCTTAAACAAGAAGATAGATGGCGCCATGGCTGAATTTTCGCTCTCCGATCTGGAGACAATCATCAGGGAACGCGCGCATTCCGGCGATGCTGATTCGTGGACGGCGAAGCTGTTCGCGCGAGGCATCGACAAGGCGGCACAGAAGCTCGGCGAAGAGGCGGTCGAAACGGTGATCGCAGCCGTTGGCGGGGACAGGCGGGCCCTCGTTTCGGAAAGCGCCGATCTCATCTATCATTGGCTGGTCGTTCTGGGTGTCGCCGGCATTCCGCTTGCCGATGTCCTGACCGAACTCGAGCGCCGCACCAGTCGTTCGGGCATCGCCGAAAAGGCGTCTCGGCTGGACCGGGGCTGATCGCTGCGGAGGCTAGGAAACTCGATGGACCAACTCGCCCCCACCGAGAAGTATTCGCCCTTTCGTTTTTTCTCGGCGGAGCAATGGTCGCAGTTCCGCGCCGACACGCCGATGACGCTGGGCGAGGACGAGATCCATCGCCTGCGCTCGCTCAACGATCCGGTCGACCTCGAAGAGGTCAAGCGCATCTATCTTTCGCTGTCGCGGCTCTTGTCGGCCCATGTCGAGGCCAGCCAACTGCTGTTCAGGCAGCGCCAGGCCTTCTTCAACGCGGTGGATATCGTCAAAACGCCCTTCATCATCGGCATTGCCGGCTCTGTCGCGGTCGGCAAATCGACCACCGCGCGCGTGCTCAAGGAATTGCTGGCGCGCTGGCCGTCGAGTCCCAAGGTCGATCTGATCACCACCGACGGCTTCCTGCTTCCCAACGAAATCCTGCGCCGCAACAATCTGATGGAACGCAAGGGCTTTCCCGACAGCTATGATGTCGGCGCCCTGCTGCGTTTCCTTTCGGGCATAAAATCGGCGCAGCGCAATGTCCGCGCGCCTGTTTATTCGCATCTGACCTACGACGTCATTCCCGGCGAGTTCCAGACCATCGACCGGCCGGACATATTGATCTTCGAAGGCATCAATGTCCTTCAGCCCGGCAAGCTGCCGAAGGACGGCAAGATCGTGCCTTTCCTGTCGGATTTCTTCGACTTCGCCATCTATATCGATGCCGAAGAGGCCCTGATCCATCACTGGTACATCGCCCGCTTCATGCGGCTGCGCGAAACCGCCTTCCGCGACCCGGCCTCCTTCTTCCACCGCTATTCGCAGCTTTCCGAGGACTCGGCCCGCGCCATTGCCGAGGGCCTATGGGCCAACATCAATCTGAAGAACTTGCGCGAGAACATCCTGCCGACCAGGGCCCGGGCCGATCTCATCCTGCGCAAGGGCGCCAATCATCTGGTCGAGGAGGTGGCGCTCAGGAAGCTGTAACGAAGCGGTTAACGGCGCCTTAGGCAGTATCCGCTATCGTTCGGTTGCCAATCCCAGAGCATTGTCGGGAGCGGCCGGTGATCATCATGCCTGCATTGCGCCTGCCCGACATTTCCGCCTGGTGCAGCACACTCGCCCCGCGCCGGCTTCTCAAATTCGCCTCGGTGGGGCTTGCGGCCACAGTCCTCTATGCGCTTTGTGCCGGCCTTTTCGCCAGCGCCGGGTCAAGATACGTGTCACCGGCCCTGGCCTCCGTCGCCGCCTACGCGATTGCGGCCACATTCTCCTATCTCGGCCACAAGTTCTTCACGTTCATGTCGGCCGGCTCGCATCAATTCGAAGCGCCGCGCTTCGCTGTGCTGACCGGATTCGGTCTTGCCGCCGCCTATCTCCTTCCAATGCTCCTCGTCGGACAACTCGGCCTGCCTGTCGCAATTCCTATACTGCTCACCTGCATCCTCATTCCCGTCGTCAACTTTGTCGTTCTCGACCGCTGGATCTTTTCCGGCCGTTCAGCGGCGGGCCTCGACCGGTGACCCAAAAACGGATGCCGGTTTGGCAAAATCCGATGTTTAACCAAAGGCTTGAAGGTCCGCCTCCTGGCCAGGATATGTCACCCGCCGCAGCGTCAGATTGATTCGCCCGCCGCTCCTGAGCAACGCCGATGTCGACGGATAGATGCGGTCGACCCCGTGGAAACAGAGGCGGCCTTCGCCCCCGAGCACGACGACGTCGCCGCTTTTCAGCCTGAACGATTTTGTGCCGCCGTCGCGCGTGCTTTGGCCGACCCTGAACAGACAATCGTCGCCCAGTGAGACGGAGACGACCGGCGCGGAGAAATCCTCCTCGTCGCGGTCCTGATGAAGGCCCATCTTCGCGTCCGGCGAATAGAAATTGACCAGGCATGCTTCCGGGGGATGCGGATAGGCAGACACGTCCCGCCACAGCTCAAGCAGCACGTCGGGGATCGACGGCCAGGGCATTCCGGTGATCGGGTGCGTCGGCTGGTAGCGATAGCCGTGCTGCGTGTCGGTGACCCAACCGAGCGAACCGCAGTTGGTCATGCGCACGCTCATTTCCTTGCCGGTGCGCGGCATGGTCGGCACGAACAACGGCGCCTCCTGCACGACCCGTCTCACCTCCTCGACCAGCGCCTCCTGCACCGCGCGGGACAGATAGCCGGGCATGTGGCGGACGCCTTTGGGCAGAACGAGCATGGTCGCTTGGTCCGTTGGTCTGAAACAACCAGAATGCCACCATCAAATGAAAACGGCGACCCGAAAGCCGCCGTTGTCGGTTTGGCAGTCGCCGATCTGGTCAGGCCTGCCCCGATCTGATCAGGCCTGATCGAGATCCGGTATGCGCAGGACCTGCCCAGGATAGATCTTGTCCGGGTGAGTCAGCATCGGCTTGTTGGCCTCGAAAATGATCGAGTTCTTTGCACCCTTGCCCTTGCCGTAGCTCTTTTCGGCGATCTTCCAGAGGTTGTCGCCCTTCTTGACCGTATAAAAGGTCGGTTCCTTGGCCGCGGTTGCGGGCGCGCCGGATTCAGGTGTGGCGACCTGCAACTCGTCCGCTTGCACCTTGGAGACGCCGAGCGTGTTGCCGACGGCGACGACCGCCTTTTCGAAGATCGATTGATCCTTGACCACGCCTTTCAGGACGGCCGTATCGCCCTTGACGACGACTTCCACATTGTCGGTGCCGAGCGCGTGCGAATCGAGCTCCTTCTTGAGCGTATCGGCGGTCGGCTCCGGCTCATCGTCGCCGATGCCGAGCTTCTTGCCGACACCCTTGACGAAATCGAATATGCCCATCTGTGGTCTCCCTTGCTGTGACGAATAGCGAACTTGCCATTTGCAACCTTGAATTGGAAGCCGTCTCGACCGCTGGATCGATGTCGCGCCTGCCGCATCGTGGACGCACGTCGCTCTAGTCGTCGTCCACCCGGCCGCGCAGCTTCTTGATTGTGCCGCGCCCAGCCTTGGTCTTCAGCCGCCTTTCTACCGCGCCTTTCGACGGCCGCGTCTTCTTGCGCGGCGGTGGTGGTGGTTCGGCGGCCTTGGCGACCAGTGCCGTAAGCCGCGCCCGCGCATCCGCCCGGTTCTGCTCTTGGGTGCGGAAACGTCCGGCCTCGATGACGATGACGCCGTCCTTGGTGGCGCGCTGGCCGGCCAGCTTTATGGTTCGCTCGCGCACGCGTTCAGACAGGCCCGGCGCATTCGCCGCATCAAAGCGCAATTGCACCGCCGTCGCCACCTTGTTGACGTTCTGGCCGCCAGGGCCGGACGAGCGGATGAAGTCCTCATGCAGGTCATCCGGATGAATCACCGCACCGTCGGCAATGATGATCTTGTCGTCAGCGTTCATGCCCCAGTCATGGCGCGGTGGACGAAAAAAGGAAAGGCCCGATCCCCCTGGGTCGGGCCTTTCACGATCCCCGATCGGGCCTTGAGATGCAAGGTATTAAACCCGCGATTATTCCGCGGCTTCGCGCATGCGCGGCGCGGCGCCGAGTACGACGGCGTCGACATGAGGTTCGAATTTTTCGAAGTTGACGGCGAACATGCCGACCAGCCTCGCCGCCTGCAGGTCATAGGCTGATGTGTCGGCCCAGGTCGATCTCGGATCGAGAATGGCGCGGTCGATGCCCGCAACCGCCACCGGCACATCGAAGCCAAAATTGGCGTCGGTCCGGAAATCGGCGCCTTTCAGCGAGCCGTCGAGCGCCGCCGCAAGCAGCGCCCGCGTCGCCTTGATCGGCATCCGCTTGCCGGTGCCGTATGCGCCGCCGGTCCAGCCGGTGTTGACCAGCCAGCAATCGACGCCGTGATGGTCGATCAGCTCGCGCAGCAGATTGCCGTATTCCGACGGATGGCGCGGCATGAACGGCGCGCCGAAACAGGTCGAAAACGTCGCTTCGGGGTCCGTGACGCCCTTTTCCGTCCCTGCTACCTTGGCGGTGTAGCCGGAGAGGAAATGATACATCGCCTGTGCCGGGGTGAGCCGTGCGATCGGCGGCATCACGCCGAATGCGTCGGCGGTCAGCATGATGATGTTTTTCGGGTGACCGGCGCGGCCCGTTTTGCTGGCGTTGGGGATGAAATGGAGCGGATAGGCGCAGCGCGTGTTTTCAGTGAGGCTGCCGTCGTCGAAGTCCGGTACGCGGCCGGCGTCGAGCACCACATTCTCCAGCACCGTGCCGAAGCGTTGGGTGGTGGCGAAGATCTCCGGCTCGGCTTCGGCCGAAAGCTTGATCGTCTTGGCATAGCAGCCGCCTTCGAAATTGAAGATGCCTTGCGGACCCCAGCCGTGCTCGTCGTCGCCGACCAGGGTGCGCGACGGATCGGCCGACAGCGTCGTCTTGCCGGTTCCCGAGAGACCGAAGAAGATCGCCGTATCGCCGCCGGCGCTCTCATTGGCCGAGCAATGCATCGGCATCACGCCCTTCGCCGGCAACAGATAGTTGAGTACGGTGAACACCGACTTCTTCATTTCGCCGGCATAGGAGGTGCCGCCGATCAGCACGATCATGCGCGAGAGATCGACGGCGATCACCGTTTCGGTGCGGGTGCCGTGGCGGACCGGATCGGCGCGGAACGACGGCAGGTCGATGATCGTCATGTCGGGCACGAAATGCTCGAGCTCGGCGGCTTCCGGACGAATGAGCAGATTGCGGATGAACAAGGAGTGCCAGGCAAGCTCCGTGACGACCCTGGTCGTCAGCCTCAAATCGTCATCGGCGCCGCCGACCAGATCCTGCACATAGAGGTCCTTGTCAGCCGCATGGGCGCGAAAATCGGCGAGCAGCGCGTCGAACTGGGTCGGCGAAATCGCCTTGTTGTTGTCCCACCACACATGCGGCCCGGTGGTCTCGTCGCGCACGACGAACTTGTCCTTGGGCGAGCGGCCGGTGTGCTGTCCGGTCTCGGCGACGAGCGCGCCATGCGCGGTGAGCCGGGCCTCGCCGCGGCGGATCGCTTCTTCGTAAAGGACGGCCTCGCCGAAATTATAGCGCACCGCGCCTGTGGTCTTCAGGCCGATCCGATCGATCGCCCATGCGGGATTGCATTTGCCGGCTTCCGACATGAGGGTTCCTTCTTGATTGCAGCATTCTGGCCGGCGAATTTCCGGAGCCCCACGAGGAGACTGTAAGCGTCAGAACCAGAAAAGCCAAATGATATCAAACAATTAATCGATTTAAATATTTTGAAAGTTGTTTAAATCGTTTATATGTGCAAAAAAACAGGCGGTTGCCCAAAGGATTGGCGGTCTTTATCAGTCCAATCGATATCGAGGTGAGATTGTGGCCGCCGGCATGCCGCTCGTGACAGCGGACGAAGCCTATGCCACATTTTGTACCTAATTTGTCCTGCAAAAGCCCCTTCTCGACCAAAGAAGGGACAGCTCATGAGGGAGCCACTTGAAATGGCAACAATCGCGCTTGTCGATGACGATCGCAACATTCTGACTTCGGTGTCGATCGCCCTTGAATCGGAGGGGTATCGCGTCGAAACCTACACGGATGGGGCATCGGCGCTGGAAGGCCTGGCGGCTCGCCCGCCGAATCTCGCCATCCTCGACATCAAGATGCCGCGCATGGACGGCATGGAACTGCTGCGCCGGATGCGGCAGAAATCCGATCTGCCGGTGATCTTCCTGACGTCCAAGGACGACGAGATCGACGAGCTTTTCGGCCTCAAGATGGGCGCCGACGATTTCATCCGCAAACCCTTCTCGCAGCGTCTTCTGGTCGAGCGGGTCCGTGCGGTGCTGCGCCGTGCCAGTTCCCGCGAGGCGTCGGCCAAGACGCCAAACCAGCAGGCCCGTTCGCTTGAGCGCGGCCAGCTTGTCATGGACCAGGAGCGCCACACCTGCACCTGGAAGGGCGAGCCGGTAACGCTTACCGTCACCGAGTTCCTGATCCTGCATTCTCTGGCCCAGCGTCCCGGTGTGGTAAAAAGCCGTGATGCGCTTATGGATTCGGCCTATGATGAGCAGGTCTATGTCGATGACCGCACCATCGACAGTCACATCAAGCGGCTTCGCAAGAAGTTCAAGGCCGTCGATGATGACTTCGAGATGATCGAAACCCTTTACGGAGTCGGATACCGGTTCCGCGAAGCGTGAGACAGTGAATAGTGAATGGTGAATAGTGCGCGGGTCCTTTATGGATCTGGTCTATCTTAGGCCCCCTTTTTCCATTCACCATTTACCATTCACCAGACAGGGGCTGCTATTCGATGGCAGTGGACGTAGAGCGAGTGAGACGGACGGGCGCGCGGCGCCCGTCGCGGATTCTGCCCGCATTCCTGTCCAGGATTACGGTGCCGATGCGCCGCTTCCTCGGCCACCATATCTTTTCCAGCCTGACGCGGCGCATTCTCTTCCTCAACCTCGCCGGCCTGGCCGTCCTGGTCACCGGCATTCTCTATCTCAACACGTTCCGCGACGGGCTGATCGACGCCCGCGTCGAGAGCCTGATGACCCAGGGCGAGATCATTGCCGGCGCGATTGCGGCGTCGGCGACAGTCGAGACCGATTCGATCAGCATCGATCCGGAAAAACTGCTGGAACTGCAGGCCGGCGAAAGCTTGGGACCCGGCTCCGATCAGCTCGACAATCTGGATTTCCCGATCAATCCGGAGCGCGTCGCGCCGGTGCTCAGGCGGTTGATTTCGCCGACGCGGACGCGCGCCCGCATCTATGACCGCGACGCCAATCTGCTGCTCGATTCCCGTCATCTCTATTCGCGCGGCCAGATCCTTCGCTACGACCTGCCGCCAGTCGACGCTGAGGAGCCCGATCTCCTGGAGCGTATCCAGAAGTTCGTCTTCGACTTCTTCCGCAACACCGCTCTGCCGGTCTATCGTGAACAGCCGGGCGGCAATGGCGCTGCATTTCCGGAGGTGGTCAAGGCGCTTACCGGCAGCCCGTCGACCATCGTGCGGATATCAGAACAGGGCGAGCAGATCGTTTCGGTCGCCGTGCCGATCCAGCGCTTCCGCGCCGTCCTCGGCGTGCTGATGCTGTCGACGGAAGGCGGCGACATCGACAAGATCGTCGCGGCCGAGCGCAAGGCCATCCTGCGTGTCTTCGGCATTGCCGCCCTTGTCACCGCAATCCTATCGATGCTGCTCGCCTCGACCATCGCCAACCCGCTGCGCCGGCTGTCGGCGGCGGCGGTCAGGGTGCGGCGCGGCGTCAAGAACCGCGAGGAAATCCCTGATTTCTCGGACCGGCAGGACGAGATCGGCAATCTGTCGATCGCCGTGCGTGACATGACCAATGCGCTCTACGCCCGCATCGAGGCGATCGAAAGTTTCGCAGCCGACGTCTCCCACGAGTTGAAGAACCCGCTGACCTCGCTACGCAGCGCTGTAGAGACCCTGCCGCTGGCCAAGAACGACAATTCGCGCAGCCGGCTGATGGATATCATCCAGCACGACGTCAGGCGGCTGGACCGCCTTATCACCGACATTTCCGATGCTTCCCGTCTTGACGCCGAGCTCGCGCGGGAAGACGCAGGAACGGTAGACCTCAAGAAATTCGTCACTGATCTGGTCGACGTTTCGCGCACGGCCACGCGCAACAAGAAGACGGTCGAGATCGAGTTCAAGGTCGCCAAGCCGCCACAGGGCGTCAAAGGCTACTTCGTCGCCGGCCATGATCTGAGGATCGGCCAGGTCATCACCAATCTGATCGAGAATGCCCGCTCCTTCGTTCCTGAAGAGCGCGGCCACATCACTATCTCGCTGGCGCGCGTCGGCAAGTTCAACATCATCACCGTTGACGACAACGGTCCCGGTATAAGGGCCGACAACATCGACCGGATCTTCGAACGCTTCTACACCGACCGGCCGGCCGGCGAGGCATTCGGCCAGAATTCCGGCCTTGGCCTGTCGATCAGCAGGCAGATCGTCGAAGCCCATGGCGGCACGCTGACCGCCGAGAACATCCCGGGCACCAAACCCGGCGAGATCAAGGGTGCGCGCTTCGTCGTGACACTGCCGGCGGAAGACTAAGCATGGTCCCGAAAACTGGGAACCGGTTTTCCGACAAGATCATACCTCAACCAAAAGGCATGGTCCCGAAAAGTGGGAACCGGTTTTCGGACAAGATCATGCCTCAACCAAAAGGCATAGTCCCGAAAAGTGGGAACCGGTTTTCGGACAAGATCATGCCTCAACCAATTGTGCAGGCTGAGAACATTCACGGCACGGCGATCCTGATCGGCGAGCGTGGCGTCCTCATCACGGGAGCGTCCGGCTCGGGCAAGACGACGCTGGCGCTCGCCCTCATCGATCATTGTCGCCAGCATGGATTGTTTTCACGGCTGATCGGCGACGACAGGCTGCTCGCTGCCGATCACGCGGGGCGGCTTGTCTGCAAGGTGCCCACTACCATCGCCGGCCTCGCCGAGGTGCCTGGATTCGGTCCGCGGCCATTGTCGTTCGAGCCCGGCGGCGTGATCGATCTTCATGTCCGGTTGGTGCCGGCAAGCGAGATGGCCCGCTTCCAGGAAGATGTCAGCGAGCCCGTCGCCGGCGTGCTGGTGCCTCGAATTGATCTCGCCGAACGCAACGTTCCCGTCGCCTTGCTGGCCATGACAGCGCGGCTGTCGATCGCGCCGTTTTTATGATCCGGTTCCGGTTTTTTGCTGCAATGCGTCAAAATGGCCTAGGCCTATGCAATTTTGGACTTGTCAACGCGTCCCGCGTCGACAAGATAGCGCTCCCGCCGCCTGGAATGGCCGGCGAGCACGAAATACGCCTATAATGCGGCGATGACGGGAGCCACCAAAGAATGATCGGACTCGTGCTTGTAACGCACGGTCAACTGGCCGCCGAATTCCGCCATGCCGTGGAACATGTCGTCGGGCCACAAGACAGTTTCGAGACCGTGGCGATCGGTGCCGATGACGATATGGAGCAGCGCCGCAGCGACATCGTCGACGCCGTTGCCCGTGTCGACACCGGGGCGGGCGTCATCGTGTTGACCGACATGTTCGGCGGCACGCCCTCCAATCTCGCCATATCGGTGATGGAATCGGGTCGAACCGAGGTCATTGCCGGCATGAACCTGCCGATGTTGATCAAGCTGTCCAGCATTCGCAAGGGCGACAATATGAGCGCAGCGCTGGACGAGGCGCAGGCAGCCGGCCGTAAGTACATCAATGTCGCCAGCCAGCTTCTGAGCAGCAAATGAACGCGTTGTCGACCAAGAAGGGTGACATCGTCCGGGAGTTTCCAATCGTCAACCAGCGCGGGTTGCATGCCCGCGCCTCGGCGAAGTTCGTTCAGGTCGCCAGCGGCTTCGACGCCTCCGTCGAGGTCGAGAAGGACGGCGTCAAGGTCGGCGGCACCTCGATCATGGGCCTGATGATGCTGGCGGCGAGCCCCGGCTATTCGATCCGCGTCACCGCCAGCGGCCCGGAGGCCGAGCAGGTGATCGACGCGCTCGAGAAACTGGTCGCTTCCCGCTTCGGCGAGGAAGCCTGACAGCTGGAGCTGCCGCGCCCCTTTGGACGCTAGCACTTTCGGGTCGATGCGCCTCTGAAGACATGCACGGATAAAGATTTCTTTATATCCCATTGTCGTCCGAGCGGCGATCTGCTAGTCAGGCCGGCAACTCGCGCCCTTCGACACGCCTTTGGCGCGGGCGCATCCCGAAGACAATTCTTGATCGGAGCACTGCCATGACGGGTAGCAAAGACTATTTGGTCGCCGACATCTCGCTTGCCGACTGGGGCCGCAAGGAGATCGAGATCGCCGAAACCGAAATGCCGGGCCTGATGGCCTGCCGCGAGGAATTCGGCAAGGCACAGCCGCTCAAGGGCGCGCGCATCACCGGCTCGCTGCACATGACCATCCAGACCGCGGTGCTGATTGAAACGCTGAAGGCGCTCGGTGCCGACATCCGCTGGGCCTCCTGCAACATCTTCTCGACCCAGGACCATGCGGCCGCGGCCATCGCCGAGGCCGGCATTCCGGTCTTCGCCGTCAAGGGCGAGACACTCGAGGACTACTGGGTCTACACCGACAAGATCTTCCAGTGGGCCGATGGCGGCACTTCCAACATGATCCTCGACGACGGCGGCGACGCCACCATGTACATCCTGATCGGCGCGCGTGCCGAAGCCGGCGAGGATGTGCTCTCCAATCCGGGCAGCGAGGAGGAAGAAATCCTGTTTGCCCAGATCAAGAAGCGCATGGCGGCTTCACCGGGGTTCTTCATCAAGCAGAAGGAAGCGATCCGCGGCGTCACCGAAGAGACGACGACCGGCGTCAACCGGCTCTATCAGCTGCAGAAGAAGGGCCTGCTGCCGTTCCCGGCGATCAACGTCAACGATAGCGTGACCAAGTCGAAATTCGACAACAAATATGGCTGCAAGGAATCGCTGGTCGACGGCATCCGCCGCGGCACCGACACGATGATGGCCGGCAAGGTCGCGGTCGTTTGCGGCTATGGCGACGTCGGCAAGGGTTCTTCCGCTTCGCTCAAGGGCGCCGGCGCCCGTGTCAAGGTGACCGAGGTCGATCCGATCTGCGCGTTGCAGGCGGCGATGGATGGTTTCGAAGTCGTCACGCTTGAGGATGCAGCACCGACGGCCGACATCATCATCACCACCACCGGCAACAAGGATGTCGTCACCATCGACCACATGCGGGCGATGAAGGACATGGTAATCGTCGGCAATATCGGTCACTTCGACAACGAGATCCAGGTGGCGTCGCTGCGCAATCTGAAGTGGACCAACATCAAGCCTCAGGTCGACATGATCACCTTCCCGGACGGCAAACGGATGATCCTGTTGTCCGAAGGCCGCCTGCTCAATCTCGGCAACGCCACCGGCCATCCGAGCTTCGTCATGTCTGCGTCCTTCACCAATCAGGTGCTGGCGCAGATCGAGCTCTACACCAAGCCCGGCCAGTACGAGAACCAGGTCTATGTCCTGCCCAAGCATCTCGATGAAAAGGTCGCGCGCCTGCATCTCGACAAGCTCGGCGCCCGGCTCACCGAACTGTCCGGCGAGCAGGCCGCCTATATCGGCGTGACCCCGCAGGGACCGTTCAAGCCGGAACACTACCGCTATTAACCACGGCGGAAATTACTACTAGATATTGATGCCGGGCGATTGACTTTTCGCCCGGCTTTATTTTTGCGCTGAATGATTCTTCACGCCGATTCGCGCAAGCGCTATGGTGCTGATTCGCGGGTTCGGGGACGAGGGCCGACGCCCGCATTAGGGCGGTCTTGCATTCAGGCGGCGAAGAGGACCAGGACATGCCGGGGGATTACCCGCCTTGCGCGGGACAGGCCGTTTCCGGCGGCCGCAACGATTCAGGTGCCACCGGTTCCGCTGCCAGAGGCGGGAGCCCTCTATGGCGCGCTGGCACTCGCATCGGGAAATTGCTTGCTTCGTCCGCGCTCGCCGGTCCGCTGTTCGGCTTGGCGGCACATGCTGAAACCGTTGCTGCGCAAAAAGCCGGGTTTTCGGTGAGCACGGTTGAGGTCATGCAACTGGCCATGTTTGTCGGTGTCATGGGCGCGGCACTTGTCTCGGCTATTTTCCTGATCCGCGAAAGAGCGCGCACCGCCGCTCAGAACGTCGAACTCAGAGCCCGTTTGGCCGACGTCAACGCTGCGCTGCGGCGCTCCGAGGCGTTGCTCAATCTGCGTGACCAGCGTGTTATCGTATGGGCCTCGGAAAACAAGAAGCCCGAGCTCGTCGGGACACTGCCGGTCGAGAGCGGCGCCCCGGAAGACCGTGCCGCCTTCCTCGCCTTCGGCCGTTGGCTGATGCCGCGCTCGGCGGCGGCGCTCGAACATGCCGTGACTGGACTGCGGGACAAAGCGAAGTCATTCGATCTCGTCATCGAATCGCAGATTGGTGCGCCGCTCGAAGTGCACGGGCGCAAGAGCGCAGCACACGTGCTTGTACGCTTCGTCTCGCTTTCTGAAACGCAGCGAAGCGAGGCCAGGCTGAGGATCGAGAACCAGCGCCTCGCCGCCGACCACGATACCATGATCGGCCTGCTCGACGCGCTCGGCATGCCGTCATGGCTGCGCACGGCCGACGGGCGGCTGAAATGGGTCAACCGCGCCTATGCCAAGGCAGTCGAAGCGGAAAGCGCCGAGGCGGCAGTCCGCGACGCGAAGGAATTCCTCGGCGGCCAGGCACGCGACGCGATCGCCGCGCAGCACAAGTCGCATCCGGTCTTCGAGCAGGCGCTTTCCACCGTCATTGAAGGCGACCGTCGCATGTTCGCGGTGACCGACTTTGCCGGCGCCGACGGTTCGGCGGGTCTTGCCTGCGACACCAGCGCCATCGAAACGATCCGTAGCGAATATGAGCGGACGGTGCGCAGCCATGCCGACACGCTCGATCAGCTCAACACCGCCGTGGCGATTTTCGATGCTGACGAAAAGCTGCGGTTCTTCAACCAGGCGTTCCAGAAACTATGGGGTCTCGACAGCGGTTTTCTGCACAGCGCTCCGGACAACGCCTTGCTGCTTGACCGGCTGCGCAGCGAAGGCAAGATCGCCGAGCAGCCCGAATGGCGGCGCTGGAAGGAGAGCCTGCTTGGCGCCTATCGCGCGGTCGAATCGCAGGAGCATTGGTGGCATCTGCCGGACGGCAAGACCATCCGTGTCGTCGCCAATCCGCAGCCCAAGGGCGGCGTCACCTGGGTGTTCGAGAACCTGACCGAAAAGATGGACTTGGAAAGCCGCTACCAAACCGCGGTGCGGGTCCAGGGCGAGACGCTCGACAATCTTGCCGAAGGCGTGGCCGTGTTCGGCCCGGACGGAAGGCTCAGATTGTCAAACCCGGCATTCGCCGCACTTTGGGGACTGGACACCGACGCCGCCAAGCCCACCGTCCACGTCTCGACGATCCGCGATCTTTGCGACCGGCGTGCCGCCGACAGTCCCTGGGGCGGGTTCGTTGCCGCCATCACCGGTTTCGACGATGAGCGCCGCGACCGCCACGGCCAGACCGAATTGAACAACGGCACCGTACTGCGCTACGCGATGATCCCGCTGCCCAACGGGCAGGTGATGATGACCTTCGTCGACGTCACCGACAGCGTCAATGTCGAGCGGGCGCTGAAGGACAAGAACGAGGCACTGGAAAAATCCGATCAGCTCAAAAACGAGTTCGTGCAGCACGTCTCCTACGAATTGCGCTCGCCGCTGACCAACATCATCGGCTTCACCGAGCTTCTCTCGCTGCCGTCGACCGGGCCGTTGAGCCAGAAGCAGCGCGAATATGTCGAGCATGTCGGCTCGTCTTCCTCGGTCCTGCTCACCATCGTCAACGACATCCTCGACCTGGCGACGGTGGATGCCGGGATCATGCAGCTCGATATCTCCGAAGTGCATGTCGACCGGACCATCGCCGCCGCCGCCGAACTTGTCGCCGACCGGCTGGAGGAGCATGCGATCAGGCTTAAGATCGACGCGGCCGCCGCGCCGAAGACCTTCCATGGTGACGAGACCCGCATCCGCCAGATTCTCTATAATCTCTTGAGCAACGCCGCCAATTATGCGCCCGAGGCGAGCACCATCACGCTCGCCTGCCGCCAGCTTGCCGAAGGCGTCGAATTCTCCGTTCATGACGATGGTCCCGGCATGCCGCCGGACCTGCTCGATTCGGTGTTCCGTCGTTTCGAACCGCGCACCAATGGCGGCCGCCGGCGCGGCGCCGGCCTCGGCCTGTCGATCGTCAAGAGCTTTGTCGAGCTGCATGGCGGCAGCGTCCGCATCGAGACCGGCAAGGACAAGGGCACCACGGTCATTTGTGCCTTTCCCGATACGCCGTCCGGCATCCGCGCGGCGGCCGAGTAGCGCGTTCGATGGCAGGCGTGGTGCTGGAGCGTTTTCTCGCCGACGAGGCTGCGACCGCAAGGCTGGGCGAGGATCTGGCCATGTCGCTGCGCCCCGGCGACGTGCTGGCGCTCAAAGGCGATCTCGGCGCCGGCAAGTCGAGTTTGGCGCGGGCGCTGATCAGGGCAATGACCGACGATGCCGGTCTCGACGTGCCGAGCCCGACCTTCACGCTCGTCCAGAGCTATGAGGCGCGTGTTCCCGTGCATCATTTCGACCTCTATCGCCTGTCCTCGGCATCCGAACTGGACGAACTGGGTTTCGACGAGGCACTGGCGCAAGGCGCTGCCCTGGTCGAATGGCCGGAACGGGCAGAGGACTATTTGCCAGGGACTTCAGTGCTGATCGAACTGATCCACCAGGGCGACGGGCGCCTGGCGAGATTATCGGGACAAGGCGCTGCCTTCGAGCGCGCGGCGCGATCGCTGGCGATGCGCGATTTCCTGGATGAGGCCGGCTGGGGTGAAGCGCAGAGACGATACTTTATCGGCGACGCCTCGGCCCGCTCCTATGAGATCGTCTCGCTGGCCGGCTTGCCGCCGCGCGTGTTGATGAATTCGCCGCGGCTGGTGCTCGGGCCGCCGGTCCGCGACGGCAAGCCCTATGCGGTGATCGCCCACACGGCGCAATCCGTCTCGGCCTTCGTCGCCATCGACCGCGCGCTGCGGGCCGGCGGCGTGAGCGTCCCGGAGATCCACGCGCAGGACCTGGACCAGGGCTTTCTTCTGCTGGAACATCTCGGCTCGGAGGGATTTCTCGGCCAGCGGGGTCAGCCGGTGGCCGCACGCTATGCGGCGGCGGCCGAACTGCTTGCCATGATGCATGGCAAAACATGGCCCGATCGCATTGAGGCCGCGCCCGGCGTCTTTCACGACGTGCCGCCTTTCGACCGTGACGCCATGATGATCGAAGCCGAATTGCTGCTCGACTGGTATGTGCCGGCAATATCGAGCGGACCGGCAAGCGATGCCTTGCGCGCCGGCTATAACAGCGAATGGAATGCGGTCCTCGACCGGCTGGAAGGGCGCGAATACACGCTCATGCTGCGCGACTTTCATTCGCCCAACATTATCTGGCGCGTCAATCGTACCGGTCACGACCGCCTTGGGATCGTCGATGTCCAGGACGCGCTGGTCGGTCCGTCCGCCTATGACCTCGCCTCGCTTGCCACGGATGCGCGCGTCACGGTTTCGCCTGAGATCGAGAAGCGGACGCTCGAAGCCTATATCGCCGCTCGCCATAAGGCTGGCGCCTTTGACGAAGACGAATTCGTCGAGACCTATGCGATCATGGCCGTGCAGCGCAATTCGAAGATACTCGGCATTTTCGTTCGGCTCGAAAAGCGCGACGGCAAGCCCTATTATCTAAAACACCTGCCGCGCATTCGCGATTATCTTCGGCGGGCGCTGGCGCATCCGGCGTTGGCAAGCCTCCGGGATTTCTACATCGCCCACGGCTTGCTGGAGGAGCGGGCGCTGTGACGGCGCACCCCAAAACCGCGATGGTGCTCGCCGCCGGGCTTGGCAAGCGCATGCGGCCAATCACCGATACGATGCCGAAACCGCTGGTCAAGATATCGGGCAAGACATTGCTCGACTGGGGCCTGGACAGCCTGGCCGAGGCAGGCGTCACCAAGGCTGTCGTCAATGTCCATTATTTCCCCGGGCAGATCGTCTCGCATGTCGCCGGGCGCGATGCGCCGAAGGTGGTCATATCGGACGAAAGCGAAGCACTGCTCGATTCCGCCGGCGGTATTGTCCATGCCTTGCCGGAATTGGGGGAACGACCCTTCTATACCGTCAACGCCGACACGTTCTGGATCGATGCCGGTTCGCCAAACCTTGCTCGTCTCGCCCTTGCATGGGATGCGACGAAAATGGATATTCTGCTGATGCTCGCAGATATCAAGTCAGCAACCGGACACAGCGGCGGTACCGATTTCCTGATGGCGCCGGACGGCGCCTTGCGGCGTTCGAAGGGCGATCCGGCGGGCCTGATTTACGCAGGTGCGGCCATTGTCCATCCGCGCCTTTTTAGGGATGCGCCGGCCGGGCCGCATTCGCTCAACGCCTATTTCGATGCCGCCATTGCCACTGGGCGCCTGTTCGGCATGGCGATGCAGGGCCATTGGATCACCGTCGGCACGCCCGACGCCATTCCGCTTGCGGAAGCCGCCGTCGCCGCCGCCCTTGCTCAGTCGCCCACCGCTCCTGCCGAGTTGACCACCACTCCTACCGAGTTGAAATGAGCGGCTCTCGCCGCGTTTTCTCGATCCCGCCCGGAGCGCCGTTCCTGCCGACGCTGGCCGAGGCCCTGCTGTCGGGGCGGCTCGTTTCGGGCTTCCGGTTCGATGGCGACCCGCTCGCATTGGCCGACGCCACCATCTACGTGCCGACGCGCCGCGCTGCGCGGGCGCTGCGCGGCGTCTTCGTCGACCGTCTCGGTGGCCGCTCGGCGATCCTGCCGGTCATCCGCCCGCTTGGCGAGTTCGACGAGGACGAAGCTGCATTCGAGGCCGACGCATCGGCGGCGATCGATCTCGCGCCGCCGATCGCCGCGATCGAGCGGCTGCTGCTGCTGGCGCCGCTGGTGCGCGCCTGGAAGCGCCGCCTGCCGGCCCATGTCGCAGCACTTTTCGACGAGGAGATCGTTGTGCCGGCCTCCGCCGCCGACGCCATCTGGCTGGCGCGCGACCTGGCCCGGCTGATGGACGAGATCGAGACCGAAGGCACGGACTGGACCAGGCTCGCCGATCTGGTGACCGGCAATCTCGCCGGCTGGTGGCAAGTGACGCTCGACTTCCTGAGCATCGTCACCGAAAACTGGCCAGATATGCTCGAAGAACGTAACCGCTCCAACCCCGCCGCGCATCGCAATGCGCTGATCAGGCTGGAAGCGGCGCGGCTGAAGCGCAACCCGCCCACCGGGCCGGTGATCGCCGCCGGCTCCACCGGATCGATCCCGGCCACGGCGGAATTGCTTGCCGTGATCGCCGGCCTGCCCGGCGGCGCCGTCGTGCTGCCCGGCCTCGACACGACGCTGGACGAGCCGTCCTGCCAGGCAATCGCGGCGCCCGGCGCGCGGCCTGCCTTGCTTGGCCATCCGCAATACGGCCTGGCAAAACTGGTCGGCAAAATCGGCGTGCTGCGCGGCGATGTCGAGGAGATCGCAATTGCCGAAAGGCCGCTCGCGCTACGCGCCGCACTTGTCGGCGAGGCGCTGCGGCCGGCCGAAACCACCGAGTTGTGGACGCGAACGCGGCTCCGCTTTACAGCCCGAGACATCACTGACGCCTTGGCCGACGTGACGCTTCTCGAAGCCGCCGGCGAGCGCGACGAAGCCGTGGCGATCGCCGTCGCGCTCAAACGCGCCGTCGAGCAGCCTGGTCGGCGCGCAGCACTCGTCACCGGCGACCGCGCCCTGGCGCGGCGCGTTTCGGTCGAGCTGTTGCGCTTCGGCGTCGTCGCCGACGATTCTGGCGGCACGCCGCTCATCAACACGCCAGCCGCCAGCCTGCTCAGGTTGGTGCTTCAGGCCGCCTTCCGCCCCGGCGATCCGGTCGCCCTGCTGTCGCTGCTCAAGCATCCCTTGCTTGGCCTCGGCATGGAGCGCGCAAGCGTCCGTCATGCGGCGGAGATCATCGAACTGGTGGCGCTGCGCGGCGGTACCGGCCGCCCCGACATAGCATCGCTGCCGGAGCTCTTCGAGGCCCGCCTCACCGGCCTGGGCAGCACCCGGCCGCCCTTCTGGTTCTCCCGCCTGACCGTGCGAAACATCGAAGGCGCCCGCGAATTGCTCGTCCGCCTTGCCGCGGCACTGGCGCCGCTGATTGCCTTTCGCAGTCAAGCCGAAGCCGATCTTGCCGAATTGACCCGGGCCAGTGTCGTCGTGCTTGAAAGCCTGGGCCGCACTACGGACGGCAGCGTGAGCGAACTCTATGCGGGTGATGCCGGCGAGAAACTTGCCGAGCTCTTGCGTGGGCTGGTCGCCGCCTCGGTGTCGTTCTCCTTCGCGGCTGACGAATGGCCCGATGTGATGGAGGCGCTGATCGCGCCTGAGACGGTCAAGCCGGCACAAGGCACCGACAGGAACATTGCCATTTGGGGCGCGCTGGAAGCCCGGTTGCAGAACGTCGACACGCTGGTCGTCGGCGGGCTCAACGAAGGCGTGTGGCCGCGCAAGCCGGAAAGCGACCGCTTCATGTCGCGGCTGATGAAGACCGGCATCGATCTCGAACCGCCCGAACGGCGCATCGGCCTGGCCGCCCATGATTTCCAGATGGCGATGGGCGCGAAGAAAGTGGTGCTGGCGCGCTCTGCCCGCTCCGGCGACGCGCCCGCTGTGCCGTCGCGCTGGCTGCAGCGCCTCCTGACCTTCATCGGCAAGGATCATGCGGCGGTGCTACGGCTGCGCGGCGATGAAGTCCTGTCCTGGGCACGTGCGCTCGATGCCGGCGAAAGAAGAGATTTTGCGCCCCGGCCGCAGCCGAAGCCGCCGCTGACGGTGCGGCCGCAGCATTTCTCCGTCACTGAAATCGAGACGCTGCGCCGCGATCCTTACGCGATCTACGCCAGGAGGATTCTCGGCCTGATGCCGCTCGATCCGGTCATCCGCGACCCGGGCGCCGCCGAGCGCGGCACGCTGTTCCACGCCATCCTGCATCTTTTTTCGCGCACGGTCGCCGATCCGCTTGTGCCGGAGGCGCTGGACGGTCTCATCGCCGCCGGCCGCGCATGCTTTGCCGAGGCGGCTCTTCCTCCCGATGTCGAGGCAGTATGGTGGCCGCGCTTTGAAAAGCTCGCCGCCGGCATCGTGGAATGGGAGCGCGGCCGCGCCTCCGCCGTGACGATGCGGTATGCCGAGGAGCGCGCCGAGAAAACCGGCGTCGGCGGGTCCGGCGTGACGCTGTCGGGCTACGCCGATCGCGTCGACCTGCTGGCCGGCGGCATGGCCGACATCCTGGACTACAAGACCGGCTCCTCGCCATCCAAGGCGCAGGCCCATACGCTGCTTTCGCCGCAACTGGCGCTCGAAGGGGCGCTGCTCAGGCGCGGCGCCTTCAAGGGGCTTGGCCCGCGCGAGCCGTCGCAACTGGCCTTCATCAGGCTGAAGCCGAATGGCGAAGTGTTCGAGGAATCCATCCTCGAACACAACCGCAAGCCGCGAACCGCCGCCGATCTCGCCGAGGAGGCCTGGGCGCGGCTCGAAAAACTGCTGATCCACTATGCCGACCCGGCGACCTTCTATCTGTCGCGCGCGCTGCCCTTCCGCGAGGGCGAGACCGATGGCGACTACGACCATCTCGCCCGTGTGCTCGAATGGTCCGCCGGCGGCGACGCCGACGACGAGGGAGGGGAGGCATGAAGAAGGCCTATCCCATCCCGACCGACACCGCCGCCAGCCAGGCAAGTGCCTCCGACCCGCAAAACTCCGCCTGGGTGTCGGCCAATGCCGGATCGGGCAAGACCCATGTGCTGGCCCAGCGCGTCATCCGGCTCCTGCTTCGCGGCACCGATCCGTCGAAGATCCTGTGCCTGACCTATACCCGCGCCGCCGCCGCCAATATGTCGAACCGGGTGTTTTCGACTTTGTCGGAATGGACAGCGCTTGACGACGCTGAACTGGCGACAAGGATCGAGGCGCTGGACGGCCGACAGCCCGATCGCGAAACCATGCGCCGCGCGCGCCGGCTGTTTGCCGAGGCGCTGGAAACGCCGGGCGGGCTGAAGATCCAGACCATCCATGCCTTCTGCGAATCGGTGCTGCACCAGTTCCCGCTGGAAGCCAACATACCGGCCCATTTCGAAATGCTCGATCCGCAGATGGAGGCGTCGCTCTTCGCCGCCGCCCGCCGTGAAATGATCTCGGGCACGGCCGCCGGCGATGCCGGGCTGGCCGAGGCCTTCGCCACCATTCTGGAACGCGGCGGCGAACACGGGCTCGACGCATTGCTGGCCGAGATCGTGCGCAAGCGCGACGGTTTGCGCGCCTTCATAAGTGCGGCCGGCGGCGATGGCTTCCGGGCGCTGTTCGACGAGTTCAGGTTTCGCGCTGGCCAGACCGCCGAAGGCCTGGCGGCGTCCGTCTGGCCGCTGCCGGGCTTCCTGCCGGATTATTTCATCACCTTTGCCCGCGCCGCCGAAGCCGCCGATGCCCGCCTCGTGCTGAACAATCTTCTGCCCTATGCGCGTCTTGCCTTCGCCGAGGATGATCCGGTTCGCCGGCTGCAATTGCTGGCAAAAGCCTTTCTGCGGGCGGATGGCGAGCCTTATGAGCCGGCAAAGACCTTCAAGAAGGCACTGCTCGACCGGTTGCCGGATCTTGCCGAGCGCTATCTGGCAGCGGCCGATGCGATCCTCGAAATCTCCGACCGGCTGGCCTTGTTCAGGATGCTGGAGGGCACGCGCGCCGCGCTGACCATCGCCGACTGGCTGATCGCCCGTTACGAGCACCTCAAGCGTGCCCGCGGCTTCCTCGACTTCAACGATCTCATCACCCGAACGGTCAATCTTCTGGCGCGGCCTGATGCCGGCCCATGGGTGCAATACAAGCTCGACCAGGGCATCGACCATATCCTGCTCGATGAGGCGCAGGACACAAGTCCGGACCAATGGGAAGTGGTGAAGCGGCTGGCGGAAGAGTTCTTTGCCGGGCTCGGCGCGCGCGACAATGTTCACCGCACGGTCTTTGCCGTCGGCGACGAAAAGCAGTCGATCTATTCCTTTCAAGGCGCGGCGCCCGATTCCTTCGCCGACTCAAGGCTGCTGTTTTCCGGAAGGGTGCGCGATGCCAACGCCGCTTTCGCCGACCTCAAGCTGACCTGGTCCTTCCGCTCGACCGACGACGTGCTTGCGGCGGTGGACCGTGTCTTTGCCGACCCGATCGTGCGGCGCGGCATCAGCCATGATCCCGACCCGCTGAACCACAGGGCGATCCGCACCGATGCGCCGGGCTATGTCGAGGTCTGGCCGTCGATCGGTGCAGACGTCGTCGATGAACCCGACGACTGGACGCAAGCCGTCGACCACGCTCGTGCGCCGGCGGTGCGCGTTGCCGAAAACGTGGCGGCGACCATTGCCGGCTGGATCGGCGCCGGCGAGATCATCGAAGGCCGCGGCAAGAAGCTTCGACCCGGCGATGTCCTGGTGCTGGTGCGCAAGCGCGATCGTTTCGTCCATGCGCTGACGCGCGCGCTGAAGCGCCGCGACATCCCGGTCGCCGGCGCCGACCGGCTCAGCCTGCCCGGCCATATCGCGGTGAAGGACCTGGTCGCGCTCGGCCACTTTCTCATCCAGCCCGAGGATGATCTGTCGCTGGCCGCCGTGCTGCGCAGCCCGATTTTCGATGTTTCGGAAGAGATGCTTTTTGCGCTCGCGGGCGAGCGGCCGTCCGGTCTCTCGCTGATAGCTTCGCTGCGCAGGCAGGCCGGCGAAAGCGCTGCCTTGGCCGCAATCATTGCCCAACTCGACACATGGTCTGATGAAGTCGCCTTCAAGCCGGTGTTCGAATTCTATGCCGGGGCTCTCGCCCGCGACGGCCTGCGCAAGAAAATGATCGCGCGGCTCGGGCCGGAGGCCGGCGACATCCTCGACGAGTTCCTGAGCTTTTGCCTGGCCGAGGAACGGACCGGCCTGCCGGGACTGGAATCGTTCCTGTCGACGCTGGAAAATGCCGGCCCCGAGATCAAGCGCGAAATGGACCAGACCCGCGACGAGGTTCGGGTCATGACCGTGCATGCCGCCAAGGGCCTGGAGGCGCCTGTCGTGTTCCTGGTAGACGGCGGTTCCGCCCCGTTCAGCGACCAGCATCTGCCGAGACTGATGCCGTTCGATGGCTCGGGCGACCATTGGGACGGCAAGGGCTATCTCTGGCGCTCGTCCAGCGATGTCGCAAATGGATTTTCGCGGGCCGCCTCGGTCCGTGCTCGCGAACTTGCCGATGACGAATATCGTCGGCTGCTCTATGTCGGCATGACCCGCGCCGAGGACCGGCTGATCGTCTGCGGCTATCACGGCAAGCGGGCGCCGAATGCCGGCACCTGGCATTCGATCGTCAGCCGCGCGCTGGTCGGCGCTCCCGAAAGCGCTGCACGGCAGCACCCTGCCACCGGCGAGACGGTGCATCGGTTTCACGTGACAAAATTGCCGCCGGTCGCACATGCGGCTGCCGAGGAGGCGGCGCAGACGCAACAGTTCGAGCCGTTGCCGAAGAGCCTGTTCCAACCCTTGCCGCCGTTCGAGGACCTGCCGCGGCCGCTGTCGCCGTCCGGCGCCTCGGCGTTGATCGACGAGGCCAAGGAAGCCGTGATCGACACCGGCTCGCCGGTGCTGGACACCGAGGCGGAGCCCGGCTTTGCCGTGATGCGCGGATTGGCGCTGCACAAATTGCTGCAGATGCTGCCCGGCATTGCCGAGGCCGAACGCCGGGATGCCGCGGAGCGCTATCTCAGGCGCGCCGGCGCGCAATGGCCTGATGCCGAGCGCGACAAGGCCCTGGCCTCGGTGGCGGCAATCCTTGCCGACAGCCGCTTCGCGCCACTGTTTGCAGCATCGTCGCGCGCCGAAGTTGCGATCATGGGCAGCCTGGAGGTGACCGGCAAATTACGCTCCATCTCCGGCAAGATTGACCGGCTGGCGGTCACATCAGGCAAGGTGTCGATCGTCGACTACAAGACCAACCGGCCGGCGCCTGCAAGCTTGGCAGACGTTCCGCCAGCCTACGTTCTGCAACTCGCGCTCTATCGCGCGCTGCTCAAGCCACTTTACCCCGGCCATGAGGTCTCCGCGGCGCTGCTGTTCACGGAAGCGCCACGGCTGATCGAGCTGCCACCGGCGGCCATGGACGATGCTCTTGCCCGACTCACGGGAGCGTGACACAACAGCTGCTTGAAGAAGGGCACGATCACCACCACATTTGGTGCGACAATAACTCTCGAAAGGATTTTCGCATGGCCACCGTCAAGGTCGACAAGAGCAATTTCCAGACTGATGTGCTTGACGCCAAGGAGCCGGTCGTGGTCGATTTCTGGGCGGAATGGTGCGGCCCGTGCAAGATGATCGCGCCGGCGCTGGAAGACATCGCCATCGAACTCGGCAGCAAGGTGAAGATCGCCAAGCTCAATATCGACGAGAATCCCGAGCTGGCCGCGCAGTTTGGGGTGCGCTCGATCCCGACGCTGATGATCTTCAAGGGCGGCGAAATGGCAGACATGAAGGTCGGCGCAGCCCCCAAGACGGCGCTGTCGCACTGGATCAACGGCAATCTCGCCTGATCCGACCCGAAATTCCGCAGACAAGCCCGGCCATCGCGCCGGGCTTTTCTTTGGCGTTATCGCTCAACGCCTCTGGCCCTCGCGCGCGATGCCTCCATGTCTTCTGCTTAGAGCAATTCTAGGAAAAGTGCGTAGCGGTTTTCCGTTCGGAATTGCGTAAAAACAAACACTTAGAGCGGGTCAGCGTTTCTATCAAAGCTGAACCGCTCTAGGAAAGACAGGAGAACCCCATGACCGGATCCGCCAAGGCCACCGTCTTCATCGACAATGAACGCGTCATCGTCACCGAATACCGTTTCCAGCCGGGCGACAACACCGGCTGGCATCGCCATGGCCATGACTATGTCATCGTGCCGTTGATGGACGGCAGGCTGAAGATCGTGACCAAGGACGGCGAATCCTTCGCCGAGATGAAGCAGGGAGCGCCCTATTTCCGCAAGGAAGGCGTCGAGCACGACGTCATCAGCGCCAATGAAAGCGAATACGCCTTTATCGAGATCGAGCTGAAGTAATCCACCAAGGTCGTCTCAGGCCGCCATAGGCTGGAGGCGCGCTCACCAATCCGCGATACGATCGCCTCCGACGAATTGTGCACTTTTCTCAGTATATTCAAACAGTTCTATCTTCACGTCGTTAGGATCGCGAATCCACGCTTGGTAGGTATCATCGCACGCGTGTTTCTTTGACGTGACAGCAACTCCTTTCGACCTTACGTGGGCGATCGCTGCGTCAATGTCTTCCACTTCAAGGCAGAAGTGGTTGATCTGGTTCAAGTCGCTATAGCTGGCCCCTTCTTTCTGGAACACCTCGACGTGACTGCGGCTGCCGCAATTGAGGTAGAAACCAAAGATCTTCCCGTCGCGCAGGAAATTGAACTGAGTGTCCATGCCGAGGACGTCCCGATAGAAGCTTCGCGTCACTTCGAGGTCATTCGCGAAGATGCAAACGTGAGCGAGCTGCTTTACCTTAATCATGACTGGCTCCTCGCGGTGATCGGACAATGTCCGGCGTCATCGTGGCCTGGTGAACGCACGCCTCAAACCGGCGGCGTGCCGTTTTCGGCCAGGACCGCGCCGGCCAGATAGAGCGAACCGCCGATCAGGATGCGCGGCGGTGGTCCGTCCCATGTGTCGCGCAGCAGCATCAGCGCATTGGCAACGGAGCTCACCGGTTCAGCCGACAGGCCAGCCTCGACGGCGCGGACCGCCAGTTCGTCATTTGGCACGCTAGCCTCGCTGAGGCTCACCGGGACCGTGTAGACATGCCGCACCAGACCTTTGAAGGCGCGGAAATAACCGCTCTGGTCCTTGGTGTTGATCATGCCGGAAATCAGGAACAGCGGCCGTGGGTTCTTTTCCTCCTGTTCGGCCAGCGCCTCGGCGACGACCACGCCGGCGCCCGGATTGTGGCCGCCGTCGAGCCAGATGTCGGCGCCCGCCGGCGCCAGTTCCGTCAGCCTGCCTGGCGGCAATTTTTGCATCCGCCCCGGCCAGGCGACGTTGGCCATCGCCTTGTCGGCGACGCGATGGCTGATCTCGAAGCCCGCCGCCTTGACCGCCGCAATCGCCGCCGCCGCATTGGCGAACTGATGGCGCCCCGGCAGCCGCGGTGGCGACAGGTCCATCAATCCGTCTTCGTCCTGATAGACCATGCGGCCGTTTTCCTCGAAGGCCAAGAAATCCTGGCCATAGACGAAGGCGGGACAGTCGAGCCGTTCGGCGGTTTCGATAAGCACCTGAAGCGCCGTCTCGCTTTCCTGCGCGCCGATGACCACCGGGCAACCGCCTTTGATGATGCCGGCCTTTTCGGCAGCGATCAGTTCGACACGGTCGCCGAGAAAGGATTCGTGGTCGAGCGAGACCGGCATGATCACCGACACCGCGGGCTCGGTGATGACGTTGGTGGCGTCGAAGCGGCCGCCGAGGCCAACCTCGATGATGACGGCATCTGCCGGATGTTCGGAAAACAGCAGGAAGGTGACGGCGGTGAGGATTTCGAAGACGGTGATCGTCTCGCCTTCATTGGCCTTGGCGACGCGGGCGATGGCGTCGGCGAAGACATGATCCTCGACCAGCCTGCCGCCGCCTTCGGCGGCCAGCCGGTAGCGCTCATGCCAGTTCACCAGATGTGGCGATGTGTGGACGTGGACGCGGTGGCCGGCTGCTTCGAGCAGCGCCCTCGAGAAGGCGGCACACGAGCCTTTGCCATTGGTGCCGGCAATGTGGATGACCGGCGGCAAATGGTCCTGCGGATTGCCCAACCGTTCCAGCAGCCGCGAAATGCGGTCGAGCGAAAGATCGAAGCCTTTCGGATGGAGCGCCATCAGGCTTTCGATTTCGCGGTCGGCGGCAAGCGTCGTCATGGGAGAATCCTAGGCGTGCCACAGATGGCGCGCAATCGCGGTTCGCGACGAAGGATGTCGCGTCAGGCTTGCGGACGTGCTTCCGCCGGGATCGCCGCCGGCGGCAGGATTTCCGGTTCCATCGGTTTTTGCTCTTCGGGCAGCTTGAGCAGCATTTTCAGGAGCCGCGCGATCGTCTGGCGCATCTCCAGCCGCGACACCACCATGTCGACCATGCCGTGCTCCATCAGATACTCCGAGCGCTGGAAGCCGTCGGGCAGCTTTTCCCTGATGGTCTGCTCGATGACGCGCGGCCCGGCAAAGCCGATCAGCGCGCCGGGCTCGGCAATGTGCACATCGCCCAGCATGGCATAGGAGGCGGTGACGCCGCCTGTGGTCGGATTGGTCAGGACGACGATATAGGGGAGACCGGCCTCCTTCAGCCGATCGACGCCGATCGTGGTTCTCGGCAATTGCATGAGCGACAGGATACCTTCCTGCATGCGGGCGCCGCCGGAGGCCGCGAACAGGATCAGCGGCCGCTTGCGTTGCAGAGCGACCTCGAAGCCCCGAACGATGGCCTCCCCGGCGGCCATGCCGAGCGAGCCGCCCATGAAGGCGAAGTCCTGCACGGTCACCACCACCGGCAGCCCCTCGACGGTGCCCAGCGCATTGATAATCGCGTCCTCCAGCCCGGTCTTGGCCTTGGCGTCCTTCAGCCGGTCGGTGTAGCGCTTCTCGTCGCGGAATTTCAGCGGATCCTGCACCACCTTGGGGTTTTCGAGCGCTTCGTATTTGCCGTCGTCGAAGAAGAATTTCAGGCGCTCCTTGGCCGAGATCTTCATGTGATGGCCGGAGGACGGGATGACGAACTGGTTCTGCTCCAGATCCTTGTGGAAGACCATCTCGCCGGTCTCGGGATCCTTGATCCAGAGATTCTCAGGCATGTCGGTGCGCCGGCCGAGCATCGAATTGATCTTCGGGCGAACGTAGTTGGTGATCCAGTTCATCGCTTCGGCTCCTGTCCTGACGAGGAATTAGTGCATGTCGCCCAAAAGTGGAAACCGGTTTTGGGATTACGACATGCACAAACCTGGTCTAAGAAAACTATTCGGCGGCAGCAAGGCGGGCCGCGCGCACGCCTTGCGAAAGGCCGCTGACCAGCGTGGCCACCGCCTCGGCCGGGTCGGCGGTCTTCTCGCCCTTCGGCCCCAGCACATTGGCGACCGCATTGACGATCGCGGTGCCGACAACGACGCCATCGGCGTTGGCGCCGATCACGCGCGCCTGCTCGGCGGTCTTGACGCCGAAGCCGACGCAGACCGGCAGGTCGGTATGGCCCTTGATGCGCCCGACCGCCGCCGCGACCTTATCGGTGTCGGCAAGTGCGGAACCGGTGATGCCGGTCATCGACACGTAGTAGACGAAGCCGGAAGTGTTCTGCAGCACCTTGGGCAGGCGCTTGTCGTCGGTGGTCGGCGTCGCCAGCCGGATGAAGTTGATGCCGGCCTTCAGCGCCGGAATGCACAATTCCTCGTCCATCTCCGGCGGCAGGTCGACGACGATCAACCCGTCTATGCCGCTGGCCAGCGCATCCCTGAGGAAGCGGTCGACGCCGTGGATGTAGATCGGATTGTAGTAACCCATCAAAACGATCGGCGTTTCCTGGTCGGTGGCGCGGAATTCCGACGCCATTTTCAGCGTTTTGACCAGCGTCTGGCCGCCTTTCAGCGCGCGCAGGCCGGCGGCCTGGATGGCCGGGCCGTCGGCCATCGGATCGGAGAACGGCATGCCCATTTCGATGATGTCGGCGCCTGCCTTGGGCAGCGCCTTCATGATCGACAAAGCGGTGTCGTAGTCGGGGTCGCCGCTCATGAAATAGGTGACAAGCGCCGGGCGGCCTTCATTCTTGAGCTTGGCCATGCGGCGGTCGATGCGGGTGGTCATGATCAGATCTCCATGCCCAGCATATTGGCCACCGTGTGCACGTCCTTGTCGCCGCGGCCGGACAAATTGACGATGACGATCTGGTCCTTGTCCATGGCGGGCACGATTTTCACCGCATGCGCGATGGCATGGGCGGATTCGAGCGCCGGAATGATGCCTTCGACGCGCGTCGTCAGCTGAAACGCCTCTAGCGCCTCGTCATCGAGAACAGGCACATAGTCGACGCGGCCGGAGTCGCGCAGCCAGGAATGCTCCGGTCCGACGCCCGGATAATCGAGGCCGGCAGAGATCGAGTGGCCGTCCATGATCTGCCCGTCGGCGTTCTGCAGGAGGTAGGTGCGGTTGCCGTGCAGCACGCCGGGAGCGCCGGCACTCATCGAGGCGCAATGCTCTATGCCGTCGAGGCCGCGGCCGCCGGCTTCGATGCCGATGATGCGGACCTCTTTGTCGTCGAGGAAGGGATGGAACAGGCCGATGGCGTTCGAGCCGCCGCCGACGGCGGCGATGATCGTGTCCGGCAGCCGGCCTTCCTGCTCGAGGATCTGGGCGCGCGCCTCGGTGCCGATCACCGACTGGAAGTCGCGCACCAGCTCCGGATAGGGGTGCGGACCGGCAGCGGTGCCGATCAGGTAATAAGTATCCTCGACATTGGTCACCCAATCCCGAAGTGCTTCGTTCATGGCATCCTTCAGTGTGCCGTGGCCCGCGGTCACCGGCCGCACCTCGGCGCCGAGCAGCTTCATGCGGAAGACGTTCGGGCTTTGCCGGGCGACGTCGGTGGCGCCCATATAGACGACGCAAGGAAAGCCGAAACGCGCCGCCACCGTGGCCGACGCCACGCCGTGCTGGCCGGCGCCGGTCTCGGCGATGATGCGCTTCTTGCCCATGCGCTTGGCCAGCAGGATCTGGCCGAGGCAGTTGTTGATCTTGTGCGAGCCGGTGTGGTTCAAATCCTCGCGCTTGAAATAGACTTTCGCGCCGCCCCCAAGGCCCTTCGCCGCGGAAACCTCACGAAGATGCCTGGTCAGGCCTTCGGCGAAATAAAGCTTCGACGGCCGCCCGGCATAATGGGTCGAAAGATCAGTCAGTTCGGCCTTGAAGTCCGGGTCGTTCTTGACCTCGTTCCAGTGCCGTTCCAGGTCGAGGATCAGCGGCATCAGCGTCTCGGCGACGAAGCGGCCGCCAAAGATGCCGAACATGCCCTGTTCGTCGGGTCCGGTGCGGAAGGAATTGGGTGTCGCCGGCTTGCTCATCGCCGATCTCCTACTTCTTGTTTTGGAGCATGTCCTTGTCGGAAAACCGGTTTCCACTTTTTCGGGACATGCTCCGGGTTCTATCCTTCAGGCGGCGCGGTTGTCGCGCGCTGCCCTGACGGCCCGGAAAAACTGTTCGATCAGCGCCGGATCCTTGACGCCCGGCGCGCTTTCCACGCCCGAGGAAACGTCTAATCCGGGCGGGTTGGCAAGCCGAAGGGCATCGCCGATATTGGCGGCGTTGAGCCCACCGGAAAGCATGTAATCGACGCCTGCGTCAAGGCCGGCCAGAATGCGCCAGTCGAAGGCAACGCCGTTGCCGCCCGGCAGTTCCGAACCCTTCGGTGGCTTGGCGTCGAACAGGAAGCGGTCGGCAATGCCGACGAAGGGTTTTAGCCGCTCCAGATCGGCAACCTCGCTGACCGACAGCGCCTTCATCACCGGCAGGCCATAGCGCGCCTTCAACTCGGCCACCCGCTCCGGCGTTTCCGAGCCATGCAGCTGCAGCATGTCGGGCTGCATCTTTTCGACGATTTCGTCCAGGAACGCATCGCCGGCGTCGACCGTCACGGCAACCGCCTTGGCCTTGCCGATTGCCGCTTCACGCAACCGGCCAGCTTCCGTAGGCTCGACATAACGCGGGCTTTTGGCAAAGAAAATGAAGCCGACATGGCTGGCGCCGCCGGCTAATGCCTCGGCCAACGCCTTGTCGGTCTTCAATCCGCATATCTTGATGTCGAGCGCCATGGCGCGGGATTGGCACGAAACGGCAAAAGAGTCGAGAAAAAGCATCCTGTTTGCCGGCGTTGGGAATAGCCCTAGTTTCAATGGATGGATGAAAGGCGGGAGCAAACCATGACGGACAAGACAGTTGCAGAGCTTAGGCAAAAGATCGCGCAGGCCCGCGAGGTCATTGCGCATTTAATGGACAAGGCGGCCTTCAACGGCGCCGAGGCACACCGCGCGCTGGATTATTTCAGCAACGATGAATTCGAGAGGAATTTTTTGCCTTGGCCGCGCCATGGCGATGAGGGGCTGCGGCCGGAAGAACTCAACGCCGCGAACGATGATTAAGCTCCTTGCTCCGCCCTAGGATGCCCTCTGCTCTGCATCCTACTCGAACATGATCGCTTGCAGCGCGCCGCCATTGCGCTTGAGCCAGTCCTTGCAGCGCTCGGTGTCGGGGCAAAGCTGCTCGCATAATTTCCAGAATTTCGGGCCGTGGTTCATCTCCTTGAGATGCGCCACCTCATGCGCGACCAGGTAATTTATAACAGGCGACGGCGCCATCATGATGCGCCAGGAGAAGGACAAATTGCCGTCGGAGGTGCACGATCCCCAGCGGCTCGACGTGTCCTTGAAGCGGATCGCCTTGGCGCGCTTGCCGACCGCCCCTGTGTGCTTGACCACCAGCGCCTCGATCTCGCGCTTGGCTTCGCGCTTGAGAAAATCGGCGATGCGGCGCGGCAGGTGCACGCGGTCGCCATGCACGATCATCAGCGGACCGCGTTCGTCGCGCGACAGCGTGACGGTGCCGCGTTTCGAAGGCTCATGAACGATACGATGCGGCACGCCGCGCACCGGTACCTTGATGCCGGGCCGCACCTGCGGCCGGTTGGGCACCTTGGCCAGGCGCTGCTCCAGCCAGTCCTGATGGCGGTCCAGGAATTTTTCCACCTCACCCCGGCGCAGGCCCGGCGGCACGGTGATGCGCAAGCCGCGGCCGCCGGAATCGATGCGCAGCGTCAGGCGCCGCGCCCGGTCGCTCTCGACGATCTTGAGCGGCAGCGTGCGGCCGGCAACACAATGCTCTCGCTCCACGACGGGAGCGGGCCTGGGTTTGGTCAGGTTGCGGAAGAAGCCGAATGACATGGCCGGACGATACGCGATTCGAGGAAAACGAATAGAACAAAAAAGAAACGGCGCCGCTGACGCGACGCCGTTTTTAATTATTTATCGGGGCAAGGCGCTTACTCGTCCAGCAGGCCTGGCGTGGATTTGCCACCGCGTTTGCCGGTCGCCGTCGAACCGGTAGATCCACCGGTTGTTGTCGACGTCGATTTGTTACGGTTCGCCATGAAGCGGTCGAATTCTTCCTGGTCCTTGGCACGACGCAATTCTCTGGCATATTCGTCGAACTCGCTCAGCATCTCGTCGAGCTTGCGGCGCTCTTCATTGAGCCGCTCGAGTTCCTTTTCGCGCCAGTCGTCGAAAGCGACGTTGCCGGTGCGGGCGGAGCCGTGGCCCCAGCGCGCCGCTTTGTCGGAACCGCGGCGGCAGCCGGCGAAGATGCCGTCGGTGGCGCGGTTGACGTCGCGCTTGAAGCCGTCAAGCCGATCGCCCCAGATGATGTAGGCGAGCATGGCGAGGCCGAGCGGCCAGAACACCATGAAGCCGATCACCATCAGTGCGATGGTCGCCGGCGTCCAGGCCGGACGGATCAATGCAGATGTGTTCATTTCTCCCAATCCTTCAGTTGGAGACAGCCAATCCCGGCTGCGTGGAATCGAAATGGGAAGGGAAAAACGGCGATTCAAGACAGTGTCAGCCAAAACCGGACAAGCAGCTGAAATGATTATCGCTTTTTGAGGGTTTCAAGGGAAAGCATGACCAGGCCCGCAATCAGGCCCCAGAACGCCGGGCCGACGCCGAACAGCGTCAGCCCTGAGGCGGTGACGGCAAAAGTGACGGTGGCGGCCATGCGCTCGCCGTCTTCCTGCAAGGCGATCGACAGCGCGTTGGCGAGCGGCGCCATCAGCGCCAGTCCCGCGACCAGCACGATCAGGCTCTGCGGCAGCACGGCGAAGATCGCCACCAGCGAGGCGCCGAAAATGGCGAACACGAAATAGGCAAGCGCGTAGAAGGGCCCGGTCTTCCAGCGCTCGCCCGGATCGGGATGCACGTCGGGGCCGGTGCAGATCGCCGCCGAGATCGCCGCCAGATTGGTGGTCGAGCCCCCGAACGGCGCCGACAGCAGCGAAAGCAGGCCGGTGACGCCGATCAGCGGGCCGGGGTCTGGGTGATAGCCCGCGGCTCTCAGCACGGCGAGGCCGGACAGGTTCTGCGAGGCCATGGTGACCAGATAAAGCGGCAGCGCCAGGCCGATGATCGCCGTGACGGTGAACTGCGGCGCAATCAGCGTCAATGTCGAAAGTTCCGGCGTCGGCAGGCCGCCGACCCGGCCGGTGAGGAAGGCGGCAGCGCCGCCGCCGATCAGCACCGCCAGCACCGAGAGCGCCGGATTGAACAGGCGGATGACAAAGAAGGCGGCGATCAGCGGCAGGATCAGCCACGGGTCGGCGGGAATGGCCTTCACCGCATTGATGGCGAAAGTGACGACGATGCCGGCCAACATCCCCGACGCGACCGAGGCCGGTATCCTGGCGATCAGCTTGGTCAGAGGCTTGAACAGGCCGGTGGCAATCAGCAAAATCCCGGTGACGATGAAGGCGCCGACGGCCTCGCCGATCGAAAAACCGCTCGATGCCGCGATCAGCGCCACCCCCGGCGTCGACCATGCGGCGATGACCGGCATTCTGGTGCGCCATGACAGCCACAGGCTCTCGATCGCCATGGCGAGGCAGATCGCCGTCACCCAGCTCGCGGTTTCGACCTGCGTCGCGCCGACCGCTTTGGCGGCGGCGATGACGATGGCCAACGTGCCGCCGAAGCCGACAATCGCCGCGACGAAGGCGGATACCGGAATGGAAATGCGCATGTCTCTACCCCGCCTGCCGCACCATGGCGTCGACCGCCCGCACCAGCATGTCGAGATCCTGCGGCCGCGACAGGCGGTGGTCGCCGTCGGGGATCAGCGACAGCGTGACGTCGTCGGCCGGCAGCAGGCCGACCAGTTTCAGCGCATGGCTCGACGGCACGTCCGCATCGGCCAGCCCTTGCAATATATGGACGGGGCAATGGGTGTCGATTGGCCCGTTCATTGTCAGGTTGTTGCGGCCGTCCTCGATCAGCGCACGGGTGTAGATGTAAGGCTCGGCCGAATAGTCCGACGGCTCCTCGAAAAAGCCCTTTTTGGCAAGATCGCGCTTCTGCGCTTTGGTCAGCGCCGGCTCGACCAGCTCCGCCGTGAAATCCGGCGCCGGCGCCAGAAGCACCAGGCCGGCGATGCGGTTCTCGCCCGCCTTTTGTAATTCCTGGACCATGCGCAGTGCGATCCATGCACCCATCGAGGACCCGACCAGGATTTGCCTGCCTTGCGTGAAATGACGGAAGACGGCGAGGCTTTGCGAAAGCCATTTCGAGATGGTGCCGTCGGCAAAGGCGCCACCCGATTCGCCATGGCCGGAATAGTCATGGCGCAGGAAAGCACGGCCTTGCCCGCTCGCCCATTCCGACAGCGTCTCGGCCTTGGTGCCCAGCATGTCGGACTTGTAGCCGCCGAGCCAGACAATGCCAGGTGCCGCACCCGCAGTGCGCCTGGCGGCGATGCTGGTTCCGTCGACATCGAGAAAAACCGATGCGGCCATGGCTAACTCCTTGTGCAGGTCTTTTGACACAGCTGGCGGTTCGACGAAAAGTGCTCGGCAACTTTCTTCGTTTGGTACAGGGGCTGCAGTCAGGGAACAGGTGATTTCCTGTGAACGCTGTGCTATTGACTCCGGCCGCGCGCTCACCACATTGGCGCGTTCACAATCTCGAACTGAAAAACCCTGAACGAAACGGCTCAAGGAGACCACGACCATTCGCAGACCTTTCAAAGCAACGGCGCCCACCAAGGAGGGCCCGCGCTCCAACCGTGACATCCGGGTCCCCCGGGTCCAGCTTATCGACGCCGAAGGCCAGAACCACGGCGATGTCTCCATCAACGACGCATTGCTGCTCGCCGAAGAGGCTGGGCTCGATCTGGTCGAGATATCCCCCAACGCAGTGCCGCCCGTCGTAAAAATCCTCGATCTCGGCAAGCTGAAATACGCCAACCAGAAGAAGGCGGCCGAGGCGCGCAAGAACCAGAAGGTCATCGAGATCAAGGAGATCAAGATGCGCCCGAATATCGACAGCCATGATTACGAGACCAAGATGAAAGCGGTCCGGCGGTTTTTCGAGGAAGGTGACAAGGTCAAGCTGACATTGCGCTTTCGCGGCCGCGAGATGGCGCATATGGAACTCGGCATGCAGCTTCTGAACAAGGTTCGCGAGGAAGTGGCGCCGATCGCCAAGGTCGAAGCCGAACCGAAGCTCGAAGGCCGCCAGATGATGATGGTGCTGGCACCCCGCTAAAAGCGATCCCGTCAAAGCAAAGGCCGCTTCGGCGGCCTTTTGTTTTTGTTTTTGTCTTCGCCATGATTTCTCCGCAAGTTGCCCATGATTTCTCCGCAAGTTGCATCGACAAGGAACCTGGTTGCCGGTCCTCGCGGCAAAGGATTGTTCCATGGCCGCTGCGGCACGTTCTCCGATCGAAAAGTCGTTCGACGAAATGGGCCGCTATCAGCGGCGCCGGCGCCTCCTGCTGGCGCTGCTCGTCGGTGTTTTTTGCGCTTTGCTGATCTTCGGCGGCTCCGCGCACGATGAACTTGGCCACGAACGCATAGAGGGGCAGTACGGGATCGCCCTGATACTGATCGGGATCGGCGGCAGGCTCTGGTCGATCCTCTATATCGGCGACCGCAAGTCGGCCGAAGTGGTTGCTACCGGTCCATATTCGGTGATGCGCAACCCGCTGTATTTTTTCTCTACCATAGCGGCCGCCGGCATCGGCGCCCAGACCGGCAGCGTGATCGTCTCGGTGGCGTCGGCGGTTTTGTGCGGAGCCGCGTTCTACATCGTCACGCTGCGCGAGGAACGGCATTTGACCACCGTGCTCGGGGCGCCGTACAAGGACTACATCGCACGGGTGCCGCGGTTTTTTCCCAATCCCCTGCTTTTTCGCGATCAGGCCGAGGTCACCTTCACACCGCGCGTCTTCAATCACACGCTGCGCGACGGCTTGATGTTCCTGGCTGCCATACCGTTTTTCGAACTTATCGAGTCCGGACAGGAAAGCGGTGTAATTCCCGTCCTCTTCTGGCTGTATTGAGCTGCGATGGGCAGGCAGAGGAGGCGACATGCTATCCGCTTCCCTGCCTCTTTTCCTCGCGCGATTTCGGTTCCCGTGCACCGGCCGAGATAATTACGATAAGATGCTACGCTCGATCCGGTTCGGATAAGATCATGCGATAACTGACTGGACAGAGCGTCGCATCCTTGCAGGTGTTGCGCGCCGGCCCGCTTTGACGTATAGGACCGCCGGTCCCAAAAACCGCCCGGCAGGGCATGCCGTGGCGGTTTCATTTGCTTTTCGGGCTTTGGTCGGCCTGAAGCGAACAAAAAGCGCGATGATGCGCACATAAACGGAGTAGCAAAATGCCCAAGATGAAGACCAAATCGGCCGCCAAGAAGCGGTTCAAGATCACAGGTACGGGTAAAGTCCTGTCGGCTGCGGCCGGCAAGCGTCACGGCATGATCAAGCGTTCCAACAAGTTCATTCGAAATGCCCGCGGCACGATGGTTCTGGCTGAACCGGATGGCAAGAAGGTCATCAAGAATTTTCTGCCGAATGGTCTCTAGGGCATGATGCCAAAAAGTTGCAGACTTTTTGGAAAACATCATGCGCCAAACATAAGAACATTCGGTCCGGACACGCATTTGTTTTACGCAATTCCGAACGGAAAACCGCTAGGCACTTTTCCTGGAATTGCTTTTAAGGAGATCATGACATGGCACGCGTAAAAAGAGGCGTCACCTCGCACGCCAAGCACAAGAAGGTCCTGAAAGCCGCCAAGGGTTTCTACGGCCGCCGCAAGAACACCATCCGCATCGCCAAGCAGGCGGTGGAAAAGTCGCTGCAGTATGCCTACCGCGACCGCAAGAACCGCAAGCGCTCGTTCCGCGCGCTGTGGATCCAGCGCATCAATGCCGCGACCCACGAGCATGGCCTGACCTATGGCCGCTTCATCGACGGCCTCAACAAGGCCGGCATCGAGATCGACCGCAAGATCCTGTCGGACATGGCTATCCATGAGCCGCAGGCATTTGCCGCACTTGTGGCCAAGGCCAAGGTCGCGCTCGAATACCTCAAGAACACCACGCCGAACGCTTTTGAAAGCGCTGTCGCCTAAGCCAGCGCTTCCCAAGCATTCGCAATTCTGATTTTGGGGAACCCGCGCTGGCACGGCTGGCGCGGGTTTTCTTACGCCTGAACTTTCAACTTAAAAGTGACTTTCACTTTAAAGCTGATTTCCAACGTAGCGAGTTTGACCGTGAACGACGCAACCACCGGCCTCGAAGCCTCACTTTTAGCTGAAATTGCTGCCGCCGCCGACGAGCAGGCGATCGAAGCCGTTCGCGTCGCTGCCCTCGGTAAGAAGGGCTCGGTCTCCGAAATTCTGAAGACGCTCGGCTCGATGGGCGCAGAAGAGCGCCAGATAAAGGGCCCGGCCATCAACGGCCTCAAGAACCGCGTCACCGAGGCGCTTACCGCGCGCCGCGCCGAGCTGAAGGATGTAGCGATCGCGTCACGGCTCGCGGCGGAAAAGGTCGACGTGACGCTGCCGGTGCGGCAATCGCCGGCCGAGCGCGGCCGCATCCATCCGATCAGCCAGGTCAGCGACGAGATCGCGGCGATCTTCGGCGACCTCGGTTTCGCCATCGCCGAAGGTCCCGATATCGAGACCGATTACTACAATTTCACCGCGCTGAATTTCCCGGAAGGCCATCCGGCGCGCGAGATGCACGACACCTTCTTCTTCCAGCCGGACGAGAAGGGCGAGCGCAAGCTTTTGCGTACCCACACCTCGCCGGTGCAGATCCGCACGATGGAGATGCAGAAGCCGCCGATCCGCATCGTCATTCCCGGAAAGACCTACCGGCAGGATTCCGATGCCACCCATTCGCCGATGTTCCATCAGGTCGAGGGGCT
Organism: Mesorhizobium sp. M0938; assembly: GCF_040319125.1. Classification (NCBI taxonomy): domain Bacteria; kingdom Pseudomonadati; phylum Pseudomonadota; class Alphaproteobacteria; order Hyphomicrobiales; family Phyllobacteriaceae; genus Mesorhizobium; species Mesorhizobium sp. M0938. The sequence continues at coordinate 198,737 of NZ_JAMYNS010000001.1, read as the reverse complement.
GGTGATCGACAAGACGGCCAATGTCGCCAACATGAAATGGGTGCTGGAGGAGTTCTGCAAGGCCTTCTTCGAGGTTCCGCAGGTCAAGATGCGCTTCCGGCCGTCCTTCTTCCCGTTCACCGAACCAAGCATGGAGGTCGACATCCAGTGCGACCGTTCGCGGCCGGGCGAGGTGCGCTTCGGCGAAGGCTCCGACTGGATGGAGATCCTCGGCTGCGGCATGGTGCACCCCAATGTGCTCAGATATGGCGGGCTCGATCCCGACGAGTATCAGGGCTTTGCCTGGGGCATGGGCATCGACCGCATCGCCATGCTGAAATACGGCATGCCGGACCTGCGCGCCTTCTTCGACGCAGATGTGCGCTGGCTGTCGCATTACGGTTTCCGGCCGCTCGACATGCCGACGCTGTTCGCAGGCTTGAGCGCATGACAGCGGCCCACACCGGCGGCTGCCGCTGCGGCGCAGTGCGGTTCGAGGCTTCGGCCGAACCGCACCATGTCAGCTATTGCCATTGCGGCGATTGCCGGCGCGCCAGCGGCGCGCCGGTGTCGGCCTTTGTCGGGTTCTTGACTGAGCAGATCACCTTCACGGGCAAGGCGCTGAAGATGTTCGAGAACGGGTCGGTGACGCGCTCTTTTTGCGGGGTCTGCGGCTCGCCGATCGCCTATGTCGACGAGCGGCTGGCCGACCACATTTATTTCATGCTCGGCGCCATGGACATGCCGGCCTATTTCAAGCCGACGCACCACGCCCATGTGCGCGAGCAGCTTCCCTTCGTTCACATGCCGGACGACTTGCCGAGACATCTGAAGACCAGCGTGCCCAGACCTGCCAACTTGCAAAGTCCTGATGGGCAAAGACCAGACGGAACACAGTCATGAAATTCACCCTCTCCTGGCTCAAGGATCACCTCGAGACCGACGCCTCGCTGGCGGAGATCGTCGAGCGGCTGACCTCGATCGGCCTGGAAGTCGAGCATGTCGACGACAAATCGAGCCTGAAGCCCTTCGTCATCGCAAAAGTGCTGACGGCGGTGCAGCATCCCGACGCCGACCGGCTGCGCGTGCTGACCGTCGATACCGGCGACGGCAAGCCACCGGTGCAGGTTGTGTGTGGAGCGCCGAACGCCCGCGCGGGCCTGATCGGCGCGTTTGCAGCACCCGGCACCTATGTTCCCGGCATCGACGTGACGCTGACCGTCGGCAAGATCCGCGGCGTCGAAAGTCACGGCATGATGTGCTCCGAGCGCGAGCTTGAACTTTCCGACGAGCATGACGGCATCATCGACCTGCCGGAAGATGCGCCGGTCGGCACCAGCTACGCCGCCTATGCCCATCTCGACGACCCGCTGATCGAGATCAACCTGACGCCGAACCGGCCGGACGCAACCAGCGTCTACGGCATCGCCCGCGATCTGGCGGCGAGTGGGCTCGGCCGCCTCGTCGGCGGCGCCATCATGCCGCATGCCGGCAGCGGCATGTGCCCGGTGAAGGTGACGATCGAGGCGCCGGAGCTCTGCCCCGGCTTCGCGCTGCGCCTGGTGCGCGGCGTCAAAAATGGCCCGTCGCCGAAATGGCTGCAGCAGCGGCTGATCGCCATTGGTCTCAGGCCGATCAGCGCGCTGGTCGACATCACCAATTACGTCACCTTCGACCGCGGCCGGCCGCTGCATGTGTTCGACGCGAACAAGGTCGCCGGTAACCTTACCGTGCGCCGGGCGCGCGACGGCGAAAAGGTGCTGGCGCTCGATGGCCGCGAATACACGCTGACGCCCGAAATGTGCGTCATCGCCGACGAGGACGGCGTCGAATCCATCGCCGGCATCATGGGCGGCGAGCATTCCGGCTGCGACGAGAACACGTCAGACGTGCTGATTGAATCGGCGCTTTGGGATCCGATCACCACGGCCCGCACCGGCCGGTCTCTCGGCATCATCAGCGATGCGCGCTACCGGTTCGAGCGCGGCGTCGACCCTGAATTCATGGTTCCAGGGGTAGAGCTGGCGACCAAGCTGGTGCTGGATTTCTGCGGCGGCACGCCGAGCGAAACCGAAGTCGTCGGCTATGCCGGCCATGTCGAGAAGATCGTGGCCTTCCCGCTGTCGGAAGTGAGGCGGCTGACCGGCATCGAGGTGCCGAGGGCCGAAACCCTCGACATTCTCGCCCGCCTCGGCTTCAAGCTGCAAGGCGCAGGCGATGTCGTCGATGTCGCTATGCCGTCCTGGCGGCCGGATGTCGACGGCAAGGCCGATCTGGTCGAGGAGGTCATGCGCATCCATGGCGTCGACAACATCGCCCCGCAGCCGCTCGGCGCGCATGATGCCGTCAACGCCAAGATCCTGACTGTGCTGCAGGTCCGCACCCGCGCCGCCAAGCGGGCGCTGGCCGTGCGCGGCATGATGGAGGCCGTCACCTGGTCGTTCATCCCGGCAAAACATGCCGAGTTGTTCGGCGGCGGCCAGACCGCATTGAAGCTCGCCAATCCGATCGCCGCCGACATGTCGGACATGCGGCCCTCGCTGCTGCCCGGCCTGATCGCCGCTGCCCAACGCAATGCCGACAAGGGCGTCGGCGATGTCGCGCTGTTCGAAGTGTCGGGTACCTATGAGGGCGATGCGGCCGACCAGCAGCGGCGCGTCGCCGCCGGGGTGCGGCGCGGCACGGCCAAGCTCGACGGCTCCGGCCGTCATTGGGCCGGCAATGCCGGCGCTGTCAGCGTGTTCGATGCCAAGGCCGATGCGATCGCAGCACTGGAAGCCTGCGGCGCGCCGGTCGAGCGGCTGCAGATCGAGGCCGGCGGCCCGGCCTGGTATCACCCCGGCCGTTCCGGCACGATCAAGCTCGGGCCCAAAGTCATTTTGGGAACATTCGGTGAATTCCATCCGAAGACCCTGGAAGGGCTTGACGTTTCCGGGCCGCTCTGCGGTTTCGAAGTGTTCGTCGACGCCGTGCCCGAGCCGAAGGTCAAGCCGACGCGGACGAAACCGAAGCTGGAGCTGTCCGCGTTCCAGGCGGTCAAGCGCGATTTCGCCTTCGTCGTCGACAAGGCAGTCGAAGCCGCCACGCTGACCCGTGCCGCTCTTGCCGCCGACAAGAAGCTGATCACCAACGTCTCGGTTTTCGATGTTTTCGAAGGGGCGTCGCTGGGTGCTGCCAAGAAATCGGTCGCCATCGAAGTGTCGATCCAGCCGGTCGAAAAAACGCTGACCGACGAAGATTTCGAGGCGCTGGCAAAGCGTATTGTCGAGAATGTACACAAGCAGACCGGCGGCGTGCTCCGGGCATAGATTGGCAACAAGAAGGGGCGCTGGAGCGCCCCTTCGAATTTTCATCCAGTCCGCCGTTTATCCGTTGACCAGCGCCAGCGCCGCTTCGGTGTAGCGCTTGCCAACAACCTTTTCCGGCGATAGCGCTTCGCCGATGGCCGCCACTTCGGCTTGGCTCAACGCAATCTGTGCCGCCGCGGCGTTCTGCTCCAGATGGCGGATTTTTCGCGCGCCGGGGATCGGCACGATGAAATCGCCCTGGTGCAGCACCCAGGCTAGCGCCAGTTGCGCCGGTGTCACGCCCTTCTCAGCAGCCATTGTCTCCAGCGTGGCGATAACAGCCGCATTGGCGGCCATGGCGTCGGCCTGGAAACGCGGCAGGGTGAGGCGCCAATCGCCGGCATCGAGAGCCTCTGGCTTAGCGATCGTGCCGGTCAGCAGCCCCCGGCCGAGCGGGCTGTAGGGAACGAAGCCGATGCCGAGTTCGCGGCAGACGGCAAACACCTCTTCTTCCGGATCGCGGCTCCACAGCGAATATTCGCTCTGCACGGCTGATATCGGATGCACGGCATGTGCCCGGCGGATGGTCGCCGCGCTAGCCTCCGACAAGCCGAGCGCGCGCACCTTGCCTTCGCGCACCAGCTCAGCCATGGCGCCGACCGTATCCTCGATCGGCACATTGGGGTCGACACGATGCTGGTAGTACAGGTCGATCACCTCGGTGCCCAGCCGCTTCAATGAGGCTTCGGCAACGGCCTTGACGTGTTCGGGACGGCTGTCGACGCCGGCCATGCGCTCGACGCCATTGCCTTCTTCCAGGATCTTGAAGCCGAATTTTGTCGCGATCGTCACCTGGTCGCGCACCGGCTTCAACGCCTTGCCGAGCAGGATCTCATTCTCGTAGGGGCCATAGACTTCGGCCGTGTCGAAGAAATTGACACCGAGCTCGACGGCGCGGCGCAGCGTGGCGATCGCGTCGGCCTCTGCCTGGCCGCCATAGCCGAAGCTCATCCCCATGCAGCCGAGGCCGACCGGATAGACGTCGAGTTCATTTCCAAGCTTGCGGGTTTGCATCACGTGTCTCCTTGTTGTGATGCAGCAGAGATAGTGCCTTGCACAGCGTTCGATAATCGGCTCTCATTTGCACGGGCTGTTCTAAAGAATAGATCAATGAACCGAACTCATCTTTCCCAACTTGCGGTGCTGGCAACCGTCGCCCAGTGCGGAAGCTTTCGTGGCGCGGCCAGGGAACTGGCCATTGCGCCTTCCGCAGTCAGCCACGCGGTTTCCAGCCTGGAAGCGCGTCTCGGCGTCCGGCTCCTGGCGCGCAGCACGCGCAGCGTCGCCCCGACCGAGGAAGGCGCACAGTTGCTTGAGCGGCTGAGACCGGCATTGTCCGAAATCGACCTCGCCCTGGAATCGGCGGTCGAAGCGCGCGACCGGCCGGCCGGCAATCTCAGGCTGACCGTGCCGCGCACCGCAGCCCATCTGGCGCTGACGCCGCGGCTCGGCGCCTTTGCATCGGCCTATCCCGACATCGTGCTGGAGATCGTCATCGAAGATCGCTTCACCGATGTGGTTGAAGGCGGCTTCGACGCCGGCGTCCGGCTCGGCGAGAGCCTGCAGCGCGACATGATCGCGGTGCGCATCGGGCCAAACCTTCGCGGCGCCGTCGTCGGCGCGCCATCCTATTTCTCGACCATGCCCAGACCGCGCCATCCGCACGACCTTGCCGGTCACCGCTGCCTTCGCTTCCGCTTCTCCAGCGGCATTCTCTACCGCTGGGAATTCGAGAAGGACGGCGAGGAGATCGAGCTCGCGGTGCAGGGGCCGCTGATCCTCGATGAGGATCATTTGGTCGCCAATGCGGCGGTCGACGGCGCCGGCCTTGCCTTCCTGTTCGAGGATTATGTCCGCGACGAGATTGCCGCCGGCCGGCTCATTCGCGTGCTGGACGACTGGTGCCCGCCCTTCGACGGTTTCTTCGTCTACTATCCGAGCCGCCGCCAGATGCGGCCGGCGCTCAGGGCCTTTGTGGATTTCTTTAGGATAACCGGATGAAGGCCGAGCCCTTGCAGGACCCAAGCTCTGCGGAGGCAGCGCCGGCATCCGGACAAGGCGCAGACGATCGCCTTGCTCGCTGCCACGCTCCGCATTGGCTTTTCTCCTGAATTCAGGCAAATCTCCATTCCTGCAATCGAGAGGGAGAAACCGGATGTTCCGATGGGGTGTTTTGTCGACGGCCAAGATCGGCCGCGAGCATCTTTTGCCAGCAATAGTCGAGGCGGAGAACGGCGTGCTGTCCGCCATCGCCAGCCGCGACCTGTCGAAGGCCCGTGCCCTGGCCGATCGTTTCGGCGCCCCCCATGCCTTCGGTTCCTATGACGAGCTGCTCGCATCCAAGGATATCGACGGCGTCTACATCCCGCTGCCGACCGCGCAGCATGTCGAATGGACCGCCAAGGCGATCGAAGCCGGCAAGCATGTTCTGGTCGAAAAGCCGCTGGCGCTCGATGCCAAGGACATTCCGCCGCTGATCAAGCTGCGCGACGCCAAAAAAGTGCTGGTCTGCGAAGCCTTCATGGTCGTCTACCACCCGCAATGGATCAAGGTGCGCGAGCTGATCGCCAACGGCGCCATCGGCCGGCTGCGCCATGTGCAGGGCGCGTTCTCCTATTACAATGTCGATCCCAAGAACATGCGCAACCAGCTCGACCTCGGCGGCGGCGCGCTGCCCGACATCGGCGTCTACCCGACGGTGTCGACGCGCTTTTCTACGGGCCAGGAGCCGCTGCGCGTCCAGGCGACGATCGAGCGCGACAAGACGTTCGGCACCGACATCTACTCCTCGATCCGCGCCGATTTCGGCGACTTCGAACTGTCGTTCTATCTGTCGACGCAGATGGCGGCGCGGCAGGTGATGGTGTTCCATGGCGAGAAGGGCTTCATCGAGGTGCTTTCGCCGTTCAACGCCGGCATCTACGACCATCATCGCATCGAGCTGCACAACCAGAACCACAGCGAGGCGCAAGTGTTCCGCTTCCCCGGCATGCAGCAATACCGGCTGGAGGTCGAGGCCTTCGCGCGGGCGGCACAGGGCGGTAAGGAGCGTGTCTTCACGCTGGAAGAATCGGTGCTCAACCAGAAGGTCATCGACGCCATCTTCCGCGCCGGCGAGAAGGAAGGCTGGGAGACGGTCTGACAATTCGTCAAGCCGGGGAGGAGAGAATGGCTGACGATGCCGATGTGATCATTGTCGGCGCCGGCCTTGCCGGCCTCGTCGCCGCGGCCGAGCTGGCCGAGGCCGGCAAGAAGACCATCATCGTCGACCAGGAGCCGGAACAGTCGCTCGGCGGCCAGGCATTCTGGTCACTCGGCGGCATCTTCCTTGTCGATTCGCCCGAACAGCGGCGCATGCGCATCCGCGATTCGTATGATCTGGCGCTCGAGGACTGGCTTGGCACCGCCGCTTTCGACCGCCCTGAAGATCTTTGGCCGCGCCGCTGGGCCGAGGCCTATGTCGGCTTCGCCGCCGGCGAAAAGCGCTCCTGGCTCATGCAGCGCGGCATGAAATTCTTTCCCTTGGTCGGATGGGCCGAGCGCGGCGGCGGCAACGCCATCGGCCACGGCAATTCGGTGCCCCGCTTCCACGTCACCTGGGGCACCGGGCCCGGCGTGCTCGATCCGTTCGTTCAGCGCGTGCGCGAGGCCGAGAAGAGCGGGCTAGTCAGCTTCAAATTCCGCCACCGCGTCAACGAACTGATCCGGACGGGCACTACTGTTGACGGCGTGCGCGGCGATATCTTGGTGCCGAGCGACATCGAGCGCGGCCGCAAGAGTTCGCGTGACATGTCAGGCGATTTCGAGCTCAAGGCGCAAGCGGTCATCGTCGCTTCCGGCGGTATCGGCGGCAATCCCGAGCTTGTCCGGAAAAACTGGCCGCAGCGGCTGGGAGCGCCGCCCAGGCGCATGATCTCCGGCGTTCCCGACCATGTCGACGGCCGCATGCTGGCGATCACCGAGGCGGCCGGCGGCAGCATCATCAACCGCGACCGCATGTGGCACTATGTCGAAGGCATCAGGAACTGGGCGCCACTCTGGATCGACCATGCCATCCGCATCCTGCCCGGCCCGTCGTCGCTGTGGCTCGACGCCCGCGGCAAGCGGCTGCCGGTGCCGCTCTATCCCGGCTTCGACACGCTGGGCACGCTCCGCCACATCATGGGCACTGGCTTCGACTATTCCTGGTTCATCCTGACCCAAAAAATCATCCAGAAGGAGTTCGCGCTGTCGGGCTCCGAGCAGAACCCCGATCTCACCGGAAAAAGCTGGCGCCAGGTGCTCGGCCGCGCCACATCAGGCGTTCCCGGTCCGGTGAAGGCGTTCATGGAGAAGGGCGAGGATTTCATCGTCGAGCCTGATTTGCCGGCATTGGTCGCCCGCATGAACGCGCTTGTCGGCGGCCAGCCGCTGCTTGAGCTGGCGCAGGTCGAGCGCGAAATCCGCGCTCGTGACCGGCAACTCGACAATCCGTTCTCCAAGGACATGCAGATCACCGCCTTGCGCGGCGCCCGCGCCTATCTCGGCGACCGGCTGATCCGCACGGCCAAGCCGCACAAGATGCTCGATCCCGCCAATGGCCCACTGATCGCGGTCAGGCTCAACATCCTGACGCGCAAGACGCTGGGCGGCTTGCAGACCGATCTCGACAGCCGCGTGCTGGATGCTGAGGGCCAACCGATCGAAGGGCTCTATGCCGTCGGCGAAGCCGCCGGCTTCGGCGGCGGCGGCATGCATGGCTATGCGGCACTGGAAGGCACGTTTCTTGGCGGCTGTATTTTTTCCGGCCGCAGCGCCGGTCGGGCGGCCGCGCGTGGGGTCGGGTGAAATGGCCCTGGCAGGCGGTCGTTGGCACTCCGGAGGGACTGTTCGCACCGGGCGAGGCTGCTAGATCGCCGGCCTTAGGCGAAGGGCTGAAGGTTGACTTCCTGAAGCTTGGAGCCCGCAAGCAAAGCCTCGAGCACCTGCTTCTTAAGAAACAGGCACTGCGAACGGGCAAGTTTGACGATGCCGGACACTTCGCTGACCTCGCAGGCATGGACCAGTTCCTGTTGCTGACCGATGATCAGCTCCGTGAAGTCGCGCGATTTGAATCCGAGATGGAGAACTCTCTCCGACTGGTCGAGTGTCTGGTCCAGGAGACGCGCCAGTCGTAAATTTCCCGAGAGCTCCGCAAGGGCAAGACGAAAGGCACGATCAGCCGCAAGGAGTGCGACGTGGCTGCGGAGCGTCTCCGGCTTCAGCACTTTTTTCGCTGCCAGCCTGACATCCTCGAGTCCCCGCTCCGTAATGTTTGAGGCAGCCACCCTGAACACTTCCGGCTCGATCAGGCTGCGGACATCGAAGATCTCATTGACGTCCCGCAAGGTCACCGCGGCAATGAGATACCCACGACGCGGCTCGCTTCTGATGAGCCCTTCCTGCATCAATCGGGCAAGTGCCGCACGGATCGTTGCTTTCTTTATCTGGTATCGGTCGCCAATCTGCTTCTCCGTGAGATTTTCACCAGGGCGTAGAACACAAGCGACAATGTCACTCTTCAACTGTTCATACGCCTGCTCGCTGCGGAGCACATCCGAGGTGGACAACGCCGTGGCCGTGCCGCCGGCGGACTGGGCAGATCTCGATCCGGCTGTCACTTTCGCTCGTTTCACTCTTTGGTCTAACTTTCCATTTGACGCTGGCGAAAGCGTTCGCTAGCCTGAGCATCTCAGAAATGTTAATTGAGCATCTCAGATGGGATAACTGATATGCCACTATCCGCCAACTCGCCTCTCTACGCCGTAATCAGGGATATCGTCAACGCCGCGCTGGATCCTGAACCGCTCAATGGAATTGAGGCGGTGCTGCGCGGCTACACCAATCGGTTTCATTCGCTGGGCACCCTCGTTCACGAAGAAGAAGACGACGAGGTGCTTCTGCATGCCAGCCGGAACCTGACGATCTATCACATCACGCTGTCGCCGGGCGTGCAGTACCCGCCTCACAACCACCTGATGGATGCCTTGATCGGCATCTATAACGGCGGCGAGACAAACTTTGTCTATCCGGTTGCAGGCGACGAGATCGATGCTCCGGAAAGGCAGGATTTCGCCGCGCCCGCCCTGGTGCATATGCCTCCGAATACGGTGCATTCAGTCGCCAATACCGGCAGCGCGCGTTCGGGCGCGCTCCATGTCTATCTGGGCGATCTCACACGAACCAACCGGCAGCTCTGGAGCCCGGAAAGTAATCGGGCCGAGCCCTTTGACAACGATCGCTATCTGGCCGGCGCGCGGCCCATTTAACAGTCCGTGTCCGGGCATGAATCGCGAGAGCCGTCGCAGGGTTTGATGCCTTCCGGCACGTAGCGGTCTTGCCTCATTTTCCGTCATTTCGGACAGAAATGCCGGCGCCGGATTGGACGCCAACGGGAGGGAAACAGCATGCCGCTTGAGCGCAGGAACGTGATGGATTCCAGCAGCCGTGCTGCCGCAGGCGCGTCATCGCGCGGGGCGACCCGCTTCAACGCGCCGAGAGGATCATCGGTCGCGAGTGCAAGCCTAGCTGCGGTTGACCGGCGGGTCATTCAGAAACGCGGCACACTTGTCACTCCCGCCAATTCGCCATCCGGCCCTCTCCTACCTCACGACCAGTAAGCAATACGTCGCGCCGGGAATGGTGCGGCGACAGACCGGCAAAGGAGAAGCACGATGACAGCACGTCCTAAAGGGACACGTAAGGAGGGCTCGGCGACGCGGGTGCCAATGAACACACCACCGATTGTTTCGCCGCAGGAATGGGAGGCCGCGCGCGAGGAGTTGCTCGTGAAGGAGAAGGCTCAGACCCGCGCCCGTGACGCGCTGGCCGCCGAGCGCCGGCGGATGCCGTGGATGGCCGTGGAGAAGATTTATGCGTTCGAAGGACCTGACGGAAAGGCCAGCCTGCTCGACCTTTTCGAAGGACGCCGTCAGCTGATCGTCTACCGCGCCTTCTTTGAGCCGGGCGTGTTCGGCTGGCCCGACCACGCCTGCCGCGGCTGTTCGCTTGGGGCCGATCAGGTCAGCAACCTCGCCCATCTGAACGCCCGCGACACCACCCTGGCGTATGTTTCGCGCGCGCCGCAGGCCGACATTGCGCGCCTGAAGGCGCGGATGGGCTGGAAAATGCCCTGGTACACCATCACCGACAGCTTCGATGCCGACTTCGGTGTTGACCAGTGGCACGGCCACAACGTGTTCATCCGCGACGGCGCGCGCGTGTTCCGCACCTACTTCATCAACACCCGCGGCGACGAGGCGATGGGGACCACGTGGAGCTACCTCGACGCGACGCCGCTCGGCCGCCAGGAGGTATGGGAGGACTCGCCCGAAGGCTATCCCCAGACGCCCACCTATAAGTGGTGGAACTGGCACGACAGCTACGTCGCAGACGCCGGCCCCGCCGATAAATGGGCCGAGGTGTCGGACGCCGGAGAGCAGGCGTTCCGGAACCGCAGCGAATAGTGTGTTGGATTTGGAGTTCCAGGGATTTTCGCGGCATTGCTGTTCAGGAACTCCAAATCCGAAACACACTGGCATCGTCACCCCGGCAGGGTGGGGCGCGCCGGAATTCTGCTGTCAACGGAACATTGATGCAGGAAAGAGAACATGAGCGAGATTCATGCAGGCGGATCCGCCGGCGGCGCGATCCGTAACGAAGACGCAAACCCGACCGCCCTTGGCGCAGCCGATTGGCTGCCCTTCGCTGCCGCGCCGACCTTCGCGATCATGGCGCTGCTGACGCTGCTTGGCGGGGCGCCCGATATGATCTGCTCCGCCGCGCAAGATGCGTCACCGCTGAGCGGAATGGTTCCGATGTATTTGCTCATGAGCGCCTTCCATTCGGCGCCCTGGCTGAAGCTGGTCTCGAACCGGCGACGCGGAAGATGAGAACAGGGCGGGCTCTCGTCGCGTTGAGGCCGAGGCGTGCCACGCCTTGATGATCTTCGGCACTCAACGGCATGTTTTTTGCGGTCTTACGCTCACCATATCCATTCGCCGCGTCCCAGAACCGACACCGCGCCGACGATCCGGGTGAAGCTCGAGCGGGCGCGGCCGATCATATGCCTGGCCCTGAGATAGCCATGCACCAGACCCGGCTCCTCCAACCAGTAGGCGTATCCCTCCGCCGCGACGATGCAGTCGCGGTAGGCCTCGCCGTCTGACGACAGCGGGTCGCATTGCGCGGTGATCAGCACGGTCGGCGGCAGATTGGCAAAATCGGCGTCGGCCAGCGGCGACAGAGTGAGATCGCCGGTGCGGTCCTCGCCGCCAGTCCTGATATTCGTGTAGAAATCGAGGTCGCGCACCGTCAGCATCGGCGCTTCGGCATGGGCCACGTAAGAGCCTTGCGAGCGGTCGCCACCGAGACCGGGATAGATCAGCACCTGGCCGATCGGCCTTCGCGCATGGCCGCGTGTTGCGTGGCTGACCGCAGCGGCGAGATTGCCGCCGGCGCTGTCGCCGCAGAGCAGGATCGGGCGCTTGTAGGCCGTCGCCGCCCATTCGAAGGCGCTGATGGCATCGTCGAAAGCGGCCGGGTGAAGATGTTCCGGGGCCAGCCGGTAGTCGACCGAGACCACCTCATAGCCGGTGCGGGCGCAAAGCTCGGCGCAGAGATCGTCATGGCTGTCGAGCCCGCCGAGGATAAAACCGCCGCCATGGAAATAAAGCACCATCGCCGCCGCTTCCGGCGCCGGCGTCCGGTAGACGCGGATCGGGATGGGATGCGAGGGCGTGGCAATGGCGGTGGTTTCAGCCGTGACATTGTCTGGGTAGCCGGCAAAGAACTCGCGGCACATGCGGTCGTAGATGTCGCGCTGCTGGTCGATCGTGGTGTCGATCGTATCAGGCGGATAGTAGGAATTGGTCCGCTCGATGAAGGCCCATGTCTCGGCGTCGATCAGCTTTCGGTAGTCGGTCACAGGAACTCCTTACCTCCCCATCGAGGAGAGCGTAAAAGTGGAGCCACTACTTCCCCTTCCACACCGGGTCGCGCTTTTCGGCAAAGGCGCGAAAACCCTCGAGATTGTCCTCCGAGCCGTACAGTGCGTCAACCGTCGGCAACTGCCGGCGCGTGACCTTGTTCATCGCATCCTGGAAGGTCAGCGCCTCGGCAACCCGCGCCGTCTCCTTGATCGCGGCGAAGACCAGCGGCGGGCCGCCGGCCAGCAGCCGTGCGATCTCCCAGACGCGGTCCTCGAGCCTGTCCTTTGGCAGCACCTCATTGACCAGGCCCCAGCGATGCGCTTCGGCGACATCCATCCAGCGGCCGGTGAGCAACAGATCCATGGCGACATGATAGGGGATGCGCTTCGGCAGCTTGATCGTTGCCGCATCGGCAAGCGTGCCGGCGCGGATTTCGGGCAGCGCGAAGGAGGAATGATCCGACGCGTAGATAAGGTCGCAGGACAGCGCCAGCTCGAAGCCGCCGCCGACCGCCATGCCGTTGACGCAGGCGATAACCGGCTTGTTGAGGTCGCGCAGTTCCTGCAGCCCGGCGAAGCCGCCGACGCCATAGTCACCGTCGACCGCGTCGCCGCCGGCCGCTGCTTTCAGATCCCAGCCGGCGCAGAAGAACTTGTCACCGGCGGTTTTGACGATGGCGACGCGCAGACCCGGATCGTCGCGGAACGCCTTGAACGTCTCGCCCATCAGCCGCGAGGTCTTCAGGTCGATGGCATTGGCCTTGGGCCGGTCGAGCGTGACTTCGAGGATGGTGCCCTCGCGGCGGGTGGTGATGACGTCAGACATTCTTTTTCTCTCCCAGCACCAGCAGCGCGTCGGCGATCCAGGCGCCCTTGCCTTGCGCGCAGACGATCAGCGGGTTGATGTCGAGCTCCTCGATCTCGCCGGCATTCTGCTGCACGAAGGCGGCAATGCCTGCTATCGCATCGATGGCCGCCGCGACATCGGCTTTCGGCCGGCCGCGATAGCCTTCGAGCAGCGGGAACAATCTGAGCCCGCGCAGGGCCGCCTCGATGTCGTCGCGGGTTGCCGGCAGCATCAGCGTGACGCTGTCGCGCAACAACTCGACCAGCACGCCACCGGTGCCCAGCGTCATCACCGCGCCGAACATCGGGTCGCGGGTGAAGCCGACAAGCAGCTCGGCGACGCCGTCGCGCACCATGCGCTCGACATAGAGGCCGGTGCCGAGCGGCTCGAGATCATGGGCGGCGGTGCTGACGGATTCGGCATCTCTGAGGTTGAGCCGCACCGCGCCGAGTTCGGATTTGTGGGTGACGCCCAAAGCCTTCAGCGCCACCGGGAAGCCGAGCGCCATCGACGAGATCACCGCCTCGACGGCATTGCCGGCGCGTTCGCCCCTGGGCACGGGAAGCCCGGCCTCGATCAGCCGCGCCTTCGCCTCGGCCTCGTCGGGTGTGGCATGGTCGCCGGCCGGTGCGCCGGAAGCAGACGTGTCGATCGGTTGCGCCTGCGGTTGGCGCCACGCCCAGCCGATAAAGGCTGCCGCCTGGGCGGCGTCCATGGCTTCGGAAATGCCGAACAGCGGCACCATGCCGCGTGCCATCAGCCCGGCGGTGTATTCCTCGGGCAGGTTCTCCGGCAGCGACGAGACGATCGCACCCTGCGCCTTGTTGGTCTTCAGCGCCGCCTCAAAAGCGCGCAGCGTCCCCCACCAGTCGGTGTCGGAGCAGCGGTCGGGACGGGGAAAATCGAGCACCAGCATGTTGAGGTCGAAGCCACCCGACACCATGGCGGTGAAGGTGGCGGTCATCGCCGGCTCGTTGTTCCAGATGAAAGTGTGGTAGTCGAGCGGGTTGGCCACCGCAACCAGCGGCCCGAGCGTCGATTTGACATGGGCGCGGTGCGTGTCGGTCAGAACAGGGAAGTTGACCCAGCGGCCTTCGGCGCTGTCGGCCATCACAGAGGCTTCGCCGCCCGAACAGCTCATCGACGACAGCCGGTAGCCGGGCAGGGGTCCGGTGACATGCAGCAGCTTCAGCGCCTCGATGAAGGCCGGGATGGAATCGACGCGGGCGATGCCGAGCCGCTTCAGGAAGGCGCCCGAGGCGGCGTCGGAGCCGGCAAGCGAAGCAGTGTGCGACACCGTCGCTTGCCGCGCCTGCTCGGATCGACCGACCTTCATCGCGATGATCGGCTTCCTCAACTCCCGCGCCCGCGCGGCCAGCCTTTCGAAGCCGGCTACTGAATCGAAGGCCTCGATATGCAGGCCGAGCGCAGTGACGCGGTCGTCCTCGATCAGGCCGAGCGCCATCTCGGAAAGCCCGGTCTGCGCCTGGTTGCCGGCAGTCATCAGGAAGGCGATCGGCAGGCCACGCTTCTGCATCGTCATGTTGATGGCGATGTTGGACGACTGGGTGATGATGGCGACGCCCTTGCTATCCTCGGCCAGCCGGATGCCGCCATGCTGGTCGGGCCATAAAAGCGCGCCGTCGGCATAATTGATCAGGCCGTAGCAGTTCGGCCCGATGATCGGCATCCGGCCGGCCGCTGCGACCAGTTCGGCCTGCAGCCGCTCGCCATCCTCGTCATAGGCCTCGGTTTCGAGAAAGCCGGCGGCAAAGCAGACGGCGCCGCCGGCGCCGCGCTCGGCCAGCGCCTTGACCACCTCGATGGTCAAATGCCGGTTGACCCCGATAAAGGCAGCGTCCGGCGCGCCGGGCAGGTCGGCCACCGAGCGATAGGCCTTGCGCCCGGCGACCTCGTCCTTGGTCGGGTGCACTGGCCAGATCTCGCCGGCAAAGCCCATCTTGATCGATTGTGCGACGACGGCAGCCGCCTGCGCGCCGCCGAACACGGCAATGGAGCGTGGACGCAGGAGACGTTCGAGCCTGTGCATTGATCAGGCTCCGAACGGGCGCAGCAGCGCCCGCGAGATAATGTGGCGCTGGATTTCCGACGTGCCTTCCCAGATGCGCTCGACGCGGGCGTCGCGCCAAATGCGTTCAAGCGGCAAATCGTCCATCAGCCCCATGCCGCCATGGATCTGGATCGCCTCATCGGCAACGAAGGCGAGCATTTCGGTGGCCTTCAGCTTGGCCATGGCCATGTCCTGATCGGTGACGGTGCCCTGATCGTACTTCCAGCCGGCTTCGAACACCATCAGGTCGGCGGCCTTCAATTCGGTCGCCATGTCGGCGAGCTTGAACGACACGCCCTGGAACTTGCCGATCTGCTGGCCGAACTGTTGGCGCTGCGCAGCATATTCGATGGCATGGCCAAGCGCCCGCTCGGCGCGGCCAAGGCAGGTCGCGCCGACCTGCAGGCGGGTTGCGCCAAGCCATGAATTGGCGACGTCGAAACCCTTGTGAACCTCGCCGAGAACTTGGGCTCCCGGCAGCCGGCAATCGTCGAATTCGAGGATGGCATTGGTGTAGCCGCGATGCGACACGTTGCGGTAGCCGTCGCGCACGGCAAAGCCCTTGGTACCCTTGTCGACGAAGAAGGCGGTGATCTTCTTGCGTTTTCCACGCGAAGTTTCTTCCTCCCCCGAGGCCATGAAGACGATGGCGAAATCGGCGAGATCGGCATGGCTGATGAAATGCTTGGTGCCGTTCAGCACCCAGTCGTCGCCATCCTGCACGGCGGTCGCCTTCATGCCGCGCAGATCGGAGCCGGCGCCCGGCTCGGTCATCGCCAGGCAGTCCCATTTCTCGCCGCGAATGCAGGGATAAAGGTATTTTTCGCGCTGCTCTGGCGTGCCGGCCAAAAGGATGTTGGAGGGCCGCGCCACGCAGGTCCAATGCAGCGCGTAATTGGCACGGCCAAGCTCCTTTTCGTAGAGCAGCCAGGTCACCGTATCGAGCCCGGCGCCGCCGACATCCGCCGGCATGTTGGCGGCATAGAGCCCGGCTTCGATCGCCTTGGCCTTGATCTCCTCGATGAGCTCGCGACGCAGCACGCCGGTACGTTCGACTTCGCGCTCATGCGGATAGAGTTCGTTCTCGACGAAGGCGCGCGTCGTCTCGACAATCAGTTTCTGTTCTTCCGAAAGACCAAAATCCATGGTCTCAGCCTTTCTTCTTTTTCTTCGGCTTTTCAGCTTTGGCCTTCACCGGCTTGGTCGCCTTGGCCTTCTCGGCCGCCTTGGAGGCGGTAGGCTTCTTCGCCGCAAGCTTGGCGAGCTGCTTGGTATAGTCCTTGTGCAAGGCGCCGGCGCCCCAGCCCTTGCCTTTGTTCTGCTTCGACAACGCATCCATGATCGCGACCAGATTGTCGTCGCGGATCTTTTCCAGCTCGCGGATCGACAGTCCATGCGCCTGGTCGTCCGACTGGGTGGCGATCAGGTCGACCAGTTCGTCGTTGAACTCAGGCACATCCATGAGCTTGGTCCACGGCCATTTCAGGCACGGCCCGAACTGCGCCATGAAATGGCGCATGCCGGCCTCGCCGCCGGCGACGCGATAGACCTGGAACATGCCCATCTGCGCCCAGCGCAGGCCGAAGCCATAGCGCATGATGTCGTCGAGTTCCTCGACCGTGCAGATACCGTCCTTGATCAGCCACAGCGCCTCGCGCCATGCCGCCTCCAGCAGGCGGTCGCCGACGAACGCCTCGATCTCCTTGCGGATCACCACCGGCTTCATGCCGATCGAGGCATACATCTCCTTGGCAACCTCGATCGCCTCGGGGAAGGTCTGTTGGCCGCCGACGATCTCGACCAGCGGCAAGAGGTAGACCGGGTTGAACGGATGGCCGACGACCAGCCGCTCCGGATGCTTCTTCATCGCCACCTGCATGTCGGTCGGCTTGATGCCGGAGGTCGACGAGCCGACGATGGCGTTAGCCGGCGCATAAAGGTCGATCTCGGCCAGCACGCGGTGCTTCAGGTCTAGCCTTTCGGGCACGCTTTCCTGGATGAAATCGGCATCGGCGACGGCGTCGGCGATCGTCTTGGCAAAGGTCAGTTTGCCCTCTTTTGGCAGGCCGCCGGGCAGCATCTGCTTGTAGGCGCGGCGCGCGCCTTTCATCACTTCGCCGACCTTGCGCGCGGCTTCGGGGTCCGGATCGAAAATCGACACGTCGATGCCGTTCAAGAGCAGCCGCGCCACCCAACCGGCGCCGATGACGCCGCCGCCGACGGCGGCCGCCTTGGTGATGATGCTCATGCGGAGGCTCCGGTTCTTGTCCTGGCTGTTTTTTGGTCGATCAGAGGCACGCGCTCGCCGGCGCGGATCACGGACGCGTCATAGGCTTTGCGCGCGAACACTTCGAGCACGAAGGGCCGGAAGATGTCGATCGGCAGCGTGTCATACGTCGGGTCGAAGCTCGACTGGTCCCAACGTTCGCAGAACTGGTCGCAATCGTCGAAATAATGATGGCCGGCGAAACGGTCGCGCGCATGAGGATTGCCGCCGAGATGATGCGCGTAATAGAGGCGCTGGAAGTCGCCGTGCTTTTCCACCACCCATGTGCATTGCTCGCGCACGAACGGCTTTAGGATCGAAGCTGCATATTCGTCGTGATTGTAGGGCGCGTAGATGTCGCCGATGTCGTGCAAAAGCGCGCAGGCAATCCAGTCCGTGTCGGCCCCATTGCGCCAGGCGCGCGTCGCCGCCTGCAGCGAATGGCCGAGCCGGGTGATCTTATAGCCGGACAGGCCTTCGTCGAGCTGGACAAGCGCGTCGAGCAGGCGCTCGCCGGTTTTCGCCGCATAGTCGATCTCATGCTCGGTAAGGAAGGCGTAGTCCTCGCGGTCCCCGTCCTTCATCGCAGTGAATTTCACGGTCTTCATCGGCGGCTCCTCCCTACCGATTCCCTGTTCAAAGCGGCGCGCGCTTCGTCAGATTGAGCTTCTTGCGCACTTCATCCGGGCCGATGACCCTTGCGCCCATGTTGGACACGATGCTGACCGCCCGCTCGACCAGCTGCGCATTGGTCGCCAGCACACCCTTGTCGAGCCAGAGATTGTCCTCGAGCCCGACGCGGACATTGCCGCCGGCCAGCACCGCGGCGGCGGAATAGGCCATCTGGTTGCGGCCGATGGAAAACGCCGACCAGGTCCAGCTCGACGGCACGTTGTTGACCATGGCCATGAAGGTGTTGAGATCATCCGGCGCGCCCCACGGCACGCCCATGCACAATTGCACGAGAGCGTCCGGATCCAGCACCTTTTCCTCGACCAATTGCTTGGCAAACCAGAGGTGGCCGGTGTCGAAGGCCTCGATCTCCGGCCTGACGCCGAGTGCCGTCATCATGCCGCCCATGGCGCGCAGCATGCCGGGCGTATTGGTCATGACATAGTCGGCTTCGGCGAAATTCATGGTGCCGCAGTCGAGCGTGCAGATTTCCGGCAGGCACTGGCGGACATGTTCCACGCGGTTGGTGGCGCCGCCCATGTCGGTGCCTTTTTCGTTCAGCGGCAGCGGGTTTTCCGGCGAACCGAACACCATGTCGCCGCCCATGCCGGCGGTCAGGTTCAGAACCACGTCGACGTCTGCCGCACGGATGCGCTCGGTCACTTCACGGTAGAGATGCACGTCTCGCCTAGGTTTGCCGGTCTCGGGATCGCGCACATGGCAGTGGACGATCGCCGCACCCGCCTTTGCCGCATCGATGGCCGAATCGGCGATCTGCTTGGGCGAACGCGGCACATGCGGGCTGCGGTCCTGCGAGCTGCCGGACCCGGTCACGGCACAGGTAATGAAAACCTCACGGTTCATCGCAAGCGGCATGGACTTTCCTCCCAATCAGCACAGACGGTTCCGATCCAACATGGCCCAATCAAACATGGGCCCAATCGAGCAGATGGCAACAATGCCTGACTTGCCGGAAACTGTTTTGCGTTTTACGAAGGGCGTGTGACGAAAAACGAAAAACCGTCGATCTTTCGCGCCGAGCGCTCGCCGCTCAAGGTGACGCTGCTGGTGTTTTCCGGCTCGTCGATCATGTGCGTGGCATCGGCCGTCGATCCGTTGCGCGCCGCCAACCGTATTGCTGGCGAAACGCTATTCGATTTCAGGCTGGTTTCGGTAACCGGCGAGGCGCCGATCACCACATGTGGCCTGCCGGTTGCGGTCAGCGGTCGCTTCGATGCGGCTGAGACCACCGATATGCTTGTCGTCGTCGCCGGTTTCGGCACGCAGAACTACGCAACCGCTGCCCTGCTTGCTGGCCTGCGCCGTGCGGCCCGCGCGGCGCGCGCCTGCGGCGGCGTCGAGGCCGGCACCTGGCTGGTTGCCCGCGCTGGTCTGTTGGAAGGGCGCAGCGCCACCACCCATTGGGAGGACATGGAGGATTTCTCGTCGGCCTTTCCCGGCACCGATGTGCGCCCCGACCGCTACGTCATCGACGGGCCGGTCTTCACCTCCGGCGGCGCCTCACCGACCTTCGATCTAATGCTGCATCTGGTCCGCACCCGGCTCGGCATGGCAGTGGCGCTCGATGTGGCGAGTGTCTTCATCTACGATCAGGCGCGGGCAGCGACCGATGCGCAGCCGCTGGTCTCGCTCGGCCGCCTCGACGGCTACGATCCGCGGCTGGCGCAAGCCATCCGGCTGATGGAAGCCCATGTCGACCAGCCGCTGACCGTCGCCGCGGTGGCAAAGCGCGCTGGGGTGACCGCGCGAACGCTGGAAAGCATCTTTCGCAAGTCGATCGGCGAGACGCCGGGCGCGTATTATCTCAGGCTGCGGCTGGGCGCCGCGCGCCGGCTGGTGGTCGACACGCGCGTGGCCATGGCCGATATTGCCGGGCGGACAGGATTCTCGTCCGCCGCGGCATTTTCCAGGGCGTTTTCAAGAGCATTCGGCGAAGCACCGGTGAGGCTGCGCCGGAAATAGTCGGGATTAGGCAGCGTCCTGGCGGTCGCTTTTGCCGTCGATTTGCGAGCGCATCTGTCTCGCAAGATGGATCTCGAAGCGGCTGGCGACCGCGCGATCCCATTCGTTTGCGCTCCGCGCACCTTGCTTCGGGTGCGGCAGCGCCATCAGCCGGTCGATGATCGATCCGGCTTCGCCAGATGAGAGCAGGGCGTCGATTTCGCGTTCGTGCTGCATATCGTTTCGCCTCCTTCTTCCTGTTCCCGCCACGAGCCACACTATACGAGGTTCGTGACGGCTGTTTGAAGGCAAGAGCGAGGCGATTGAGGGGCGGTGCGAGGCAAAACCTTGTCGTCGGTTCCGCCCTCGCGCAATGCTGTTTCGGCCGGCGGATCAGTCAGGAAACCCGCCGGTACGACACTTCAGACATAACGATTGACGATATTTTCGAGCAGTTCCTGGCGGCCGGATCTGGGCTGCGGCTCGATCTTTTTCTTGACGACACGCTCGGCGATTTCCTCCAGCGTGCGCTTGCCCGAAAGCATTGCCTTGGCCTCGGCGGAGTTCCAGCCGGCATAGCGTTCGGCCAGTGGTCCCGACAGCGCCTTGTCCTCGACCATGCGCGCGGCGGCCTTGAGGCCGCGTGCGCAGCAATCCATGCCGCCGATATGCGCGATCAAAAGATCCTGCGGATCGAGCGACTGACGCCTGAGCTTGGCGTCGAAATTGGTGCCGCCGGTCTTGAAGCCGCCGGCCTGCAAGACATGATAATAGGCCAGCGCCATCTCCGGCACATTGTTGGGGAACTGGTCGGTGTCCCAGCCCGACTGGTAGTCGTTGCGGTTCATGTCGATCGAGCCGAAGATGCCGAGCGCATTGGCCAGCGCCAGCTCATGCTCGAAGGAATGGCCGGCCAGGATCGCATGGCCCTGCTCGATGTTGAGCTTGACCTCCTTCTCAAGTCCGAAGCGTTTCAGGAAACCGTAGACCGTGGCGACGTCATAGTCGTACTGGTGTTTTGTGGGCTCCTGCGGCTTCGGCTCGATCAGGATGGTGCCCTTGAAGCCAATCCTGTGCTTGTAGTCGACGACCAGGTTGAGGAAGCGGCCAGCCTGTTCCTGCTCGCGGGCAAGGTCGGTGTTGAGCAGCGTCTCATAGCCTTCACGGCCGCCCCACAGCACGTAGTTCTCGCCTTTCAGCCGCTTGGTGACGTCAATGCAGTGTTTCACCGTCGCTGCCGCGTAGGCAAACACATCCGGATCGGGATTGGTGGCAGCCCCCGACATGAAGCGGCGATTGGAGAACAGGTTCGCTGTCCCCCAAAGCAGCTTGACGCCGGTCTGCTTCATCTTCGTTCCAAAGTAATCGGCGATCTCGTCGAGCCGCGCGGCACTTTCGGAAAAGTCTTTTCCTTCCGGCCGCACATCGGCATCGTGGAAGCAGAAGTAAGGCGCACCCAGCAGCGAAAACATCTCGAAGGCGACATCGGCCTTGAGCTTGGCCAGTTCCATCGTGTCGGTGCCGCCGGCCTTGGCAAACCATGGCCGCTCGAACGTCTGTCCGCCGAACGGGTCGCCGCCCGGCCAGGCAAACGAATGCCAATAGGCCACCGCAAAGCGCAGATGATCCTCCAGCCGCTTGCCGGCAACGACTTCATCGGGATTGTAGAACCGGTAGGCCAGCGGATTGGTCGAATCCGGCCCCTCATATTTGATCGTCTTGATGTCACCGAAAAAGCCGCTGGTCATGATTGTCCGTCCTCTCGCATGTTTCTGTCCTGATTACCTCAGGCGTAATTGGTTTCACGTTGGCGTTGGGTGAAAAGGGTCATGTCAAAGCCACTCAACAACGGAGACAGACCATGACCGACCTCAACACGATCGCCCAGAACTACATCACCGCCTGGAATGAGAGCGACGCCGCGCGCAGGACCGCCTTGCTCAAGGCGGCCTTCACCGAGGACGTCAGCTATCGCGATCCGATCATGCAGGGCGACGGCCATGCTGGCGTCGCCGCACTGATCGATGGCGTCCAGCAGCGTTTTGCCGGCTTCCGGTTTTCGCTGAGGGGCAAGCCGGACGGATTTGGCGACACGATCCGCTTCTCGTGGAATCTCGGACCGGAAGGCACTGACTCCGTCATCGAAGGCACCGACATCGGCGTCATCGAGAATGGCCGCCTGAAAAGCGTCACCGGCTTTCTCGACAAGGTTCCGGCACAGTGAGGCCATCTCGGCGGGCCGCGGTGCGGGTGGGAAGCCACTCACGCCGTGGCGCCTTTTATGGCCGGGTAGAGTGCCCGGTAGCGCTGATAGGCATCCGCATAGGCGTCGCTCAGCGCAGCGACCGGTTCGATGGTGGCATCCGTGGCCGGCGCCGTGCACACTCTGAGCGGATCGGCGCCCGTCGCCGCGATCAGCCCGAGCCGGGCCGCCCCGAAGGCAGCGCCGAAATCGCCGTCGGCGGGAATGTCGACGGGCAGGCCGAGCGCGGTGGCTATTGCCTTGAGCCAATAGAGGGAGCGCGAGCCGCCGCCGATCGCCGTCACCCGCGTCAGCGTCGTGCCGGCTTTGGTCAGGGCTTCGAGACTGTCGCGGAAGGCGAAAGCCACGCCTTCCAGCACGGCCTGGGTCAACACGGTGCGGCTGGTTTCATGCGCAAGCCCGGTAAACGCGCCGCGAATGGCCGAGTCGTTGTGGGGCGTGCGCTCGCCGGAGAGATAAGGCAGGAAGGATACGCCCGACGGCGCCTTCAGCGTATCGCCAAGTTCGGCGGTCAGCTCGCCGGGGCCTTTCCCTGATATTTCCGACAGCCAGTTAAGCGAATCGGTTGCCGACAAAATGACGCCCATCTGGTGCCAGGTGTCGGGCAGCGCATGGCAGAACGTATGCACCGCGCTTTCCGGATTTGGCAGATAGGACGCGTTGGCGGCGAACAGCACGCCCGACGTGCCGAGCGAGACGAAGGCCTGGCCCGCTCCGACCGTGCCCATGCCGCAGGCCGAGGCCGCATTGTCGCCGGCGCCGCCGGCGATCGGGATGCCGGCCTGCATCCCCCACTTCGAGGCCAATTCGCTGCGCAAGGCGCCGGCCTTCTCAGTGCCTTCGACCAGCGACGGCATCTGCTTTTCGTCGAGCGACGTCGCGGAAAGCAGGTCGGGCGACCAGCTCCGCTTGCCGACATCGAGCCAGGACGTGCCGGCCGAGTCAGACATTTCCGAAATATGCTCGCCGGAGAGCCAGAGCCGCAGGAAATCTTTTGGCAGCAGGACCTTTGCCACCTTGGCGAAAATATCAGGCTCGTTGTTTTTCACCCAGACCAGCTTCGGCGCGGTGAAACCGGGGAAGACGATGTTGCCGGTGAGCTTGCGAAAGCGCGGATCGGCGTCGAGCTTGGCCGCCTCGGCATGGCTGCGCGTGTCGTTCCACAGGATGCAGGGGCGCAGCACATGATCGCCGGCATCGAGCAATGTAGCACCGTGCATCTGGCCGGACAGGCCGATGCCCTTTACGGCAGCGAGCTGCCCTGGATGGGAGGCCTTGAGCTCGGCGATCGCTTCCTCGCAGGCGCGGATCCAGTCGGCGGGGCGCTGCTCCGACCAGCCGGGGTGCGGCCGCGAGACGTCGAGTGAAGCATGGCCGGAGCCGATGACGGTCTGCCCGCCATCGATCAAAAGCGCCTTGACGCCCGACGTGCCCAGATCGAGGCCGAGATACATGGTGTCCTCCCAATGTCATTAATTTTTTCGGATCTCGAAAAAATCTGACTTGGCAGTTTTTAAGACAAGATCCGCCTCCGGTCAATTCTCCGACAAATCGGCCGCCCGCCGCGAGAGCAGTGCCGACAGCGGACTGTCCGGCCGCGCCAGCGCGCGTTCCGCGGCAAGCGCCCTTGTCAACGCATGGTCGCCGGAACGCAGCGCCGCCTCGATCAGCGTCAGGTCGATGACGTCGCGTTGCGCATGGCTGCCGCCGAAGCGGTGGGCGATCGCCCGGATTGGCCGGATCAGGCGTACCGTCTCGGCATAATTGCCGTCGCCGAACGCTTTGATGGCGAGCGTCAAGGGATGGCCGACGTCCCGGGTGAAGACGGCGTTGTCGTCATTGCCGTGCATGGCCTCGCGCTGCGCCTCAAGCAACGTGCGAAGCGGCGCTTCTTGGCCGGCGCCGACGAAGGCCATCGTCGCGTGGGCATCGTTGAAGGCGTAGTTGCCGCCGCCGGTCTTCGCCCAGTTGGCGGCGAGCGCCGCCCAGCGGTCACCGACGTCGACGCCGCCGAGATGCAGCCGCCACAGGATCGCCGAGGCATCGACCATGTTGAGCGCCAGCGTCGATCGCTCGCCATAGATCGGCCCGTCATAGAGCGCCAGCACCTCGTCCGTCTCGCCAAGATCGTAATGGAACAGCGCCAGATGCCACCAATTATGCACTTGCAGGAGGCTCTCTTGTGTCCACGCTTCCGGGTTGGCGCGCATCCACAAAATGCCGTCCTTCTGGCGGCTCTGCATCTCCATGACATGGGCGACGGCGTGCTGCGCCCAGCCATCGCGGGGCTCGATGTCGACTGCCATGCGGCCAAGCCTTTCGGCGCGTGCATAGTCGCCCATTTCCTCCAGCCCGAAGGCCTGCATGCCGAGTATCGCGTGGTAGCCGGGCATGCCGCTCTGCCAGGATGGCAGCGCGCGGCCGATGCGGTCGCGCAGCATGCGGGCGTTGCCGGTGAAGAAATCGATCTGGTGCCCGGTCTGCAGCGCCAGGGCATCGAGAGGGAATTCGATAGCGAGGTCTTCGAGGATGCGGGCGGCTTCATGCCAGCGCCCGGCGGCAAGATGGCCGAGCGCTGCGACATGCGCCCGCTCGCGCGTCGTCGCGGCAAGCTGCACCGCCGCCTCATGGCATGTCCTGGCCACGGCCGTCGCGTCGCGCTCGGTGGCGAGGCCGAAGAGATAGCCTTTGAACACATGGGCCATGACGAATCCGGGATCTACGGCGATGGCGCGGTCGACCGAGCCGACCGGATCGCAGACGAAGCATTGCAGCTCGCGGACAGCCTGGCTGTAGGACGAGAACCCGGTGTCGGTTGCGCCCGAAAATGTCAGGCCGAATGCGTCCCTGACTGCCATGTCTTACCCGTCGATGACGACACAATTCCGGAGGTTTCAGCCAATCTTAGAGCATCCGCGGCAGGCGCGCCAACGAGAAACCTGGACTAATCGTTCCATGCCTATCCGAGCGCCTTTGCAGTTTATCAACCATGAGCCAAAGATTAGTCTTTGTAAAACCGAGCGGATTATGGCTTCATTGCGACATCGGGCAGGGGCTTGAAATAGCGAATCGGGAGGGGACGCAATGCGGCACCAACAAACCAAGCTGCCGGGCGGCTGTTCAGAGCGCGTCGACACGACGGTTGCTTTGCTGCGGCGAAAGCCATTTTATTCGCGTGCGCGGTTCATTAGTCTTTTTGCAACTACGTCGCTGGCGTTCTTGCCCAATTCTGTGGCCTTCGCCGCCTGCATGCTGGTCCCGTCTGCCGGAAACGACATTTTCACTTGCGACAGCGGTGATTCGGGCGGCAGCCTCACCGATATTGCCGGCAACAACACGCTGACTTTTCCCGCCGCCGGCACCGGGCAGGTGAGCGGGAGCGTCACCTTCGGCGCCGGGACCGACCGTATTGAAATGCAGTCCGGCACCATCACCGGTGGGGTCAACCAAGGCGACGGATCCGATTCCTTCGTCATCGGCGGCGGCACCGTCACCGGCAATGTCCAACAGGGCTCCGGCATCGATGATTTCAACATGAGCGGCGGCCAGATCGGCTCGCTCAACCAGGGCGACGGCCTCGACACGTTCACGATGTCTGAAGGCCGTATCGTCGATTTCTTCGACGATGGTGACCATGCGGTGATGACGGGCGGCCGCATCGGCCGCGTCAACATGAAGCTCGACGACAATGTCTTTGACATGTCCGGCGGCACTATCGACAAGAATCTCGTAACCGGATTCGGCAACGACACGATCATCCTGTCGAACGGCACGATCGGCGGCAATATCAGCGTCAGCGGCGGAACTGACAGCGTGACGGTGACCGGCGGCACGGTCGGTGGTGAAATACGCATGAGCGTCGGCACCGATACTTTCACCTGGGACGGTGGCGGCATCATTTACGGTGCGATCGACTTGGGCGGGGACGCAGATACGGCCTCGCTCAGCAATCTCACTGACGCCAATATCGGTGCAACACCGCAGATCACAGGCGGCGTCGGCATCGACGCTCTCACTTTCGACAACGTAAAGACGGGTGACGTTGCCCGGTTCGACAGTTGGGAAACGATCGATCTCACCAATGACAGCCAGCTCATCTTTGACCAAACGCTGACGCTCGGCGATGCTGGAACGAACACGGGATCGCTCACGGTCGATTCCAGCAGCACCATCTTCGGCGGCGAGGCGAATGGGGGGGTCGCGGCCTTCACCGCCGGGCAGCTCGCCGATGTCGTCAATGCCGGTCGCATCGACCTCACCAATGGTGGCGACAGCGCGACCGACACATTCACCATCGCCGGCAATTATACCGGCCAGGGCGGCCAGCTCTTCCTGAACACGGTGCTTGGCGACGACACCTCGGCCTCCGACAAGTTGGTGATCGACGGCGGAACGGCTTCCGGGACCACTGGTATGAACATCATAAATTCCGGCGGCAGCGGCGACACCACCACGCAGGACGGCATCATGGTCGTCGAAGCGATCAACAACGGCACCACCGGCAGCGGCGCGTTCGCGCTCAACAGCCGCGTCGCCGCCGGAGCCTATGAATATTTCCTGTTCAAGGGTGGCGTCTCGGCAAACACCGAAGACAATTGGTATCTCCGCTCCACCCTCGTCACGCCTCCGGCTGGTCCGCCGCCGGAACCGGCGCCGGCTCCAGATCCGGTAGAACCGCAGGCGCCGCCACCCCAAGCGGAAGAGCCCGAGATCGTTCCTCCTCCGCCGGCGTCCGAATTGCCGGACACTCCGCTGCCGTCCGAGGGAGACGGGACGACGGACCCTACCGATCCGACGCCTCCGGTCGATGTGAGCGATCCCGAACCGGAGCCGCCGCCTGCACCGCCGCCGGCCGAGCCAGCCGAGCCGCCGCCACCGCCTCCCGCGCCGCCCACAACCCCGGCGCCTGTCCCGGGGCCAACGGCCACGCCGCCCACACCCGGCGCGACGCCGGTGATTGCGGATGAGGTTCCGCTCTATCGCATAGAAGTGCCGACCTATGCCGTCGTGCCTCCGGTCGCGCATCATCTCGCGCTGTCGACGCTTGGCACCTTTCACGAGCGTCGTGGCGAGCAGATACTCCTTCACGGCGGCGGTTATCTGCCGGCGACATGGGGCCGGATCTTCGGCCAGAGCACCGAGATGGGGTGGAGCGGCACTGTCGCGCCGAGCTTCGATGGCAACCTCTTCGGTTTCCAGGCCGGACAGGATCTGTTTGGCCGCGAAACCGACAATGGCCATTTCGATCGCTTCGGCTTCTTCATCGGCCATGCCAACATTGATGGCGACGTGAAGGGCCAGGCGCTTGGCTGGAACGATCTCGCCGTCGGCGACATCGATCTCGGCGGCACCAGCTTCGGCGGCTACTGGACCCATATCGGGCCGCAGGGCTGGTATGTCGATGCCGTGTTGATGGGTACCTGGTTCGACGGGGACGCATCATCGAATTCTGGCGAGAGTATCGATATCGACGGCACCGGCGTCACCGCTTCGCTCGAAGGCGGTTATCCGATCGCCTTGACCGATCGATGGACGCTCGAACCACAAGGCCAGATTATCTGGCAGCACCTTTCGCTGGACGATTCCGCGGACAGCTTCTCCTCGGTTTCTTTCGACTCTGACGATGCTGTCACAGGCCGCGTCGGCTTCAGGCTGCAAGGCAGTTATCAGACCAGCGCCAGCCTGATCCAGCCTTACCTGAAGGCCAATCTCTGGCACAATTTCTCTGCCGATCAGACGGTCCATTTCGATGGCGATCCGATCACCACCGAGCTTGGCGGAACCTCGCTCGAATTCGGTGGCGGTATCGTGGCCAACCTCAACGAGAAGCTCAGTCTCTTCGCGACAGCGGACTACACCACAGATATCGATGGCGAGAAGACCGAGATATTCGAGGGCAATCTCGGTCTCAGCATCAAATGGTGAGGCAGGCTAGACCATGATCCCGAAGTGGAAACCGGTTTTCGGACAAGATCATGGTCAACTAAAAGAAAGAGTCTGCCCCATCTTGCTCTAATTACCTGAGCGCATCGCCACCGTGGCGATGCCGGCGCCGACCAGCAGCGTGCCGCCGGTGCGGTTGAAGATGCGGATCGCCCGGGGATTGCGCACGACGTTGCGCGCCCTTGCGGCGATCAGCGCATAGCCGAAAGCGTTGGCGAAGGCGAGCGCCAGGAAAGTCGTCTCGAAGATCAGCATCTGCGTCCAGAAATCGGCATGCCGGTCGAGGAACTGCGGCAGGAAGGCGACGAAGAAGGTGATGCTCTTCGGGTTGAGCGCGGTGACCAGCCAGGCATGCGCCATCATCTTGGCCGACGACACCGCATCGAGGCGCGGCTCCGCCTTGAGCGTGCCACCGGCGCGAAACAGCTTTACGCCGAGATAGATCAGATAGAAGGCGCCGATCACCTTCAGCACCGTGAACACGGTGGCCGACGCCGCCAGCAGCGCGCCGATGCCCAGCATCGACAGTGTCATCGCCGTGAAGTCGCCAAGCGCCACGCCGACCGCCATCGGCAGTGCCGTGCGCCAGCCCTGGCCGAGCGCATAGGACACGACCAGAAGTATGGTCGGGCCGGGAATGACAAGAAGGATCGTCGAGGCCGCGACAAAGGCGGCCCAGTTTTCGAAGGACATGCTCGTCTCCTTGGGCTCAAAGAAGAGGATAAATCCTTGACCCGGCGAAGATGTAAAGGGGCAGCATCGAAAACTACGGCACGACCGTTCGGCCAGGAGTTAAGGCAGGGCAAGACGTCTTCACGCTTTTTCAACCATGATTGGTGAAAATGCTATTCATCCGGCCGGACCGTGTTTCCCGCCGATAGCGTAGGGTTTGGGTACATGCGTGAGTTGCCGCAACGTCTGAAGCCGCCGTGCAATGGCGACGCCGTCGAAATCGAAATTTCCGAAAACCAGCTTTCCCGCCGCGCCGTGTTGTCCGGCGCCGGGGCGCTGGCGCTGCTCGGCGTTGCCGGCTGCAGCCAGACGCTCGATTTGCCATCGCTGCAGCTCGACGGCGTCACCACCGGCGCGATCACCCCTATCCGCCCGAGCATCAGCGTCGACAAGAACATCACCAGCCCTGGTGTGATGTATGCCTCCGTCACCGACGGCGGCTTCACGCTGCCGGAAGTGCCCTACCTCAAGGTCAAGCCGGAGTTCCGACGCCAGATCGTCGTCGACCCGACCGGCGAGCAGCCTGGCACCATCGTCGTTCATTCGCAGGAGCGGCTGCTCTATCTGGTGCAGCCCGGCGGTGACGCGATCCGCTACGGCGTCGGCATCGGTAAGGAAGGCTTCCGCTGGTCCGGTCGCGCCAACATCCAGTACGGCAAGGAATGGCCGACCTGGACGCCGCCGGCCGAGATGATCGCCCGCAAGCCGGAACTGGTGAAATGGCAGGGCGGTCAGCCTGGCGGCCTCGACAACCCGCTCGGCGCGCGCGCCCTTTACATCTACCAGAACGGCCAGGACACCGGCTACCGCATCCACGGCTCGCCCGAATGGTGGAGCATCGGCCAGGCTATGTCGTCGGGCTGCGTTCGCCTGATCAACCAGGACATCATCGACCTCTACAGCCGCGTCTCCAGGAAGAACCCGGTCGTCGTCGTCTGACATCGTAGCGACCGGCGCGGCCCCTCGACTCTCCCGTTGCGTGATCTCGCAAGACAGGCGAATGTGCCTGCAATTTCACTGCTCGGGAGAACTGAACGATGCCAGGAACTTTTGTGATCGCGCAAGGCGGCGGCCCGACCGCCGTCATCAACCAGACAATGGTGGGCGCCGCGCTCGAGATCCGCAAACGGCATCCCGGCGCGAAGGTTCTAGGCTCCATCCATGGCGTGCGCGGCATCCGCGACGGCAACTATGTCGATCTTTCTGCCATTGCCGAGGACCGGTTGCGGCTGATTGCGGCAACGCCGAGCGCAGCCCTTGGCTCGACCCGCGACAAGCCGGATGATGCCTATTGCGAGGTCATCCTCAACGGCCTGAAGAAGGCCGGCGCCGACGCCTTCATCTACATCGGCGGCAACGACACGTCGGGCACGCAGCAGATCCTGACCGACGCCGCCGGCGGCAAGATGGCTTTTGTCCATGCGCCGAAAACCATCGACAACGATCTCGAGGAGAACGATCACACGCCCGGCTTCATTTCGGCGGCCGAATTCGTCGCCGGCGCCTTTCTCTCCGTCGACCTCGATTTTCGCGCTTTGCCCGGTATCTATGTCGGCATCGTCATGGGGCGGCACGCCGGTTTTCTTACCGCGGCCGCTGCAGCATGGCAGCTCGACCCCGACAGCGGCCCGCATCTCGTCTATGTGCCGGAGCGTCCGTTCTCGGCAGCTAGCTTCATCGACGACGTGCGCGCCACGCTCGATCGCCATAAGCGCTGCATCGTTGCCGTCTCCGAAGGCGTCAGCACTGCCGACGGCAAGGCGCTGGTCGAAAGCCTCGTCCCGCCGGACAAACTGGAGCGCGACGCACATGGCAACGTCAAGCTGTCGGGCAGCGACCTGCCGGCCGCCCTCGAGCGTGCGCTGGCCGAAGGGTTGCCCGGCAAGCGGGCGCGCGTCGATGCGCTCGGCTACATGCCGCGCGGCTATGTCGGCGCCATCAATGCCGTCGATGCGCAGGAAGCCTTCGATGCCGGCGTCTTCGCCGTTTCGGTGGCCGAACAAGGCGGCGGCTCGGTGGCGCTGCAATATGACGGCAAGAAAACCGTGCTGAAGAAAGTGCCGCTGAAGAATGTTGCCGGCAAGACGCGCCATATGCCTGATAATTTCATGAAGCCTAATGTCAACCAGCTCTCGGATGCGGGCATGGCCTATCTGAAGCGGCTGGTCCCCGAGAAATACAAGGTCGGGAAGCCGTTCGTCTGATGCCGGGTGTCTTGCGATGACTGACTGGTTCAGCAAGACCGTCGTCGACGCCGATACGACGATGCTGACCGAGCCGTTCGTGCATGATTTCGTGCGCGCCAACATCTGGCATCTGCACGGCCGCGACGTCGACCTGCTTGTCGACACCGGCATGGGCATCCGCCCGCTGGCGCCGGAGATCGACACGCCTGGTGGCAAGCCGCTGCTCGTCGTCGCCACCCACATCCATCTCGACCATGTCGGCTCGCTGCACGAATTCCCCTCGCGGGCGGGTCCGAGGATGAGTGCCGCGCATTTCGACAGCATGGACGAAGCGGTCACCTACGCCCACATGTTCCACGATCTCGACGGCGCCGTCTCGAAGCTGCCGGCACCCGGCTGGAAAGCGGCCGATTATAAAATTCCACCGGCCCCGCTGACGCGAACACTTGACGAGGGCGATTTGGTCGATCTCGGCGATAGGCAGTTCCGCGTGCTTCATCTGCCCGGCCATTCGCCTGATTCGATCGCGTTGTTCGAAGAGGCCGACGGCCTGTTCTTCGCCGGCGACGCCATCTACGACGCCATGCTGATTGACGACCTGCCGGATTCCGACCGACCAGCCTATCGCCGCACCATGCAGCGGCTGCTCGATTTGCCCATCCGCATCGGCCATGGCGGCCACGGCCCGAGCTTCGACGCCAAACGGATGCGCGAGATCGCTACCGCCTATCTCAGGCGAACAGACGGGATCGGCGGATAAGAGGCTGGGCGGGAAGAGATGCGGGCAGGCGCCATATGCGATTGTCCTGCCCGCAAGGGGGATTGGCCGTCATCGCGGCTTTCGCCAACCACCGCCACCCAAGCGATTGGGCTCTGGTTGCCAACAATTTCGCTTGACTTGTGACGGCAGTTATGCTAGGAATTTATTCATGGTGCTGACTGCGCCTACGACCCGCCGCCCAGGCGGGTTTTTTGTTTTCGGGTTTCTGCGGGCGACACCCACCCGTATATTAAATCTTCGTAATATCATCTGGAAACCCCAATCGGCGCCCTAGATGCGGGGGCTGTCAATCCGGTCGGCTGCCGCGCCAGGCGAGACAGGCAAGGCGACCCTCGACACGCCGAATGGGCGGTTCCCCAGCCGGAACGCCACGGTGCCCAACCAATTTCTCGCCCGGACAACGGCCATGTCACCCATCCATATTCTTCGCAGGCATCGCGTCGCCGCCTTGCTGGGCGCCGCACTGATCGTCAGCCCTTTCATCGTGCCCCTCGCCCCCAAGCTGAGTAGCGCTCTGGCAGAAACAGTGACGCCTCCCGTCACCGGCATCACGGTGCCCAATGGATCGTTCGCCCCGATCGTCGCGGTCGACAAACCGGCAGTGGTGACGATCACCACCGTCATGAAGGCACAGTCGGAGACCATGAGCGACGCTGCTCCCTTCGGCGACGGTTCACCCTTCGACGACTATTTCCGTCAGTTCTTCGGCGACCAGGGACTGCCCGGTCCCAGGACGCCACCTCAGCAGGCGCCTCGCGCAGAGGCGCTCGGCTCCGGCTTCATCGTCGCCGCCGACGGCACCATCGTCACCAACAATCACGTCATCGATGGCGCAACCTCGATCAAGGTGACGCTCGACGATGGTACCGAACTTCCTGCCAGACTGGTTGGCCAAGACGCCAAGAACGACCTCGCTGTCCTCAAGATCAAATCTGACAAGGACCTGCAGACCGTCAAATGGGGCAACTCCGACAAGCTCATGCCGGGCGACCAGGTGCTTGCTTTCGGCAACCCGTTCGGTCTCGGCACCACGGTTACATCAGGCATCGTCTCGGCGCGCGGCCGCGATCTGCACAGCGGGCCGTTTGACGATTTCATTCAGATCGACGCACCGATCAATCACGGCAACTCAGGCGGTCCGCTGATGGATGTGAGCGGTAACGTCGTCGGCATCAACACGGCGATCTTTTCGCCGAATGGCGGCAGCGTCGGCGTCGGCTTCGCCATCCCGTCGGACCAGGCGCAAAAGGTCGTCGCCAAGCTGATGAAGGGCGGCTCCATCCAATATGGCTATCTCGGCGTTCAGATCCAGCCGGTGACGCCGGATGTGGCGAGCGCTGTCGGCCTTGATCAGCCCAGCGGTGCATTGGTTTCCGAGGTCACTGACGGCTCGCCGGCAGCAAAAGCCGGGGTCGAGACCGGCGACGTCGTCACCAGCTTCGCCGGCCAACAGATAAAGGATCCCAAGGACCTGTCGCGTGCCGTTGCCGACGTCGCGCCGGGCGCCACGGAAACGCTCGATATCTGGCGCAAAGGGAACACCGTCGAAATTTCCGTCGACGTCGGACGCAATGGCGACGATGTGCAGCCGGCATCGGTCGGCGGCGGACCAGAGGCACCGTCCGCACAGCCGGGCCTTCGTGCGCCGGCGATCGGCCTCGGTCTGATGGACCTCAGCCTGGATGTCCGACAGGCGATGAACCTGGCGCCCAACCAGCGCGGCGCGCTGGTCGAGAGCGTCAATCCTGACAAGGCGGCCTCGGCTTCCGGTATCCAGCCGGGCGACATCATCGTCGCCGTCAACCAGGCGCCGGTGCGTGACGCCAGACAGGCTGACCAGGCGATCGCCCAGGCCGGAAAGACTGGCAAGAAGTCCGTGTTGCTGCTCGTCGAACGCGGCGACGCGCAGATGTTCGTCGCCGTGCCCCTCGCCAAGGGCTGAAGCGGCGCTTTCTCGAGCTTGCCAATCGCTTCGGGTGGTTGGCAAGCTTGCCAGGCTGAGAGCAAGCTAGTGATGAAAGGCTGACGCTTGGTACCCGACGTGTAGGGCAGCTCAGGGTGGATTATCGCCCTACGGGCTTCGGTGCCAGAATGACCAGTATGCTGACGAAACGGGCGTTCGCCCTGTCTCCACATAATGACAGGGAGGCACGTCGTGGAGGATAATCATGACCCTTCCCGATTACGCAATGAACCAAGCAACGTTCCCGGAGATGTACGAGCGGTGGCTCGTGGACGCTCTCTTTCGGCCGTGGGCGGAAATGACTCTCGATGAGCTGGAATTGTCTCCCGGCGATCGTGTCCTCGATATCGCTTGTGGAACAGGGATAGTCGCACGCGTCGCAAAGGAGCGGCTCGGTGGCGCCGGATATATAGTCGGCGTCGATATCAGCCCGGACATGCTTGCCGTGGCGCGCGCCGTAGAACCAGCTATTGGCTGGCGCGAAGGCAACGCTAGTGAACTGCCCCTTCGCGATGGAGAGCAGTTCGACGTCGTCGTCTGCCAGCAGGGATTGCAGTTTTTTCCTGACAAGCCCGCGGCGGCGGCGCAGATGCGGCGGGCGCTGGCGAAGGGTGGCAGGCTGGCGGTGGCCACGTGGCGTTCTGACGATGAAATACAGTTCTTTCGCGAGCTGCGCCGCATCGCGGAGCGCCATCTTGGCGCCATCGCCGATCAGCGGTACAGCTTTGGAGACGCAGCCGCGCTTGAGGTGCTGCTCCGGGACGCCGGCTTCCACGGAATCCGTTCAAGGACGATATCGCGCACCATCCGTTTCAAGGACGGCGCACCCTTCCTGCGATTGAATACGAAGGCGCTGGTCGGCATGAGTGCAGCTGGCAAAGGCATGGGCGATCAGGAACGCAAGCGCGTCGCGGACGAGATCGTGAGCGAGAGTGCGCCCGCGCTGCAGCCATACAGCGATGGATCGGAACTCGCCTTCGAGCTCAGCGCCAATCTGGCGACAGCCAGGGGATAAAGTGCTTCCCTCACCCGGTTATGGAAACGCGAGCCATCCCGGATTCCGTTCTGAGTGGGGCAAATCTGGACAACGGCAGGTGACGGCGGGTTTCTCCATACAAAGCCGCCGTTCCCGAACAGGCCTGTGAGGGACAATAAAGGGTCGGATCGTGCCGGTCATTGCGGGTACCAAGTGTTAGGCCTTCACCACCAGTCGCGAGGTTGCGGCCAAAATTATGGTTGCCCGCCAGGGCATCTTCGAGAAGACTGGTGATGGCCGGTAAACGGCCTCAAGCAAACGGATTGTCTCGATGGTCACCCGCGGCTTCTCTTCAGGACGAAAGCCCCCGACGGATACGGATGCGCGCATTCCGCCGGGGCAGTATCTCGAGCAAGGATTTCCGGTGCTGTCGGCCGGGCCGACGCCGCGTGTGCGCACCGAGGAGTGGTCGTTCACGCTCAAGCACGGGCCGCGGCCGATCAAGAAGTGGAATTGGACGGAGTTCAACGCGCTGCCCTTGACCAAGATGACGCGCGACATCCATTGCGTCACCGCTTGGACCAAGTTCGACACGGCCTGGCAGGGTGTGCTGGTCGACGATATTCTGGCGGATGCCGGCGTCGAGCCGCCGAGCCCCTTCACGCTGGCGCTGTCGTTCGACGGCTACACCACAAACGTGCCGACGAAGGACCTCACCGCCGGCAAGGCGATGGTGGCGCTGCTTTATGAAGGCAAGCCGATCACGCCGGACCATGGCGGCCCGGCGCGGCTGCTGGTTCCGCATCTCTATTTCTGGAAATCGGCCAAATGGCTGAACGGGCTGCAGTTCACCGAGCGCGACGAGCCTGGCTTCTGGGAGTTGCGCGGCTATCACATCTATGGCGACCCGTGGCGCGAGCAGCGCTATACGGGCGATCCATGAGCGACGGGCCGGCAGCGCAGTCGCCCTGGCAGACGGTCACCATCAGGCGCATCGAAAAGCGCACGCCGCGCGTCACCAGCTTTTTCCTCCAGCCTTCGCGGCCCTTCGCCTATCGTGCCGGGCAGCATGTCGATGTCAGGCTGACGGCGCCGGACGGCTATCAGGCGCGCCGCTCCTACTCCATCGCCTCGGCGCCGGAAGCCGGCGAGACGATCGAGCTGGCGATCGAAAGGCTCGACGACGGCGAGGTCTCGCCCTTCTTCCACGAGGTGGCTGCGGTCGGCGACGAGGTCGAGTTGCGCGGCCCGCTCGGCGGCCACTTCGTCTGGTCCGACGGCGACGGCGGCCCGCTTCTGCTGGTCGGCGGCGGGTCGGGCGTGGTGCCGCTGATGGCGATGATCCGCCATCGTGCCGCGCTGAAATCGGCGGTGCCCGCGACGTTGGTGTTTTCCGCGCGGGTCTGGGACGAGGTGATCTTTCGCGACGAGCTGATCGATTTCCACGATCGCCGGGACGGCTTCGATCTGGTGCTGACACTGACGCGCGAGCCGGCCCGGCGTCCGGCGGACTATTCACGGCGGATCGATGTTGCGATGATAGAGCAATCGATGGTGCGGCTGCCCGCGCCGCCAAGGTTCGCCTTTGTCTGCGGCTCGAATGCCTTCGTATCGGCCGCCGCCCAGGCGCTGATCGATGCCGGCGTTCCGGCAGGCCTCATCCGCACCGAGCGCTACGGGGTCTAATGCATGTCGCGCAAAATGTGCAGCGGTTTTGCGATACGACATGTCGCATAATGCCGGTCAGACGCGACGCGCTCTAGGCGCCTGCCTTTCAGGCCTCGATTTCCAACGCCGACAGCGGCTTCGAACAGCAGGCAAGGATGAAGCCATCATCGATCTCGTGATCGAGGATGCCGCCATTGTGGCTCATCTCGACTGTGCCTGAGACCTTTTTCACCTTGCAGGTTCCACACAGGCCGAACTCGCAGGCCGCCGGGATGCGCACGCCCGAAGCGCGCGCCGTCTGCAGCACGGTCTGGCCGGCAACGCAGTCGGCATCGACATCCGAAAGCGAAAAGCGGATCGGCGTTGCGGCCTCGGCAGGGGCTTCGATCCCACCCTCTGCCGGCCCACCCTTTGCCGGCGAACCAAACGGGGCCGGTATTTCCTCCACTGCCGGTGCCGCAAAGCTTTCCTGATGATAGTTGGCCATGTCGAAGCCAGCGGCCTCCAGCATCTGCCGCACGGCGCGCATGAACGGGTCGGGGCCGCAGCAGAAGATTTCCCGCTCGCGAAAATCTGGCGCCAAAAGCGGCAGCCTGATCGCGTCGATCCGGCCCATATGGCCGAACCAGCCCTCGCGGCTGGAGCGCTCTTCGATCATGAAGCCGAGCGTCAGGCCCGGCATGCGGCTGCCGAGCAGTTCGAGTTCCTTGCGGAAGATGATCTCCTCGGGCTTTCGCGCGCAGTTGACGAAGCCGACATCGGTCCATGGCGCGCAGTCGTTCAGCCAGCGCAGCATCGACATCATCGGCGTCACGCCGGAGCCGGCCGAAATGAACAGATACTTGGCCGCGGGATGGCTGTGCAGCGAAAAGTCGCCCGTCGGCCCATAGGCCTTCACGTGAACGCCGGGCTTGAGGTTGTCGAACATCCAGCGCGTGCCGATGCTGCCGGCCTGGGCTTTCACCGTCACCGCGATCGAGAACGGCCGCGACGGCGAGGACGACAGCGTATAGGTCCGCATCAGCGGGCCGTCAGTGGTCGGCAGTTCCAGCGTCACGAACTGCCCCGGTCTGTAGCGGAACCAGGTCTGGTTGTCGGAGCGGAAGGTGAAGGTCTTCACGTCAGGCGCCTCGTCGCTGACGCCGATCACTTCCAGAACCTGGAGCCTGTCGTTCCAGGGCGCCATATCGTCGAGATGGCGGTAGAGCCCGAGATCCGTCATTGCGTTCATCTCTTCACGTTTCTCTTCAGGCGACGCTGCGCAGCGCCGGCCGGCCGCCCTCGGCAAGGCGCGGTTCGATGAACGAGGCGTACCATTCGACGAACTGGATGACGCCGCCCTCATGCAGTTCCGAATAGGGGCCGGGCTCGTAAGCCGGCGACAGGATGCCGAAGGCGTTTTCCTCGACGATGCGGCGGTCCTGGTAGTTGGTCTCGGTCCACACATGGGTGAGTTCGGCAAGGTCGTAATCGACGCCTTCGACCGCATCCTTATGGACCAGCCATTTGGTAGTCACGGCGGTTTCCGTGGCGCTGATCGGCAGCACGCGGAAGGTGACCGCATGATCGCCGAGGATGTGGTTCCAGGTCGTCGGATAGTGATAGAGCAGCAGCGAGCCGATACGGTCCGTGGAAACGCTGTCGGAAAGGTTCTTCTTCACGGCGCGCCTTCCCGTCATCGTATAGCTGACGGCGTCGCGCAGCAGCGGCGCGCGGGTGGCGCGATACTGCCCGGCCGGATCGATGCGGAACTTGCTCGGCAGGCCCGCCGCCTCGCATTTCGCCCAGTGCGCCAGCATTTCCGGATCGCTGTCGGCACCCTGCACGCCGGTCACGGTCGGCGCTTCCGGGAATGTCTTGCACAGTTCCGGATGGTTGCCGGCGCAATGATAGCACTCGCGGTTGTTTTCCCAGACGAGCTTCCAGTTGCCCTTCTCGACGATGGTCGATTCGAAGGCGACCTTGGCCTCGCGCAGCCGGTGCGGCAACAGGTAAGGTTCGATCATGGCGCGCATCGGCGCGAAATCGGCGGGCTCCCTGGCCAGGCAGATGAAGATGTAGCCGCCGACGCTCTCGCAGGCGACCGGCTTCAGGCCGAACTGGCTTTTGTCGAAACCGTCCGCCATCTGGCGGGCGAACAGAAGCCGGCCGTCCAACTCATACGTCCATTGGTGATAGGGGCAGACGAGCTTCGCCGCCGTGCCCTTGTCAGCATTGCAGACGCGGCTGCCGCGATGCCGGCAGGAGTTGTGGAAGGCATTGATCTTGCCTTGCTGGTCGCGGACCAGCACAACCGGATAATCGCCGATCTGGGCGGTGATGTAGCTGCCCG
The DNA here is from genome assembly GCF_040319125.1 of Mesorhizobium sp. M0938. Lineage (NCBI taxonomy): Bacteria > Pseudomonadati > Pseudomonadota > Alphaproteobacteria > Hyphomicrobiales > Phyllobacteriaceae > Mesorhizobium > Mesorhizobium sp. M0938. The sequence continues at coordinate 159,802 of NZ_JAMYNS010000001.1, read as the reverse complement.
GCTTCGGCAGTTCGCAATCATGGCCGATGAACAGCCAGTCGCGATACCAGATCAGCTCCATGTCGAGTTTGAAGAAGTCGGCATCGGTGTAGAAGGGCTGCTCGAGCGAGTAGCCTTGCCTGCGGCCGTGCAAGAGCCTCAGCATGTCGTTGCGCGCGTCCATGTCCTGTCCTCGCTTTCGTCGCATCGGCCCGAAAATCGGAATCGATTTTCGGAAAGCACGATGCGCAGGTTCAAAGTCTTGGAGCGTACTTTGTGCGTCCAAGTGAACGCACGTCGCTCCAAGGACTGAACTGGTGGTGATGGAGGAAGGATCGGCTGCAGGCCGGTGAAGGACCGGCATGCTCTATCCACCTCTTGACCGCCCACCGCGATCAGTCGAGTTCAACACCTCGGGCTGGTTTCCGGGCTCTGGAGTGTCCTTGCGGGCGGTCGCGACACCTTCCCAGGCTTGTGGCCCAGTGGTCTCCCGTTGCGACTTGAACTCCACCACCGTTGCGGGGGCAGCGCCGGGTTCTGACCGGCTTCCCAATTCTCCGCTTCGTCGTCACCAAGCGGCACCTGAGATGGTGTGATCTAATCATGACGGCCGGCCGACTGTCGGCATGAAAGCGACATCGTATCCATGCGGCGCGACACAGCCGGCGAAGCGTGCAGGTTGGCAATAGCAGGGCTGGAACCCCATTTTTCGGCGGCCATTGCTGGCGGTCGTGGCATCGAATCCGACCCGCGGCGGAGACAAAGAAGGTTAACAGTTTCCAAAAGTGACTATTAGCCACTTCTAAAATCGAACCGAACGGTTCGTTTCTGTTGACAATGCGTGCATGACGCTGTGAACGCGGGTCCGCCAATCCGTCAAATGGGCGAATAGTGTATTTGGCTTAAGTAATTGAAAGAACAACCAAAGTCGATGCAGATAGAAGCACCTGGTACAATTTCAAGGTGCAGATTCTTGGTCCACACGGAACAACTTCGTGATTGGAATCTGCCGGATTGCCTTCCCACATCGGGCCTGTCCGAACGACGCGAATTCCTTTCAAGACACGCCGCTAGACGGACCGAAAACTAAGATACTGGAGTATCAACAATGAAAAAGATTGCTCTTGCTGCCGTCGCCGTTTTGGCCATCACCGGCAGTGCCTTTGCTGGCAGCGACCATTATGGGTCCGACGGCTATGGGTCCGACGGCGCCAACCAGCCGACTGCTGCGGTCGACAGCTCTTACACGGCTTCCATTCAGAAGCCGGCTCACGCTGAAAAGCCCGTTGTCCAGGGCGCCGACCGTGACCGTTTCGGCAATTAACAGCTGATCCCACAATTAACAGCTGATCCCAGACAGGCGGCGGCCAAGTCTGCCGCTCGGGATCTCACAAATCTGGAGTACTAGAAATGAAAAAGATCATTCTTGCCACTGCCGCCATTTTGGCCATCTCCGGCAGCGCTTTTGCCGGTAGCGACAACTTTGGATCTAACGGCGCCAACCAGCCGGCCGTTGGGGTCGACAGCTCGTACACGGCTTCGGTTCAGAATTCGGCATTGGCGCAGAATCCGGTTCCGGCTGACGAGAAGCCCGTCAACAGCAGTGACCGTGACCGCTTCGGCAACAACTAACACTCAGTTCAACAGAGCGGCGGCATCTGCCCGCCGCTCTGGTGGAACATGAAAATCCAGGAACATTAAAATGAAGAAGATTGCTCTCACTGCCGCCGCACTTTTGCTTGTTGCCGGCAGCGCCTATGCCAACAACGACAAGGTTGGCGGGACCGACATCAACGAGCAGGCGACCGTCAACGTCGACAACACGCAGACGTCTTCGGTACGCAACACCGCTTCGCCGGTCTACAAGCTGCTCAATTCGTCGGGCGACTTACACAAGTCCGCCCCGCAGGGCAGCGACCGGAACCTGTTCGGCCGCTAGCGCATCGGCCCGAAAATCGGAATCGATTTTCGAAAAGCACGATGCGTAGGATCAAAGTGTTAGAGCGTACTTTGTGCGTCCACTTGGACGCACGTCGCTCTAACCGCGACCTGAACGCACAAGAGCGGCGGGCTTTGCCCGCCGCTCTTGTTTTTTGGCTTCGCCAAATTGCTTATATCGGCAGTCTTGCTGCCTCTCTCAGGCCGCCTTTGCTTCCGCTTCGTGAAGCGTGAAGGACCGCCCGTCGGCATCGAAGATGTGGAGGTCGCCAGCGTCCGCACTCAGCCGCAGCTTTGCCCCGCGCTTGACCTCGACATTGCCCGGCAGCTTGGTCACCAGCGGCAGGTCGGCGCGGCCGATGTCGACATAGACAAGCTGGACCTCGCCGAGCTGCTCGACATAGTCGACCGTTCCCTCGAAAAGATAATCCGCACCGCTAGCGATCGTCAGATCCTCCGGCCGCACGCCGAAGCTCACTGAAGCACCTTTCACTGAGGCCGGCGTGGCGATCGGCACCGTCGCCTTGCGCCCGCCGACATGGCTGACGATGGTCGGGTTGCCTGATTTGTCGATCGTCGCCGGCAGGATGTTCATGGCCGGCGAGCCGATGAACTGGGCGACGAACAGATTGCCGGGTTTCTTGTAGAGCTCCATCGGCGTGCCGACCTGCTCAATATGACCGTCCTTGAGCACCACGATGCGGTCGGCCAGCGTCATTGCCTCGACCTGGTCGTGGGTGACGTAGATCATCGTTGTGGCAGGCATCGACTCCTTGAGCTTGGCGATCTCGATGCGGGTTGCGACGCGCAGTGCCGCGTCGAGGTTCGACAGCGGCTCGTCGAACAGGAAGACTTTAGGGTTGCGCACGATGGCGCGGCCGATGGCGACGCGCTGGCGCTGGCCGCCCGACATCGCCTTGGGCAAACGGTCGAGATATTTGGTCAGCTGCAGGATTTCCGCCGCCTGGCGCACCCGCTTGTCGATCTCGGCCTTGCTCTCCTTACCGATCTTCATCGAGAACGCCATGTTGTCGTAGACGGTCATGTGCGGATAAAGCGCATAGGACTGGAACACCATGGCGATGCCCCGTTTCGACGGCGGCACGTCGTTGACCACCTCGCCGTCGATCCTGAGCTCTCCGGAGGTGATTTCCTCAAGCCCGGCGATGGACCGCAGCAAGGTCGACTTGCCGCAGCCCGAGGGCCCGACGAAGACGATGAACTCGCCCGACCTTATGTCGAGGTCGATGCCGTGCAGAATGTTGAGATTGCCGTAAGATTTCTTCACTTGCCTTAGCGTGACATCGGCCATGGTTCCCTCCGGTGAATTGCAAACTTAGTCGATGCGCCCAAACCAGGCGCCGTAGCCGCCGAGGCGGATAGAACCGGCGCCAGTCTGTCCCGAAAACCCGTGCCCCGGCAAGGGCTGCAGCGAGCGTCCGCCGAGATTGACCTCCGTCGGCCGACTGCCGAGATTGAAGACGCAGACGATCTGCTCGTTGCCCTCGCGACGCGTGAAGGCGACAGTGTCTCCCTCGCTTTCGACGAAGTCGATATCGCCCTTGGCCAGCGCCGGATGCAAACGGCGGAAGGCGAGAAAGCGCCGGTAGTGTTCGAGCAGCGAGCTGTCGTCGCCCTGCTGCACATCGACCGCTTGCGAAAGGTGCTTGGCCGGCACCGGCAGCCATGGCTTTGCCTTGGAGAAGCCGCCATTGCCGTCGGCGGCATTCCAGACCATCGGCGTGCGGCAACCGTCGCGACCCTTGAATTCCGGCCAGAAGCGGATGCCGTAGGGGTCCTGGAGATCCTCGAACTGCAATTCCGCTTCGCCTAGACCAAGCTCCTCGCCCTGATAGATGCAGACCGAGCCGCGCAGCGACATCAGCAGTGCCGAGATCACCTTGAGATAGGCGGTCTGGTCGGCTTCACCGGCCGCCCAGCGCGAGGCAGTACGCATCACGTCGTGGTTGGAGAAGGCCCAGCACGACCAGCCGTCGCTGGCGACCTTGCCGAACGCCTCCAGCACCGAACGCACCTTGGCCGCGCTGATCTTTTCGGGCGCCAGGAAGTCGAACGAATAGCACATGTGCACGCGTTTGCCGCCGGCGGTATAGGCCGCCACCACCTCCAGCCCGCGTTGCGAATCGCCGACTTCGCCGACCGCCGCCGTCGCCGGATATTCGTCGAGCAGGGCGCGGAAGCGTTCGAGGAAAGCGAGGTTTTCGGGGCGGCTCTTGTCGTAGAGGTGATCCTGATAGTTGTACGGGTTGACGGAAGGCGCCGTCTGGTCGTTGCGCTCTTCGGGCGGCAGCGGCGGATTGTCCTCCAGACCCTGGCTGTGGAAATAGAAGTTGATGGTGTCGAGACGGAAGCCGTCGACGCCGCGCTCCAGCCAGAAACGGGTGACATCGAGCAGCGCATCCTGGACCGCGCGGCTGTGGAAGTTGAGATCAGGCTGCTCGGCCAGGAAATTATGCAAATAATATTGCTGGCGGCTGGTATCCCACTGCCAGGCCGAGCCGCCGAAGATCGACAGCCAGTTGTTGGGTGGCGTGCCGTCGGGCTTGGCGTCGGCCCAGACGAACCAGTCCGCCTTAGGATTGGTGCGGCTCGAGCGGCTTTCCCTGAACCACGGATGGATGTCGGCGGTATGCGACAGCACCTCGTCGATCATCACTTTGAGCCCGAGCCTGTGCGCCTCGGCGGTCAGGGCATCGAAATCGGCCAGCGTGCCGAACATCGGATCGACGTCGCAATAGTCTGAAACGTCGTAGCCGAAATCCTTCATCGGCGACTTGAAGAACGGCGAGATCCAGATGGCATCGACGCCGAGCGCCGCGATATAGGGAAGCCTGCCGATGATGCCTTTGAGGTCGCCAATGCCGTCGCCGTTCGAGTCCTGATAGCTGCGCGGATAGATCTGGTAGATCACGGCGCCTCGCCACCAGTCGCGGTCGACGGCGAGGTCGGGGCTCAACGTCGCTTTCACAGCGGATTGCATGAGCTCAACCTCCCTTTACCGAGCCCGCGAGCAGCCCGCGGACGAAATAGCGCTGCAGCGAGAAGAACACGATCAGCGGCACGATAATCGTGATGAAGGCCGATGTCGTCAGGATCTCCCAGTCGCCGCCGCGCGACCCGAGCAACGCGTTGAGCTTGGCGGTCAGCACGATCTGGTCGCCCTCTGTGCCGAGGAAAACCATCGCAACCAGCAGATCGTTCCATACCCAGAGAAACTGGAAGATGGCGAAGGAGGCCAATACTGGGAACGACAGCGGCAGCACGATCTTGACGAAGATCTCGAAATCGCTGGCGCCGTCGATGCGCGCCGATTCCATGATTTCGCGCGGCAGGCCGGCAATGTAGCTTCTCAGGAGATAAATGGCGAAGGGCAGGCCGAAGCCGGTATGTGCCAGCCAGATGCCGAGATAGGTTTTCGACGGTACGCCAAAGAAGCTGCCGACGCCGTTATAGAGCTTCAGCAGCGGGATCAGCGACATCTGCAGCGGCACCACCAGGAGCCCGATGATCACCGCGATCAGCAACGCCCGGCCGGGAAAGCGCATCCAGGCCAGCGCATAGGCCGCGAACGCCGCGATCAGGATCGGGATGACGGTGGCCGGAATGGTGACGGTCAGCGAATTCATGAAGGAGCGGCCGATGCCTTCTGAAAACAACACGGTCCTATAATTGTCGGTGGTGAATTTCGGTGGCGCCGACGAGGCGTAGTAGACGCGCTGGCCGCGCTCGCCCTCGAAGGGCTTCGTTGAGGTCATGACGAAACTGCCGTCGGCGTTGAGCAGCAATGTCTCGCCGTCGCCGAGATCGGCCGTCGTGCCCGCGGCATATTGCGTCGGCGCCGACGACTTGACGCCGAAGGCGCTGATGTTGCGGGCCGCATCGTCGCCGAAAATGTTGCCCTCGAGGACGAACTTGCCGTCCCTCTCGATTTGCGCCGAGGCGGGTGGCAGCCGGCCTGCTTCCGTCTGGCTGGAACTGGCGAACGAGTTCCACCAGCCCGAGGCGATGATCTGGTCCTTGTCGCGCAGCGACGAGACAAGAATGCCAAGTGTCGGGATGGTCCAGATCGCGACGAAGATGAAGACCGCGATATGGACGCCGAAACGGCTGGCAAAGGACTTTCCGGTCGCGGCGGCCATCTCAATGTCCTCCCGTCTCTTTGTTGGCCTGGCGGATGTTCCAGACCATGATCGGAATGACCGCGATCATGATGATGATGGCGATGGTCGCACCGCGCCCGAAATCGCCGCCGCCGCGGAACATCCAGTCGAACATCAGATTGGCCAGCACCTGGCTGTTCCACTGGCCGTTGGTCATCGTCAGCACGATGTCGAAAACCTTCAGCACCAGGATGGTGATGGTGGTCCAGACGACGGCGATCGTGCCCCAGATCTGCGGCACCATGATCTTCCAGAAAATCTGGAACGGATTGGCGCCGTCGATGACGGCCGCTTCGAGTGTCTCCTCGGGAATGCCGCGCAAGGCAGAGGACAGGATGACCATGGCAAAGCCGGTCTGGATCCAGATCAGGATGACCATCAGGAAGAAATTGTTCCAGAACGGCAGCGATATCCAGACCTGCGGCTGGCCGCCGAAATACTGGATGATGGCGTTGAGCAGTCCGATCTGCGTCTGACCGGCGCCTCTATACTCATAGATGAATTTCCAGATGACGCTGGCGCCGACGAAGGAGATGGCCAGCGGCAGGAAGATGAGACTCTTGGCGATGGTGCCCCACCAGATCTTGTCGGTGAGGACGGCGATGATCAGTCCGAGGAAGGTGCAGGCGGCGGGCACGACCGCCAGCCAGATGATGTTGTTGAGGATGGAGGTGCGGAACTCGCGGTCGCCGAACGCCCATTCATAATTGGCGAAGCCGACGAAATTGGCGCCGCCGCGATCGAGGAACGACAGCCTGAGCGTCTCCACCACCGGGTAGATCAGGTAGATGGTGAGGATGATCATGGCCGGACCGACGAACAGCCACGGACGGATCAGTCCTTGCCGGCGCAGATTGTCGATGGCTGCCGCACCCTTGACGCCGCGCGACGGGAAGATGACGTCCACAAGTTTGTTGGCGCCCCAGAAATAGGCGACGCAGCCGCCGACGCCGATGATGATGACTGTTATGGCCGAGAAAATCTGAGCCGCCACGGGTCCCTCCCTCTGCGCATGATCCGCCAGCCGAGAATGGCTTTGGCAACGGGATCATGGGCCGATTCAGTTGTTGAGAGCGATCGACCCCAAACCGGTTTCCACCATTGCTGATCGCACTCCAAGCTGGAATGTCTTTGTACGTGACAATCGGTGCGGCGCGGGCCGCCGGTCGGATCCGGGCCCTTGAGGTCCGGATCCATTCAGGATCGGTAGTCCGAATGTTCAGCGGGGCCTACTTGATCGCGTCCCAGCTCTTCTGGATGTCGGTGGCGACATCCTGGGTGGACTTGCCGCCGACGAGATCGATCATGCCGGTCCAGAAGGCGCCGGCGCCGATCTTGCCCGGCATCAGGTCGGACCCGTCGAAGCGGAAGGTCGAGGCTTCGGCAAGGATTTCCCCCTGCTTCTTCAGCGCGTCGCTGGCATAGGCGTCCTTGTTGACTGATTTGAACGGCGTCACGAAGCCGCCCTGAGCCATCCAGATCTCATGGGCGAGCGGCATCTTCAGGAATTCGATGAACGCGCGGGCACTCTTGCTGTCTTTGGTGATCATGGCCAGCGTGCCGGCGCCGAGCACCGGGGTGCCGAGGTCGGGTTTGGACGCGTAAGGTGGGTAATAGAAGAAGTCGACGTCCTGGCCGACCTCAGTGCCTTCCGGGAAGAAGGTCGGGATGAACGAAGCCTGATGGTGCAAATAGCATTTCGGCGGCACCGAGAAGAGGCCTTTCGGGCTGTCGCGGAAGTCGGTCGCCGCAACTGCCTTGGCGCCGCCTTCGACCATTTTGTCGTCGGTCGCGATCTTGCCGAAAATATCGATGGCGTTGACCACTGCGGGGTCGTTGAACGGGATCTCGTTCTTCACCCACTTGTCGTAGGTCTCGGGCGTCTGGGTGCGCAGCATGATGTCCTCGACCCAGTCGGTCGCCGGCCAGCCGGTGGCGCCGCCCGAACCGAGCCCGATGCACCATGGCGTGCCGCCGTCGGCGATGATCTGCTTTTCGAGCTCGGCGAGCTCTTCCTGCGTCTTCGGCACCTCGTAGTCGGCTTCCTCGAAATTGTCCGGCGAGTACCAGACCAGCGATTTCACGTCGGCCTTGTAGGGGAAGGCGAAGAAGCCCGGCTTGCCGTCCTTGTCGTTGAAGGTGCCGAGATCGACCCATGACTGGCCGGCGCCGTAATTGTCCTTGATCCAATTGGCGGTGTCGTCGCCGAGCGGCGTCAGCAGGCCCTTGGACGCCAGGTCCTGGATCAGGCCCGGCTGCGGCAGCACGGCAATGTTGGGCGGGCTGCCGGCCTGCGTGTCGATGACGATCTGCTGTTCGTAATTTTCCGACGAGGAGTATTTGATCTCGGCGCCTGTGGCCTCCGAGAAATAGTCGAGAACGGTGCGGATGAGGCCTTCGTCCTCGCCGCGCCAGGGGCCGAAGATCGACAGCGTCTCGCCCTTGAGGTCGACCTTCTTGAGCTCTTCGTAATTCGCCCAGTTGAAGCGGGGATCCTCGCCCGGCTTGAACTTCAGTTCGGCTTGCGCCGGCGCGCCTAGGGCGAGCGTGACAAAAGCGGCGCCCAGCAGAAGCATTTTCGTCATCGGTATTCCCTCCCAGTGGTGACAAACACCGGACGGAACCTCCATTCCGTCCGCCGACGCTGCGGGACTGTGACTCAGTCGGAAAGGAACCGCAACCTTTCGAAGAGTCTTCCAAAGCGCTTTGGTCTTTTCGATGACGCCACTGAATCGATCAGAAGTCAAGAGGGAGGTAGCCTAACCGATTTAGTTTCCGCGATGTAGGAGCAAATAAAGTGCGCTGCAGCATGGTTTTTGGCGGTGCAGCAGTAAATTTTGCTTCAAACCAGGCGGAAACGGTGCTTATGGTCTTTGCATCGGTCAGCGCTGCTCGTCGCGGCTGGGTCGATCCATAGTTAAAGCGCTTTGAGGCTTGGAGGCCTCCAGTGAACCTCAAACAGCTCTCGCACATGCTGGCGCTTTCGCAGACAACGGTAAGCCGCGCGCTGAACGGCTATCCGGAAGTCAACGAGGAAACGCGCCGGCGGGTGATCGACGCCGCCAAGCGCCATGGCTACCGCCCCAACCCGAGCGCGCGCCGGCTGGCCACCGGCAAGACCGGAATGATAGGCTATGTCTTGCCGACCGGAAACAGCGTCGACATCGACCCGCATTTCGTCGAATTCCTGTCCGGTCTCGGCGACTACGCCCGTTCGCACGAACTCGACCTGGTGCTGTCCCCGGCCGATGCCGACGACCAGGAGACCACCTACCGGCGTATCGTCGCCAACCGCCAGGTCGACGCCGTCTACATCTCCTCGCCGAGGCCGACCGACCGGCGAGTGGCGCTGGTCAACACGCTCGGCATTCCCTTCATCGTCCATGGCCGCAGCGAGGGGCTCGATTTCGACTACCCCTTCACCGACATCGACAATGAGGGCGCCTTCCACGAGGCGGCACGGCTGCTCGTCCAGCTCGGCCACCGGCGGCTGGCGCTGATCAACGGCGACGATCGCGAGACTTTCGCCATTCACCGTGAGCGTGGCGTGCGCCGGGCGCTGGCGGCGAGTGGTCTGGTGCTTGGCGAAGGCCATGTCTGTTCCCTCGCCATGACCGAGGAGAACGGCTACCGCGCGGCCAGGCGGTTGCTCGAGCAAAGCGACGCTCCGACCGCGATCGCCTGCTCCAGCCTGATCATGGCGCTCGGCGTCGTGCGCGCGGTGCGCGATCTCGGCCTGACCATTCCGGGCGACCTGTCGCTGATCGCCCATGACGACGTTTTCCCCTGGCTGAAGCCGGAGAATTTTTCGGTGCCATTGTCGACGACGCGTTCGTCGATCCGTTTGGCCGGCGCGCGCGTCGCCGAGCGTTTGGCGGCGCGGATTTCCGGATTGGAGGAGGGCACCCGCGGCGAAGTCTGGCCGGTCGATCTGGTGGTCAGGGCATCGGTCGCCGGTGCGCCGGTTAGAGGTTATTGAACGGCCGAGGTCGACTCTTGCCGGTGACCACATCCGAGCCGGCGCCGCTCGGCGCAACCATCTCGACGGCGGGCGCGGAGATGAAGAGGTAGGCGCCTCACAAGGGGAGAAGGAAGGGCGCGCGTGTGCCAGCGTCGCACCGGGCATAGACGGATCGTTGCGCGCTAATTCCCCGCGCTGGCCATACGCCGTCCCTTGATCGCCTTTTCCAGCCAGCCGATCTCCATTTCGGGGACCGAGGACAAGAGAAGGTCGGTATAGGCATCGAAGGGTGGCGCCAGCACCTGGCTTTTCGCGCCGTAGCGCACCACCTCGCCGCGATACATCACCGCGATCGAATCGGCGATCGACTTCACCGTCGCGAGATCGTGGGTGATGAACAGATAGGCGACGTTTTCCTCCTTCTGCAGCTCAAGCAGCAGCTTCAGGATGCCGTGAGCAACCAGCGGGTCGAGCGCCGAGGTGACCTCGTCGCAGATGATCAGCTTCGGCTTGGCGGCGAGCGAGCGGGCGATGCAGACGCGCTGCTTCTGGCCGCCGGAAAGCTCGGCCGGATAGCGATCGACAAAGCCCTTGCCCATTTCGATCTTGTCGAGCAGTTCGGCGACGCGCCTGTCGCGCTCGCGACCGCGCATACCAAAGTAGAATTCGAGCGGCCGGCCGATGATGGTGCCGACGGTCTGGCGCGGATTCATCGCCACGTCAGCCATCTGGTAGATCATCTGCAACTGGCGCAGATCCTCTTTCGGCCGGTCGGCAAGCCGGTTGGCGAGCGGACGTCCGTCGAAGGTGACGGTGCCCTGTTCGGGCGGCAGAAGGCCGGTGATGGCGCGCGCCAGCGTCGACTTGCCCGAGCCGGACTCGCCGACCACGGCAAGCGTCTGGCCCGGATAGATGTCGACTGAGACGTTCTTCAGCACCTTGATGTGGCTGCGGCCATAGGCGGCGGTGATGTTCTTGACCGACAGGAACGGCGTCGTGCCGGGCTTCTGTTCCTGGTGCTCTATCTCATGCACCGAGACCAGCGCGTTGGTGTATTCCTGGCGGGGTTCCTTGATGATCTGGCGGGTGCCGCCCCATTCGACCAGCCGGCCGTGGCGCAGCACCATGATCTCGTCCGACACCTGGGCGACGACGGCAAGGTCGTGGGTGATGTAGAGCGCCGCCACATGCGTGTCGCGGATGGCGTCCTTGATCGCCGCCAGCACGTCGATCTGCGTCGTCACGTCGAGCGCCGTGGTCGGCTCGTCGAAGACGATCAGGTCGGGCTCGGAACACAGCGCCATCGCCGTCATCACACGCTGCAGCTGACCGCCCGACACCTGGTGCGGAAAGCGCTCGCCGATGCTTTCGGGGTTCGGCAGGCTGAGCTTCTTGAACAGCGCGACGGCGCGTTTTTCGGCTGCAGCCCGCGTCGCCGTGCCGTGCAGCAGCGTCGCCTCGACCACCTGGTCCATCAGTCTGTGCGCCGGGTTGAACGCGGCGGCAGCCGATTGCGCGACATAGCAGACCTCGCGGCCACGCAGCTTGCGAAAACCCTCTTTGCCGCCCTTGAGGATGTCTCGGCCATTCAGTATGACCTCGCCGCCGGTGATGCGAACGCCGCCGCGGCCATAGCCCATCGAGGACAGGCCGATGGTCGACTTGCCGGCGCCGGACTCGCCGATCAGACCGAGCACCTTGCCCTTCTCGAGCGTCAGCGAGACGTCGTGGACGAGCACAATGTTCTTGGGCGCTTCGCCCGGCGGGAACACGGTGGCCTCGATGCGCAGATTGCGGATGTCGAGCAGCACGGACTTCGCTCGCTGATCAGCCATCACCCGCGTCCTCCCTTCAGGCTTGTCGTGCGGTTGAGCACCCAGTCGGCGACAAGATTGACGGAAATCGCCAGCATGGCGATCGCCGCCGCAGGGATGAGCGCGGCCGCGATGCCGAAGACGATGCCGTCCTTGTTTTCCTTGACCATGCCGCCCCAGTCGGCGCTAGGCGGCTGCACGCCGAGCCCGAGGAAGGACAGCGTCGACAGGAACAGAACGGCATAGATGAAACGCAGGCCGAGTTCCGAAACCAGCGGCGACAACGCGTTGGGCAGGATTTCGCGGAAAATGATCCACACGCTGCCTTCGCCGCGCAGCTTGGCCGCCTCGACGAAATCCATGACGTTGATGTCGACGGCGACCGCCCGCGACAGGCGATAGACGCGGGTCGAGTCAAGAATGCCCATGACCAGGATCAGCGTCACCAGATTGGTTGGCAGCACCGAGAGCACGACGAGGCCCATGATCAGCGTCGGGATCGACATCAAGAGATCGACGAGGCGCGAAAGCAGCGTGTCGAACCAGCCGCCGAAAACCGCCGCCGAGAAGCCAAGGATGGCGCCAAGCGAGAAGGACAGCGCGGTGGCCAGCACCGCGATGAACAACGTGATGCGGGCGCCGTAGATCATGCGCGACAGCAGATCTCGGCCGAGATTGTCGGTACCCAGCCAATGCGTCGCCGACATCGGCGCCCAGACGTCGCCGACGATCTCGCCATTGCCATACGGCGCAATCCACGGCGCGAAGATCGCCGCCAGCACGAACAATGCCGTCAGCGCCAGGCCGATCAGCGCCGGGATGGGGATGCGTTTTATGTCGAGCATGCCCGCTCCCTATTTCGGATGTCTGAGACGCGGATTGGCGACGATCGCCGCTATGTCCGCAATGATGTTCAGGCTGATATAGACGGCGGCGAAGATCAGGCCGACCGCCTGCACCACCGGCACATCGCGTTTGGTGACGTGGTCGACGAGATACTGGCCCATGCCCGGGTAGACGAAGATCACCTCGACCACGACGACGCCGACGATAAGGTAGGCGAGGTTGAGCATGACGACGTTGATGATCGGCGCAATTGCGTTGGGGAAGGCATGTCTGCGGATGACGGCGAATGCCGATAGCCCCTTGAGTTCGGCGGTTTCCACATAAGCCGACTGCATGACGTTGAGGATCGCGGCGCGCGTCATGCGCATCATATGGGCGAGCACCACCAGCGTCAGTGCCGCCGCCGGCAGCATGATCGCCTGCATGCGCTCGCCGAAAGGCATTCCGTCATAGACGGTCGAGATGCCAGGGAAGATTTGGTATTTCACGGCAAAGAAATAGACGAGCACGTAGCCGATAAAGAACTCGGGAAACGACGTCGAGGCGAGTGCCAGCCCGGAGATCAGCTTGTCGACCCAGCCATTGCGGTAGCGCACCGCAATCAGGCCAAGGATGATCGCCAGCGGCACAGCCACCGCGGCCGCCCAGAAGGCAAGGAACAGCGTGTTCCACAACCGCCCTTTGATCGATGTCGCAATATCCTGGCCGCTCGACATGGCAGTGCCGAGATCGCCGGTCACGACGCCGCCGAGCCAGCGGAAATAGCGGATGAAGGCCGGATCGTTGAGGCCGAGCTGCTCGCGCAGATTGGCGAGCGATTCCGGTGTGGCCGATTGTCCGAGGATGGCTTGCGCAACGTCGCCGGGCAGGATTTGCGTGCCGGCGAAGATCAGGACCGAAACGGCCAACAGCAGGAGGATGCCCAGCGCAATGCGCTGGGCCACCAGTTTCACGATGGGTGAGGACATATCCGCAAGGCCGGGCTCAGGCTTCGAGCCAGCACTTTGCCAGAGCGTAGCCGTTCATCAGCTCCTGATGCGGATCGTCGACCCAGCCGGCGACCTTGGCGCCCGTCGCGTCGATGAACTGGTTGAACATCGGCAAGATCAGGCCGCCTTCGTCGCGGACGACCACCGCCATGTCGCGATACATCGCCTTGCGCTTGGTGTTGTCGAGCTCGGCGCGTGCCGCCAGCACCATCTTGTCAAAATCCGGACGCAGGAAACGCGTGTCGTTCCAGTCGGCCGTCGACAGGTAGGCGGTCGAATACATCTGGTCCTGCGTCGAACGTCCGCCCCAGTAAGAGGCGCAGAAGGGCTGCTTGTTCCAGACTTCCGACCAATAGCCGTCGCCCGGCTCGCGCTTGATCTCCAGCGTGATACCGGCCTTGGCCGCGCTTTGCTGGAACAGCTGCGAGGCATCGACGGCGCCGGGGAAGGCAACGTCCGACGTCCTGAGCAGGACGGCGCCGTCATGGCCAGACTTCTTGAAGTGGAACTTGGCTTTGTCGGGATCATATTTGCGCTGCTCGATGTCATCGGAAAACAGCGGATAGGCCGAGTTGATCGGGAAGTCGTTGCCGAGCGAGCCGTAGCCTCTGAGGATCTTGTCGAGCATTTCCTCGCGGTCGATCGCCAGTTTCAGCGCGGTGCGCAGGTCGTTGTTGTCGAACGGCGCCGTGTTGCAATGCATGATGAAGACGTAATGGCCGGGGCCGGCATGGTTGCGGATGGTCACGCCGGGCAGGCGCTTGATCAGGTCGACGATCTTCGGCTCGACGCGGTTGATCATGTTGACCTGGCCGCCCTGCAGCGCGGACGTGCGCGCGGTGGCGTCGTTGATGACGATGATCTCGATCTGGTCGGCATGGCCCATCTTGTCGGCCTGCCAGTAATTGGCGAAACGCTCACCACCGTGGCGCACGCCAGGCTCGTTGGTGGTGATCTTGTAGGGGCCGGCCGAGATGCCGGCATCGGCTCCGTCCTTGCCGCCATTGGGCTGGACGATCAGGTGGTAATCGCTGAGCAGATAGGGCAGGTCGGCATTGGGTTCCTTCAGCGTCAGGATCACCTCCTTGCCGCTGGCCTTGATGCTTTCAATGCCTTTCATGTAGCCGAGCGCGCCCGACTTCGACTTCTCGTCCGAATGACGTTCAAGCGTGGCAGCCACGTCCTCGGCGGTCACCGTCTTGCCATTATGGAATTCGACGCCGTCGCGGATCTTCAACGTCCAGACCTTGGCGTCGTCGGACGAGCCGATCTCCTCGGCGATACGGTTCTCGAGATCGCCTTCCGGGGAAAGCTCGACGATCAGCTCGCCCCACATCTTGCCGAAGGCGAACGGCACCTGCGTCATGAACAGGGCCGGATCGAGGCTGTTGGTGGACTCGCCGCCGACCAGGCCGGCCTTCAGCGTGCCGCCCTTGACCGGGCCCGCGGCGCGCGCCGCGCTAGAAAGCAGCGAGTTGGCGAAGGTCGCGGTGACGCCGAGCGCTGCCGCCCGGCCGAGAAAATCACGACGGCTCAGTTTGCCGGACGCGACGCGCCAGCTGAGAAATTCCAGTTCGTTCGACATGTTGAGTTCCTCACTCTGTTGGTTCGACCTTGTGGTCGTTTTTATCATTTCTTGTGAGGAGAATAATGACCGCAAGGGAAGGTCGTAAGCAAGACCGAATGCGACATGCTGTGGCGTAAATCGTACGTCGCAATTGGACCAATCCGCATAAGCGCTCAAAGCAGCGTGCGCGGGATTTTCTCCTCGAAATTGCGCTCGAAAACCAGTTTCTCGCTTTCATAGGCTTCGATTCTGGCGCTAACCATGAAGCTTTGCGCGTCGGACCGTATTTCGGCTGACGTTTCGGTGCGCACCGACCATCCATTTCGCGACAGCGTCTGCGTCCAGTGCGTCTTGCCCGACGCTGACAGCGGGTTGTCCGGATGGATCGCCCATGTCTCACGAGCGATGCTGCCATTGGCAAGGCCATGCTCCAGATCGCGCACCTCGCCGAAATCGTCGACGATGGAAAGTGTGACGATTCCGGTCTTCTCGTCGCGATCGACACGACGCTCGGAATTGGCGGCGCGGACCGTTTCGGTGGCCCACGGCGCGGCGGCCTCGGGCGTGGGAAACGTGACTTCGTCGCCTTGCGCCAGCGGGCGTAACGGCAGCTTCAGCGTCGCCGCCGACAGATCGAGCCGGGCCGGTTCCGGCGACGGCCAGATCATCGGCCAATAGGCGTTCGAAACGGCAATACGCAGGCGGTGGCCGGATGGCACGCGGTAGGCGCATTGGTCGAGCACCACCCGGGCGCCGACGGTTTCGCCCGGCACCAGCGCTTGCGGGAATTCGTGCGAGTTGCGATGCGTCAGGTTGAGCACGCCGTAGGAGATCAGCTCCGAAGCGCCGTCGGGATGCACGTCGCACAGCCGGATGGCGATGTTCGCCTGCGGTCGATCCGAGGCGACCCGGATCAACACCTCCGGCGCGCCGACAATGTCAATCGCCTCGCCGAGCGGCGGCTGGTCGAAACACACCGACAGCGCATCGTCGGGGCGCTGGTCACCGGGCAATTCCGGACCGAAGGTGAAGGGAAAGTATTCGCCGCCGGCAAGCCCGCAGCTTTGCGGCGAAGCCACGATTGCAGGCTTGGCCCCTTCCGGGATCAGTTCGACCGCCTCAGCCTGGATGTTGGGCGATGGCCAGTCTG
The DNA here is from genome assembly GCF_040319125.1 of Mesorhizobium sp. M0938. Lineage (NCBI taxonomy): Bacteria > Pseudomonadati > Pseudomonadota > Alphaproteobacteria > Hyphomicrobiales > Phyllobacteriaceae > Mesorhizobium > Mesorhizobium sp. M0938. The sequence continues at coordinate 143,377 of NZ_JAMYNS010000001.1, read as the reverse complement.
CTTCCGCAACCCAGCGGCCCGGCCGCTCCGGATGCCAGCGCGCGGGGCGCACACTGTCCATCACATAGGCGCGGTAGGCGGGGTCGGCTTCGACGCCGGTGTCGATGTCCTTCAGCCAGCGGTCCCACCAGCGCAAGGCCTCCTGCAGGAAGCCGATCGCTGGTTGCGGTGCTGCGTAGTGCGGGTATTTGTGGATCCACGGGCCGACGATGCCCTTGACCGGCGCCTCGATGTTGGCGGCGAGATGCGAAATCGTATTGCGATACCCATCATGCCAACCACCGATCGACAGTACGGCGGCTTTAATGGCGGAATAGTCTTCGCAGATCGAACCGCGCTTCCAATAGGCGTCGCGGTGCTGGTGCTTCAGCCACAGCGGCGCCAGGAAGGACTGGTTCTCCAGCCGGGTCAGCCACAGGTCGCGCCATCTGTTGTCGCCGGCCAGCAGCGGATCCGGCGGCCGCGACGAATAGGATAGCATGGTCGAGGCCCAGCCGAAATTCTCGATCAGCAGGCAGCCGCCCTTGTAGTGGATGTCGTCGGCATAGCGGTCGACCGTCGAGCACATGCTGATGACGGCCTTCAGCGCCGGCGGCTGCCTGGCCGCCGTCTGCAGGCAGTTGAAGCCGCCCCAGGAGATACCCATCATGCCGACATTGCCGTTGCACCAGGGCTGGGATGCCGCCCAGGCGATTACGTCGTAGGCGTCCTGCAATTCCTGCTCGGAATATTCGTCGTCCATCAGCCCTTCGGAATCGCCATTGCCGCGCATGTCGACGCGGATCGAGGCATAGCCGTGGCCGGCGAAATAGGGATGCGTCAGCTGATCGCGAAAGATCGTGCCGTCGCGCTTGCGGTAGGGCAGGTGCTCGAGAATCGCAGGCACCGGATCCGCATCGGCGTCGACCGGCATCCACACCCGCGCCGACAGCCGGCAGCCATCAGGCATGACGATGGCCATGTCAGGAAATTCGACGACCTTGCGGGGAAACTCAGTGACGGTTTTCATGCGGTACATAACGCCCGGCAGAGAGGCGACTTTCAATCGCTATTCGCGACTGGAGCAGCAAAATATGCGACCTGTCAGGGAGTGGAGCTATCGCAACTCGTCCAGCAGTTCGGGATGCTTCTCCAACAGCGTCATCAGTTGGATGGTTGGGCCACTCGGCTCAATCAGACCTCGTTCGTACTTGTCGAAAGCGTTCTCGCCGACCTTGAACAGGGATCCCGCCTCGCGCTGTGACAGTTTGAGTTTTGTGCGCACGCGACGGATGGTGGCCGGTGCTGGAACGCCGTCGATCTTTTCTTTGAGGATGCGGAGCGCTGCGTCGACGGCAGTCATGTCGTCTCCAACATGCACGCCCTCATCTCCCGACGGGGGATAATAGCCCGGCAGATCGACGATCATGCTCTCACCCTTGTAAGTCACAGTGAACGGACGCACTCCACGCGTCAGCGTTTCTCCTGTTTCAGGGGAGATCATGGTATTCGCTTCATTGTTTTCTTTTGCCGCCATAGTCACTTTTCCTTGAACGATATCACTATGAATTCCATCACCACGTCCGCCTGAAATTTCACGTAGAGGATCAAGTCGCGCGCCGGGACGTGATAGACATCTTGCCAGACACGATGGTCGGCGAATGTCGTCATTGACTTTACAAACATTTTTCGCGTGATGCTGCCGATCACCTCGACTATACCGGCGCGATCGAAGCCGAGGCCAACCGCATCCCGGAGCGCCGACGTCGTGATTGCCAGTGTGTCGACAGAACCCAATTCGGCCTTGATCGCATCAAGATCGTAAGTGGGTCTACGTTTCTCCATAACGCAATATGCCACCATAAAGGGGGCAATTCAAGCGGCTCTAACCAATCGAGTCCGTAAGGTTCAACTCAACGGAATGTCGTTCTCGGCCTTGCTCGCCTGGTAGGCGCCGGACAGTTCGTCATAGCGCGCGGAGATTGTGCCGATCCGCGTTTCCAGCCGCTTGCGCTCGGCCTCGGGCAGCGATCGCACCAGTCTGCGGATCGAAAAGCTCTTCCAGTAGGCATTCTCGGCATTGTAGCCGCCGGGATCGAGGGTGAAGACCTCCTTCAGGATCTTCAAATCATGCGGGATGGCGAAGCTGTCGCGCGAATCCTCGTGGCTGAACAGATAGTAGAAATTGTCGAAACCGGTCCAGGTGATCGCCGACAGGCAGAGCGAGCAAGGTTCGTGCGTGGCGAGGAAGATCGCGTCCTTGGTGTCGACGCGCTGGGCCTTAGGCATTTCATAGAACCGCTTCAGGCAGTGCACCTCGCCATGCCAGAGCGGATTTTCGATCTCGTTGTTGGTTTCGGCGAGCACCAGCGAGCGGTCTTCCTTTCTCAGGATCGCCGCTCCGAACAGCTTGTTGCCATGCGCAACGCCTCCCGCCGTTTTCGGTACGATGTCATTTTCGATCACGTCGAGCAGGCGGTCGATCAGCGAGACGTCGGTCATCATGCGGTCCTGTCGGGAAGATCGATCTCGTAAGCATGCGAGAAATGGCACTCCTCCAGATTGGAGCCGTCGCCGCCGCGGTCGACGACAAGAAAATCCTGGGCCTCGCCGATCGGCGTCAGCACGCCGTGCCAGAGGTTGCGCGGATAGTTGACGCCTTGCCCGGGCGCGGTGATGAAGGCGTGCGGCTCGCCGGGGCCTTCGTCGCTATCATGGCAGACGATGACCAGGAACGGCCGCGGCGACAGCGGGATGAAAGCCTGGCTGCCGAACGGGTGGCGCTCGACCATGGTGAGCTTCAGCGGAAAATCGTAAGGCGTGCCACGCACCAGGGAGATCAGCACGCGCGCATTCGGCCCCAGCGCTTGGGCCGTGGCGAGGTCGTGATAACGCTCGGCCTTGCCGCCATTGATCGGATAGTGGTTGTCGCCGCCCATGTCGATGACGTCGCCGAATTCGGCGAAGCTCTCGCGGGTCAGCGGGCGCGCGACGATACGGCTCATGGCACGCGCTTCGCGATGCCGGCACCGCCAAGCTTGGCGTGCCGGTTGACGTCCTTGTAGAGAAGATAGCGGAATTTGCCGGGCCCGCCGGCATAGCAGGCCTGCGGGCAGAAAGCGCGCAGCCACATATAGTCGCCGGCCTCGACCTCGACCCAGTCCTGGTTGAGGCGATAGACCGCCTTGCCTTCCAGCACATAGAGGCCGTGCTCCATGACATGCGTCTCGGCGAAGGGGATAACTGCGCCGGGCTCGAGCGTGACGACGGTGACATGCATGTCGTGGCGCATGTCTTCAGGATCGACGAAGCGCGTCGTCGCCCATCTTCCTTCGGTGCCGGGCATGGGCGTTGGCGCGATGCCCCGTTCGTTGGCGAAGAAAGCTTGCGGCGTATCGATGCCCTCGACGGCGTCGTAAGCCTTGCGGATCCAGTGGAAGCGGACAGCAGCACCACTCTCGTTGCGAACGGTCCATCCGCTGGCCGGCGGCAGGAAAGCAAAGCCACCCGGCTGCAGGACATGTTTCTCGCCAGCCAGAAAAACGGTCAGCTCGCCTTCGACCACGAACAAGACGCCCTCGGCGCCGGCATCCGGCTCCGGCCGGTCGCTGCCGCCGCCAGGCGCCACCTCGACGATGTATTGCGAGAAGGTCTCGGCAAAGCCGGACAGCGGGCGCGACAACACCCAGACCCGGGTCTTGTCCCAGAACGGCAAGGCGCTGGTGACGATGTCCTGCATCACCCCCCTGGGAATGACGGCATAGGCCTCGGTGAAGACGGCGCGGCCGGTCAACAGCTCGCTCTGGCCGGGATGGCCGCCATGCGGCGCGTAATAGGTTCCGTCGGCCATCTTGATCGTATCCATGAGTTCAAAGCCTGTTGCGGGAGCCAAAGCCTATTGCGGAAGTAAGTCCTTAAGGCGGAACAGTGCGATTCGCTCGACCTGTCTGCAGGCGGTGTCGAATTCAACCTCGTGGCTGTTGCCGCTGCGCGCCTCGAACTCCGCCAGGATTTCCGCCTTGGTCTTGCCTTTCACCGCGATAATGAAGGGAAAGCCAAAGGACGTGACATAGGCGGCATTGAGCTTGGAGAACAGCTCGCGCTCCTTGTCGGTCAGCGCGTCGAGCCCGGCGGAAGCCTGTTCCCTCGTCGATTCCGTCGTCAGCCGCTTGGCCTGCGCCAGTTTGCCGGCAAGATCGGGATGGGCGTTGAGTACGGAGAGCCGCTCGGCCTCGCTGGCCGCCCGAAAGACACGGCACAACGCATTATGGAGGCCGCCGGCGCTGTCATGTGCTGGGCCGAGCTCCAGCTCGTAGGCGCGCTCGGCGATCCACGGCGAATGCTCGAACACCCCACCGAATGCATGAACGAAGGCCTCGAACTCCATTTTCGACGGGCGCAGCGCCGGCCGCCGGAACGGATGGGTCTCTTGCCAATGCCTGGCAATGTCGATGCGCCGCGCCAGCCAAACCCTGTCGTGCGATCTGACATAGTCGACAAAGCGCTTGAGTGCCGCGACCCGGCCCGGCCGGCCGACGAGGCGGCAGTGCAGGCCGATATTCATCATGCGCGGCCGCCCTGCCTTGCCCTCGGCATAGAGCGTGTCGAAACTGTCCCTGAGATAGGTGAAGAACTGGTCGCCCGAGTTGAAGCCCTGCGGCGTGACGAAGCGCATGTCGTTGGCGTCGAGCGTATAGGGGATGATGAGCTGCGGTTTCGCCGGCCCGTCCGGCCCGTCATGCTCGAACCAGTAGGGCAATTCGTCGTCATAAGTGTCCGACACGTAGTCGAAGCAGCCTTCTTCCGCCGCCAGCCGCACAGTGTTGATCGACGTGCGGCCGGTGTACCAGCCGGTCGGCCGTGCCCCTGTTACCTCGTAGTGCAGCTGAATCGCCGCTTCCATGTCGCGGCGCTCGTCCTCCGGCGCATGGTCGCGGTAGTCGATCCATCTCAGCCCGTGCGAGGCGATCTCCCAGCCGGCCTCCTGCATCGCCGCGACCTGATCGGGCGAACGCGCCAGCGCTGTGGCGACGCCGTAGCAGGTCACCGGCACCTCAGCCTCGGTGAACAGGCGCAGCAATCGCCAGAAGCCGGCGCGGGCGCCGTATTCGTAGATCGATTCCATGTTCCAGTGGCGCTGGCCAAGCCACGGTGCGGCGCCAACGATCTCGGACAGGAAGGCCTCCGAAGCCTTGTCGCCATGCAGAACGCAGTTCTCGCCGCCTTCCTCGTAATTGACGACGAACTGCACCGCGACATGCGCGCCGCCAGGCCATTTCGGATCCGGTGGATTGGCGCCGTAGCCGCGCATGTCTCGTTCGTAACGCATCGTCACTCCTGCCGGATGGTGTGATCAGGATAGTCGAAAGGGCGGCTTGCGCATTCCCCCGAAAATTTTGAAAGTGTTTTTGCAGCACTCCGCTCGACCGGGACTTATGCATCGCCTTTAATTGGCGCACAATTCGTCAAGCATGTTCGACTGTACCGGGCATGTTCGACCATACCGGGATGGGAGCAGCCAGTGGCGGAAACGTCGAAAGCCGAAGGCGGACGTCTGACGACCCATGTCCTCGATACCGCGACCGGCAGGCCGGCGGCGGGCCTGTCCATTGAGCTCTACCGCATCGACGGCGACATGCGGACGCATTTGAAGACGGCGATCACCAATGCCGACGGCCGCTGTGACGCGCCGCTGCTTGCCGACGCACAATTCCGCACCGGGGAATACGAGCTGGTCTTCGCTGCCGGCGACTATCTGCGCCGGCAGGGGTTGAGGCTGCCGGAACCGGCCTTTCTTGACAGCGTGCCGATCCGCTTCGGCATGGCCGAGCCGGTGCACTATCATGTGCCACTGCTTGTCTCCCCCTACGGCTATTCGACTTACCGGGGGAGCTGAGACATGGCCAAGATCACGGAACGCAATGAGATACGCTTCATCCTCAATGGCGAGAACGTTGCGCTAACCACCGTGGCGCCCGACGAGACCTTGCTCGACTGGTTGCGGCTCGAGCGCTCGTTGCGCGGCACCAAGGAAGGCTGCGCCGAGGGTGATTGCGGCGCCTGCACCGTGCTGGTCGGAAGGCTCTCGGCCGGTCGGCTGGTTTACGAAAGCGTCAATGCCTGCATCCGCTTCCTCGGCTCGCTCGACGGTACGCATGTCGTGACCGTCGAGCATCTGCGCGGCGAGGGCGACAGGCTGCATCCGGTGCAGCAAGCCATGGTCGACTTCCACGGCTCGCAATGCGGCTTCTGCACGCCGGGCTTCGTCATGTCGCTCTATGCCCTGTGGATGCGGTCGCCGGAGCCGTCGGATGCGGCCATTGAAAAGGCACTGCAGGGCAATCTTTGCCGCTGCACCGGCTATGAAGCGATCATGCGGGCGGCGCGTGCCATCTCCAGCTACGGCAAGGCGGCGAAGGACCCGCTGGCGGCGGAGCGCGAGGCCATCACGGCCAAGCTTGCGGCTATGAAAGACGGTGCGCGCATCGAGATCGGCGCCGGCAAGCAGCGGCTGGTCGTGCCGGCCGATGCCGACGATCTCGCCACCGTGCTCGACAAGGAGCCGGGCGCCACCGTTATTGCCGGTTCGACCGATGTCGGCCTGTGGGTGACCAAGCATATGCGCGAGATATCGCCGGCGATTTTCATCGGCAATCTCGACGGGCTTTGCGCGATCTCCGAAGACAAGGGCGTCATCTCGATTGGAGCCGGCATCACCTATAGCGAAGCCTTTTCGACACTGGCCAAGCGCATCCCGCCACTTGGGCCGTTGTTCGACCGCATCGGCGGCGACCAAGTGCGCAATATGGGTACGATCGGCGGCAACATCGCCAACGGTTCCCCGATCGGCGACACGCCGCCGCCGCTGATCGCTTTGGGCGCGCGGCTGACGCTGCGCCGGGGCAACAAGCGGCGGACGATCCCGCTCGAAGACTTCTTCATCGCCTATGGCAAGCAGGACCGGCAGCCGGGCGAGTTCGTCGAGGCCGTGCATGTCCCGGTGCCGGCGAAAGGCACAAAGTTTGCCGTCTACAAGATCACCAAGCGCCGTGACGAGGACATCACCGCAGCACTTGGCGCGTTCCTGCTGACCCTGGCCAGGGACGGCACGGTCGCGGATATCCGCATCGCCTATGGCGGCATGGCAGCAACGCCCAAGCGGGCTTTCGGCGTGGAGAAGGCGTTGCTTGGCAGGCCTTGGACGGAGGCGACGGTCGAGGCGGTGATGGCCGAGTACGCCAGGGATTTCACCCCGCTGACCGACATGCGCGCTTCGGCCGAATATCGGGCGCTAGCGGCGCGCAACCTGCTGCTGCGCTTCGTTGCCGAGACCAGCGGCACCAAGACGCCGATCCAGGTGTCGCGGTACGAGGCGGCGTGATGACCAAGCACGCTCCAAACCTCAAGGCACAGAAGATCGCTGGTGGCGTTGCCACTGACCAGCGCCATGATTCTGCGCACAAGCATGTCCGCGGCACCGCCGTCTATATCGACGACATGCCGGAATCATTAGGCACGCTGCATGGCTGCCTTGGGCTTTCGACGGCTACGCACGCCACCATCACCAGCATGGACCTGTCGGCGGTGCGCGCAGCGCCCGGCGTCGTCGACGTGCTGACGGCCAGCGACGTGCCGGGCGAAAACGACATTTCGCCGACCGGCCGTCACGACGAACCGGTGCTGGCCGACGGCAAGGTGCAATTCTTCGGCCAGCCGATCTTCTGCGTCATCGCCGAAACGCGCGAGCAGGCGCGCCGCGCCACAAGGCTGGCCAAGGTCGAATACAAGGAATTGCCCTTCGTCACCGACATCGGCGTGCTCGATCCCAGGAAGGACAAGCTTGTTACGCCGCCGCTGACCTTGAAGCGTGGCGATGCAGCGGTTGCAATCAAAGCGGCGCCGCGCCGGCTGAAGGGAAAAATGCGCATCGGCGGCCAGGACCATTTCTATCTCGAAGGCCAGATCGCCATGGCCATTCCCGGCGAGGATCAGGATGTGACCATCTATTCCTCGACCCAGCATCCGAGCGAAGTCCAGCACATGGTCAGCCATGCGCTCGGCGTGCCGAGCCATGCCGTCACGGTCGAGATCCGCCGCATGGGCGGCGGCTTCGGCGGCAAGGAAACGCAAGGCAACCAGTTTGCCGCGCTCGCGGCGATTGCTGCGAAAAAACACCATCGCGCGGTGAAAATCCGGCCCGACCGTGACGACGACATGATCGCCACCGGCAAGCGCCATGACTTTCTGGTCGATTATGAGGTCGGCTTCGATGACGACGGCAACATCCTCGGCGTCGATTTCATGTTCGCGGCGCGCTGTGGCTTCTCGGCGGACCTATCAGGACCAGTAACCGATCGCGCGCTGTTTCACTGCGACAACACCTATTTCTGGCCGGCGGTGCACGCGCAGTCGGCGCCGCTCTATACCAACACCGTGTCGAACACCGCCTTTCGCGGCTTCGGCGGTCCGCAAGGCATGGTCGGCGCCGAGCGTGTCATCGACGAGGTCGCCTTTGCCGTCGGCAAGGACCCGCTCGAAATCCGCAAGAAGAACTTTTATGGCACCTCAGACCGCAACGTCACGCCCTACCACCAGACGGTCGAGGACAACATCATCCACCGCATCGTCGCCGAGCTGGAGGCGAGTAGCGACTATGCGAGGCGCCGCCGCACCATTGAGGCCTTCAACGCCAACAGTCGCTTCATCAAGCGTGGATTGGCGCTGACGCCGGTCAAGTTCGGCATCTCGTTCACCGCAACGCATTACAACCAGGCCGGTGCGCTGGTGCATGTCTACACCGACGGGTCGGTGCATCTGAACCATGGCGGCACCGAGATGGGGCAGGGCCTCTACGTCAAGGTGGCGCAGGTGGTGGCGGAAGAGTTCCAGATCGATCTCGACCAGGTCAAGATCACTGCAACGACAACCGGCAAGGTGCCGAACACCTCAGCGACCGCCGCATCGTCCGGCTCCGATCTCAACGGCATGGCGGCGCAGAACGCAGCCCGGCAGATCAAGGAGCGGCTGACCAACTTCGCCGCTGAGAAATACCAGGTGCCGCGCGACCAGGTACTGTTCCTGCCCAACCGGGTGCGCATCGGCAATCAGGAGATCGCTTTCGCCGATCTCGTCAGGCAGGCCTACATGGCGCGCATCCAACTTTCGGCGGCAGGTTTCTACAAGACGCCGAAAATCCACTGGGACCGCGACAAGGGTGAGGGCCGTCCGTTCTACTATTTCGCCTACGGCGCCTCGTGCTCGGAAGTCTCGGTCGACACGCTGACCGGCGAATATATAGTCGAGCGCACCGACATCCTGCACGAGACCGGCCGCTCGCTGAATCGCGCCATCGATCTCGGCCAGGTCGAGGGCGGCTTCATCCAGGGCATGGGCTGGCTGACGACGGAGGAATTGTGGTGGGACGACAAAGGCCGGCTGCGCACCCACGCGCCGTCGACTTATAAGATCCCGCTCGCTTCGGACCGGCCAAAGATCTTCAACGTGACTCTGGCCGACTGGCCAGAGGCGAGCGAGCCGACGGTCCACCGCTCCAAGGCGGTCGGCGAGCCGCCGTTCCCGCTCGGCATGTCGGTGCTGCATGCGCTGTCGGATGCGGTGGCGAGCGTTGCCGGCCACCGGATTTGCCCGCGCCTCGACCCACCGGCGACGCCAGAGCGGGTGCTGATGGCGATCGAACGGCTGAAGGGTGAGGCCAAGACGGGCACGTGAATCGGGCCAAACGTGCAAATCTGGCCGAAGAAACCTATATTTCCCCTTCGGGAACGTGAGCCATGAACTCGAAAGTGCAAAGCCTGAGAGACTTCCTTGCCGGCCACGGCCGCATTGCGCTGGTCGAGGTCGCCGGAACAAAAGGCTCGACGCCGCGCGAGACGGGCGCCTTCATGCTGGTCTCGGCATCGGCGATATCGGGCACGATCGGCGGCGGCCAACTTGAATATATGGCGATCGACAAGGCGCGGCAGCTGCTCTTCTCCCCCCTTGAGGGGGGTGAGGAGCGGTCGGCCAACGGCCGAGAAAAAGCCAACCATTTGGCTTTTTCAGCGACGAACGCCCGGAGCCATAGCGAAGGGCAGGCCGCAAAGCGGCCAGAGGGGGTCGTCTCAGAAGGCACCGCCGGAATGTCGAGCCCAGTCGATCCGACCCCACCCGGCGGCTTCTCCGCCACCCTCCCCTCAAGGGGGAGGGATGTCAGCGTTACCCTCGACATCGCGCTCGGGCCGGAAATCGGCCAGTGCTGCGGCGGCAGGGTCGAGGTGTCGATCCGGTTGGTCGATGAGGCGTTGGCGCAAGAGCTGGTTGCGTCGGCGGAAACCGAGGAGGCGCATCTGCCTTACGTCTACATCTTCGGTGGTGGTCACGTCGGCCAGGCGTTGGCATCGGCGGTGGCCTTGCTGCCGGTGCGTGTCGTCGTTGTCGAGACGCGGGCCGAGGCGCTGGACGGCATGCCGGACACTGTCGAAACCTGTCTGACGCCGATGCCAGAGGCGATTGCGCGCAAAGCCCCCGGCGGCGCCGCGTTCGTCATCCTTACCCACGACCACGCGCTGGATTTCCTGATAGCGACCGAGGCGCTGAAACGCCGGGATGCCGCGTATATCGGCATGATCGGTTCCAACACCAAGAAGGCGACGTTCAGGAGCTGGTTCCTGAAGTCGGCGGACGGAAGCGAGGCGGAATTTGCCCGCCTCGTCTCACCGATCGGCGGCGATGCGGTCAAGGACAAGCGCCCGCAGGTCATCGCAGCACTTGCCGCCGCCGAGATCATGACGGCGCTGGCTCCCCATTCGACATCAACGCCAAGCCCAGCTTTCCATGGGAAAGCGATGGCCGAGTAACCTACTTAGCCGGCTTTTGCACGGGCGAACGGCAAGAACGTCGGTGCGTCCGGTGCTTGCCCTATGCGGGCCCTTTCAGACCGAGATGCTCGCGCAATGTGCGGCCTTCGTATTCGGTGCGGAACAGTCCGCGCCGCTGCAATTCCGGCACGACGAGCGCGGCGAAGGCGTCGAGTTCACCCGGAAACCAGGACGGCATGACGTTGAAGCCGTCGGCGCCGCCGCCCTCGAAGCGAGCCTGGAGCTCGTCGGCGATCTGCGCCGGAGTGCCGACAATGCGCCAGTGGCCACGCGCCCCGGCAAAATGACGTGCAAGCTGGCGGATGGAGAGGTTATCGCGGCGCGACTGCTCGATGACCAGCGCCTGCCGGCTTTTCATCCCCTCGCTCGCAGGCAGCTCGGGCAACGGTCCGTTGATCGGATAGCGTCCGAGATCGGAGATGCTGAGATAGCTGGACAGCAGCGCGACGCCGACATCGTCGGGGATCAGCTCCTGCAACTCCTCATGTTTTGCCCGGGCTTCCGCCTCGGTTGCCGCCACGATCGGTGCGACGCCCGGCATGATCTTGATGTCGTCGGGCTCACGCCCATAGGTCGCCAGACGCCCCTTGAGATCGGTGTAGAAGGCCTTCGCCTCCTCAAATGTCTGCGCCGCCGTGAAGACCACATCGGCGGTGCGGGCGGCAAGGTCCCTGCCAACGTCCGAGGCGCCGGCCTGGACCATCACAGGCGCGCCTTGCGGAGAGCGTGGCAGATCGATCGGGTCGCGAACCGAAAAGCTCTGGCCGTCGTGGCCAGGTCCGGAAACCCCATTGCCGTGCCAAAGTCCGGTGACCACTTCGGCGAATTCACGCGCGCGCTCATAACGGTCGGCATGCGGGCGCAGGCCGGTCGCGCCGAAATTGGCGGCTTCGATGTGGCTGGCGGAGGTGACCAGGTTCCAGCCGGCACGGCCGCCGCTCAGATGGTCGAGCGACAAGAAGGTCCGCGCCAGCCCGTAAGGCTCGTTGTAGCTCGTCGATGCGGTGGAGACGAGACCGATGTGGCTGGTCTGGACCGCGAGAGCCGCAAGCAGGCTGATCGGTTCGAAGCCGATCGAACGCGACGTCTGGCTGGCGATATTGACATTGGCCTCGCGCACGCCTGCGGCGTCCTCGCAGAAGATCATATCGAACTTCGCCGCCTCAGCCGTCCGCGCCAGCTGGATGTAATGCTCGATGTCGACCCCCGCGGTCACATGCGCCTTTGGGTGGCGCCAGGCGGCGATGTGATGGCCTGTCGCCCACAGGAAGGCGCCGAGCTTCATCTGACGAGCGGTCATTGTCCCTCCTCCCTGGCCAGTCCGAGATGGGAGCGCAGCGTCGCGCCGGTATAATCCGACCGAAGAAGGCCGCGGCGACGAAGCTCCGGCAGGACGTGATCGACGAAAACGTCGAACACAGCCTCGACCGGCGGCATGACTATGTTGAAGCCGTCGCAGTTTTTCGATCGGAAGGGCTCTTCGAGCCTGTCCGCGATAACCTCCGGGCCAGAGGCCATTTCAGCACCCGGCGCGACGTTCATCAGCGCCTTTATCGCGCCAGGGCCACGCCCGAACGCAAGCGCGCGGCGCTTCAGATCGTCAGCGTTCGCGCCCGCTGGCTCGTCAAGCAGGATGACATCGGCGAAGCGGGCGGCGATGTCCATATCAGCCTCCGACAGGCCCGACATGACGAGCACCGGCATATCCTGCGGCGAGCGAGCTACATTGAGCGGCCCACGCACGGAGAAAAACTCGCCCTTGTGGTCGAGTAGGTGCATCTTTTCGGGATCGAAGAAGCGGCCATCGCTTTTGTCGAACAGCAAGGCATCCGCATCCCAACCGAGCCACAAGCCCTGCACGATCCCGATGAATTCCTCCGCACGTCGGCGGAAATCGTCGCCGGAAAACCCTTCCGGCCGGCTGAAATTGGCTGCCTCGCGTGGATTGGGGACCATGCTCGCGTTCCAGCCGGCGCGGCCGTGGCTGATGATGTCGAGCGAGGCAAAACGGCGCGCCAGATTGTAGGGTTGATGGGCGACCGTCGACGCCGCGGCGACGAGGCCGATCCTGCTGGTCACCGTCGCCAGCGCCGCCAGCAGGGTCGTCGCTTCGAAAGGGAGTTGCCGGTTCGGTGCGTCGCCGGCTGCAGCCGGCGCAGTATCGGCAAGGATCACCATATCCAAGCCGGCGGCTTCGGCCTTTTGCACGAGCCGCGCCAGAAGATCGAAATCCGGACCGGCGTCGGACGGATGGGAAGGGGCGGTTTCCGGAAGCAGTGAGACGGCGAGATGCATTGTGGCGCCGTTGGCCATAGGTCTTCCCTGGTGAGTGAGATTCCGCAGGAATTATCTTCGCCAGCTGGACGGAAAGCAACCGGTAAGCCGGCGATCATTTGCCGGCCAGAATATCCTTGATCAGCCGTTGGCAACGCTCGGCCATGAAGTCGAGCAGCAGCCGCACCTTCGGGTCCTGCAGCTTCTTGTGCGGGTAGACGGCCGCAAACTGCACCGGCGTCGGCGGCGTGTCGGCCAGGATCACCTTCAGCCGCCGGTCGCGAATGAACGGCTCGACTTCGAATCGCGGCTTGTTGATGATGCCGCGGCCCGACAGCGCCCAGCCGGTCAGCACATCGCCGTCGTCCGTGTCATAGGGCCCGTGCACTTCGAACTTTCGCGGGCCGTCGGCGGTCTGCAGCATCCACACATATTCGCGTGCGCCGGAATAGCGCAGCATCAGGCAGTCGTGCTTCTTGCCGATCAGTTCTTGCGGCTCGATCGGCTCGCCGCGCGCCTCCAGATATTTGGGCGCCGCTACCAGTACCCGTTCGCATTCCATGATGCCGCGCATCCTGAGGCTGGAATCCTCGATGATGCCCAGCCGGAAGGCAACGTCGATGCCTTCCTTCATAATGTCGACATTGTGGTCTGAAAGCCTGAGCCGCACCTCAATATCAGGATATTTGTCGTGGAAATCGGGGATGCCCGAGGCCACCAACCGCCGGCCTAGGCCGAGCGGCGCCGTCACTTTTATGGTGCCGCGCGGCTGGCCGGATAAGGCGCTGACCGCGGCTTCCGCCTCGGTGACCGCCTCAAGCACCTGCTTGGCGCCGGAGTAGAACACGGTGCCGTGCTCGGTCGGCATAAGCTGCCGGGTCGTGCGGTTGAACAGCCTGACACCGAGATGCTTCTCGAGCTCCTTGATGCGGTTGGAGGCGACTGCCGGAGAAATGCGCATGTCTCGGCCCGCCGCCGACAAATTGCCGAGTTCGACGACGCGGACGAAAACGGCGATATTGTCGAGGTAGGCCATGCGACTTTAGGACTCTCATACGGCGGCGTAGGGATAATCCTAGTATTTTCCATTTTTTTTTGAAAGTCATCGTACAGCTCGGCCCTTTCCGTTTGCGCTCCAGCCCGTAAAGTCACCCGATCGGCAGGGACGATCTTTCAATGATGGATTTCGCGATTTTCTGGGACTGGCTGAGTTTCGCCGTGCGCTGGCTGCATGTCGTCACCGGCATCGCCTGGATCGGCTCATCCTTCTATTTCGTCGCAGTCGATCTCGGGCTGCGCCAGCGTCCGGGCATGCCCGCCGGCGCCTTCGGCGAGGAATGGCAGGTGCATGGCGGCGGCTTCTACCACATCCAGAAATATCTGGTGGCGCCGGCCGAAATGCCCGAGCACCTGACCTGGTTCAAATGGGAATCCTACGCCACCTGGCTATCGGGCTTTGCCATGCTGTGCGTCGTCTACTATGCCGGGGCGGACCTGTTTCTGATCGATCCCAATGTCCTCGCCATGTCGGTGCCTACAGGCATCTTGCTGTCGCTGGCGACGATCGGCGTTGGCTGGGTGGTCTACGACCTCCTATGCCGCTCGCCGCTCGGCAGGAGCGACACCGGCCTGATGCTGGTGCTCTATGGCGTGCTGGTGTTTATCGCCTGGGGTCTTACCCATCTGTTTACCGGCCGCGCCGCCTTCCTGCATCTTGGCGCCATTACCGCGACGATCATGTCGGCCAATGTCTTCATGGTCATCATCCCGAACCAGAAGATCGTCGTCGCCGACCTGATCGCCGGCCGCAAGCCCGACCCGAAATACGGCAAGATCGCCAAGCAGCGCTCGCTGCACAACAATTACCTGACCCTGCCTGTTTTGTTCCTGATGCTGTCGAACCACTACCCGCTGGCGTTCGGGACCGAGTTCAACTGGGTGATCGCCTCGCTGGTATTCATCATCGGCGTGCTGATCCGGCATTATTTCAACACCATGCATGGGCGCAAGGGCAACCCGACCTGGACCTGGCTGGCTGCGGCCGTCCTGTTCGTCGTCATCATCTGGCTGTCGACGGTGCCGAAGGTGCTGACCGGCGAAGTCAAGGCGTCCTCGGCAGCACAAATCTATGTCGCCTCGGCGCATTTTCCCGCCGTGCGCGACACCGTGCTTGGCCGTTGCTCGATGTGCCATGCGCAGGAGCCGTCCTACGAGGGCATCTATCACGCGCCGAAGGGGGTGATGCTCGACACGGACGCCGGTATCGCCGAGCAAGCCCGCGAGATCTACCTGCAGGCCGGTCGCAGCCACGCGATGCCGCCCGCCAACGTTACCCATATCACCGATAAGGAGCGGGCGCTGCTGGTGGCATGGTTCGAGGAGGCAGGGAAATAAGCATGACCAGCACGCTCCTGCGCGGCCGCACGCTGTCCTTCCTGCGTTGGCCTGAGACCGTCGACGACCATTCCGCCTGGCGCTATGAGGAGGACGGCTGCCTGCTGCTCCGCGACGGCAGGATCGTTGCCGCGGGCGCCTATGCCGACATCGAGAAAAAGGCTGGTGAAGGCGCAAAGAAGATCGATCACCGCCCACATCTGCTGCTGCCGGGTTTCATCGACGCGCATGCGCATTTTCCGCAGATGCAGGTCATCGCCTCCCATGGCGCAGAACTGCTCGACTGGCTGAACACCTACACTTTCCCCGAGGAAACCAAATTCCGGAACGCCCAGCATGGCCGTCGCATTGCCAGGCTGTTTCTCGATGAGGTGGTGCGTCACGGCACGACGACAGTGGCCGCCTATTGCTCGGTCCACAAGGAGTCTGCCGAAGCGTTCTTCGCCGAGTCGCATGACCGCAACATGCTCAACATCGCCGGCAAGGTGATGATGGACCGTAACGCGCCGGAGGGCGTGCTCGATACAGCTCAGTCGGCTTATGACGATAGCAAGGCGCTGATCGCCGATTGGCACGGCAAGGGACGCCAGCACTATGCCATCACGCCGCGCTTCGCCATCACCTCGTCGCCTGAGCAGTTGGAAATGGCGGACGCGCTCTGCCGTGAACATCCTGATCTGCACATGCAGACGCATCTGTCGGAAAACCACGCCGAGATCGCCTTCACCCTGCAACTCCATCCAAAGGCGCGCGACTATACCGATGTCTACGAGCATTACGGGCTGCTCGGGCGCAAAAGCCTGTTCGGCCACTGCATCCATCTGTCGGAACGCGAGGCGGATGCGCTTTCGGATTCAGGCTCGGTGGCGGTATTCTGCCCGACCTCGAACCTGTTCCTCGGCTCGGGCTTGTTCGACTATCAACGCTACCGCCGCCGCGAAAAACCACTCCGTATCGCCGCCGCCACCGATGTCGGCGGCGGCACTAATTATTCGATGCTGCGCACCATGGACGAGGGCTACAAGGTGATCGCGCTGAACGGCGAGAAGCTCAATCCATTCCAGTCGTTCTGGCAACTCACCCGCGGCAATGCCGAGGCGCTGTCGGTTGTAGAAAGAATCGGCACCCTTGACCCAGGCAGCGATGCCGACATCGTCGTGCTCGACGCGCGCGCCACGCCGGCGATGCGGCTGCGGATTGAGACGGTGGAGACGCTGGCGGAGGAGTTGTTTCTGCTGCAAACATTGGGCGATGACCGCGCCGTGCGCGAGGTCTATGTCGCGGGGTGGCCGGCCAAGAGCGATCTGTTATAGTATAAACGGCAGGTGCGAGGGGATCCCACCAATGACCGTCCGTCAGGCGAAACTCATCGGCATGATAGGCGGGATGAGCTGCGAATCGAGCGCGCTTTACTATCGGCTGCTCAATCAAACCGCGCGTCGGCTCCTCGGCGGACATCACAATGCCAGGTCGGTCCTGTACACGCTGGATTTCGACGAATTGAACGAAATGGCAGCACTCGGACGCTGGGACGTCATCGCTGAAAGAGTAGCCGAAGCGGCGCGACACCTGGAAAGGGCCGGCGCCGATCTGGTGATGATCACCTCCGTCACCGCACACCGTGTGGCCGACCAGGTGGAGCCCCTGCTTTCCGTCCCGCTGCTGCATATCGCGGATGTCTCAGCGCAGGCTATTCGCTTGCGGGGCTTTGCGCGTGTCGGGCTGCTGGGAACGCGCTACACGATGGAGCAGGATTTCTTCTCGGGACGTTTGCGCCGGCACCACGGCCTCGAAGTTCTGACACCGCAGCAGCAACAGCGCGAGGCTTTGCACAGCATCATCATCGATGAGTTGACGCTGGGTATAGTGGAGCAGGCCTCCAAGGCTGCATTGCTGGACATGGTGGTAGACCTCCAGGCGCGCGGCGCGCAGGCGGTGATCTTGGGCTGCACCGAGCTTCCGCTTCTGGCCGCTTTGGACGAGTATCCATTGCCGGCTTTCGATGTCATCCAACTTCATGTCGAGGCGGCGCTGGATGTGGTTCTGGTAGATGGGCGCGCCTGACGGTCGATGTCTTGACCGCGCCGCGATAGTCGGCCAAAGCCGGCTACGACATTGGGAGCGAAGACAAATGGCCGACGACATCGAGGCGATCAAGCGACAGGAAGCCACACTCGTCTTCCCGACCTTCGACGAAGCAGTCGCCTTCAAGATCGGTTCAGCGATCCGCGAGCGGGCATTGGCCGAGAACATGCCGATCATTGTCGATATCAGGACTTTCGACCGGCCGCTGTTCTATGCCGCGATGCCTGGCTCCAACGCTTCCAATCCGGACTGGGCGCGGCGCAAGATCAATGTGGTGCGACGCTATCTCAAAAGCACCTATCGCATGGTTCTGGAGCAGCAGCGCCCCGAGCGCAGCTTCAAGGTCGGCGAAGGGCTGGATATTGCCGACTATGTGCTGGCCGGCGGCGGGTTTCCGATAACGGTCAAGGGCGCCGGCGTAATCGGCGTTATCGCCGTCTCGGGCCTGCCCGAGCGCGAAGACCATTGCGTCGTCATCGACGCACTGTGCGAGCATCTCGGCATTGACGGGCGCGAGTTGGCACTGCCGCCGGAAGCAAAATGACAGAGATCGATCCCAAGACCTTCCTCACCGCCATCTTCAATGCCGCCGTTGCCGCAGCCGATCCCCAGAGGACCATCAGGGATCATTTGCCGGCAAAGCCGAAGGGCCGCACTATCGTCATTGGCGCCGGAAAAGGCTCGGCGCAGATGGCGGCGGCTTTCGAGAAGGTGTGGGACGGGCCGATCGAAGGGCTGGTCGTCACCCGTTACGGCTATGGCGCGATCTGCCAGCGCGTCGAGATCATCGAGGCGGCGCATCCGGTGCCGGACGCCGCCGGTCTCGAAGCCTCGCGCCGGTTGCTCGAAAAGGTCCAGGGCCTGACGGCGGACGATCTGGTCGTGGCCCTGATTTCCGGTGGCGGCTCGGCGTTGTTGCCTTCGCCCGCCGGCAGCCTGACGCTGGCCGACGAGATCGCCGTCAACGAGGCGCTGCTTGCCTCCGGCGCGCCGATTTCGGCGATGAACACCATCCGCAAGCATGTTTCCACGATCAAGGGCGGCAGGCTGGCGGCTGCTGCCTATCCCGCCAAGGTGGTCTCGCTGGTCGTCTCCGACATTCCGGGCGACAATCCGGCGCTGGTCGCTTCCGGCCCGACCGTTCCCGATGCCGGCAGCCGTCAAGAGGCGCTTGCATCGATCGCCGCCTATGGCATGAAATTGCCGGCCTCTGTCATGGCGCATATCAATTCGCCGGCCGCCGACGCACCGCGCGCTGACGATCCGCGTTTTTCGCGCAACGAAGTGCATCTGATAGCCTCGGCCGGCGTATCGCTGGAAGCGGCTGCGGCCGAAGCCAGGCGCCGAGGCATCGAAGCGGCTATCCTTTCCGACTCCATCGAGGGCGAAGCGCGCGAGGTCGGCGGCGTCCATGCGGCGATCGCGCGCGAGGTGGCTATGCGCAACCGGCCTTTCCAGAAGCCGGTGCTGATCCTGTCAGGCGGCGAGACGACCGTGACGCTTCGAGCCAAGGGCAGGGGCGGCCGCAACTCGGAATTTCTGCTTGCCTTCGCCATCGGCATCAGCGGCATGGCGGGTGTCCATGCGCTGGCCGCCGACACCGACGGCATCGACGGTTCGGAGGACAATGCCGGCGCCTTCGCCGACGGTTCGACGGTGTCGCGGATGCGGGCAGCGGGCGTCGATGCCAAGGTGATGCTTGCCGGCAACAACGCCTGGACGGCATTCGACGCCGTCGGCGATCTTTTCGTGCCAGGCCCGACCGGAACGAATGTCAATGATTTGAGGGCGATCCTGATCAGATAGGGTCAGGCCGCCATCAGCTTTTTTACCGCCTTCATGTCCTGCAGGAACCGCTCGCGTTCGGCCTGTTTGTCCGCCGGCTCGCGGATGCGCAGGATGAAGGACGGATGGATAGTGACGAACACACGCAAGCCATCCTCGCGCTCCACGACCGTGCCGCGCATCTTCATGATCGGCACGACCTTGCCGAGCAGAGACTGCGCCGCGGTTGCGCCGAGCGCCACCACAAGATTGGGCTTGATCAAATCGAGCTCCTTGTCGAGCCACCAGCGGCAGGCCTGCACTTCGCCGGCATTTGGCTTGGAATGGATGCGCCGCTTGCCGCGCGGCTCGAATTTGAAATGCTTGACCGCGTTGGTAACATAAACTTTCAGCCGATCGACGCCGGCATCGTCGAGGATGGCGTCGAAGACCTTGCCCGCCGGCCCGACGAAAGGTTTGCCGGCCAGATCCTCCTGGTCGCCGGGCTGTTCCCCGACGAAGATCACTTTGGCCCTGTCAGGCCCTTCGCCGAACACGGTCTGCGTCGCATTGCGCCACAGCGGGCAGCGACGGCAGGCTTTCGCCACTTCGCGGAGTTCGGGAATGGTGCTTGCGCCATCGTCGTCCTCCAACTCTCCCGGCCGGTGCTTCGGCCAGTGTTTTGCCTGCACCTTGGCGTGGTGCGGCGCGGGTGTTGTCGGCATTCTCGCAATCATGTCCTTGGCGGCCTTGCCGGCTCCTGCGATCAGACTTGGAATGAGCGAAGCCTCCGGAAGGTTCCGCCAATATTTCTTCGGCATCTCCTTCTGCATCGCCTTCACCTTGAGCCGGGCCGGATTGAAGATGTTTTCGAAATAGGTCAGCCAGAGCTCTTCGGTGGCATCTTCCGCCGGCGCATCGCCCTTGGTTGCCCCCGGCCCGATCGCCAGCCTGTCGCCATTCCAATCGGCGGAGGCATAGGGCGTTAGCAGCGTCCAGCGCATGCCGGTGAACCGGCGGACGAAAAAGGGCGCATTGCGCTCGACGATGAAGTGATCCGGCTCGAACCAGGCAATGTAACGCTCCTCGTCGCCGATCTTCCGGAAACGGACGAAGGCGCGCATTTTGTGGATGTCGCGGCGCACTGCCTTTTCCATCGCTTCGAGGGCTCGGATATCGGGATCCGAGGCGATCGACAGCAGGTTCAGCTCCGAGCGGAGTCGCCATAGCAGCCGGTAAAGAAGACTGAAACGACTCGGGTCGGAATGACAGAGCGCCGTCTCGGCGCGCTCGATGAAATCGCGTGGCACGGTGAGTTTGGCACCGGCAGGAATGGCGGGCAATCGATGCAAGTGCGGAGCCCGATGCGGTTCAACTTGCCAAATGACGTCTTCGGGCCGGATGTTGTTGAGCACAAAATGTCGCGCGGCGTCGCGCCAGCCGGTCATGTCCGTTTCGGCTTCGAGCCAGACCGTGTGTGCGGCGAGGTCCAGTTGTGCAGGCTTCATGATCAAAACAGCGAAAATTGCTCGCAGGAGCGCACAATCCTGTCGCGCAGACCTGCTGTGTCGGTGAGCGTGCCCGGTGACCAGCCTTCGGCAATGATGAATGGCCTAAGCTTCGCGATCGAGTGGCACAGCCGGCCGATATCTTCCAGCCGCAGGCGCCGGTGCCGGCGTGTCTGCAGGATTTTTGCAACCAACTTGGTGCCGAGGCCCGGCACGCGGAGCAAGACTTCGCGATCGGCACGGTTGATATCGACCGGAAACTGTCCCCTGTTGCGCAGCGCCCAGGCGAGCTTCGGATCGATGGCGAGATCGAGCATGCCGTCGCTGCTGCCAGCCAGAATCTCCGGTTGCGAAAAGCCATAAAACCGCATCAGCCAGTCGGCCTGGTAAAGCCGGTGCTCGCGCATCAGCGGCGGCTTTACCAGCGGCAGCGCTGACGATGAATCCGGGATCGGGCTGAAGGCGGAATAGTAGACGCGCCGCAGATGATAACTGCTATAAAGCCGCGCGCTCGTGTGCAGGATACCGTCGTCGGAGGTCTTGTCCGCTCCGATGATCATCTGTGTTGACTGGCCACCTGGCGCAAAGCTCTCCCGTTTCCTGGTCCTCAGCGTCGGTTCCGAATTTTCTTCGATCTTCTGGCGCAGCCTCGCCATCGACAGCCGGATGGTTTCCGGCTGTTTTTCCGGAGCCAGCTTCCTGACACCTTCATCGGTCGGCAGCTCGACGTTGATCGACAGTCGATCGGCATAGAGCCCCGCTTTCTCGACCAGCTCCGCCGAGCTTTCGGGAATGGTCTTCAAATGGATATAGCCGGAAAACTTCTCCTCCAGCCGCAGCCGGCGCGCCACCTCAACCATTTCTCCCATTGTTTCCTCGGGCGAACGGATCACGCCCGAGGACAGGAACAGGCCTTCTATGTAGTTGCGTCGGTAGAACTCCATGGTCAGCTGCACCACCTCGTCGATGGTGAAGCGGGCGCGGCGTACATTCGAGGACGAGCGGTTGATGCAATAGCTGCAATCATAGATGCAGAAATTGGTCAGTAGAATTTTCAGCAGGGAAATGCAGCGGCCATCCGGCGCGTAGGAATGGCATATGCCCATGCCTTCCGTGGAGCCGATGGCGCCGGATTGCAGCGAATCCCTTTTGGTCGCGCCGGACGAGGCGCACGAGGCGTCGTATTTGGCGGCGTCCGACAGGACGGCAAGCTTTTCACGGATCGAGGGCGCTGTCATATGTTCATGATATGTTCTTAGGCGCCGAAGCGCTATAACATTTGACATGCGCAGCAGAAAAGTGATGGCAACCCCGTCGATCCGGCCTGGAAGGATCAGACTTCGTGCAGATAGAGGTGATAATCCAGTTCGCTGACCGTGCGCGCTACGCGCAGATATTCGGATTGCTTGATCGCCACGAACGTTCGGTGCAGGTCTTCGCCCAGTGCGCCTTTGAGGAATGTCGAAGCCCTCGCCGCCTCGATCGCGGCGCGCCAGTCCACCGGCATCGTCGTGCGCGTGATTGCCGACTCGTAGCCATTGCCGATGGTTTCGGGGCCGGGATCGAGGCCCTCGTCGAGACCCCTGGTGATGCCGGCCAGCACCGTTGCCGCGACCAGATAGGGATTGGCGTCGACGCCCGACGGCCGGTGCTCGATGCGCCGGTTTTTGGCATCACCCGCAGGCACGCGCAGCGCCACCGAGCGGTTGTTGACACCCCAGCTCGGCGCTACCGGCGCATAGGATTGCGAGACGAAGCGACGCCACGAATTGGCGTGCGGTGCAAACACCAGCATCGATTCCGCCATGGTCTGGATGAGGCCGCCCAGTCCGCGCAGCAGCGGCAAGGACCAGGTCTCGCCGCTGGCTTCAGCGAAGACGTTCTTGCCGGCCTTGTCCTGCAGCGAAACATGGAAATGCATGCCCGAGCCGGCATATTTCTCGATCGGCTTGGCCATGAAGCAAGCGGTGACGCCGTGGCGGCGCGCCTGGGCCCGCACCAGCCGCTTCAGCATGACGAGATCGTCGGCCGCCCGCATCACGTCCTGGCGGTAGTTCAGCGTCAGCTCGTATTGGCCGGGCGCATATTCGGAAATGACCGTCTCGGCCGGAATGCCTTGCACCTTGGCCGCGGCGTAGATGTCGGAAAACAGCGGTTCCATGCCGTGCAGATGGTCGACGGAATAGACCTCGGTCTTGGCTGAACGGCGGCCGTCGAGCACCGCGTTCGCCGGCTGCACCTTGCCGTCGGCGTCGCGCTCATTGGCGAGCAGGAAGAATTCGAGCTCGAAGGCGCCGGCCGGATGCAGACCCTTGGCCGCAAGTATCTCCACCTGCCGGGCAAGCGCCAGCCGCGGGTCGGAGGACATCGGCTGACCATCGAGATGATACATCGCCATCAGCACCTGGCCGCGTGGCGGCTGTGTGCCGAACAGCGGCACCAGCGTGCCGGGGATCGGCCATGCCCGCAGGTCGCCGTCGCCGGTCGTCCAGATCAGCCCGGTCTCGTGAACGTCCTCGCCGGTGATGTCGAGGCCGAGGATCGAGATCGGCATGTGCCGGCCACCCTCGAAGATGCTCATCAACTCATGCCGGCGCACGATCTTGCCACGCCCGACGCCATTGGCGTCGGTCAGCACGATGTCGAACGCTTCGATCTCGGGGTGGGCGTCGAGAAAGGTTTGCGCCTCGGCGGGCGTCGAGCCAGAAGGGGAGGCGATGATGGCGTTCAAAGTTTGCTTGTGCGCGTCTCTCATGTGCAAGCTTGTCTCATGCCGCGAGCCTTGCCGCAACCGCACCGAAGGCGCTGATCAGGCGGTTGACCTGGGTGGCGCTGGTCGCCGGCGAGATCAGCATCATATTGTGGAACGGCGCGATCAGCACGCCGCGGTTGACCAGCGCGACATGGATCGCCGCTTCGAGCTCCGGCGCATGCGCTGTTTCCGCCTCGCCGCCATTCCTCAGCGGACCCGGGGCGCAGATGAATTCGATGCGCGCGCCGACCCGGGCAACATGCCAGGGCAGGCGGTAGCGGTCGATGACGGCGGTCAGCCCGGCGTCGAGCCGCCGCGCCAGATGGTCCATATGATCATAGTTCTCCTCGGTCATCACTTCTTCGAGCGTGGCGCGCATCGCCGCGAATTGCAGCGGATTGGCCGAGAGCGTCGTGCCCATGCCGGAATAGCCCGGTTCCCTGGTCCTGATATAGTCGGCATAGCGCGTGGCGACTTCGTCGCTCATGCCCCATACGCTGGCCGGCACACCGCCGGCGATCGGCTTGCCGAGCACGAACAGGTCTGGTTCCAACCCATATTGCCTGGTGTAACCGCCGGGACCGGTCGAGATCGTGTGCGTCTCGTCGATCAGAAGCAAGGTGCCGGCCGCGTGGGTGAGACGCCGTAGCGCGTCGTGGAAGCCGGAATCGGGCAGCACCATGCAGGAATTGGTCAACACCGGCTCGGTGATAAGGCAGGCCACCTCCTTGTCTTTGAGTGCGGCCTCAAGTGCCGGCACATCGTTGAACTCGATGACGTCGGTTGCCCGCGTCAGGTCACGGAATTCGCCGGCCAATCCAGGCCGGTTGACCGGTTTGCCATCGACCAGCCGCACCATCGTCTCGTCGACCGAGCCGTGATAGCAGCCGTTGAAGACCATGATCTTTTCCCGGCCGGTAATGGCGCGGGCGACGCGCAGCGCAAAGCGGTTGGCGTCGGTCGCCGTCGTCGCGATCTGCCAGAACGGTAGGCCGAAACGCTGTTGCAGCAGCGGGCCGATGGCAATTGCATCTTCGGAAGGCAGCATGTAGGTGAGGCCGCGTCCAGCCTGCCTACGGATGGCGCGCGCGACCGGCGGCGGCGAGTGGCCGAACATCGAGCCGGTGTCGCCAAGGCAGAAATCGTCGAGCCGGTTACCGTCGATATCGGTGATGGTGGCGCCTCTGGCGCTGTCGACCAGGATCGGGAACGGCGTCGGCCAGTCGTTCATCCAGTGCATCGGTACGCCGCCGAAGAAGCCCTGCAGGCCATTGCCGACCTTCGCTGCCGATTTCGGCCGTGCCTTGCGGAAGGCTTCGGCCTCGGTCTCGCGCAGATCGGCGATGCGGGCAGTGCTGATGCCACCGATGGACGTTTTTAAAGGATCGATTGTATGCATGGCGGCCCCTCTCGTTCGCCACTCTAGCCAATCGGCGGCCGGAACCGCAATTGGTCACGGGGAATAGGGGAATGGGGTATGTATTCTCTACTGGCCTACTCGCTAGGCCGAAATGTCGATGACGCCGCAGTCGCCGGCAGCACTGCCGAAGGCGACGCGGCGCTCTTCCTTGTCCCACATCATCGAGGTGATGGCGCCCTTGCCCGGCCGCCGCAACAGCACCTCCTTTGCGTCGGCGAAACGCACCGCCATCACCATGCCGTCATCATAGCCGACGGCGACGACATCCTGGCTCGGATGGCAAGCGACCGAGGTCACCATGGCGTTGCCGCGCGTGCCGAGCTCCAGTGGCGCTTTGCCCATCGGCCCGTCCTTGCCCGAAAACGGCCAGACGATCGCCGCCGGCGCACCGGAACTCGCCAGCCATTTTCCCTTGGACGCCCACGACAGGCTTTTGACCTTGCCTGGATAGCCGCTCATGCGCATGTGCTTGCCGTCGGCCAGCTTCCAGCCATGCAGCGCGTTTTCCTGCATGGTGGTGACGAGGAAGGCGCCGTCCGGCGAGAAGGTGATGCCGGTGTGGGCGCCGGCCCATTCGAGCTCGACCGGCTTGCCGTCGGTCGCCGGGAAATGCAGCGTCGCGCCATTGTAGCGGGCGACGCCGAAGCGCATGCCCTTGGGCGAGAACGCCAGCCCCTCGACCGAGCGCGGATGCAGGAATTCCTTGGTCTTGCCATCCGCAAAGCGCACATACGCGGTCTTGCCCGAGGCGTAGGCGATGGCGCCTTGTGGTCCAGCGGCGACGCTGGTGATCCATTTTTTTCCGGCGCTCGCCAGTTCTGCCGTGTTGCCGCCTGCGGTAACCGAAAAGATCTTCCCATCCTCGCCCCCGGTGATTAGCCGGTCATTGGCCGCGTCGTGGAAGGCGGCCAGCAGCCCGTCATTGGCCTGCACAGTCTTGTGGCCATGATCAAGCCGATGGACCGCGCCGTCGGCCAGCGCAAAGTGCGGCACGTCGCCAAGGAAGACGGCGGTGATGCAATGTCCCTGGAGATCAAGTGGGGCGACTGTCGGCATGAGAGACTATTCCAAATCGTTGGCGCGGCTAGGTGCGACGCGACCTTCTTCCCTTGCGGGAGAAGGTGGATTGGCGCACAGCGCCAAGACGGTTGAGGGGTGCTGGAAGGATCGCCGTTGGTGCCAAGCTGGAACACCCCTCATCCGACCGAGCTTCGCTCGGCCACCTTCTCCCACAAGGGGAGAAGGAAAGAAGGTGCAGCGCTAGCGTTATAAGGTTTGGAAATCAAGCGGCCTGGCAGGCCTCAAAGCTCTTCTTCAGCCGCTCGGCGTCGAGTTCGCGGCCGATGAACACCAGCCGGCTCTCGTGCTTCTCGCCGTCTTTCCAGGCGCGCTGGTGGTCGCCCTCGATAATCATGTGCACGCCCTGGATGACATAGCGCTCGTCATCGCCCTTGAGCGCGATGATGCCTTTCAGCCGCAGGATGTTCGGGCCTTCCATCTGGGTGATCTTCTCGATCCACGGGAAGAATTTCTTCGGGTCCATCTCGCCGCCGCGCAGCGACACCGACTGCACCGTCACGTCATGGATATCGGAAGCGTGCGCGTGATGGTGGTGGTCGTGCCCGTCATGATCATGGTGGTGATGGCCGTCGTGATCATGATGGTCGTGGTCATGATGATCATGGTCGTCATGCGCCTCAAGGAAGTGCGGGTCGTTTTCCAGCGCACGGGAAAGGTCGAAGGCGCCGCGGTCGAGCACTTCGGACAACGCCACGCCGGCGCGCGTGGTGCGGTGGATCCTTGCCGCCGGGTTGATCGCGCGGATCGTCGCCTCGACCTTGCTCAGTTCCTCCGGCGTGACGAGATCGGTCTTGTTGAGCACGACGACGTCGGCAAATGCGATCTGATCCTCGGCTTCGCGGGAATCCTTCAGCCGCAACGGCAGGTGCTTGGCGTCGACCAGCGCCACCACCGCGTCGAGCCGGGTCTTGGAGCGCACGTCGTCGTCCATGAAGAAGGTCTGCGCCACCGGCACTGGATCGGCCAGGCCGGTGGTCTCGACCACGATGGCGTCGAAGCGGCCTGGCCGGCGCATCAAGCCTTCGACGACGCGGATCAGGTCGCCGCGCACCGTGCAGCAGACGCAGCCATTGTTCATTTCGTAGATTTCCTCGTCGGATTCCACGATCAACTCGTTGTCGATGCCGATCTCGCCGAACTCATTGACGATGACGGCGTAGCGCTTGCCGTGGTTTTCCGAAAGGATGCGATTAAGCAGCGTGGTCTTGCCGGCGCCGAGATAGCCGGTGAGAACGGTTACGGGGATCTGCGTCGTCTGTGCATCGCTCATGTTGGGCCTCGAAAAGGATTGTTGGCTCCATATAGGGTGCCGCCGGCCGTTTTGCACGCGGCAAACCGATGGGCCAAACAGGCGCCAACATTGCTGAATTTTCCCAACATTGCTGGACTTTCATTGGCGCGGGCTGGCCTCACTGCCTAGATAAAAACAATGCAGCTTGCTCCAGGATCAAAGAGGCGCCGGATGTCCGACAAACCATTGTCCTTGCCGTTGAGCCGACGCCAGGCCCTCGGCCTGATTGCCGTTAGCGCCGGCGGCGGCGTCTTTCTGCCGGGCATCGCGCTGGCTCAGCGGGCCTCGCGCTATGCCGGACTTGCTTTGTTCGATAGCGGTGCCGGCGTCTGCGCCATCACGCCGGAAGCGACCGAGGGGCCGTTCTATTTCGACCCGAAGCTCGAACGGTCCGATATCACCGAAGGCAAAGCGGGCATTGCCCTCAATGTGCGGCTGCAGGTGGTCGACGCGAGCTGCCGGCCGCTTGCCGGCGCGCGCGTCGACATCTGGCATTGCGACGCGCAAGGACATTATTCGGGCTATCCCGGGCAAGGCGACGGCCAGGATGCCGACACCTCAGGCCAGAGTTTTCTGCGCGGTTGGCAAAAGACCGATGGCACCGGCATCGTCTCGTTCGCCACCATCTACCCCGGCTGGTATCGCGGTCGCACCACTCATATCCACTTCAAGGTCTTCCCCGATGACAATTCGGTGATGACCGGCCAGCTGTTTTTCCCCGACAGCCTGAGCGATCAGATATTCACCACTGTCGCACCCTACACCGACCGGTCCGGCAGGCGGGATACGATGAATGCCAGAGACGGTATCGCGCGGCGTGCTGGACCGCTGTCGCAGGCAGCGCTGCGCGAGGTGGCGGACGCCTACCAGGCCTTGATGATCGTCGCGGTAAAGGCTGATTGAGTTTCGTTTCATGTGTACGGCGCTCCGGCTGAAGGCTCCCACCTGCACAGATAAGTCGTTTGTCATCTAACTGAAATAAACATCTGGCATTAGCCACGGCGGACATCGCATTGCTTGCCGGCAAAGCTGTTTTGCAAAGCCGGATCTTTTTGATCGTCGATTGCCAACCGGGCGGCTGCCTCTATGCTGTCCGCACCGGTTCGGCCGAAGAGGGATGACCATGGCCAAGGCGGACAAGACTGCGACAATGAGCCGGCTGCATTCGGCGGCGCGGCTGGCACGTACTGCACTGGCGGCGCGGCTTCTAGGGCACGGCTTTTATGCCGGCCAGGACCAGATCATGCTGGCGCTCGACCGTGAAGACGGGCAGACGCCCGGCAATCTTGCAGGCCGCCTCGGCGTGCGCCCGCCGACCATCACCAAGACCATCAACCGGCTGCAGGCGCAAGGCTTCCTGGAGAAGCGCGCCTCTGCCGCCGACGCCCGCCAGGCGCATATCTTCCTGACCGACACTGGCCGCGAGATCATTCACGCGATCGAGAAATCGGTGAAGAAGACAGAGAAGCAGGCGCTGAAAGGTCTCGACAAAAAGGACCAGAAGGCGCTGTTCAAGCTGCTCGCCCGCGTTGAGGCCAATCTCTCGAACGGCGAGATGGTTCTCGTCGACGACGAGATCGACGCCGACGAATGATCTGCAGCTGACGCTGTCACGCAGCCGTTGCCGACGATCCACGGACCAGGGCCGACCAGCGGCCCGGCGTGACGCCGAACGCTTTCTTGAAGTGCCTGATAAAATGGCTTTGGTCGCTGAAGCCGGCCGCTATCGCGATCTGCGCCAATGGTTCATTCGCCTCGATCATGCGGCGTGCCCGTTGAAGCCGGCGCATCAAGAGAAAGCGATGCGGGCTGGTGGAGAAGGCAGCACGGAAATGCCGTGATAGGGCGTAGCGGTCCAGCCCCGTGATCGCCTCCAGCTCGTCGGAACGGACGATACGGAAAACATTTTCTTCCAGATAGTCGCGTGCCAGGCTGGCAGCCCGCCACGCTGTCCTTGGGATCGGTTTGGCCGGTAGGCCTGCATGCCGTGCCAGGCTTTGCATCAGCTGTGTAATGAAGTCGGCGACAAACAGATCGTCCAGCTTCTGGTCCAACGGCCCCAGCGCCGAAAGCAGCCTGGTGCGAAAGACAGGATCCGTTACCACGGCATCCCTGACGAAAGGCAGCGGTGCGCCGACCGTATCGAGGCAGTCCAGCACGATGGACGGCTCCAGATAAAGCATTCTGTAACGCAGGCCGTCTTCGGTGCCAGCACCCCCGTCGTGCAATTCGTCGGGATGCAGCACGATGATCTGGCCGGGCAGGCTGTGACGCGTCGCGCCGCGATAACGGAAGGTCTGGACGCCATGCAGCGTCACGCCGATGGCGTAGGTGTCGTGACGATGGAGATCGAAGGCGCTGCCGTGGAACCGGGCCTCGATGCGCTCCATACCGACGGAATCGGGGGCCGAGATGACGCAGTTTTCTGCCGCATCAACGCACAAACGTCCAAGACCCTGGAAGGCCTCGCCATTTAGATCGTGTGACATCGCTTCATTCGCGCCTTCGAATTGGAAAGTCTCTCATGTTAGACACGAAATTTGCAATCGTGCTGCAGGACGATCTTCCCGTCTGGCAGAAACTCAACGTCACCGCCTTCCTGACCAGCGGCATCGTCGCGCAGTATAGAGACATCATCGGCGAACCCTACCGCGACCGCGCCGGCAACATCTACAATCCGCTGTCGATCCAGCCGGTCATCGTGCTTTCGGCCGACCGCTCGACGCTCAGTGCGATCCACCGGCGGGCGCTGGAGCGTGGTGTGACGACCTCGCTCTATGTCGACGAAATGTTTTCGACCGGCCATGACGCGGCCAACCGCGCTGTCTTCGCCGAATTCGCACCCGACGACGCCAAGGTCGTCGGCATCGCGCTGCGCGCCGAAAGGAAGCTAGTCGACAAGATCACCAAGGGCGCCCGAATGCATCCCTAGCGCATCGGCCCGAAAATCTTAGTCGGGCCTGACCGGGGTGCGTACCGGTTTGGGGCGGCGACATGCAGGAACAAGACCAAGCCTGTGACGGCTGATTGTTGTGCCAGTCTCTTTTGGCTTGCCGGCAAGTGGCAATTCCCGCAAAAGTGAGCTCTATCTCACCATCCGGCCTGAAATTTGAGTCCTCCCCCAAGACAAGACGAAAGCGCGACGCCTCCGACGGCGATCCTTTGCATGCTTTCCGTCTATGTGTTTTTCACTTTCCTCGATAGCAGCAGCAAATATCTTGTCGTGGCCGGCGTCTCGGCGCTGATCGTCGCCTGGGCTCGCTTCGCCGTCCATGTCGTGCTCGTCGGTATTTTTCTGCGCGGATGGCGCGAGCCGGCGCGCTTTCGCGCCAACAATCTGCCAGCGCATATCCTGCGCGGCGCGTTCCTGTTCGGATCGACCATTTGCAATGTCATGGCGCTGCGGACCCTGCAACTGGCCGAAACCACCTCGATTTACTTCTTTGCACCGATGGTGATCACAGCACTCGCCGGTCCTTTGCTCGGTGAGTGGGCGGGCTGGCGGCGCTGGCTGGCTATCCTGAGCGGCTTCGTCGGCGTCCTCATCATCACCCGGCCGGGCGTCGGCGTCTTTGGCATCGGCCACCTCTTCGCGCTCGGCTCGATGCTATCGAATTGCTTCTATGTCATCATGACGCGGCGCATGTCGGCGACCGAAACCTCGGAGAGCCTCATCCTCTTTTCCGCGCTGGCGCCGGCCGTACTGCTGCTGCCGATGCTGCCGTTTTCGCTTTCGCTGCCACAGGATGGCTGGCACTGGTTCATCCTGCTGATGCTCGGCGTCTTCGGCGCGATCGGCCACTGGCTCCTGGTTCAGGCCTACCGTCTCGCCACCACCACCGCACTGGCCCCCTATCCCTATTCGCAGATGATCTGGATGATCATTGCCGGCTGGATTGTCTTCAACCAGTTTCCCGACCGCTGGACGCTTGTCGGAGCTGCCGTCATCGTCGCCAGCGGCCTTTATATCGTCCATCGCGAGCATCGGCTACGCGTGGGCAACCGCGCCGCTCTCGACGTCGAGGTGGAAGCGTTGGCAAAAAAACTTTGATTTGTTCCCGAAGGGTGGCATAAGGCCGCGTTTAAACTGTTTAGATCATGATCCCGCAAAGTGGAATCCGGTTTTCGCTGGAGACCATGGATCGGCTCTAGACCGTCGGGGGAGCGCAAGGCGCTGGCACAGAAGATCAAGCTTTCGACGATCGCGGATGCGCTCGGCGTGTCCACGGCCACGGTCTCGCTGGCCCTGCGCGACAGCCCGCTGGTCGCCGGAACCACCCGCGATCGCATCAAGGAACACGCCCGCGCTATCGGCTATATCTACAATCGCCGCGCCGCCAGCCTGCGCACCTCGCGTTCGGGCATCGTCGGCGTCGTTGTCCACGACATCATGAATCCCTTCTTCGCCGAGATCTTGCGCTCGATCGAGAGCGAGCTCGACCGCAGCCGGCAGACCTTCATCCTGTCGAACCATTACGACCAGCTCGAAAAGCAGCGCACCTTCATCGATACGCTGCTGCAGCTCGGCGCCGACGGCGTCATCATGTCGCCGGCCATCGGCACGCCGCCCGAAGATATCCTGATGGCCGAGGAAAACGGCCTGCCGGCGGTGCTGATCGCGCGTACCGTCGAAGGTGCCGACGTGCCGGTGTTTCGCGGCGACGATGCGTACGGCACCGGGCTTGCCACCAACCATCTGATCTCGCTCGGCCACAAGCGCATCGCCATGGTCGGTGGCACCGACCAGACCTCGACCGGCCGCGACCGCTACCAGGGCTATGTCAACGCGATGGAGGCGGCCGGGCTGGAGGTCAGGCCGTCCTGGCGCATCGCCGGCCCGCGCACCAAGCAGGCCGGTTTCGAAGCCGCCGGGCAGTTCCTGGCGCTGAAGGACAGGCCGACCGCCGCCTGCTGCTGGAACGACCTCGTTGCCATCGGCCTGATGAACGGCATCGCGCGCGCCGGGCTGGTGCCTGGCATTGACATATCCGTCACCGGCTACGACGATCTCGAGGAAGCCGCCATCGCGACGCCGGCGCTGACCACCGTCTGGAACGGCCAGCGCGAAGTTGGCCGCCGCGCCGCCAGCGCGCTGCTCGACAAGCTCAACGGGCAGGTGGTGCGGCCGTCGCAGGAACTGATCAAGCCGGAACTGCATGTGCGCCAGTCGACCGGCAAACCGGTGGAACGTGCATGACAAAAGCCGAACAGCAGCAAGCAGTCGCCATTCTGGTGCCGGGCCAATTCAACGATCATGCCGTCGGTCGCATCGACCGGACGTTCACCCGCATGGGGATCGAACGGCCTGACGCATCGCTGGTCACCGACGAGCTGCGCCGGTCGGTGCGCGGCATCGCCGCTTTCGGCGGCATAGATGCCGCACTGATGGACGCGCTGCCGAACCTCGAGATCATCGCCAATTTCGGCGTCGGCTATGATTCGGTCGATGTCCGCCACGCAGCACGGCGCGGCATTATGGTGACCAACACGCCTGACGTGCTGACCGAGGAGGTCGCCGACACCGCACTCGGCCTGCTGATCAACACCGTCCGCGATCTGCCGCGTGCCGAGACATGGCTGCGCGACGGCAGTTGGGCGCGCAAAGGCAACTATCCGCTAAGCCGGCTGACCTTGCGCGGCCGCAGCGTTGGCATTTTCGGCATGGGCCGCATCGGCCTTGCCGTTGCGCGGCGGCTGGAGGCCTTCGGGCTGCCGGTCGCCTACCACAACCGGCGCCAGGTCGAAGGCCTGCCCTACGACTATCACAAGACCCTGAAAGCGCTTGCCGAGGCGGTCGATACGCTGATCTCGGTAGCGCCCGGCGGCGCTTCGACCGAAAAGGCGGTCAACGCCGAAATCCTGTCGGCGCTGGGCCCCAACGGCGTCTTCGTCAACATCGGCCGCGGCAGCACGGTGGATGAGGCAGCACTTGCCGCAGCGCTTGCCAGCGGCACCATCGCCGCTGCTGGGCTCGACGTCTTCGCCGACGAGCCGAACGTGCCGCAGGCGCTGCTCGCCGCCCCCAACACCTCGCTTTTGCCGCATGTCGGCTCGGCATCGGAACATACCCGTCGCGCCATGGCCGATCTATGCGTCGACAATCTGGTTTCCTGGTTTTCGGAAGGGAGGGCGCTGACGCCGGTGCCGGAGACGGAAAAGGTAAAGGCGCGGAGCTGAGCGGTGACGTTTCATATTTATTAACGTCGGCTTAACGCTTTGAAATCATTCTGTATCTCTCGCCAGACGCGCGGAGAATACAGTATGAAAGCACTTCCCGCATTGATGGCGGCCGCCGTGCTATTCGGCGGCGTTCAGCTGTTTTACGGCGGCAGTGGCGGAGGAGCCAACGAGCCAACGCCGCCGTCCGGCAACTATAGGCTGGTGGCCAATGGCGACGAAGCGTCCTGCGCGGTCAAGCGCAGCACTGAGGTTTCGCACGGTCTGTCGCTGTTGACGGTCGCTGCGAATTGCCGCCGGATTTTACCCGGCATCGAGCGCGCGAAATTCTGGCGCGACCAGGACGACGGCACGGTCACCTTCAGCACGAACGGCATCGATCCGATCGTCACTTTCGCCGTCGCCGACGGCGACGGTTATGAATCCTACGCGCCGGCCCTGCCGCTGCTGTCGTTGGCGGCCAGCGGCCCCTGATTTCGGGCGATTGAGTTATCTATTCCGCGGCCGCGCGCGCGCCGGATTTCGCCGCGGCGTGCAGACGCACCGCGTCGCCGAAGGCACGGAATATCTTTACCGAGACGCTGTCCGACTTGACCCAGTATTCGGGATGCCACTGGACGCCGACGGCGAAGGCGCGGGCGTCCCGCACCGAAACCGCCTCGACGGTGCCGTCGCTGGCGACCGCCTCTATCTGCAGCTTCGGGCCGAGCCGGTCGACCGCCTGGCGATGCACCGAGTTGACCACTATGTCGCCCGCCCCGAAAACACCGGCGAGGCAGCTTCCGGGCTTGATCGAAATGGTCTGGCGGATGGCGAAACGTTCGTCCTGATTGTCGCTCGCCGGCGCGCGATGGTCCAGCGAACCCTCGCGCTCCTGGATTTCGGTCGCCAGCGTGCCGCCCAGCGCCACATTCATCTCCTGGATGCCACGGCAGATGGCGAGCAGCGGCACGCCGCGCTCTACTGCCTTGCGGATCAACGGCAGCGTCGTGGCGTCACGGGCGGGATCGTAGGGACCATTGGCCTCGCTGGCATCGCCGCCATAGAGCGAGGGATGCACATTGGACTTCGAGCCGGTGACCATGACGCCGTCGACCGATGACAGGAGTTCATCGAAATCGAGCCGGTCGCCGAAGGACGGCACCAGCAACGGGAACACGCCGGCGGCCGAAAGCGCCGCCTCCAGATATTGCTGCGGAGCGGCATGCCAAGTGTAATTGTCGAATTGGCGAACGTCAGTCGATATGGCGACGAGCGGCTGCTGCATTTTGATCCGGGTCCATTCAAGTGCAAGGATGCATTCTGCCTTTAAAATAGGCGATCCGAAGGCGCTTTGCCATGGCAAGTTTCGGTGCGTCACATGGGCCACGGAGCGGTCGTTAGACTATAGTTGCAAAGGGGGCATTCACACCGCGAATTCAGCGGAAATACTGCCAGCAAAAACCGGCTGCCATGCTGGACTCGACTTCTTGCCCGTGTATTGTTTGCCGCCAAGCCGATCCGGGAAACAGAGCATTTCCCGAACGTCGGTGTGTTGATCCAATAGGGAGGACTTCATGGATCGTCGATCATTCATCCGCAAGGCCGGCGCGACCGGTGTGGGCGCCGCCGCGGCTGCCGCAACGCTTGCCTCTCCGGCTATCGCTCAGTCCAATCCGAAAGTTACGTGGCGCCTTGCGTCGTCCTTCCCGAAATCCCTCGACACGATCTATGGCGGCGCCGAGGTTTTTTCCAAGATGCTATCTGATGCAACCGACGGTAATTTCCAGGTCCAGGTCTTTGCAGCCGGCGAACTGGTGCCCGGCCTGCAGGTCGCTGACGCTACCACCGCCGGCACCGTCGAGGCCTGCCATACGGTGGCATATTATTATTGGGGCAAGGACCCGACATGGGCGCTGGGCGCTGCGGTTCCGTTCTCGCTTAACGCGCGCGGCATCAATGCCTGGCATTACCACGGCGGCGGCATCGACCTGTTCAACGAGTTTCTCGCCACGCAGGGTCTTTTTGGCTTGCCGGGCGGCAATACGGGCGTGCAGATGGGCGGCTGGTTCCGCAAGGAAATCAATACGGTCGCCGATCTTTCGGGTCTCAAGATGCGCATCGGCGGCTTTGCCGGCAAAGTGGTGCAACGGCTCGGTGTCGTGCCGCAGCAGATCGCCGGCGGCGACATCTATCCGGCGCTGGAAAAAGGCACGATCGACGCTGCCGAGTGGGTTGGCCCTTATGACGACGAGAAGCTCGGCTTCTACAAGGTCGCGCCCAACTATTATTATCCCGGCTGGTGGGAAGGCGGGCCGACCGTCCATCTGATGTTCAACAAGGCGAAATACGAGGAGCTTTCGCCGGCCTACAAGGCGCTGGTGCACACCGCCGCACAGGCAGCCGACGCCAACATGCTGCAGAAATACGATTATCTGAATCCGGCAGCCGTGAAGCGGCTGGTGGCTGGGGGTGCCAAATTGCGCCCGTTCAGCCCGGAAATCATGGCGGCCTGCTTCGAAAAAGCGAACGAGGTCTATGCCGAGATGGAAGCCTCCAACGCGCCGTTCAAGAAGATCTGGGACTCGATCAAGGCCTTCCGCAAGGAGCACTATCTCTGGGCACAGGTGGCCGAATACAATTACGACACCTTCATGATGGTCCAGCAGCGCAACGGCAAGCTCTGACATCGGGTTACGGCGCCACCGCCTTCTTAGGACGCGTGGCGCCGTAACACTTGGATTTGCCGGATCAGCGCGGCACCACCAGCACCTTGACTTCACCTGGCGCTGGCGGATTGGCGATCACTGCGACCGCCTCTTCAAGCGTCACCTGCCGTGAGATGAGCTTGTCGATCTCGATCGCGCCCGCCGCGATGAGATCGGCGGCCCGGCGATGCGTAAACGGATTTAGGAACGACCCAAAAACCTTCAATTCTCGGAACAGCAGGTCGAAGGGTTCGAATTCTGCCTTCATGCCTTGAGGCGTCACGCCGACGACGACGATTGTGCCGCCGGCCCTGGCGAGCCGCATCGATTGCTCGACGGTTTCTCTAACGCCAGCACATTCGAACACCACATCGACGCCGCCCGGCAGCAGACCCGACGGGCCGACGACCGTGTCGATGATATCGCAAGCACTGGGGTCGACCGTCGCTGTTGCACCCAATTCTTTGGCGAGGGCACGTCGCGAGGCCTGGCGCGTCGACAGAATGATTGTGGTCGCACCGGCAAGCCTCGCCAGTTGCAGGGTGAGCAGGCCGATCACGCCGCCGCCAAGCACGGCGACCGAGGAGCCGGGCTTTATCCGGGCCAGGTCCACGCCATGCAAGCAGCAGCCAAGCGGCTCACAGAACGCGCCATGCGTCGGCTTGAGGTCTTTCGGAAGAAGGAAGGCCTGCTTCTGAGGCAGCACGACATAGTCGGCGAAGCCGCCGTCGCGGCGGATGCCGATGGCAACCAGGTTATGGCAGAGATTGACCCGGCCGGCATGGCAATGCGGGCAACGCCCGCAGACGATGTTGGGGTCGCCGGTGACGCGATCGCCGACCGAAAAGCCGGACACTGCAGTTCCAATCGCTTCGACGATCCCGGAGAATTCATGTCCGGGCGTCACCGGTGGCGTACAGGGGAATTCGCCGTGGTAAAGATGCCGATCGGTGCCGCAGACACCACACGCCTCGATCCGCACCAGGAGATCGTCCGGCCCGACGGTCGGTTTGCCGACCTCTCGTAGGGCAATGATGCCCACGCCCTCCAGCCGCACCGCTTTCATATCTGTTGCGTCTCCGGCATCAGTTGAAACTCGGTGGTTGGGACAGATCGGGTGCTGGCGCTGCCGGCTTGGCAGGCGGGGTTTCACCGAAATTCGGCGGCTGCGACAGATCCGGTGCAGGCGCAGTCGGCGCCGTGCCATCCGCCGGCGGTGCGCCAAGCGGCGACAGGCCCGGCGTTTCCGGCACCTGGTAATCGATCGTGCCCGGATCGACTGGCGTGCCCTTGTAGTGCATCACCATTTGCGGGAAGGCGATGGTCAACCCGATCATGATGACCTGGATGCAAACGAAGGGGACCGCGCCCCAATAGATCTGGCCGGTGGTCACCGGCGCGATCTGCTTGCCGGTGAGACGGTCGAGGTAAGGCACGCGGGCGGCGACCGAACGCAGGTAGAACAGCGCGAAGCCGAACGGTGGATGCATGAAACTGGTCTGCATGTTGACGCCGAGCAGTACGCCAAACCAGATCAGGTCGATGCCGAGCTTGTCGGCGGCCGGCGCCAAAAGCGGCACGATGATAAAGGCGAGTTCGAAGAAATCGAGGAAGAAGGCGAGCAGGAAGACGAGGATGTTGACGCCGATCAGGAAGCCGACTTCACCGCCCGGCAGCGATGTCAGGAGATGCTCGACCCAGATATGGCCGTTGACGCCGTAGAAGGTCAGCGAGAACACGCGCGCACCGATCAGGATGAACAGCACGAAGGACGACAGCCGCGTCGTCGACGCCAGCGCCTGCTTGATCACATCCAGTGACAGCCGCCCCTTCATCGCCGCCATGATCAGTGCGCCGACGGCGCCCATCGCGCCGCCCTCGGTCGGTGTGGCAATGCCGAGGAATATTGTGCCCAGCACCAGGAAGATCAGCGCCAGCGGCGGGATCAGCACGATGATCACCTGCTGCGCCAGCCGCGACATCATGTTGATCTTCAGGCGCTGGTCTGCGATCGCCACGACATAGATCAAGACCACGCCGATGGTGGCGCCGAGGATGTCGGCGTTTTGGCCCTGCGAGGGCGCGAGATAGCGATACGCCGCGTAGGAAATTACGACTGCCGCCAGCACCGCCGCCAGCAGCGACAGCACACCATGGCCGAGCGTGCGGGCTTCCAGCGGCAGGGCCGGCATCGACTTCGGCCGGACGATCGACATGATCACGATATACATCGTGTAAAGG
Organism: Mesorhizobium sp. M0938; assembly: GCF_040319125.1. Taxonomy (NCBI): domain Bacteria; kingdom Pseudomonadati; phylum Pseudomonadota; class Alphaproteobacteria; order Hyphomicrobiales; family Phyllobacteriaceae; genus Mesorhizobium; species Mesorhizobium sp. M0938. Next base: position 104,848 of record NZ_JAMYNS010000001.1, on the reverse strand, counting down.
CTGGTCAGAATCAGCCCTGGGATCAGCGCGCCCGCATACATGTCGCCAACCGAGCGGCCGAGCTGGTCCGCCAGAACGATCAGCACCAGCGAGGGCGGAATGATCTGGGCGAGCGTGCCCGATGCGGCGATGACACCGGACGCCACACGGCGGTCATAGCCGTAGCGCAGCATGATCGGCAGCGAGATCAGGCCCATCGCGATGACGGAAGCAGCCACAACACCGGTGGTTGCGGCAAGCAGCGCGCCGACGAAGATCACGGCATAGGCGAGGCCGCCGCGGATCGGCCCGAACAATTGGCCGATCGTATCGAGAAGGTCCTCGGCCATGCCCGATCGTTCGAGCACAATGCCCATGAAGGTGAAGAACGGGATGGCCAGCAGCGTGTCGTTCGACATCACCCGGCTGCCGTAGAAATTGTCCGGCAGCGCGTGCAGCAGCGGCCAGGCGAGATTGATCGAGCCACCTGAATAGGGCGACAGGAGGACGCCGATGAAGAAGAACACCAGGCCGTTGGCGGCGAGCGAAAACGCAACCGGGTAGCCGATCAGCAGGAAGATGATCAGCGAGGCGAACATGATGGGCGCCATGTTCTGGGCGATGAACTCGATCACGAGCGCACCTCTTCGGCGAGCGCTTTCGCCTCGATCTCGGCCTGTTCATGCACCGATATGAACGGAGTGGGATCGTCCATGTCGCCGCGCATGATGGCGATCTTCTTGATGATCTCGGAGATGCCCTGGAGCGCCAGCAGGAAAAAGCCGACCAGCAGGATCGCCTTTGCCGGCCAGATGATCAGCCCGCCGGAATTGTTCGACATTTCGCCGCTGCGAAACGACAGCGATACATAGGGAACGAAATAGATCACCATCAGTGTCACAAACGGCATCAGGAAGAAGAGGTGACCGAGAAGGTCGATCCAGTGCTGTACGCGACGCGAGAACATGCCGTAGACGATGTCGATGCGGATATGGTCGTTCTGCTTCAGCGTGTAGGCGGCGGCCAGCATGAAGGCGGCGCCGAACAAATACCACTGCAGTTCCAGCCAGGCGTTGGACGACATGTCGAACGTCTTGCGGATAACCGCATTGGCGGCGCTGACCAAGATTGCCAGCAGGATCAGCCACGACACCCATCTGCCGATGAATTCGTTCACACTGTCAATGGTTCTGGATAGAGCGAGAAGCCCTGCCATGCATTCCTCCCTTTACGCATCGGCCCCAAAATCGGTTTCGATTTTGGGAAAGCACGATGCGTGACTCAAATTGTCAGCGGCGGCCTGCTCCCGCTTGTTTTTCGTCGCGCCGCTGTGGCCCAACGGTATGCCGTGCGTGGCCCGGCGGGTCAACACAGGGCAAGCCGAGTAAAACAATCTTGTGGGATGAGGAAGGGGGGAAATAGCCGCCTGACCACGCGTCATGCAACCAAAGTCTAGTCAGACAATCTTGCTCTGGTCGCGGCCGGTGCCGATCAGCACCAGCATGGCGACCAGGAATAGATACATCCAGGCGTCGCGCCACTCGACCGGGAAATAGCCGGCCCACAGCGATTCGGCCATGCCGAAGGCGGCGGCACCAAGTGCTGCCCGCAACGGCGAGAGATAACCGCCCACCGCCAGTCACGAACAGGATTTTCAGCCCGTAGACCAGGCCGGAGCCGAAGCTGATGTTCCCATAATAGAGGCCGGCGAGGACACCGGCCAGCGCCGCGCAAAGGCCGCCGGCGAGCACCGCGTGCCGAAACACCGTACGCACGTCGACGCCGCACATGGCCGCGGCCTTGGGGTCGTCGGACACGGCGCGCCAGCGCCGGCCGAAGCTCGAATGGGCCAACGCCCAGGCGGCGAGCCCGATGGTTGCCGCGACGGTCGCACAGTCGAGCAACTGTATGAACGTCAGCGTGGCATTGAAATTATGCCCTCGCGCGAAAATGATGGGCTGGGCCAGCATTGGCGGCAACCACAGGTCGTGGGTGTTGGCGACAATGCGGCTTGCCTCCGACAGGAGCAGCAATATGCCCAGCGTCGTCACCACGATCGCATTGGGCGTGCGGTCGGCAAGTGGCTCGAAGATGCAGCGCGACAAGACATGGCTGATCAGCGCCGCATAAAGGAACGCCGCCAAAATGCCGAGCACAACGGCCGCGAACAGGGTCAGCCACAGGGCCTGGTAGCCGAAGGCGGCGGTGAGGATCATCGTCTGTCCGCAAAACGCGAACAGCGCGCCATAGGCGAGGTTCGTCCGGTGCAGGACGCCGTTGGTCAGCACATATCCGAAGGCGAGCAGCGCGTAGAGCGCGCCGGAATGCAGCCCGTTCAGGACCTGCTGGAAGAAATAGAGCATGCGAATTTCCTTGGATCGCGGAAAACCGCGCCCTGCGAGAAGATTTGCATCGGGAATCTAACTTGTCAAATGCGATTCATTGGTTAGAAATAGCGCTCATGACGGTTTCATGGACCCCGCACCGCTTCACCGGCGGCATGCTTGCGCTCGACACGGCGAATACGGTCGTGCTGCGGTGTGATCCTCAGAAAACCTTCGATCGGTTCAAGGATCCCGCCGAGATCGCCCGTTTTGCCGACGCGGCAAGCCGCTTTCGCGCCGCCGAGCTTGGCGGCAGGCGGCTCGAAGCGCCGTTGCCGGACAAAATCGCGCCGACCGTGCTGTCGATCCGCGAGACGACCGACCGGCTGTTTCGTGGTGCGGTGTTGAAAGGTGCGGTCGCCACAGCCGATCTGCCTGGCTTCCTTGAAGCCTGCGCCGCGGGTCTCGCGCACAGCCGCACCGAGATCGGTGCGCCGGGACGGCCGTTCGGCGATGCGGCGACGCCCATCGCTTTCGAGGCGGCACTGGCGATTTCCGCACTGTCGCTGCTGCAAGGCGGCACCATCGCAAGGCTGAGGATCTGCCCCAATTGCACCTGGCTGTTCGTCGACAGAAGCCGCAATTCCAGCCGTCTTTGGTGCGACATGGCGGTGTGCGGCAACCGCCAGAAGGCGAGCCGCCACTATCGACGACGCCGAACGACGGCCGGAGGGATAATCAATGTCTAGGAAAATTTTGCGCCTGGTCGTGGTCGGCGCCGCGCTCGTGGCGGCGGCAACGCTCGGCGCCTGCCGCGATACCGGCAAGGACGGCGAAGGCAGATTGTTCGAGATTTCCGGCAAGCTGTTCGTCTTCAATTACCGGCTCGCGAGGGCGACCTATGTCGTCACGCTGAGACCGTTGCGGCCGATGGAGGAAGGGCAGGTCGCCGTCGCCAGCTTTCAGAATCCGGCCGGCGGCGAGCCGCTGATTGTCGAACAGAAAATCTGGCCGAAGCTCGGCAAGGTGTCGCTGGAGAGCCCGGCACTTTTCTGCATCGTCAAGGACAAGCCCTATGCGATTGCGATCAGCATCAAGAATGGCAACGGTACGGTCCTCCAGAAGATCGACACCACGCTGATGTCGACGCAGGACCAATCGGTCCTGCCCGACCGGCCGCTGGTCATCGACCAGCTCTATACGCCCAACCCCGAGCTTGCCGGCCATCCTGACGGCAAGTTGCCGGGCGCACCTAAGCCCAACTGTTCGAAGGCCAGCTGACGCGTCACTGCCGGTATCGGCTGCGGCCGAAATTTTCGTGCGCTGTCGGGTCATCCGGTGCGCGACCTGATACGCTGCCAGCCCTTCACCGGATTGTTTGTTGCGCATCGCCTGGCATCTTCGATTTCGTTTGACCTGTCCGGCAAGGGGAGAAAGACTGATCCATCCAGCTCCGACGTTGGCCGCGCCTGAATGCGGTCTCCGCAGAGGAAGTGCCTGATGACGCTGCATGATGTCGCGCTCGACGACAAGTTCGACCTGGGAAAGGAGCGCATCTTCCTTTCCGGCGCGCAGGCGGTCATCCGCTTGCTTTTGATGCAGCGCGAGCGCGACCGCCGGGCTGGCCTGAACACCGCCGGCTTCATCTCCGGCTATCGCGGCTCGCCGCTCGGCGGCCTCGACATGCAACTTTGGAAGGCCAGGAAGCAGCTCGCCCAGTCGGACATCGTCTTCCAGCCAGGTCTCAACGAGGAACTCGCGGCCACGGCCTGCTGGGGGTCGCAGCAGGCGGAATTGCTGGGTGAGGGCACGCATGACGGCGTCTTTTCGGTCTGGTACGGCAAGGGACCGGGCGTCGACCGCTCCGGCGACGTCTTCCGCCATGCCAATCTCGCCGGCTCGTCTAGACATGGCGGCGTGCTTGCCTTGATGGGCGACGACCACATGGCCGAATCCTCGACCAACGCGCACGCAACCGAATTCCTGTTCGTCGACACGATGGTGCCGATCCTCAACCCGGCCGGTGTTCAGGAGATCATTGACTATGGGCTCTACGGCTTTGCCATGTCGCGCTTCGCCGGCACCTGGGCGGCGATCAAATGCGTCAAGGACAACATCGAATCGACGGCCTCGGTCGATGCCGCGCTCGAACGGCTTGAAATCGTCGTCCCGGACTTCGACATGCCGCCCGGCGGCCTCAACATTCGCAATGAGATCGACATGCTCGGCCAGGAGGAGCGGCTGCATGAATATAAGCGCGCCGCCGCTTCGGCCTTCATCCATGCCAACGGGCTGAACCGGATCGTCTATTCGGGTGGACGTGCCCCGAAGCTGGGCATCGTCACCATCGGCAAGAGCTATCTCGACGTTCGCCAGGCGCTGGAAGATATCGGCGTCGACGAGGCCGCCGCCAACCGCATCGGTATCAGGCTGTTCAAGATCGGCTGCCCTTGGCCGCTCGACCTGCACCACATCGCCGACTTCGCTCGCGGCCTCGACACCATCGTCGTCGTCGAGGAGAAACGTTCGCTGATCGAGGTGCAACTGCGCGAGAACCTTTACGGCACCGCCACGCAGCCGGTTATCGTCGGCAAGAAAGACGAGCGCGGCGATGGGCTGTTCCCGGCCAAGGGCGCGCTCGATCCCAATGACATCGCCATAGCGCTCGGCGAGAGAATCTTGCGAACCATCGGTCCGTCGGAAGAGATTGCCGCGCGGGTGGCGAAACTTCGCCAGTTCCAGGCAATGCTCGCCGACACGACGGACATCGCCTCGCGCACGCCCTTCTTCTGCTCCGGCTGCCCGCACAATTCCTCGACCAAGGTGCCCGACGGCTCGCTCGCCGCCGCCGGCATCGGCTGCCATTTCATGGCACTGTGGATGGACCGCAACACCGTCGGTTTCACCGCCATGGGCGGCGAGGGTGCGCAATGGGTCGGCCAGGCGCCGTTCTCGAAGCGCGACCATATCTTCCAGAATCTCGGCGACGGCACCTACAACCACTCTGGTGCGCTGGCGATCCGCTTTGCGCTGTCGACCGACGCCAACATCACCTACAAGATCCTCTACAACGACGCCGTCGCCATGACCGGCGGCCAGCCGCACGAGGGCGGCCTGACCGTGGACATGATCGCCAGGCAGGTGCGGGCCGAGGGCGTCGAGCGTATCGCCATCGTCACCGACGAGCCGGACAAATATGCCGGCAAGGTCGAATTCCCCGCTGGCGCCACCATCCATCACCGCGACGATCTCGACCTCGTCCAGCGCGAATTGCGCACGGTCAGGGGCACATCCGTGCTGATCTACGACCAGACCTGCGCCGCCGAAAAGCGCCGCCGCCGCAAGCGCGGCACCTTCCCCGATCCAGACAAGCGCGTCTTCATCAATGAACTGGTGTGCGAAGGCTGCGGCGACTGCGGGGTGCAGTCGAATTGCGTGTCGATCCAGCCGGTCGAGACCGAATTCGGCCGCAAGCGCAGAATCGACCAGTCGAGCTGCAACAAGGATTTCTCCTGTATCAACGGGTTCTGCCCGTCCTTCGTCACGGTGCATGGCGCAAAGATCAGGAAGGCCGAGGGTATTGCCGGCACGACCGACCCGCTCGATGGCGTACCAGCGCCCGCCGAATTCCCTCTCGGCGAACAAGGCTGGGCGGCGATCATCGACGGCGTCGGCGGCACCGGCGTTGTCACCATCGGCGCGGTGCTCGGCATGGCGGCCCATCTCGAAGACAAGGGCTGCGGCATGATTGACATGGCCGGCCTTGCCCAGAAGGGCGGCTCGGTGTTCACCCATGTCCGCATTGCGCGCCGCCCGGACGATATCCATGCCATCCGCGTTTCGGCTGGGAAGGCCGACCTCGTGCTTGGCTGCGATCTCGTCGTGTCGGGCGCCCAAAAGGTGCTCGCCGCGGTGCGCGAGGGCCATACGATCTTCCTCGCCAACACCGCCGAGATCATGCCCGGCGAGTTTACCCGTTCGGCGGATTTCTCGCTGCCTGTCGAGCGGCTGAAAAAGGCGATCCGCACTGCCGCGGGCGACGACAAGGCGCATTTCTTCGACGCCACCCGCACCGCCACCGCGCTGTTCGGTAGTTCGCTCGGCGCCAACATGTTCATGCTCGGCTTCGCCTTCCAGCATGGCGGCTTGCCGCTGTCGGCCGAGGCAGTCGAAAAGGCGATCGAGCTCAACGGCCAGGCCGTGGCGATGAACGTCTCAGCCTTCCGCTGGGGCCGCCGCGCCGCCCACCAGCCGGATTTCGTCCGCGGCCTCGTGGCCCAGCCAAGCAAGATTGCACAGACAGCCGCTGTCGCCGACACACTGGACGACATTGTCGCCCGCCGCGTCGCCTTCCTCACCGCCTATCAGAACGCTGCCTATGGCAAGCGCTATGCCGACAGGCTGGCCGCGCTGCGAAGGGCCGAAGCCAAGGCAGTGCCGGGTTCGACTGATGTGACCGAGGCTGCAGCGAGGAACCTGTTCAAGCTGATGGCGATCAAGGACGAATACGAGGTGGCGAGGCTCTACACCGACGGCTCCTTCGCCGCCGAGCTGGGCAAGCAGTTCCAGAGCTACGACAAACTCGAATTCCATCTCGCGCCGCCGGTCCTGGGCCGGCGCGGTAAGGACGGCAAGCCGAGGAAGTCGAGCTTCGGTCCCTGGATGATGAAGGGGTTCCGCCTGCTGGCAGCGATGAAAGCCTTGCGCGGCACGGTTTTCGATGTGTTCGGCTACAGCACGGAAAGACGCATGGAGCGACAGCTTCTTGCGCAGTACGAGGCCGATCTGGAGCTTATCGCCGGCGCGCTGGCGCCGGGCAAGGTCGAGGCCGCGGCAGCGCTTGCCTCGGTGCCGGCGCTCATTCGCGGCTATGGTCACGTCAGGCAAGCCAGTGCCGAAAAGGCGGCTGGCGAGCGGCAGAGGCTGCTCGATCGCCTGGGAAAGACGCCGGTGCGGTCGGAACTGCAGGCCGCCGAGTGAGCGATAGGCCCTGCTTACCGTGAAGAATGATCTCTTGCGTTACGCGGCTGAACTGGAATCGTGACAGGGCTCGAAACGGCCGCTCTAAACCTTTCTTAAGGCGAATGTGACACAGCTTGGCTCCCCAGGGTTGGGATTCAGGCGTGAATCTGAAGAGAAAAAACGAGATCCCGGTCGACGTCTATATCCCGTTCGTGGAAACTCTGTTTCGCGACGTGCTGACGCTGGCCATTGGATTCTCTGCCCAAACCCTGCTGGTGGTGCTGGTCTACTGGAAAACCAGGGATCCGACTTACCTCGCAGTGGCCGCCGGATTGCTGATCGTCGCCTTCCTGCGCCTGCGCAATATGAGGAAATACCGCCGCGCCCCACCACCGAAGAATTGGGAGGAGGCGCGCCGCCGCGAGAATGATTACATTCTCTACGGCTCCATGCACGGTTTCATGTTGGGTGCCTTCTGTTTCGCCGGCATCTACCTGGCGCATGACAACTATGCTGAAATAGCCGCCGTCTGCGTTACGCTGGCGTCCGCCACGGCGATAGCCGGCCGCAATTACGGCTCGCCGAGGATGGTCATGATCTTCATCATGACCATGACGTGGTCGATCTCGCTGGGCTTCATCCTGCGCGGCGATGTCTATCATGTCATACTCGGTCTGATGTCGGCTCCCTTCCTGTTCGCGATCAAGCGCTTTGCCGATGTGGTCAGGGAGGTGCTTTTCGCCGCTCTGTCAGAGGAAAAGAAGGCGAACCGCATCGCCCAGCGCTTCAATCGGGCGCTGAACACCATGTCGCATGGGCTTGTCATGCTCGGTCCCGACGGCCGGGTGGCGGTGGCCAATGCCGAAGCCGCGCATCTGATGTCGCTCAAATCGCCCGACGTGCTGCTCGGGCGGTCGATCCATGGTCTGCTGATGCGCGGCGTTGCCGGAGGCATGCTGGCGCCGAAGGACTGCCGCTACATCGAAGCCCAGCTGACACGCGCCCTGCGCGAAGGCCGCGACCGCAAGGTTCTCGTCTCGCTTGCCAACGGACAGCATTATGAGTTCTCGGCGCGCGAAGGCAGTCAGGAGCTGGGCGTCATCACCTTCGAGGATGTGACGGCCCGCGTCGAGGCGGAAGACAAGATCCGCTTCATGGCGCGTTACGACAACCTCACCGGTCTGCCCAACCGCGCGTACTTCCACGAGCTGATCGGAGAGGCGATGACCTCAGGCGATCTCGAGCGTCTGTGTGGGCTCGCCGTGCTCGACCTCGACGACTTCAAGAGCGTCAACGACACGCTTGGCCATCCGGTTGGCGACGGATTGATCTACGCCGTCGCCGAGCGGCTGGCGGCGGTCGCTGGACCAGGCATCACCGTCAGCCGTTTTGGCGGCGACGAGTTCATGATCTTCTTCGACCGCATCGAGGGCGAAAACCACCTGGTCAGCCAACTCGACGAGATTTTCGTCGGCCTGCAGGGCGAGGTCGACGTCGCCGGCCATGGACTGCGCATCCAGGCCAGCGGTGGCGCGGTGCTGTCGCGGGTCAAGGATACCGACGTCGACGCCATGATCGTCAAGGCGGATCTCGCGCTCTACAAGGCCAAGGAACTCGGCAAGAACACTTGGCGGCTGTTCGAGGCATCGATGGATGCCGCTTTCCGCAATCGCCAGCTGATGAAGGCGGATCTGCGCACCGCGGTGGAGAGCAAGGGGTTGCGGGTGGTCTATCAGCCGATCGTGGCGATGAGCACGATGCGCATAGACAGTTGCGAGGCGCTGTGCCGTTGGGACCACCCCGATCTCGGGCCGATTTCGCCCAGTGTCTTCATTCCACTGGCGGAAGAAATGGGCATTATTTCCGAGATCAGCACTTTTGTCCTGCTTGCGGCGTGCACCGAATGCGCCAAATGGCCCGCACAGACCAGTGTCTCGGTCAATCTCTCAGCCAAGGACTTCCGTAACCGCGACGTCGTCCAGAAGGTTAGCGATGCGCTCGCCAGTTCCGGTCTCGCCCCCGGTCGCCTGGAGATCGAGGTCACCGAGACGGCGCTGCTCGACGACAAGTCGCTGACGCGTCAATATATCGAGGAATTGAGGCGACTTGGCGTGCGCATCGCGCTCGACGATTTCGGCACCGGCTATTCGAGCCTGAGCTATCTCCACAAACTGCCGCTCGACAAGATCAAGATCGACCGTTCGTTCCTGATGGATGTCACCCAGAACAGCCGTTCGCTCGAACTGCTCAAAGGCATCGTCAATCTGTCACGGCCGCTGGGGCTCTCGGTCACCGTCGAAGGCGTCGAAACCTTCGAGCAGCTCAAGATTCTGGCGCTGGAGGTCAAGCCGGATCTCGTCCAGGGTTTTCTATTCGGTTCAGCGCTCAGCGCGTCCGGCATCGAGACCATGTCGAGCACGGTCTGGCCCTTCGCCAAGGACATCAAGACGGCCCGGAAGTCGACGCGTCGCTGATTTCTGCCGCTAGAAAATGTCGTACTTTAGTACAATTATCTCAATTATTAACCTTAATGACTGGTAAATGATCCCTATCTTGTTTTCATCTTTACATCGTACGACCCTGCCTTAGTGTCGGTTGCGGGGGTAGTTTGCGGGGTTCGAGTTCATGGTTGTTGAGTTGATTTCGCCTCGCCAGGCGGCGAGCGCGAACCGGAGTGATGCGTCTGACGCCATGTCTGGCTTTGCCAGGAATGTCTCGGCGATGCTCGAGCGCACCGAATACCGCCGATGTGACAAGGGCGAAGACCTCGAAGACATCTACAGGTTGCGCTACAAGTCCTATCGTCTGAGCGATATGGTCCCGGAAAATCTCGACCATATTGTGCATGATGAGCTCGACGAAGCGGCCAATTGCTCGAAATTCGGAATGTATATCGACGGCGTTCTAGTCAGCACGCTACGCATTCACCATGCCAGCGGCGCCACGCCGCAGTCGCCTTCCACGACGGTCTATGGTGACATATTGCACCCCATGCTGGCGTCTGGTGCACATTTTGTTGACCCCAGCCGCTTTGCCGCCGATCCGGACTGGTCGCGGGTCTATCCGCAGATTCCATATCTGACGCTACGCCTCGCTGGCATGGCATGTTTTTACTTCGACGCGCCTTATTGCCTCTCCACCATCCGCCCGGAACATGCAGGCTTCTACCGTCGCATTTACTGTTCCGAGCAGATCGGCGAGTTACGCGATTATCCGGGCCTGAATTACAAGGTCGTGCTCTACCGCGCCAACGTCAGCGCCATCCGCGAACGGTCTTTCTCACGGTTTCCGTTCTTCCGGTCGACACCGATGGAGCAGCGCATGCTGTTCGAAGCGCTTAGCGCCGGCGAACTCGCGCCGCTGACCATCCTGCCCACTGCCAAGTACTTTCGCGAAGCCGCCTGATGCATGCCGGCCAGAAGTGCGCAGCGACTTTCGGCCGGCGATAGGCATCAAAACAAAGACGCGATATGTAGCATCTTTAGAACCGGCTGGAGCTTTCCGGCCGCTTCGGCGTTCTGCCAAGCGCGCCGGTGGCGCATGAACGACGTCGACCCGCATAGGGTTGGCGGCAATTATCGAAAGGAACCGACATGACCATTTCCACGCTCGCACTCACACCGCTGATCTCGCTGATTGCCGGCGTGCTGATCCTGGTGATGCCGCGGCTCCTCAACTATATCGTTGCGCTCTATCTGATCGTCGTCGGCCTGCTTGGGCTGTTTCCGCAACTCGCCGGCTGAAAATGCCGGCTGGCGCGGGCGAGCGTTAGCCGGCAAGCAAACGCGAGGTGGCAGCCACTGGTCGCCCCTGGCGCGTCGTCCTGTGGCTGGCAGCTTCAACTTTTCTTTGACGCTGTTGTCTTCGACGATGCGGCAATAGCGCCATTGCCCTCAGCCTGGCTTTTCGCTATGTGCCTGAAAGATGTCTTCGAAGGGGTATTCCTATGGCTGATCATGCGCCGACCGGTCCTGTCGAACTGGGCGCGAAGATGGACTATGCCGAGCATGACCGCACCTATGCCGGCTTTGTCATGCTCGCCAAATACGGTTCGCTCTTTTGCGCCGCCGTGCTTCTGGCAATGGCTTTCGGCTTCTTTGCGGGCGGCTTCTTCTCGGCGTTCATCCTGTTCGTTCTGATCCTCGCCGTCGGCGCTTTCATTCTCAGGTAAGCTCTTCAAAACCCCTTGCCCGTGACATCGCCGGAGATCCGGCCGGCGTCCTGCGCAGACAGGTTCCAGCCGAAAGGATCATGCGGTGGGACAGACGGTTTTCATCCCTCGTGAGCTCGATGCGAACGAGCCGCGCGTAGCGGCCTCGCCCGACACGGTGAAGCGGCTGGCGGCGCTGGGGCTCGACGTGATCGTCGAAAGCGGCGCCGGCACGGCATCGCGCATTCCCGACGAGGAATTCGCCAAGGCCGGCGCTGTGATCGGTAAGGCCGGCGATGTCGCCAAGGCCGACGTGGTGCTGAAGGTGCGCCGGCCCAGCGAAGTGGAACTGAAGGCCTATCGTGCGGGCACTGCCGTCATCGCCATCATGGATCCCTACGGCAATGACGTCGCGGTCGCAGCACTTGCCAAAGCCGGTGTCACCGCCTTCTCGATGGAATTCATGCCGCGCATAACCCGCGCCCAGTCCATGGACGTCCTGTCCAGCCAGGCCAACCTTGCCGGCTACCAGGCGGTAATCGACGCAGCTGCCGAATATGACCGGGCGCTGCCGATGATGATGACGGCGGCCGGCACGGTACCGGCGGCGAAAGCCTTCATCATGGGCGTCGGCGTCGCCGGCCTGCAGGCAATCGCCACGGCAAGACGGCTCGGCGCCGTCGTCACAGCCACCGATGTGCGTCCCGCCGCCAAGGAACAGGTCGCCTCGCTGGGCGCAAAGTTCCTGGCGGTCGAGGACGAGGAGTTCAAGGCGGCCGAGACCGCTGGCGGCTATGCCAAGGAAATGTCGAAGGAGTATCAGGCCAAGCAGGCGGCGCTGACCGCCGAGCACATCGCCAAGCAGGACATCGTCATCACCACGGCGCTGATCCCCGGCCGCCCGGCGCCGAAGCTGGTCTCGGCGGCCATGGTCGCCTCGATGAAGCCCGGCTCGGTGATCGTCGACCTCGCGGTCGAGCGCGGCGGCAATGTCGAAGGCGCCGTGCCCGGGCAGGTGGTGACCACGGCCAACGGGGTAAAAATCGTCGGCCACCTCAACGTACCGGGTCGCGTCGCGGCATCCGCCTCGCTGCTCTATGCCAGGAACCTCTTCGCGTTCATCGAGACGCTTGTCGACAAGACCACGAAGCAGCTTTCCATCAACCGCGACGACGATCTGGTCAAGGCGACGATGCTGACCGATGGCGGCCAGGTCGTGCATCCGGCTTTCGTCAGGGTTGAGCAAGCGCCGCGTGTCGAACCGCCGGCGATCCCGGCCAAAACGATGGTCGCCGACGCTTCCGCGAAACCGGCTGCTGCAAAGAAGGCCTCGCCTAAAAAACCGGCCGAGCCCAAGTCGCCCGCATCGAAGTCGAAAGGGACCGCGTGATGGATCAGACCTTGCAGAAAGCTCTCGACCAGCTCGACCAGGCGACCGCTGCCGTACGGCTCGCGGTGCAGGATCTGGCCACCGCTCCAGGCGGCACCGATGCGGCAGCCGACGCTGCGCACGCGCTGTCCGGCGGGGCGATCGATCCCTTCGTCTTCCGTTTCGCCATTTTCGTGCTGGCGATCTTCGTCGGCTATTACGTCGTCTGGTCCGTCACGCCGGCTCTGCACACGCCGCTGATGGCCGTCACCAATGCCATTTCCTCGGTGATCGTCGTCGGCGCACTGCTTGCCGTCGGCATCTCGGCGTCCGGCATCGCCACCGGCTTCGGTTTCGTCGCGCTGATGCTGGTCTCGGTCAACATCTTCGGCGGCTTTCTCGTCACCCAGCGCATGCTGGCCATGTACAAGAAGAAGGACAAGTAGAGCGAGATGAACGCCAACTTCGCCTCCTTCCTCTACCTGGTCTCCGGCATCCTGTTCATCCTGGCATTGCGCGGCCTGTCGCACCCGACCACCAGCCGCCAGGGCAACATGTACGGCATGATCGGCATGGCCATTGCCATTGTCACCACGCTGGCGCTGGCGACCCCTTCGGCGGGAGGCTTCAGCCTCATCGTGCTCGGTCTCGCCATCGGCGGCTCGGTCGGCGCGGTCACCGCACGGCGAATCGCCATGACCTCGATGCCGCAGCTGGTCGCCGCCTTCCACTCGCTCGTCGGCCTTGCCGCGGTAATGGTGGCGGCTGCCGCCATCTATGCACCGGAGAGTTTTGGCATCGGCACGGTCGCCGACATCCACGCCCAGGCGCTGATCGAGATGAGCCTCGGCGTCGCCATCGGCGCCATCACCTTCACCGGCTCGGTCATCGCCTTCCTGAAGCTCGACGGCCGCATGTCGGGCAAGCCGATCATGCTGCCGATGCGTCATGTCGTGAACGCAGCACTCGGTATCGCGCTGGTCGTGCTCATCGTCCTGCTCGTCACCAGCGAGTCCAAGCTGGTGTTCTGGTTGATCGTGGCGGGATCGCTTGTTCTTGGCGTCCTGCTCATCATCCCCATCGGCGGCGCCGACATGCCGGTGGTCGTCTCGATGCTGAATTCCTATTCGGGCTGGGCGGCGGCAGCACTCGGTTTCACGCTCGGCAATCTGGCGCTGATCATCACCGGCGCGCTGGTCGGCTCGTCCGGTGCGATCCTGTCCTACATCATGTGCAAGGGCATGAACCGAAGCTTCATCTCGGTCATACTCGGCGGCTTTGGCGGCGAGACCTCCGCGGCTGCCGACGACGGCATCGAGCGCACGGTCAAGCAGGGTTCGGCCGACGACGCCGCCTATCTGATGATGAACGCGCAGAAGGTCATTATCGTGCCGGGCTACGGCATGGCTGTCGCCCAGGCGCAGCATGCGCTGCGCGAGATGGCCGACAAGCTCAAGGCCAACGGCGTCGACGTGAAATACGCCATCCATCCGGTGGCCGGCCGTATGCCCGGCCACATGAACGTTTTGCTCGCCGAAGCCAACGTGCCCTACGACGAAGTGTTCGAGCTGGAGGACATCAACTCCGAATTCGCGCAGGCCGACGTCGCCTATGTCATCGGCGCCAACGACGTCACCAACCCTTCCGCCCGCGACGACAAGTCGTCGCCGATCTACGGCATGCCGATCCTCGACGTCGACAAGGCGCGCACCTGCCTGTTCGTCAAGCGCTCACTCGGCTCCGGCTATGCCGGCATCGACAACACGCTGTTCTACAAGGACGGCACCATGATGCTGCTCGGCGACGCCAAGAAGATGACCGAAGAAATCGTCAAGGCCATGGATCACTGATCCGGGTTCGCGACCCGGCGCACCATTAATCACTTCAAGAAACCTGGCTCCGCGCCAGGTTTTTTCTTGGCCCTGAGCATCAGGTCACCGGCCTCCTTTGCTCTCATGCCGGATTCAGAGTTACCATGGGTAAATTCTGGACGGGATTTGCACCTACGGAGGTACCGGTGTCCGACCCTCATCCTGCTGCGTCGCCGGCCACAGCCAATACGCCGGCCCCGGGTAAAGCGGCGCGCAAGCTCAGCCAGGCTGTGGTCATCGTGCATGGCATGGGCGAACAGCGGCCCATGGGCACGTTGAGGGAATTTGTTCAGGCCGTTTGGAGCCATGACCCCGCCCGCGCGCCGTTTTATGCCCATGTCGCGGATCCCGCCGACCCCGCCGGCGAGAAGATCAACCAGAGCTGGATTACGCCCGACAGCCGGACCAACTCGCATGAGCTTCGCCGGATCACCACTCCTTACGATGTCGATGGCCGCCGCACCGATTTCTACGAGCTTTACTGGGCAGACATCACGCAAGGCACGACGCGGGGCCGGCTCGCAGCCTGGGTGACGAGCCTGCTCTGGCGCAAGCCTGCCGATATTCCGCGCGACGCCCGCGGGCTCTATGTCGTCACGCTTATGGCCGTGATCGTCATCCTGGCCGCAGCGCTCGTGCTCGTCACGTCGGCCTGGCAAGGGTATATTTCCTGGACTACGGGCACGCTCGTCACGATCCTGGCCTCGGTCATCCTCTGGTTGGTGGACCGGTTCGGCCTGCCTTATTTCGGCGATGTGGCCGCCTATGTGCGTGCTGAAGCGGCAACGGTCGAGAAGCGCGCGCTTGTCCGCGAGCGAGGCCTGACGCTGCTGAGGCGTCTGATGATGGACGATGCTTACGACCGGATCGTGCTGGTCTCGCACAGTTTGGGATCGATCATCGCCTATGACCTGCTGCAGATATTGTGGGCCGATTTCAGGCCCCGAAAGCTGGAAGCCGTTCGCGACAAGGCGAGAGTGAAAGCGATCCTCGCCGTCGACAAGACCCTGCTCAGCGCCGATATTTCTGCTTGGCCCGACAGCTTGGATGATTTTTCCGGATTCCGACGCGCCCAATGGGAGCTCTACCGGCAGCTCCGTGCCAGGGACGCCGATCATCCATTGCCCTGGAAGATCAGCGATTTCGTCACGCTCGGCAGTCCTCTGACCCACAGTGAGATTCTGGTGACCTACAACCTCACCGAATTCAGACGCGGCATCGCGGAGCGGCTGTTCTCGGCATGCCCGCCGATCGCCGAGACGACGGCCGGTGGAACCGTCCTCTACCAGGAAGGCCGCAGCCGTTCGGGCAAGCCACAGCGAGCGGTGCATCATGGCGCGGTGTTTGCCGCGACGCGTTGGACCAACATCTTCGACCGGGGCAATGGCTGGCTGACGGGCGACCCGATCTCGGGACCGATGACAGAAAATTTCGGTCCTGGCGTGGAGAACATTCAGGTCGAGCTGCGCAGTTCGCTTGGCCGCATCTTCACGCACAGGCTCTACTGGTCGCTAAAGGCCACCGGCGTCGAGATCGCCGCAGCCACCGGCAGGCCGCGCTCGCATATTGACGTGCTGCGCGACGCAGTCGACCTCGGCCGCCAACTGGAGCCAAGCCAGGCGGCGTCGACGGTTGCTGCCGGAAAATAGGGATCCCGCTCATCTTGGCGAGATGCCGGGCACAGTCCCAGCATCTATAGAGCTCATCAAGCACCCATCAACGGTTGGTCAGGAAGACCGCCTCCTCGTCATCGCGTTGCCTGCCGCCAAGGGCGGCCGCCGCGCTTGCGATGAAGGCGCCGACGACCAGCGACAGCGCACCAACCAGCGCAAAACTGGCACCGGCCTTCCTGGCGGTATCGGCGGCCTGCTGGGCCTGGGCCTTCGCTTCCTGTGCCCTGGCAATAACCGCATCGACACGGGCCCTGGCATCTGGTTCCGACAGCCCCGTTCGAGCAGCCACCAACTGCGACAGATAGGTCTTGTCGTCGGCCGACACTTCGCCTGCTGCCGCGCCCGCGATCAATATGCGTGAAGCCTGTGCTGTCGCCGCTGCATCGCTCTCCGGATTGGTGGCGGCAATCCTGGCCGCATCGGTCGGACGGAACAACGTATCGACGAAGTACGACGTTGCGTTGTCGGTCGAGCCGCCTCCCGCGTTTGCAGTAGCACCTGCCGAAGCGCCCATCGCCGCGCCAGACGCGACAGTCGAAGCGGCCTGGACCCCAGCTCCGATAGCCGCTGAGAGCGCCGAACCGAGCACCGCGGCAACGAGCAAGGTCGCAAGCGCCCAAGCTAGGAAGCCGTGGGCGGTGTCGCGGAAAAAGACTTCATCGGTGTGCACGCCGACCCATTTGGTGCGCAGCCGCCCGGCAAGATAGCCGCCGAGAGCCGACGACAGCCACTGCACGATGATCAGCCATGCCGCGGTGGAGGCCGCGAAGGTTGTTACCGACGTGCTCAGGCCGGACCACGGCGAAACCATGGTCAGCCCGAGCCCGGAGCCGAGCAGCATCAGGATCAATGTCAGCGTCGAGGCAGCGAACGCGCCGGCAATGATCGGCCCCCAGCTGACAGCGGTGGAGGAGGATTCCGTCGGTGCGGAAACGTCGACAGCCGTTAGGGTTGACTGCATGTCAGCCCCCTACCGTGCGAAAAGCATGATGAGAATAATGATCGGAATCGGGACTCCGAGAAGCCAGAGCAAAATGCCACGTCCCATAAGTGCCTCCTGCGGCTATTGTGATCGTTGATCGATTACAATGCCTTGGAAGCCGTTCCGTTCCGGCCGGCCCTCAGTGATCTATGTCTCAAGCATCCGAAATTGAGCACCGGATTGGGCCTCAGATATCCAGATTGGCCACCGACAGCGCGTTTTCCTGGATGAACTCGCGCCTGGGCTCGACCTCGTCGCCCATCAGCCGTGAGAACAGCGAGTCGGCGTCGGTGGCATCGTTGACCTTGACCTGCAGCAGCGAGCGCACATTCGGGTCGAGCGTGGTTTCCCAGAGCTGCTCGGCGTTCATCTCGCCGAGGCCCTTGTAACGCTGCATGGTCAGGCCCTTGCGGCCGGTGGCAAACACGGCGTTGAGCAGCGCCAGCGGTCCCGAGATGGTCTCGGACACATCCTTGCGGCGCAGCACCGGCGGCTCGCCATAGACTTCTGCAAGACGCGGCGAATAGCGGTCGAGCTGGCGGGCATCGGCAGAGTTGATCAGCGCGAGGTCGAGATGCGCGAACTCCTTGACGCTGCGCACGGTGCGCTCGAACACATAGCCGCCGATACCCTCGTTCGAGGTCGACATGCGGCCGATCCAGCCGCGTTCGGTGTCCTCGGCGATGATGTCGAGACGCCGCGCGACACGCTCGGCCATGTCGTTGGCCCGCCCGAGATCGGCGAAAACCTCCGGGTTGAGCGCGCCGGCAATCGCCGCCTGCTCGACCACGCCTCTGTTATAGCGTGTGTGCAGCCCGTTGATGAGCTGGCGCACCGCCAGCGCATCGTCGATGGCGCTGCGCAGGTCCTGTCCGGCCCGCACCTCACCCGTGCTGAGCGCGAGCGACGCCTCCTCCAGCCCCGAGCCGATCAGGAATTCCTCGAAGGCGCTTTCGTCCTTGATGTATTGGGAGCTCTTGCCGCGCGTCACTTTGTAGAGCGGCGGCTGGGCGATGTAGAGATGGCCGCGCTCGATCAGTTCCGGCATCTGGCGGAAGAAGAACGTCAGCAGCAAGGTGCGGATATGGGCGCCGTCGACATCGGCGTCGGTCATCAGGATGATCTTGTGGTAGCGCAGCTTGTCGGCGTTGAACTCGTCCTTGCCGATCGAGGTGCCGAGCGCGGTGATCAGCGTACCGATCATGTCGGAGCCGAGCATGCGGTCGAAGCGCGCCCGCTCGACATTGAGGATCTTGCCGCGCAGCGGAAGAATTGCCTGGTTCTGGCGCGAACGGCCACCCTTGGCCGAGCCGCCGGCGCTGTCGCCCTCGACGATGAAGATTTCGGACTTTGCCGGGTCGCGTTCCTGGCAGTCGGCAAGCTTGCCGGGCAGCGAGGTGACGCCGAGCGAACTCTTGCGGGTGATGTCGCGCGCCTTGCGCGCGGCTTCGCGCGCCGCTGCTGCCTGGATGACCTTGTCGATGACCACCTTGCCCTCGGACGGATGCTCTTCGAGCCAGGTTCCGAGCGCCTCGTTGACGAGCCCTTCCACCACCGGGCGGACTTCAGACGAGACCAGCTTGTCTTTGGTCTGCGAGGAGAATTTCGGGTCGGGAACCTTGACCGACAACACAGCCGTCAGCCCTTCTCGGCAATCGTCGCCGATCAGCGCCACTTTCTCCTTTTTGGTAAGACCCGAGGATTCACCATAGCCGGTTATCTGGCGGGTCAGCGCGCCGCGGAAACCGGCAAGGTGCGTGCCGCCGTCGCGCTGCGGGATGTTGTTGGTGAAGGCCAGCACGTTCTCGTGGTAGCTGTCGTTCCACCACATGGCGACTTCGACGGTGATGCCGTCACGCTCGGCCTTGATGGCAATCGGCTTGTCGATCAGCGGTTTCTTGACGCGATCGAGATATTTGACGAACTCCTCCAGTCCGCCATCATAGTGCAGCTCATGGCGCACCACGTCGGCATGGCGGGCATCGGTCAGAATGATGCGCACGCCGGAATTCAGGAAGGCGAGTTCGCGCAGCCGGTGCTCCAACGTGCCGAAGTCGAACTCGACCATGGTGAACGTCTCGGCCGACGGAAAGAAAGTGATCTCGCTGCCGCTGCGCCCTTCATAAGTGCCGGCAACCTTGCGCTGTTCGTAAGTGCCGGTGACCTTCAGTGGCGCGTCGGCATTGCCATGCGTGAAGCTCATCTCGTAGATCTGGCCGTTGCGACGGATCTTCAGCTTCAGCCACGCCGACAGCGCGTTGACCACCGAGACTCCGACGCCGTGCAGGCCGCCGGACACCTTGTAGGAGTTCTGGTCGAATTTGCCGCCGGCATGCAGCTGCGTCATGATCACTTCGGCCGCCGAAATGCCCTCGCCAGTGTGGATGTCGGTCGGAATCCCGCGGCCATTGTCGATGACCGTTACCGAACCGTCGGGGTTGAGCGTTACCGTGACGAGGTCGGCATGGCCGGCCAGCGCCTCGTCGATGGCGTTGTCGACCACCTCGTAGACCATGTGGTGCAAGCCCGAGCCGTCGTCGGTATCGCCGATATACATGCCCGGCCGCTTGCGGACGGCATCCAACCCCTTCAAAACCTTGATGGAATCGGCGCCGTACTCGGCCTCAGCGCCGCTGGCGTTGTCGATCTGATCGCTCATGAAAACCTGTCTGATTGATGCCGCATATCCAGCGCTAAAAATCTGCTCCGAATCGCGCGTCCTTGATGCCCTAGATATAGGCGCAAAAGGCGGTTTTTCCAAGGTTTGCAAGCATTTCCAAAAGGAGGAAGAGCACGCTTGGCCGGTTAAAGGCATCGGACCCCAAGCCTGCTCCGGGACTGACCCGGGATGGGCGACCGGTTTTCGGAAAATCCGATGCCCAAACAACCGCCTAGATGCACCAGGCACATTCCGGAGAGCGGAGTGCTTCGCCTTTGCCGTTCGGTCACATGGACGCCCGCCCTGCGGCCCCCTACATTGTGGTCATCAGCGGAGCACGCCATGGACAGTCAGCCCGCCCCCTTCGTCCCGCCGGCGCCGAAGCCGCGCACGTCGCCGCCTTCGACGCTGGAGATGATCCGCATCGTCTATCGCAATCCGCTCGAACTGTGGGGCGAGCCGACCTACAACCAACCGTGGATATCGGTGACCGGCATCGGTGGGCCGTTGGTCATCGCCAATGACCCCGGCCTGATCCGCCACGTGCTGGTCGACAACGCGAAGAACTACAAGATGGCGACGGTGCGCCAGATGATCCTGCGGCCGATCCTGCGCGATGGCCTGCTGACGGCTGAAGGCGAGGTATGGAGGCGTTCACGCAAGGCGATGGCGCCGGTGTTCACGCCGCGCCATATCTTCGGTTTTGCCGAGCCGATGCTGAGGCGCACGAGGGAGTTCGTCACGCGCTACGAGAGCGGTGGCACGTCGGACATCGCTCACGACATGACGCTGCTTACCTTTGACATCCTGGCCGAGACGCTGTTTTCCGGCGAGATATCAGGCGAACCGGGCAGCTTCGCCAAGGAGATCGACCGGCTGTTCGAGACGATGGGGCGCGTCGATCCACTCGACCTCTTGCGGGCACCCGAATGGCTGCCGCGCCTGACCCGCATCCGCGGCCGTAAGACCATGGCCTATTTCCGCAAGATCGTCACCGACACCGTCAAGATGCGCGAAGAGCGGGTCAAGCGCGATCCGGACAGGGTACCGCAGGATTTCCTCACGCTTTTGCTCAAGGCGGAGGGACCGGACGGGCTGACGCGCGCCGAGGTCGAAGACAACATCATCACCTTCATCGGCGCCGGCCATGAGACCACGGCGCGTGCGCTCGGCTGGACGCTCTATTGCCTGGCCGAAGCGCCTTGGGAGCGCGAAAAGATCGAACGCGAGATCGACGCCGTGCTGGCGCGCGAACCAGACCCGACGAAGTGGCTCGACGCCATGCCGTTCACCCGCGCCGCCTTCGACGAAGCGCTCAGGCTTTATCCGCCGGCGCCGTCGATCAACCGCGAGCCGATCGAGCCCGAAACCTGGAACGGCCTCACTATACCGAGGCGCGCCGCGGTGCTGGTCATGCCCTGGGTCGTCCACCGCCATCGCAAGCTGTGGGACAGGCCCGACGCCTTCATGCCCGAACGCTTCCATCCGGGAAATCGCGAGAAGATCGACCGCTTCCAGTATTTGCCGTTCGGCGCCGGACCTCGCGTCTGCATCGGCGCCAGCTTTGCCATGCAGGAGGCGATCATCGCGCTGGCCATCATGCTGTCGCGTTTCCGCTTCGATACCACCGCTGAGACTAAACCGTGGCCGGTGCAGAAACTGACGACGCAACCGCAGGGCGGCCTGCCGATGCAGGTCACACGACGCTTTTCGTGAGCGCCTGATTGCTTGGTTTTATGCCGCAGACTTGCGCTGGAACTGGCCGGCGGCACGGTAGCGCCAGAGATAGCTCGGCAGGATGCTGCCGATCGACTGCGACTGGATGCCGAGACCGGCGAGCGTCCTGTTTTCCCTGATGGCCGCATCGGACACGATGTTGTGCTCGCGCAACTGCAGGACCTGATCCTTGGTCAGCAGCGGATTGGGCAAAAGCCCGAGTATCGATGCCTGCATGTTCGCCACCCACCACGGCACCGACACCAGAAGCCGTTTGCGGTCGATCATGGCAAGCATTTCCTGCATGCATTCCTTGAAGGTCAGCACCTGCGGTCCGCCAAGCTCATAGATCCGGCCGCGCTGGACCTTGCCGTCGACCGAGCGCGCCACCGCTTCGGCGACATCGCCGACATAGACCGGCTGGAATTTGGTCTGCCCGCCGCCGATCAGCGGCAGCACCGGCGAATAGCGCGCCATGTTGGCGAAGCGGTTGAAGAAGCTGTCCTCCGGACCGAAATTGATCGACGGCCGCAAAATGACGGCATCCTCGATCGTCTCCAGGACCGCTTTTTCACCGAGCGCCTTGGTGCGCGCATAGTCCGATTGCGCGTTCAGATCGGCGCCCAGCGCCGAGATATGGGTGAGGCCGGCGCCGACGGCGCGCGCCGCTTCCGCGACCGCGCGCGCGCCGAATTCGTGGACGGACGTGAATTTCTGCCGGCCGCTCTCATGCAGGATCGCCACCAGATTGACCACATGGTCGGCGCCCTGCACAGCGCGGTCGACTGACCAGCGCGCGCGAACATTGGCCTGCACCGGCTGGATCTGGCCGACATTGCCGAGTGGCTGCAGATGGCCGGCGAGATCGGGCCGGCGGCAGGCGACCCTGATGCGATAACCGCGCCTGGCCAGTGCCCGTACCACGTGGCGGCCGACAAAGCCCGAGCCGCCGAACACGACGACGAGCTTTGGGGTCTGCAGGATTTCGGTCATGGCTGGCTCCGGCGCAGTTTCCAGATTTACTGGGGCCCAGATCTACTGGGGTTAGGCTGAAGCCGTTTCATAATCGGTTTCGCATCAAAGGCAAAGGGCGATCAATTGTCGCCGATGCCTCTGCTTCGGCTGGTTCAGAACGCCTTGCCGATGCGTGCGTCGACCGATTGGCGGTTGCCGCCGCGGATGACGAAGAAGAACAGGATCGCCGCCCACAGCAGCGACTTTTCGGCGCCCGAATAGCCTTCCCCCATGGTGACCCAATGGAACCAGACCGTGACCAGAAGCACGAACATTCCGGCGAAGGCGGCCGGGCGGGTCAGTAGGCCGATGGCGATGAGGATGCCGCCGAAGAACTCGGTGCAGGCCAGAAGCAAGGACCAAAATGCGCCGGGATAGAAGCCGAGGCCTTCCACCATCTCGGCGGCGCCGAACGGTTCGGTGATCTTTTGCGAGCCATGTATGGTGAGGAAGATGCCGGCCACGGCACGCAGGAGTGTCTCGCCGGCATCATGCAAGGCCGAATACAAGCCACCAAGGGCTGGGATGACAAGGCTTTTGCGCGGATTGTCGGTGGTTGCAGACATTGGGACTCCTCTTTTTTGCCGATGTTTGCAAACGCCCGACAGGTCCGGCCATGTCAAATGAACAAAAGTTGACTACCAACAGCATGTTTTCTGCTTTGGCTGCTGAAACGCGGAAAATCCCCGCCGAAGCGGGTTTTTCCGGGCAACATCCTTGCGGCGCCAGGTTCTGACGAGGCAGCTGACCTGAGACGGTGTCAGGAAGAATAGCGCTCGGCGAATTCCGAAATGCGTCGCACCACGGCCTTGGGCGCCGTTATGCCCCGTGCCGCCGCCTTCTCCGCTGCTTCGGCCCGGCCACGGCCGGGCACATGCACGCCGTAGCGGCGGCGCAACCGGTCGAGCTGGTCCTTCATGCGTTTCTCGAAATCCGGATCGAGCAGCTTGGGCTCGACCGCCAGTACGAAGAGGCCGGTTCCCGGGCTGTCCGGCCCGCCGCTGAACCATGGCGCATCAAGCGACCAGTTGGCGCCCGACAGGCCCGCCGCCAGCACTTCGACCATCAGCGCGATGTTGGCGCCGCGCTGGCCGCCAAAGGCAAGCATCGCGCCTTTCATGGCGGCCGCCGGGTCGGTGGTCGGGTTGCCGCTCGCATCCAGGGCCCAGCCTTCGGGAATTTTCTTGCCGTCCTCGGCCGCCTTGCGGATGTTGACGAAGGCAGTTGCGCTCGACGATTGGTCGATGACCAGCGGCGCTCCGTCGGCGGAGGGTGCGGCGAAGGACATCGGGTTGGTGCAATAGACCGGCTTGACCGAGCCCGAGCCGGCAAGCACGGCCGGCCCATTGGTCGCGGCGAAGGACACCAGACCCTGCGCGGCCAGCCGCCCGGTGAAATAGCCGAGCGCACCGCACGTATAGGCGTTCTTCTGCGAAAAAATGGCAACGCCGAACAGGCGCGCCGCCTTGGCGAGATCGTCGATCGTGCGGTCGAAGCCGGTATGCGCCAGGCCGCCGCGCGCGTCGGAGAGATAGACCGCCAAAGCCGGCCTGGTAATGACCGGCTCAGCCTTGCCGTCGATGCGGCCAGCCTCCAGCGCTTCGAGATAGTCGATGAAATGCGACAGTCCGACCGTGGACAGCCCTTCCGCCTCGGCCGCGACGATGGAAGCCGCGAGCGACTGCGCCGCTTCTTCATTGGCGCCGGCGCCGAGCGCCGCCATCCGGCACAGTCCTGTTGCCTGGTCGAGACTGAGTTGCATCGCACTAGGTTCCTAAGTGAGTAGCGAATAGGGGGTAGCGAGTAGGGGGAATCAGCGAACTATTCGCTATTTGCTACTCCCTGTTCGCTAGCCGAGCTTGTTCGGGATCCGCGTCTCGATCTTGCCGAGGGCGAAGACCAGGACGCCGGTGATCGCCATATAGATCAACGCCAGGAGCAGCAAGGGTTCATAGGTGAGGAAGGTGCTCTGCCTCACCTTGGACGAGACGGCGAATATGTCGATTACGCTGATGGTCGCCACCAGCGGCGTCGATTTCAGCTGCAGTACAGTTTCGCCGGTCAGCGTCGGCAGCGCCCGGTAGAAGGCTTGCGGCAGCCAGATCCGACGGAGGATTTTCCAGCGGCTCATGCCGAACGCGCGGGCGGCCTCGAGCTGGCCCTTCGGCACCCCGGCAAAGGCGCCTCGCATCACCTCGCCCTCATAACCGGCGAAGGACAAGGTCAGCGCCAGGACGCCGTAGGGCCACGCTTGCCTGAGATACGGCCACATCCAGGATTCGCGTATCCATGGATACTGTGGGAACAGCGAGCCGAGCCCATAGTAGAGCAGCCAGAGCTGCAGCAGCAGCGGCGTTCCCCTGATGACGGTGCAGAAAGCCTTTGCGGGCGCAGCTAACCAGAAGGGCCCGGCCGCCTGCGCCAGCCCGAGCGGCACAGCGAGCGTGAAGCCCAGTATGCAGGTCACGGCCAGGATCCAAAGCGTGCGCCAGATGCCGACAAGCGCCATTTCATAATATTGCGGCAGCCAGTCCCAGCGCATGAAGAAGGCGGCGGCCAGAACCAGAGCCAGCCCGATCAGGATCAGCACGATACGGTGCGGCTGCAGCCATAACGACGCTCGGGCAACGTTGACGATGATCGCTTCGCCAGCCATCAACGCGCCTCCTTGAGGGAGGGCATGCCGCGCCGAGCCCGGGCCTCGATGCGGCCGATGATCAGACTGGAGACCAGCGTCAACAGAAGATAGATCAGGCCTGCGGCGAGGAAGAATGTGAGATAGGCTTTGGTTACGCCCGCCGCTTGCCGCGTGGCCAATGTCAGTTCGTAGAAGCCGACGACCGCCAGCAGCGCGGTGTCCTTGGTGGCGATCAGCCAGAGATTGGCAAGGCCGGGTATGGCGAAGGGCAGCATCGCCGGCAGCGTGATACGTCGCAGCAGGAGGCCGGGAGACATGCCATAGGCGCGCGCTGCTTCGATCTGGCCTTGCGGAATGGCAAGGATCGCGCCCCGCATCACCTCGGTCGAATACGCGCCCTGGACGAAGCCAAGCACGGCAATGCCGGCCACCAGCCCGCTGATGTCGATGCGCTGATATCCCATCGCCGTCAGCAGCTGGTTGATCAAATCGGTGCCGGCATAATAGAGCAGCAGGATCAGCACCAGCTCCGGCACGGCGCGGACGATCGTCGTGTAGACCGCCAGCAGATCGCGTATCACGGGTCCGCCGTAGAGCTTGCCATACGCACCGCAAATGCCGATCACGAGGCCGAGACCGAACGCGCCGGCCGCGATCTCGACCGAGTGGAGCAGTCCGACCAGAAGCGTTCCGCCCCAGCCAGGCGGCGTCGGCGAAAGCAGTTCGATGATGCGGGCCATATAGGCCGGAAGAAATGCGTCGATCAGCGTCGCCCCCGAATTGCTGGCGCCAAACCGCCGGCGATGCCGTCAGCGGAAGGCTTGCATGGGTGGATTTCGACGAAGCCACACGGCGCGCTGTCCGCGCCGCGTGGTTATTCGCTTAGGGATGCCGTCAGTTCGACTGTGTGTCGGCGCCGTAAATGTCGAAATCGAAGTATTTCTTGCTGATTTCGTCATATTTGCCGTTGGCGCGGATCGCCTTGATGCCGGCGTTGATCTTTTCCTTCAGCTCGGTGTCTTCCTTGCGGACGCCGGCGCCGACGCCGGGCCCGAGGATTGCCAGATCCGGCGCGACCGTGCCCTTCAGGTCGCAGCATTGCTTGCCCTGATCCGATTTCAGGAAGGCATCGAGCGCGATGGAATCGGCCTGCACGGCATCAACGCGACCGGCGGCAAGATCCTGATTGGCCTCGTCCTGGGTCTGATACTCCTTGATTTCCGCGGCTTCGGTGAAGTGCTTCTTGACGTAGTCGGCATGCACGGTCGAAACTTGCACGCCGATGATCTTGCCCTTGAGATCTTCCGGGGAAGCGCCGAACTTCTGGTCCTTCGGACCGATGATGGCTGTCGGGGTGTTATAATATTTGTCGGAGAAGTCGATCGTCTTCTTGCGCTCGTCGGTGATCGACATGGAGCTGGCGATGACGTCGATCTTCTTGGTCGTCAGCGCCGGGATGATGCCGTCCCAGGCGACGGGCGTGATGACGCAGTCGAGCTTCTGCTCGGCGCAGACCGCGTCGACGAATTCGATTTCCCAGCCGACCCATTTGCCCGAGGCATCCGGCGAGGTGAATGGCGGATAGGGTTCGGCGGCGACGCCGATCTTGACTGGATCGGCCTTGGCCACGCCCATCGCGGCGACACCGAGCAGAAGCGCTGCGGCAAATGTCTTCAGAACGGTCTTCATTTCAATAACTCCCAGTTTGTTGTTGTTCCCGTTTTTCCATCCGCCTCGGCTTAACCGATGTTGCGGATGAATTGCTTCAGCCTTTCGGATTTGGGCGCGCCGAAGATCTGCTCCGGCGGCCCTTCTTCCTCGACCAGCCCGTTGTGAAGGTAGACGACATGTGACGCGACCTCGCGGGCGAACTTCATCTCGTGGGTGACCAGCACCATGGTGCGTCCTTCGCGCGCAAGATCGCCGATCACCTTCAGCACCTCGCCGATCAGTTCCGGGTCGAGCGCCGAGGTTGGCTCATCGAACAGCATGACACGCGGATTGATGGCCAGCGCGCGGGCGATGGCCGCGCGCTGCTGCTGGCCGCCGGACAGATAGGCCGGATAGACGTCGCGCTTTTCGGCCAGGCCGACACGGGCGAGCAGCTTTTCGGCTTCGGCGATAGCCACGTCGCGCTTGATGCCTAGAACATGCACCGGAACCTCGATGACGTTCTCGATCAGCGTCATGTGGCTCCACAGATTGAAGTTCTGGAAGACCATGCCGAGCTTGGAGCGGATGCGCTCGATCTGCTTGCGGTCGGCGGGAACGGTGTGGCCATGGCTGTCGGCCTTCATCCGAATCTCCTCGCCATTGACGCGGACGATCCCGCTGGTCGGATTCTCCAGGCAGTTGATGCAGCGCAGCAGCGTCGACTTGCCCGAGCCGCTGCCGCCGATGATGGCGATGACCTCGCCGTCGCGCGCCAACAGCGAAACACCCTTCAGCACATGCAGTTCGCCGAATCTTTTATGCAGGTTCTCGACATGGATGGCTTCGGCGGCATCGTTCTGCGCCGTGTGCTTCAGGGCGGGAGCCGTGCCTTGCGCTGTCACCTTTTCGGTGCCTCACGATGCGGCTGGACCCGTCGCTGGAATTTTTTACTCATTAGCATCACTGCACAGACTTCTCATTCTCAAGATGGACCGTTCCGCTTGCCGCCGTCAACCATGCTTTTTTGGACCATTGATCACGGCTCGCTGAGTAGCTATTGGCTGGATGGGATAATTCAGGAGCACTTGGTGGGCAAAGCATACGGGTCGCAGTCCATGGCCGGGCCGCTCAGGCGCGTGTTGATGCGGTCCGCCGCAAGCGCCATGCACCGCGCCGAAGCGTCGGAATGGCACTATGGTCCCGGCTTCGATTCGCAAAAAGCCGCTGCCCAGCATGAGGCGCTAACGACGCTGGTTCTGGCGTCCGGCGCCAAGATCGAATGGCTGACCGATGCCGATGACGGGCTTGCCGATTCCGTCTTCACTCACGATCCGTCGCTGATGACCGACCATGGCGCCATCATCCTCGCCATGGGCAAAGCGCTGCGCCGGGCCGAGCCCGGCCTGCACGAAGCGGCCTACAGGCGCATGGACGTGCCGATCCTCGGCCGCATCGAGCACCCCGGACAGGTCGAGGGCGGCGACTGCGTCTGGGTAGATTCGCGGACGCTGGCCGTCGGCCGCGGCATGCGCACCAACCAGGACGGCATCCAGCAACTCGCCAACCTGCTCACACCCAAGGGTATCCAGGTCTATGGTTACGACCTGCCGCTCTGGCACGGCGAGGAGGCCTGTCTGCATCTGATGTCGGTGATCAGTCCGCTCGCCGACGATCTGGCGCTGGTCTATGCACCGCTTTTGCCGGCCGCCTTTTACCAGATGCTGCGGGCGCGAGGCATTCGCCTGGTCGAAGGCGACGCGGACGAGTTCTTCGCCTCCAACGGCCTCAGCCTCAATGTGCTGCCGACCGCGCCACGCGACGTGATCGCCGTCGCCGGCTTCCCGAAGACGGCGGCGGCCATGGCGGCCGCCGGCTGCAGGGTTTCGACCTTCGAGGCGGACGCGCTGTGCATTGCCTGCGAGGGCGGTCCGACTTGCCTCACACGTCCGGTGCTCAGACAATGACGACGGTCGGCGAAGCGCTCATCACTTTACTCGAAGCCCATGACGTCGACACCGTCTTCGGCATTCCGGGTGTGCATACTGTCGAACTCTATCGCGGGCTGGCGCGCTCGAAGATCCGCCACGTCACCCCTCGCCATGAGCAGGGCGCCGGCTTCATGGCCGACGGTTATGCGCGCGCCGGCGGCAAGCCGGGCGTTGCCTTCGTGATCACCGGACCAGGGCTGACCAACACCATCACCGCCATGGGCCAGGCCCGCGCCGATTCGGTTCCTATGCTGGTGATCTCAGGCGTGAACGCCACGCCGACGCTGGGCAAAGGCCTTGGCCATTTGCACGAACTGCCCGACCAGCGTGGCATGATGGAGAAGGTCGCGCTGTTCTCGCATCGCGTCGCCGATGCCGACGAACTGCCCGGCGTTCTTGCCCGCGCTTTTGCCCTGTTTTCATCCTCGCGCCCCGGCCCGGTTCATATCGAGATCCCGACCGACGTCATGGTCAAGCCGGCCGACGGCCTCGCGGCCTTGCTGACGAACGTAGCGCCGCCCGAGCCGGAAGCGGCCGCGATAGCAGAGGCGGCAAGGCTTTGCGCTGCTGCCCGCCTCCCGCTGATCCTTGCCGGCGGCGGCGCCAAGAGAGCCGAAGCGCCGTTGCAGCGCCTCGCCGAAAGGCTGGGAGCGCCGGTCGTCCAGACGACCAATGCCCGCGGCTTACTGCATCGCCATCCACTTGGCGTGCCGGCCAGCCCCAGTCTGAAGGCGGTGCGCGCGCTGATTGCCGACGCCGACCTGGTCATCGCCGCCGGCACCGAATTCGGCCCGACCGATTATGACGGATATGGCGACGGCGGCTTTGTCCCGCCTACTAATCTGATCCGCATCGACATCGGCGCCGACCAGCTTGCGCGCCACCCGGCCACCGTCTCCATCCAGGCGGATTGTGGCGAGGCGATCGAGGCCTTGCTTGCCGCGATCGGCGGTGTTGCGGCGGCCTCGGATGCTGGCGATGGTCGTGCCGCCGCCGCACGACAGGCGGCGCTCGCCGACCTGAACCCAGCCTTCGCGGCCCAGATAAGCGCGGTGGAAGTGATCCGCGATACATTGCGGGGCTCGATCATCGTCGGCGATTCGACCCAGCCGGTCTATGCCGCCAACCTCTATTACGATCACGATCGCCCGGGCGGCTGGTTCAACGCCGCCACCGGCTTCGGCGCGCTCGGCTATGGTCCGCCGGCCGCGATCGGTGCGGCTCTTGCCGTGCCTGATGCGCCGGTCGTTTGTCTCACCGGCGACGGTGGTTTCCAGTTCACGCTGCCGGAACTGGGCGCCGCCCTCGATGCTGCGGCGCCGGTGATCTTCATCGTCTGGAACAATCGCGGCTATCGCGAAATCGAAACCTCGATGCTCGATGTCGGCGTCGAACCGGTCGGCGTCTCGCCGGCGCCGCCCGACTTCTGCAAGCTGGGCGAGGCCTATGGCATTGCCGCCGAGCGGATTGTCGGTATTGACGACCTGGCGGACGCACTCAAGCGCGCGCGGGCGACCAGACTGCCATATGTCATCGAGATAACTGTCGATTGAGCGCGGGCAGCGTCTGATGGCCGACGGCTTGACGCGCAGAAGCGACGCTGCGTCATCGAGATTTCGGTTGAGTGATCGCGCGAAAGGCGCGACCTTCGGCTGCGGCGCGGCATATGAGTGACTGGAGCGGTCGAAGATGACGGACACACTGGACGGCAGGCATATTGTGGTGACCGGCGGCACTGGAGCGCTCGGTGGCGCGGTTGTCGGAAAACTGCTGGAGCAGGGCGCGGTCTGCCATGTGCCCAATGCCCATGCTGCCGCGCCGGCGCATTTTCCTTTCCCGGCCCATGAGCGCGTCAGGCTGGCGCACAATGTCGATCTCGCCGACCCTGCCAAGGTCGATGCGTTCTACGCCAGCGTTACGGATTTATGGGCATCCATCCATCTGGCCGGCGGCTTCACCGCCGCGCCGGTCGAGAAGATCGAGCCCGCGTCCTTTGCAGAAATGATGGACACCAATGCCCGCACCACCTTCCTGTGCTGCCGCGCGGCGATACGCTCGATGCTGGAATCTTCTGTGTCGGGCCGCATCGTCAACATCACGGCGCGCGCCGGGCTGGACCTGCGGCGCGGGTCCGGCATGGTCGCCTATGCGGCCAGTAAGGCGGCGGTCGCGGCAATGACGGTGGCCATGGCGGAGGAACTCAAGGGCAAGGGCATCCTGGTCAATGCGGTCGCGCCCTCGACCCTTGACACCCCGGCCAACCGGGCTGACATGCCGACCGCCGATTTCGGCAAATGGGTCAGCCTGGAGGCGGCCGCTGAGGCCATTGCATACCTCGCTTCGCCGGCCAATCTGGCGATGAGCGGCACGCTTGTGCCGCTTTACGGCAGGGCCTGATTTGCCGGTATCGGATCGGGCGGATGGCTCGCTGGAAAATCAGCGTCATCCGGCGGCTCATTTGCAGACGAAATCGCCGAGCTTGAGCTTGAACTTGCGCGGTCCCGGCATCGCGACCGCGCTCGCATCGTCGACGATCTGCACGTCCAGCGCGCAGCCGCCGGCCCGCACCCGATAATGGTCGTTTCCGACGCGCTCGACCGCGTCGATCGGGCCGCGGTTTTCCAGCACGCCGGCCACGGCGCCGCTGTCGACTATGGCCTGGATTTCGGCTTTGCGTTGCCAGTAGGGCGGCAGGGCCGCTGACGCTGCGATCGTGCCGATCAACAGGATTGCAAGACTAAAACCGATGCGGATCATAGAGCTCGCGCCTTCGATCGTTTCGCATTGTCCCGGACCGATCTTTCGGGCCGATGCGGCAGACTACAGGCTCCATCGGACGTTTCAAGCATGACCGGCTGCCGGGCCACCCAGCGACATTGCGCGCCTCTTCGCGGCCATGAAAAACCCGCGAACCTTTCGGTCCGCGGGTTGTGTGTTCGAGCCGCGCGCGAGGCGCGGCGTTTGCAGATTTAGCTGCCCTGCTTCTTCAGCGCGGCACCCAGAATGTCGCCCAGCGAAGCGCCGGAGTCGGTCGAGCCGTATTGGGCGACCGCTTCCTTCTCTTCGGCGATTTCCAGCGCCTTGATCGAGACCTGCAGCTTGCGGGTCTTCTTGTCGAAGGCGATGACGCGGGCGTCGACCTTCTGGCCGACCGTGAAGCGCTCGGGACGCTGCTCGTCACGGTCACGGCTGAGGTCGGAGCGCTTGATGAAGGTCTCGATGCCGCTGTCGACCAGCCGCACTTCCAGACCGCCATCCTTGACGCCGGTGACCTCGCAGGTGACGACCGCGTTCTTGCGCAGTTCGCCTGAGGTCGCCGCCTCGCCGGCCGTGTCCTTGGCCAGCTGCTTGATGCCGAGCGAGATGCGCTCCTTGTCGATGTCGACGTCGAGCACCTGCGCCTTGACCATGTCGCCGCGATTGTACTCCTCGATCACCTGCTCGCCCGGACGGGTCCAGTCGAGGTCGGACAGATGGACCATGCCGTCAACGTCGCCTTCGAGGCCGATGAACAGACCGAACTCGGTCTTGTTCTTGACCTCGCCCTCGACCTGGCTGCCGACCGGATGGCTGCTGGCGAAAGCCTGCCACGGGTTCTCGAGCGTCTGCTTGAGGCCGAGCGAGATGCGGCGCTTGGCCGGATCGACTTCGAGCACCACCACGTCGACTTCCTGGGTCGTCGACAGGATCTTGCCGGGATGCACGTTCTTCTTCGTCCACGACATTTCCGAAACGTGGATGAGGCCTTCGATACCCGGCTCCAGCTCGACGAACGCGCCGTAGTCGGTGATGTTGGTGACGGTGCCCTTGATCTTCTTGCCGATCGGGAATTTCGTTCCGATCTCGGACCACGGATCGCTCTCGAGCTGCTTCATGCCGAGCGAGATGCGGTGGGTTTCCTGGTTGATGCGGATGATCTGCACCTTGACCGTCTGGCCGATGTTGAGGATTTCGGTCGGATGGTTGACGCGGCGCCATGCCATGTCAGTGACATGCAGCAGGCCGTCGATGCCGCCGAGGTCGACGAACGCACCATAGTCGGTGATGTTCTTGACGACGCCTTCGACCACCTGGCCTTCTTCGAGGTTCTGCACGATTTCCGAACGCTGTTCGGCACGGCTTTCCTCGAGAACGGTGCGGCGCGACACCACGATGTTGCCGCGGCGGCGATCCATCTTCAGGATTTCGAAGGGCTGCGGATTGTGCATCAGCGGCGACACGTCGCGGATCGGGCGGATATCGACCTGGCTGCGCGGCAGGAAGGCCACCGCGCCGTCGAGGTCGACGGTGAAGCCGCCCTTGACCTGGTTGAAGATGACGCCTTCGACGCGTTCACCCTTGGTGAACTTCTCTTCGAGGCGGACCCAGCTCTCTTCGCGGCGGGCTTTTTCGCGGGAAAGCATCGCTTCGCCAAGCGCGTTCTCGATGCGCTCGACATAGACTTCGACCGTGTCGCCGACCTTGAGCGTCGTGTCCTTGCCCTTGACGCCGAATTCCTTCAGCGGCACGCGGCCTTCGACCTTGAGGCCGACGTCGATGATGGCCATGTCCTTTTCGATCGCGGTGATCGTGCCCTTGACGACCTGGCCTTCGCCGGAGTGGCCGGCGGTAAAAGATTCTTCGAGCAGGCTCGCGAAATCATCGCGAGTGGGATTTGCAGCTGACATATTTTCTCCTGGAATGCCCCGCATCTCAAGCGGGGCGGGCGCCGTGGGTTAGCGTTGCGTTGGCCTGCCGGCGTTCCGGGCTTTCCAAAAAAGCCCTTGGCCGCTTAAGCGGCAATTCCGGCGCATGAAGAATGCTGGCAGGCTGGTTCGTGCCCGATATGGGTATCTTTTCGCCGCCGGCAATCGGCAACGGATGGAAAAACCCGGCTCAGGCTTTGTTTCTCTTGGCCAGAACGTCGTCGATGATCGCCTTGGCCGCAAGAAACGCGGCTTCTATAGCCATTTCCGACGTGTCGAGCAAGTGCGCATCGGCGGCCGGCTTCAGCGGCGAGTCGGCGCGACCCATGTCGCGCTCGTCGCGGCGCAGGATATCGGCCAGGATCTCAGCGAAATTGGCGGTGCCGCCGATGCTCTCGATCTCGGCCAGCCGCCGCTCTGCCCGCACTTCGGCGCTGGCCGTCACATAGAGTTTTATGTCGGCGTCGGGACAGACGACGGTGCCGATGTCGCGGCCATCGAGCACGGCGCCCGGCGGCGCCTTGGCGAAATCGCGCTGCTTTTCGACCAGTATGCGCCGCACCGAAGGGAACACCGCCACTTTCGAAGCCGCTTCGCCGACCGCATGCGCCGACAGCACCGACCGGTCGAGCTTGGCCAGGTCGACCTGCCGCGCCGCAGTTTCGGCAGCCGAGACATTGTCGAGCGGCAGGCCAACCCGAAGCAGCGCATGCGCCACCGCACGATAGGTGAGGCCGGTGTCGAGCAGGTTCAGCCGGTAGTGGTCGGCCAGCCGCCGGGCGAGCGTACCCTTGCCCGCGCCGGCGGGCCCGTCGATGGCGATGGTGAAGGTCGAAGTCATGGACGACCAACAAGCCGAGAACCGGCTTCAATGCAATATGTCATCGTACGGCTTGGGATGCTCTATTAACGCGAAACAGGCCGCGCAGCTACCAACAAGGAAAATACCCATCCAAGTACATGGGAGAAAAAATATACGCTAAGGATCGCGTAGGCACCGATTACGAAAAATATCGCATTTGAGGGCATGTCGGCTTTGATTAGTTCGAGCACCCAGCCGAAATGCAGGCCGTATGCGCAGCCTATCGTCCCGCATGAAGAACTTATGCTCGGGACCGTAAGTCCAATCCAAAGTGCCGCGATCAAGCCAAAGCGCACGAACGAATAGTTCCGCTCGCGGATCATCCTGGCAACAGATATCGCCTTTGCAATCGTCAGAACGACACCTGCTACGATCGCAAGCAAAATCGAGGCTAGGATGTTCATGGCTCTCCCCAATGTTCGCTCGATCCTGAAGGACTGGCCTTAAAGAACAATTGAGTTGATACCCAAATTTGACGACAATCCTGGGTTTAATAAATCTCCGCGCCCAGCTCCTTCATCAGCCCCATGAACTCCGGAAAGCTGGTCGCGATCATCGCCTGGTCATCGATGGTGACAGGCTTTTCCGTCGCCAGTCCCATGATCAAAAAGCTCATGGCAATGCGGTGGTCGAGATGGGTCTTCACCGTCGTGCCCTGTCCACTTGGATGGCCGCCGAGGCCCTTGCCGTCCGGCTTGCCACGTACGGCAAGCGTCGCCTCGCCCTCGGTGCAGTCGACGCCATTCAGCTTCAGCCCGTCGGCGACAGCTGACAGCCGGTCGGATTCCTTGACGCGCAGCTCTTCCAGTCCCTGCATCAGCGTCTCGCCCTCGGCGAAGCTGGCCGCGACGGCAAGCACCGGATATTCGTCGATCATCGTCGGCGCCCGTTCGGGCGGCACGGTGACGCCCTTCAGCTCGGAGTAACGCACGCGCAGATCGGCGACGTCCTCGCCGCCTTCGTTGCGCGTGTCGAGAATGTCGATCCGGGCGCCCATCTCCTGCAGCGTCAGCAGAAGCCCGGTGCGGGTTGGGTTCATCAGCACATTTTCGATTGTAATGTCCGAGCCCGGCACGATCAGCGCCGCCACCAGCGGGAAGCCTGCCGAGGACGGATCGCCGGGCACAGCGATCGTCTGGCCGGTGAGCTTGCCCTGGCCCTCGATGAAGATGTGGCGCACGCCGCGCTCGTCGGTCTCGACCGACAGATTGGCGCCGAATCCCTTCAGCATCTTTTCGGTATGGTCGCGCGTCATCACCGGCTCAATGACGGTGGTGACGCCGGGCGTGTTCAGCCCGGCGAGCAGCACCGCCGATTTCACCTGCGCCGAGGCCATCGGCACGCGGTAGGTGATGGGCGCGGCATGTTTGGGCCCGTGCAGCGTGATCGGCATGCGGTCGCCGGGCGTCGCCTTCAGCACCTGCACGCCCATCTGGCGCAGCGGCTCGAGCACGCGGCCCATCGGGCGGCCGGACAGCGACGCGTCGCCGATGAAAGTCGTCTCCATGTCGTAAGTACCGACCAGACCCATGGTGAGGCGTGAGCCGGTGCCGGCATTGCCGAAATCGAGCGGACCTTCCGGTTGCAGCAGCGCGCCGTTGCCGGTGCCGCGGATCACCCACTCAGTGCCGTGCTTCTCGATATGCGCGCCCATCGCCTTCATCGCGGCGCCCGTGCGCATCACATCCTCGCCTTCCAGCAGGCCGGTGATGCGGGTCTCGCCGGAGGCAAGGCCGCCGAACATGAACGAGCGGTGCGAGATCGACTTGTCGCCGGGTACCCGCGCCACGCCGGAAAGCGCCGACGATTTGCGAGCGGTGGCCGGTTTCGGGGCGGCAGTATGCGACATGGCTTTTCCCTGGATGAAAACGCCGGCAGCCGGCCTTTTTCTTTTGGTTTGGGCGGTCTCGTATCACGGCGGGCGGAAATGGTCATCCCCTTGCAAGAGGTCTCTCAATGCGGCGATTTATGACGCTGGCTTTAGGCTTTGACAGCGCCGTAAACTGTGGTTATGGGGACCAAACTTTTATCGACGAGGCTTGCTGTGGCAAAACCCGAACTTGGCACCAAACGCATCGACCCCGAGACGGGTCAAAAATTCTACGACCTGAACAAGGATCCGATCGTCTCGCCCTATACCGGCAAGAGCTATCCACGCTCCTATTTCGAGGAAGGCAAGATTGCTGCCCTCGAGGAGGAAGAGGAAGTTGCCGAGAAGGAAGTGGACGCCGAGGAGGAAGAGGGCGTCGAAGTCGTCTCGCTCGAAGAGGCGGACGAGGATGCGAAGGCCGACGATCTTCCCGATCTCGGCGATGACGAGGACGATGTGGACCTCGGCGACGACGACGATACTTTCCTCGCCGACGAAGAGGAAGAGGACGACGATGTCGCCGACATGATCGGCGTCGGCGACGACGACGACGAAGTCTGATCCGGCCCCTGACGCGAGCGTCTGCCGACTTTCGCGACATCTGGAGAAAAAGCCGCTCTTGAAGGCTTGATATTGACAGAAGGCGGGGTTAGAAGCCGCCTGCACTAACGGCGCGGTCTAGAACCCGCGCCGGATCTCTTCGCCGGCAACGGCGCCGGTAGACTGCCGGAAGTGGGGCCATAGCTCAGTTGGGAGAGCGCTTGAATGGCATTCAAGAGGTCGTCGGTTCGATTCCGATTGGCTCCACCAGTTTTCCCCTAGGAAAATCAGTCTCTTTAGGCCTGCCTATCACTGGCAGGCCTCACAAAACCGATCGGTCCCCCTGTATTTCTGTTAGCCGAAACCTTGCGGTGACATCCACCGGAGGACTACTAGCGGTCGCCTGAAGCGAAAACCCCGGCAACCACCGGGGTTTTCAGCACACTACCGCTAATAATACCAATCCCAGACCCAAACACGCCTGCGACGGCACCGGACGCGCCGATAGCCATTTCGCCAGTAACGACGGCAGGCCCTTCTCCAAGCGCGCCGCCTGCGCCGCCGCCTGCGGTGCCACGACCTATGCCGAACCGGCTCTGCTTGAATATCTTCGTCCTCGGAGGTCTCTATCTCGGGCGCGTCGAGTTCATCGAGAATGCCGCTTCTGGCGTCCGGTACACCGGCTATTGCGTCGATAGGCCGAACTGCGCTCACAAGGGCTGCTGCCCCAGCAAGGCCAAACATTCCTGTCAAAAATGATCGCCGATCCATGGAAACCTCCAATCTTCTAGCCAGCGAGACAAGGTTCGCAATCGGAAGATAGCGCAGTGGATACAAAAACAAAGTCAGACCGTGTGAACGGTATTTAAAGAAGCTTAACGGGTCGGCTCCGCGAACATGATGGCGGTCCCTCTGAATTCGAAGAGATGACTGCGTCGATTATTGCGGTGCCGCATTGCACAATCACGCAGCGTGCGCAAAAAATGCGGCATGATCCGGAAATCCCTCACCGTCCTGGTGATCGACGAAAACCACATTCGCGCCGCTATCATCGAGGCGGGATTGCGGGAGGCCGGGCATGAACAGGTCACGGTCGTTCACGACGTTGCGGGAATAGCGCGGCGCATCGCCGAGATCGAGCCGGACGTAATTGTCATCGACCTCGAGAATCCCAACCGCGACATGCTTGAGAACATGTTCCAGCTTTCGCGCGTGGTGAAGCGGCCGATCGCCATGTTCGTCGACCGGTCGGATCAGGCTTCGATCGAAGCTGCGGTGGAGGCGGGGGTCTCCGCCTATGTCGTCGACGGGCTGCGCCAGGAGCGCGTCAAGCCGATCCTCGACATGGCGATCAGCCGCTTCAACGCGTTCTCGCGAATGGCGCGCGAACTGGAAGAAGCGCGCAGTGAGTTGGAGAACCGCAAGGTCATCGACCGTGCCAAGGGCATCCTGATGAGGTCGCGCGGCCTGTCGGAGGATGCCGCCTATACGCTTCTGCGCAAGACCGCCATGAGCCAGAACCGCAAGATCAGCGAAATCGCGCAGAGCCTGGTGACGACGGCAGGTCTACTGGATCCGGGGGAGAGTTGAGCATGGCGGCCGAACACCAGATCAATGCGGGTTTCATGCCGCTCTTCGACAGCGCGGTTCTGGTCGCAGCTAGGGAGATCGGCTTTGCCGCGCGCGAAGGCATCGAGTTGACGCTCAATCGCGAAACCTCCTGGGCCAACATCCGCGACCGCATCGCGATCGGACATTTCGATCTGGCGCATATGCTGGGGCCGATGCCGATCGCCTGCAATCTGGGTCTCACCCCACTCGCCTCCGACACCATCGTGCCTTTCTCGCTGGGACTGGGCGGCAACTGCGTAACGGTTTCGAACGCGGTTTGGGCGGGCATGGCCGCGCATGGTGCCTTGCCCGACCTCGATCCGGCGCGAGCCGGCAAGGCCTTGGGGATGCTGATCCGTGAACGGTCAAATGCCGGTCGCGACCCGCTGCGCTTTGCGGTCGTGCATCCGCACTCGGGACACAATTACGAACTGCGCTACTGGCTCGCGGCCTGCGGCGTTGATCCGTCGCGCGAAATAGAAATCGTCATCGTGCCGCCGCCCTTCATGGCCGACGCACTCGCCGCCGGCAGAATCGACGGCTACTGCGTCGGTGAACCCTGGAACACCGCCTCGGTCGTCGCCGGCACCGGCCATATAGCGACAGTCAAGGCCGCCATCTGGAAGACCAGCCCCGAGAAAGTCGTCGGCGTGCGCAAGGCCTGGGCCGAAAAGCACCCGGAAGCCCTTTCGGCCCTGCTGCGCGCGCTTCATCACGCCGCGCGCTGGTGCCAGGATCCGGCAAACCGCGGCGAACTGGCCGCGCTGATGGCGCAGCCTGCCTTCCTCGGCCTGCATGCGGCAGTGCAGATGCCGATCCTGAGCGGACATCTCCAACTCGGCGGTGGCGCGGAACGAACGGTCGAGGATTTCTTCCTGCCCTTCGACAAGGCGGCCAACTTTCCCTGGAAGAGCCATGCGCTGTGGTTCTACACGCAGATGGTGCGCTGGGAACATGTGGCGCACACGCCGGAGAATCTGGCCATCGCCCGCGACTGCTACCGCCCCGATCTTTACCGGTCGGCGCTGAAGCCGCTCGGCGTCGCACTTCCCGGCGCCAATTCTAAAGTGGAGGGCGCGCTGGCGTCTGCCACACCTGTCGGCTCCGCCGGCGCCAGTCTGGTGCTCGGCCCCGATGGTTTCTTCGATGGCCAGATATTCGATCCAGACGAGGTCGACGCCTACATTGCCGGGCAGAAATTTGCGCGCGTCGAAGCCTGATCATTTTCGCGCCATTCTTGTGCATTGCACAAAAATTATGCGTGCGACTGCGCTAATGAGCAATCTTTGGCTTGCTCGCCCAGCGGGCCAGCGCGCCCACGATTGTGGCATACCGTTGATCTCATTGATGTTTGTCATCCATTCCGAAACTGGCACGGTTCCTGCTTTGCAATAGGCTGACTCTTCTTGGGGTCACGGAACAGGCGTCCAATGGCGGGCGCTACAGGCAAAGCTGCCGCTCAGGTCAACACGCGATCCCGGATGGATGGGCGCGCGGCCTGGCCGGCGGCTTTTTTGTTTTGACCGAACACGCAATCGACGGCGCTGATCCCAAGCAGTGCCCAACGGGAGACGACGATGACGAAACGCATCAAGACTGAAGCCCCTCTCGAGAGCATGACCCGCCGCAATTTTCTGATGGCAAGTGCGGCCACCGCGGCAACCCTGACGGCCGCGCGGGCGCTGCTGCCCTCTGGTGCCTATGCGGCTACTGCCGCCCCGGAAGTCGCCGGCGCCAAGCTCGGCTTCATCGCGCTGACCGATGCCGCGCCCCTCATGATCGCCAAGGAGAAGGGATTGTTCGAAAAGTTTGGCATGCCCGATGTCGAGGTGCTCAAACAGGCCTCCTGGGGCGCGACGCGCGACAATCTGATGCTCGGCGGCGAAGCCAACGGCATCGACGGCGCCCATATCCTGACGCCGATGCCTTACCTCATGCACACCGGCAAGGTGACGCAGAACAACCAGCCGATGCCGATGGCGATCGTGGCGCGGCTTAACTACGACTGCCAGGCCATTTCCGTCGCCCAGGAGTATGCCAGCACCGGCGTCGGCCTCGATGCCTCCAAGCTGAAGGACGCCTTCGCCGCCAAGAAGGCCGAAGGCAAGGAGGTGAAGGCCGCCATGACTTTCCCGGGCGGCACCCATGATTTGTGGCTGCGCTACTGGCTGGCCGCCGGCGGTATCGACCCGGACAAGGATGTCTCCACCATCGTCGTGCCGCCGCCGCAGATGGTCGCCAACATGAAGGTCGGCAACATGGACGTGTTTTGCGTCGGCGAGCCATGGAACGAGCAGCTCGTCCACCAGGGTGTCGGCTTCACGGCCGCCACGACGGGCGAATTGTGGAAGGGCCATCCGGAAAAGGCGCTCGGCCTGCGCGCCGAATTCATCGACAAATATCCGAACGCCACCAAGGCCATCCTGGTGGCCGTCATGGCAGCCCAGCAATGGTGCGAGGCCATGGAAAACAAGGACGAAATGGCTGCCATCATCGGCAAGCGGCAGTGGATGAACGTGCCGACCGCCGACATCATCGGCCGCCTCAAGGGCGACATCAATTACGGCAATGACCGCGTCGCCACCGGGACCGATCTCTACATGAAGTTCTGGAAGGGCGGCGTGTCCTATCCATTCAAGAGTCACGACAGCTGGTTCCTGGCCGAGAACATCCGCTGGGGCAAATTCGCGGCAACCACCGACATCAAGGCGCTGGTCGATCAAGTCAACCGCGAGGATCTGTGGCGCGAGGCGGCCAAGGACCTCGGCGTCGCCGCGGCCGATATCCCGGCATCTTCGTCGCGCGGCGTGGAGACCTTCTTCGACGGCAAGATCTTCGATCCGGCCAACCCGTCCGCCTATCTCGACAGCCTCAAGATCAAGGCATCGGCCTGACGTCGACGGCAAGCGCCGCCGTTGGCGCCGCCTGTCACTCCACGTGCTCAAGGAGCTCTTTGCGAAATGTCTATCCAAGCCATCGAGGACACCAAGGTGAAGGCGTTCCCCGCGCCTGCCAAGCCCGCAGAGGTCATAGCTTTCACCGCCAAGGTGAGGCGCCGCTTCGATCCCGCCGCGATCGCCGGCAAACTGGCGAGCACTCTGGTGCCGCCGGCAGTCGTCATTGCCGTCATGCTGGTCATTTGGCAGATCGCCTGCTCGTCGCCCAATGCCAGCTTGCCGCCACCTAGCCAGGTGTGGAACGAGGCCTACGATCTGATTGCCCATCCGTTCTTCGACTATGGTCCGCAGGATATCGGACTGGCCTGGCGGGTGCTGATCTCGCTGCAGCGCGTCGCCATCGGCTTCGGCCTGGCTGCAATCGTTGGCGTCGCGCTCGGCGCACTGGTCGGCCAGTCGATCTGGGCGAT
This sequence comes from Mesorhizobium sp. M0938, assembly GCF_040319125.1. Classification (NCBI taxonomy): domain Bacteria; kingdom Pseudomonadati; phylum Pseudomonadota; class Alphaproteobacteria; order Hyphomicrobiales; family Phyllobacteriaceae; genus Mesorhizobium; species Mesorhizobium sp. M0938. Next base: position 62,935 of record NZ_JAMYNS010000001.1, on the reverse strand, counting down.
GCGCGGCCTCGATCCGGTGTTCCAGATCCTGCGCACGGTGCCGCCGCTGGCCTGGTTGCCGCTGTCGCTGGCGGCGTTCCGCGATTCCAGCCCGTCGGCGATCTTCGTCATCTTCATCACCTCGATCTGGCCGGTGATCATCAACACCGCCGTCGGCGTCCGCAACATTCCCGAGGATTACCGCAACGTTTCCCGAATCCTCAGGCTCAACCAGCTCGAATTCTTCGTGAAGATCATGGTGCCGGCCGCGGCGCCTTACATCTTCACCGGCCTGCGCATCGGCATCGGCCTGTCCTGGCTTGCGATCGTCGCGGCCGAAATGCTGACAGGCGGCGTCGGTATCGGCTTCTTCATCTGGGATGCCTGGAATTCGTCGCGGCTGCCCGACATCATCGTCGCGCTCGCCTATATCGGCGTCACCGGCTTCTGCCTCGACCGCCTGGTTGCGGCGGTCGGCGCCTTCGTCACCCGCGGCACAACGGCAAAGTGAGGAAAGCGCCATGACGGCCTACCTGAAACTCGACCATATCGACAAATCCTTCGCCCGCGGCGGCCAGGTCAGCGAGGTGCTGAAAGACATCAGGCTCACCATCGATAAGGGCGAATTCGTCTCGATCATCGGCCATTCCGGCTGCGGCAAGTCGACCTTGCTCAACCTGATCGCCGGGCTGACCAGAGTCTCCGCCGGCGCTGTGCTGCTCGAGGACAAGGAGATCGACAGCCCCGGACCCGAGCGCGCCGTGGTGTTCCAGAACCACAGCCTTTTGCCGTGGCTCACCGTCTACGAGAACATCAATCTGGCGGTGTCGAAAGTGTTCGGTTCGACCAGGAGCCGGGCCGAGCGGCATGATTGGATCATGCGCAATCTCGAGCTCGTGCAGATGGCGCATGCCAGGGACAAGCGGCCCGCCGAGATATCGGGCGGCATGAAGCAGCGCGTCGGCATCGCCCGCGCTCTGGCCATGGAACCGAAGATCCTGCTGCTCGACGAGCCGTTCGGCGCGCTCGACGCGCTGACGCGCGCCCATCTGCAGGACGCAGTGATGGATATCCATTCGAGGCTTGGCTCGACGACGATCATGATCACCCACGATGTCGACGAGGCGGTGCTGTTGTCCGACCGCATCGTCATGATGACCAACGGCCCGGCGGCGACCATCGGCGAGGTGCTTGCCGTGCCGCTGGCCCGGCCGCGCCGGCGCATCGAGCTTTCCTCCGACCGGACCTTCCTGCGCTGCCGCGAGGCGGTGCTGAAGTTCCTCTACGAACGCCACCGCTTCGTCGAAGCCGCGGAGTAAGGCGATGACCGAAAAACGCGTCATCATCGGCAATTGGCAATCTGCGTCGGCAATGGGCAATCTATCGCATTGCACAAATATTATGCTGCTGCGCAAGGCATTCTGACTAAGCTTTGATCCGCTGCCGGGCTTGGTCAAAAATCGCTCGGCGGCGGTTCACATTGATTTTATTCGGTAATTTAGAGCGCTGTCGAATTGGCACGCTTCCTGCTTTCTAAAATGTAGGCCCGCAAAGGGCCAAGTGACACGGCGTCCAATGGCGGGCGCCACAGGCAAAGCTGCCGCTCAGGTCAATACGCGATCCCGGATGGACGGACGCGCGAAGACCTGGCCGGCGGCTTTTTTGTTTTTACACGATCGACGGCGCTGGTCCCAAGCGGCGCCCAACCGGAGACGACGATGACGAAACGGATCGGAACTGGCGCGTCCCTCGCGGACTTCACGCGCCGCGATTTTCTGGCCAGCAGCGCGCTGACGGCGGCGCTGTTCACCGCCGCGCTCCTGCTGTTTCCCGTTGGCGCCAAGACGGAAAGCAACGACCTGACCGTGGCGAGCCCGGTCTCGTTGCACGGGCCGATGCCGCGTCGCTGATCACTCACCTACAAAACATCCGCGGTGCCTCCCACGCCGCAAACCGGAGCCAGACGTTGACCGCAAATCTCCCAGCCGCGCCCAGCCAGGACAGTGCTCCCCAGCAGGCGCTTGTAATGTCCACCATCGCCTTCACCGTCTGCTTCGCGGTGTGGACGATCTTTTCAATCATCGGCGTGCGCATAAAGCAGGACCTTGGGTTGAACGAGACGGAGTTCGGCCTGCTGGTCGGCACCCCGATCCTCACCGGTTCGCTCGTGCGCATGGTGCTCGGTGTCTGGACCGACCGGTTTGGCGGACGGCTGGTATACACCGCGACCATGCTTGCGGCGGCGGTCGCGACCTTCCTGCTCGCTTTTGCGCAAACCTACGCACAGATGCTGGTCGCCGCGTTAGGCGTTGGGCTCGCCGGTGGTTCCTTCGCCGTCGGTGTCGCCTATGTCTCGCGCTTCTTCCCGGCTGGCAAGCAGGGCACGGCGCTTGGCATTTTCGGTGTAGGCAATGTCGGCGCCGCGGTTACCAAGTTCCTGGCACCGTTCGTGCTTCTCTCCTGGGGCTGGCAATCGGTCGCGCTGATCTGGGCGGCAGCACTCGTCGTCATGGCCGCCGTCTTCTGGTTCACGACCGGCGACGATCCGGTTATCCGCGAGCGCCGCGCCGGCAAGGCAGCGCCCGCGAGAAGCTTCTTGCAGGAATTCGCGCCGCTAAAGAACCTGCAGGTCTGGCGCTTCGCCTTCTATTATTTCTTCGCCTTCGGTGCATTCGTCGCGCTGTCGCTGTGGCTGCCCCGCTACCTGATCGGCGTCTACGGCTTCGGGCTTGCGACCGCCGGCATGATCGGCGCGGCCTATTCAATTCCGGCAAGTATTTTCCGCGCCTATGGTGGCGTGCTTTCCGACCGCATCGGCGCCCGCACCGTGCTCTACTGGACCTTCGCTGTCAGTGCCGTCGCGACTCTCGTTCTGTCTCTCCCCTCGGCAGACTACGTCGTGCACGGCATCAGCGGGCCGATCGCCTTCCATTTCGAGATCGGCCCGCTCGCCTTCATAGCCGTTGCCTGCGTGCTCGGCTTCTTCATGAGCCTTGGCAAGGCCGCCGTCTACAAGCACATCCCGGCTTACTACCCGCAGAATGTCGGCGCGGTCGGCGGCGTTGTCGGCATGATTGGCGGGCTCGGCGGCTTTATCCTGCCAATCGCCTTCGGCGCACTGAACGACCTCACCGGCGTCTGGTCGAGCTGCTTCATGTTGCTCTTCGTCATCGTCGCCACCTGCTTTGCCTGGATGCACTTCAGCATCCGGCGGATGGAGCGCGCGGCCGCCGCCGAAGCTTCAGGCCTTTCCTACGCGGCTGAGTGAGACCGGAGTGAATCAGGACATGACCGAAAAACTCGTCATCATCGGCAACGGCATGGCCCCCGGGCGCATGCTGGAGCATCTGCTGGAAAAGGCGCCGGACCTCTACCAGGTCACCATCTTCAACGCCGAGCCGCGCGTGAACTACGACCGCATCATGCTGTCGCCGGTTCTGTCAGGCGAAAAGGATTATGAGGAGATCATCATCCATGGCGATGGCTGGTACATCAAGCACGGGATCACCCTCTACAAGGGCCACAAGATCGTCGCCATCGACAGGGCAGCAAAAACAGTCACCTCCGATCATGGCGTGACCGAGCCCTACGACAAGCTCGTCATCGCCACCGGCTCGGTGCCGTTTATCATCCCGGTGCCCGGCCATGATCTGCCGGGCGTGCTCACCTATCGCGATCTCGACGACGTTCGGGCGATGATGCTGGCCGCGCAGTCACGGGCCAAGGCCGTGGTTATCGGCGGGGGCCTGCTCGGGCTGGAGGCGGCTGCGGGCCTGAACGCGCAGGGCATGGACGTCACCGTGCTGCATGTCATGCCGACGCTGATGGAGCGCCAGCTCGATCCTGCCGCCGGCTACCTCCTGCAGCGCGCTGTCGAGCAGCGCGGCATCAAGGTCATCACCAAGGCCAACACCCAGGCGATCACAGGCAAGGGCAAGGTCGAGCAGGTGGAACTCGCCGACGGAACCATCATTCCGGCGACGCTCGTCGTCATGGCGGTGGGCATCAGGCCGAATGCGGCGCTGGCGAAGGAAGCCGGCATTGCCGTCAATCGCGGCATCGTCGTCGACGCCGGCATGCGCAGCAACGATCCTGACATCTACGCGCTCGGCGAATGCGCGGAGGTCAACGGCCAGGTCTATGGTTTGGTGGCGCCGCTCTACGAGATGGCGCGCGTCGCGGCCAGCCAGCTTGCCGGCGACGAGAAGGCGGCATTCGTCCATTCGGACACGCCGACCAAGCTCAAGGTCACGGGCATCGAGCTGTTCTCGCTCGGCGATTTCGCCGAGGGCGACGACCGCCAGGAAATCGTGCTGCGCGATGCTTCGGCCGGTGTCTACAAGCGGCTGGTGCTGAAGGACGACCGTATCATAGGCACCGTGCTTTATGGCGAGACGGCGGACGGCGCCTGGTTTAACGACCTCAAGAAGAAACAGACCGACATATCGGAAATGCGTGACACGCTTATCTTCGGCCAGTCATACCAGGGAGGCGCCTCCCTGGACCCTATGGCGGCCGTTGCAGCCTTGCCGGATGATGCGGAAATCTGCGGCTGCAACGGCGTTTGCAAGGGAAAGATAACAGGCGCGATCACGGACAAGGGCCTGACCTCGCTCGACGACGTGCGTGCCCACACCAAGGCTTCCGCTTCCTGCGGCTCCTGCACCGGTCTGGTCGAGAAGCTGATGGTGCTGACCATCGGCGACAAGTACAATCCGGCGGCTGTGCAACCGATGTGCGGCTGCACCACGCTCGGCCACGACGAGGTCCGCCGGCTGATCAAGGCCAAGGGCCTGAAGACCATTCCCGCCGTCATGCAGGAGCTGGAATGGACGACCTCCTGCGGCTGCGCCAAATGCCGGCCAGCGCTCAACTACTATCTCGTCTGCGACTGGCCGGACGAATATGCCGACGACTACCAGTCGCGCTTCATCAACGAGCGCGTTCACGCCAACATCCAGAAGGACGGCACCTATTCGGTGGTGCCGCGCATGTGGGGCGGGGTCACCAATGCCGCCGAACTGCGTGCCATCGCTGACGTCGTCGACAAGTTCGAGATTCCAATGGTCAAGGTCACCGGCGGACAGCGCATCGACATGCTCGGCATCCGCAAAGAAGACCTGCCGGCGGTGTGGGCCGATCTCGGCCAGGCCGGCTTCGTCTCCGGCCACGCCTACGCCAAAGGACTGCGCACCGTGAAGACCTGCGTCGGCTCGGACTGGTGCCGCTTCGGCACCCAGGATTCGACGGGATTCGGTGTCCGCATCGAGAAATTCATGTGGGGCTCCTGGACCCCGGCCAAGGTCAAGATGGCGGTCTCGGGCTGTCCGAGGAACTGTGCCGAGGCGACCTGCAAGGATGTCGGCGTCATCTGCGTCGACAGTGGCTACGAGATCCACTTCGCCGGCGCCGCCGGCCTCGACATCAAAGGCACCGAGGTGCTCGGCCTGGTCAAGACCGAGGACGAGGCGCTGGAGCACATCGTGGCGCTGACGCAGATGTATCGCGAACAGGGCCGCTATCTCGAGCGCATTTACAAATGGGCCAAGCGCATCGGCATCGCCGAGATCAAGCGCCAGGTCATGGACGATGGCGACAAGCGCAAGGCCTATTACGAGCGCTTCGTCTTTTCGCAGAAATTCGCGCAGGTCGACCCGTGGTCGGAACGCGTTTCCGGCAAGGATAAGCACGAATTCCGGCCGATGGCTTCGGTCGGCTTTGCCCAGGCGGCGGAGTGATCATGATGAACTGGGTGTCAATCGGCTCTCTCTCCGACATCCCGCGCCGCGGCGCGCGCTGCGTCGCCACGCCCGAGGGAAAAATCGCCGTCTTTCGCACGGCGGAGGACCAGGTCTTCGCCATCGAAGACCATTGCCCACACAAGGGCGGGCCGCTCAGCCAGGGCATCGTCCATGGTGCGGCGGTGACCTGTCCCTTGCACAATTGGGTCATCTCGCTGGAGACCGGCAAGGCGCTTGGCGCCGACGAAGGCGCGGTGCGCACCATTCCGGTGCGGATCGAGGGCGAGCGTCTGTTCATTGCGCTCGAAGCGCTGGCCAGTCGCGCAGCCTGAGCATGAACATCGACGAAGCGCGCGAGGTGAGGACCACCTGCCCCTATTGCGGGGTGGGCTGCGGCGTGCTGGCCAAGGTCGCTGCGGACGGTGAGGTAACCGTCCGCGGCGATCCTGACCATCCGGCGAATTTCGGCCGGCTCTGTTCCAAGGGCTCGGCGCTGGCCGAGACGATCGACCTCAACGGCAGGCTGCTCTATCCGGAGATCCGCGATCGCCGCACCAGCTGGGACGAAGCGCTCGGCGTCATCGCCTCGACCTTTTCGCAAACCATTGCCGAGCACGGCCCCGATTCGGTCGCCTTCTACGTCTCGGGCCAGTTGCTGACCGAAGACTATTATGTCGCCAACAAGCTGATGAAAGGCTTCATCGGCTCGGCCAATATCGACACCAACTCGCGCCTGTGCATGGCCTCGTCGGTTGCCGGCCACCGCCGCGCCTTCGGCTCCGACACGGTACCGGGCAGCTACGAGGATCTGGAGCTTGCCGACCTCATCGTGCTGGTCGGCTCCAATCTCGCCTGGTGCCATCCGGTGCTCTACCAGCGCATCGCCGCCGCCCGGGAAAAGCGGCCCGACATGAAGGTGGTGCTGATCGACCCGCGCCGTACGATGACTGCAGATATCGCCGACATGCATCTGGCGATCGCGCCGGATGGTGACGTTGCGCTGTTCACAGGGCTGCTCGCCTATCTCGGTCAGCATAACGCGCTGGACCGCAGCTATATCACGGCGCACACGACCGGCTTCGGGCAAGCCCTTTTCGCCGCCTCGGCGCTCGACCTTGCCGGTATCGCCGCTGCCACGGGCTTGGGCGAGGACGAGCTTGGCCGCTTCTACAGCCTGTTTGCCGCGACGGCGAAGACGGTGACCGTCTACAGCCAGGGCGTGAACCAGTCGTCCTCGGGCACCGACAAGGTCAATGCCATCATCAATTGTCATCTCGCCACCGGCCGCATCGGCAAGCCCGGCACCGGGCCATTTTCGGTGACCGGTCAGCCCAACGCCATGGGCGGCCGCGAGGTTGGCGGCATGGCCAACATGCTGGCTGCCCATATGGAGATCGAAAACCCCGAACATCGCGACCGCGTGCAGCGCTTCTGGGACGCGCCTGACATCGCCGAAAAGCCTGGCCTGAAGGCGGTCGAAATGTTCCAAGCCGTGGCCGACGGACGCATCAAGGCGCTGTGGATCATCGCGACCAACCCGGTCGATTCGATGCCGGATGCCGATGCCGTCGAGGCGGCAATCAAGGCCTGCCCGTTTGTCGTGGTATCGGACGTGCTGGCCAAGACCGATACGGTCCGCCACGCCCATGTCCGGCTGCCCGCCGCCGCCTGGGGCGAAAAGGACGGCACCGTCACCAATTCGGAGCGCCACATCTCGCGCCAGCGCGCCTTTTTGTCCACGCCCGGCGAGGCAAGAGCCGACTGGTGGATCATCGCCGAAGTGGCCAGGCGAATGGGTTTTGGCGAGGCGTTTTCTTATGCGTCGGCGGCGGAGATCTTTGCTGAACACGCCGCGCTGTCGGCATTCGAGAATGACGGCGCGCGGGATTTTGATATCGGTGCCTATGCTGACGCAGAGACGTATGAGGATATTCTACCGTTCCAATGGCCAGCGCCGACCTTACCCTCCCCCTTGAGGGGAGGGTCGGGGAGCGCGTCGAGCGAAGCGAGACAAACGAGCCGGGGTGGGGTCGGTATTGAAGTCTCGACCTCTCCGGGTCACCCCAACGAGGTGGAAGCCGTCGCAGACGACCCCCTCTGGCCTGCCGGCCATCTCCCCCTCGAGGGGGGAGATCAGCCGCCACTACGACCTTCGCCAATCTCAGGCGTTGCAGGAATGCGCGGATCGAAGACGCTGCCAATCTCCCCCCTAGAGGGGGAGATGGCCGGCAGGCCAGAGGGGGGCGGCACGACCGGGCGCCAGCCCGTTCGCTTCTTCGCCAACGGCGGCTTCTACACACCCGACCGCAAGGCGCGTTTCATCGCCGTCCGCCCGACAGCGCAAACCCGCACCAGCCCGGACTATCCACTAATCCTCAACACCGGCCGCGTCCGCGACCACTGGCACACCATGACGCGGACCGGAAAGAGCCAGCGCCTATCTCAGCACATGGCCGAGCCCTTCGTCGAAATCCATCCGGCGGATGCCGCCCGCACCGGCATTGGCGACGCCGACATTGTGCGCGTATCGACTGTGCATGGCGAAGTGCTGGTCCGGGCGCTGCTAACGGCTCGGCAGCGACCGGGATCGGTCTTCGTGCCGATGCACTGGACCGACCAGTTCTCCGCGCGCGCTCGTGTCGATGCGCTGGTGGCGCCCATCACCGATGCTGTGTCCGGGCAGCCGGCCTCGAAAAATGTTGCCGCCCGCGTGGAACGCTTCGCTGCTGCCGCCTTCGGCTTCGCCGTGCTGGCCGAACGGCCGACCTCGATCGACGCCAACTATTGGAGCCTCGCCCGCTGTGCCGCCGGCTGGCGCCTAGAGCTTGCGTTCGAGGCTGGCCGGGACTGGCCGGCTTTCGCAGCCTCGCTTTTCGGCGCGGATGCGCTAGGCGAGACGCTCGCCTATCATGACGTCACCGGCGGGCACTATCGCTTTGCTCGTTTCGCCGGCAGCCGGCTGGCTGGCGCGCTCTATCTGGCGCCCAAGCCGGTCGCCGTGTCGCGCAGCTGGGCGGTGGAGCAGTTGAGCGCGGACCACGCCGATCGGCGTGGGCGGCTGGCGATCGTAGCCGGGCGGCCCGGCGGCAACCGCGTCGACCGTGGCGCCATCGTATGCTCCTGCTTCGGAGTTGGCGCCAATCAGATCGCGGAAGCGGTGCGCGGCGGCTGCGTAAGCGTCGAGGCGATCGGCGCCACCCTGCATGCCGGCACCAATTGCGGTTCCTGCCGTGCCGAGATCAGGGCCATCATCGAGGCGCGACGCCTTCAAGCGGCGGAGTGAGGACGTCGAGAAACGCTGTCACGCCGGGCCTCGACGCTTACCAGCAATTTACAAACCATGGGCTACCAACGTCCTCATTCGATTCGTTCCGAACAGGACCCGTATGAGCAAAGCCCTCACTTCATTCGCACTGGTCGCCATATTGACGGCTTTGCTGATGGCGCTCAGCCTGGCAGTGGCCCAGCATGGCTATCCTTATGGTGCGATCGGCGCAAAACGCCTGGACGACGTCGCCGATGCCGGGACGTTTATCCCGCTTGCATCGGTCTATTTCTTCAGCGCGCTGCTGATGATGATCCTGCCGATCAGGGCCGCCAGCGTTGTCCTGACGAACGCCGCGGATGCGATCTTCTGGACAGTCGTCGTGTTGTTTGCAGCCATCATTGGCTGCCTCGCTGCCAGATGGGCTTTCGATCGAAGCAACATCTTGCCGGCGCTGCTGAACTGGCGCTTCCTGTTCGTCGTCGCCATCGTCGGATGCCATCTTTTCATGAACGAGCTGCGCCGCAATATCCTGCTGAGAAGCCTGTTCTTTGTCGTCTTCGCCGCAGCGACGTTGGCCTGCCTGTTCTGGTCGTTCACCATCTGACAAACCCGCGCAGGCGCTGGCTTGACGGCTCAGTTCTTGTCGACCGGCTTCGAACGCATGCGCGAAACGGTTTCGCGTTCGGCCCGCTTCGAACGCATCGGCGGCAGCCCGCGGTCGATCAGGTCCATATCTTCCAGCACCATGTCGCCCATGCGCTTGAAGGCGATGTCGAGCGCGCCGGCCCGGTGGGCGGAACGCAGGAAGCCGGGCAGCGCGCGCACGGGATGATCCTGTGCCAGCGGCTCTTCCGGAAACACATCGCTGGCGGCGACGATATGACCGCTGCGAACGGCGTCCATCAATGCCGGGAAATCGACCACGCCGGCACGGCTGAGCAGGATGAAGGCAGCTCCCTTGCGCATTCTGGCAAAGGCCTCAGCGCCGAGAAAACCCTGGTTTTCGCTGGTCACCGAAGCGACGACGAAAACGAAATCGCTCTCCGACAGGACCGAATCCAGCGACGCCGGCTCGACGCCGTTCTCTATCAGGATCGACGGCGGCAGCCACGGATCGAAAACCTTGGTCCGCGTGCGAAAGCCCGACAGCAGCCGGTTGAGCGCGCGACCGAGGTCGCCGAAGCCGATGATGCCGACATCCGCGCCAGAAAGAAGCCGCGCCGTCCGGTTGCCGTCGCCGCCCCACAGCTCCTTGCCCTGCCGGAAGGCGAGGTCCGCATCGACGATGTCGCGAGCGAGGTTGAGCGCCATGGCAAGGCCGAGCTCGGCAACAGGCTCGGCGAAGACCAGGCCCGTGGTGACGACATGGATGCCGCGCGTAAACAGCGTCTCATACGGCATGTTGTTGAGGAGGTTGCTCTCGACATTGAAGATGCAGCGCAGCGTTTGCATCTTGTCGAGCGTCTCCGGCGCGATCGGCGGCTGGCCGACAATGTAGCGCGCCTCGGCGAGCACATCGGCCGGCAGGGCCGCGACGCCTTCCGGCGACGTTTCGACGATACGATATTTGGCGCGGAATCTCGCCAGTGCCTCGGGCGTGAAAATCAGATCGAGCGTGCGTGGCTCGGGCGCGCTGATCACCAATGGCAAGGCGCTGTCGGACATGGCGGTTCCTCCTGGCGCGATCCGCGTCGCACACGCACTAAAGTCATGGTTTACCACCTAGACACCTAACACATGCCTGTCGAGGAGGAGAACTTTGCGGCCGGCGGCCTTGCGGTGTGGCGGCCGGTGGTCCAGATAGACGGCAATCGAAAGACGACAAGGAAGACAGCGATATGACCCCGTTTCGAAAGAACCTCATTGATGGCGAGTGGGTTGGCGATGCCGGCTCCCGCAACATCAACCCGTCCAATCTCGACGACGTGGTCGGCGAATATGCGTCGGGCGACGCCGAGCAGGCCCGGCAGGCGATCGCGGCGGCGAAAGCGGCATTTCCGGCATGGTCGCGATCGGGCCTGCTGGCACGCCACGCGTTGCTGAGAAAGGCGTCGGACGAGATCACCGCGCGCAAAGATGAAATCGGCCGGGCGCTGGCGCGCGAGGAAGGCAAGACGCTGGTCGAGGGCATTGGCGAGACCGTGCGCGCCGCCCAGATCTTCGATTTCTTTGCTGGTGAGGCGCTGCGCCTGTCGGGCGAGCTGGTTCCAAGCGTGCGGCCCGGCGTCGGTGTCGAGATCACGCGGGAGGCGGTCGGCGTCGTCGGCATTATCACGCCGTGGAATTTCCCGATCGCCATCCCGGCGTGGAAAATCGCTCCTGCCCTGGCCTATGGCAATACCATCGTCTTCAAACCGGCCGATCTGGTTCCGGAGAGTGCCTGGACCATTGTCGACATCCTGCATCGGGCCGGCCTGCCGAAGGGCGTGCTCAATCTCGTCATGGGCAAGGGTTCGGTGGTCGGCCAGGCCATGCTCGACAGCCCCGACCTCAATGCCATCACCTTCACCGGTTCGGTTGGCACCGGCAAGCGCGTGGCTGCCGCGAGCGTCGAGCACATGCGCAAGTTCCAGCTCGAAATGGGCGGCAAGAACCCGCTTGTCGTGCTCGACGATGCAGATCTTGCCGTTGCCGTCGACTGCGCGATCAACGGCGCATACTTCTCGACCGGCCAGCGCTGCACGGCATCGTCCCGCCTGGTCGTGACGGACGGCATCCATGACCGCTTCGTCGATGCGATGAAGGATCGCCTGGCTAAGCTGGTCGTCGGCGACGCTCTCGATGCGAAGACCCAGATCGGACCGGTCGTCGACCAGAGCCAGCTGAAACAGGATGAAGACTATATCGCCATCGGCCGCCAGGAAGGCGCCGATCTGGCCTTCGGTGGCGAGCGGCTCGATCGCGAAACCCGCGGCTTCTACCTGCAGCCGGCGCTGTTTACGCAAGCCAGCAACGCCATGCGTATCTCACGCGAGGAGATTTTCGGACCGGTCGCCAACGTGATCCGCGTCAAGGACTATGACGAGGCGCTGGCGGTGGCCAACGACACGCCGTTCGGGCTGACGTCGGGCATCTGCACATCGAGCCTCAAGCACGCCACGCATTTCAAGCGCAATTCGGAGGCCGGCATGGTGATGGTCAATCTGCCGACGGCCGGCGTCGACTTCCATGTGCCTTTCGGCGGCCGCAAGGGATCGAGCTACGGCCCGCGCGAGCAGGGCCGCTATGCGGCGGAATTCTACACCACGGTGAAGACCGCCTATACGTTCGCCGGCTGATAAAATCGGCAGCGCGAGTGCACGGGCGAACATGCCCGTGCCAACGTTGCAACGGCGCTGGTGGCTGGGCTAATGCTTGCAGATGGGCAAGTTTCGTCGGCGAAGGCTTTTGCGAAAGGCGGTTCATTCCGCCATGCTGCCCTTTCTTCGCGTTCCGCCGCTGTTATGGTCGAAGGGCATCGGGCAGTTTTGCGAGTTTGCCGGTCCACGCTGGTATCGATACGCACCGACCGAATCGGCACAGACCGAGGCGTTCTTTCGCAAGTACTATAGCGGCGCACATGGCATGGTCTGGCTGCGCCTGAGCACCCGGGCCAGGGAATCGCGTGTCTGCGATCTCGACACTTTCGTCGAAGTGGCCCTGCCAACCATCACGGCGCCGTTCGCGCTGGTGACGACGGATGGCGATGCGTCGGTGCCGTCAAATCTTGCGAAAAATACCGTCGACCGGCTTCTCACCAACCCTTTCCTGGTGTCCTGGTACACCCAGAACTGCGTCGGCGATCACCCCAAGCTCAAACCTTTCCCGATCGGGCTCGATCTTCACACCCTGCGTAGCTTTACCACGCCCGGACAGCTTGCGAGGCTTCTCGAAACCATTCGCCGTCGGCAGGACGTGCCGAACCGTCGCCCGCTCCGAATATTCTGTGATCTAAGTTTGAGCAGGGAACCCAGGGAGCGACGGGATTTGGTCGATACCCTGAAGGGATGCCCGCATGTTGATTTTCTTGACAGGCGGCTGTCGCAGCGTTCGATCTGGGAGCGCTATGCACAGTACCCGCTGGTCGTTTCGACGGCTGGAAGCGGCCTCGACTGCCACAGGACGTGGGAACTGCTGTATCTAGGCTGTATCGTGGTGACCAGGACGTCGCCGCTAGATCCTCTCTATAAAGGGCTGCCCGTCATCATAGTCGATGATTGGCGACAGGTCCGGGATCCCGAAATGATGCAACGATCGGTCGACCAGGTCGCGCAGCTCACCGATCGCGACTACATCTGGCAAAGGCTGCGGCCGCAAGTCTATCTGGCACCGATCCGAGAGGAGCTCGAACGGCGTCTGTCAGTCCTGATCACCACGGAACATGGAGTATCTCAAGCTTTGGAAAACCGGCGGGCCTGATGCCCAGATCGTTGGCGAGGGCGCCGAAGCCTTCGGTTTCGATGAGATCGCGGTAGGGAATTTCCGGGAATCGAAGACCGCCACGGTGCAATGCTGTGTCGACAAGAAGCATGGTCCCGCCGACCCCATCGAGACCGATGCTTTCGAGATGCCTGACATCGCTGAGGTGAAGGCGGCCGACGGAATGGGCGGGCGGCTGGTAAAGGCCGCCGCGTATTTGACGATAGTAGCGATAGTCTTTTTCGGGTCGTGTGGTGACGAAACTGTTGAGGTCGAAGCTGTCGCCGCCGGCAATCTTTACACAGTTGGGAACTGCGATCCGATGCCCGCTTCCGATCAGCAGGTTCACGACATCGCTTGGAAATTGCCATACATCGATGTCGATCCACAGCGCCCAGTTGTCGTCGGCATCCAGCCCATGATCGATGAGGTGGTTGCGCACCTTGGCGATGGCGCCTCGTCTCTCGCGCTGCTGTCGTGGTTTCGCTCGCTTCACTCGGTCAAGGCGCGTGCCCAGACGCTTTTGCAGCAGGACGACGCCACGATAGCTGCCGGCAAGCGGCGCCACTGCCGCCTGCAATCTATCCCAGCTTCCGTCCAAACTGTCGCCCTCGCAGAAGACCAGCTTTATCCTATCCTTGGGGTAGTCGAGCGCCTGCAGCGCATCGAGGAACGGCTGAATATGGTCGGCGGCATCACGCAAAGGCACCAGAATGGCAACGTTCGAGCCTGACGGCAACGGTGCCGAAAGCGCCGCCTGGCTGACGCTCGCCTTCGCCACGGCCTCGTCCAGATGCGCGCCCCGTGTCAGATGATGCCAAAACCGGTAGGCGTGGTTGCGGACCTTGTCACGCCACGGCGTTGCCGGCCGCGCCGTCCACCATGTGCCCGCCCAGTGATGGACGGACAGCGTCAGCGCCCCGCTGCCGGCTGGCATATCCGTGCGCCCGGACGAGTCAACCGGCGTGAACAAGGCGGAGGCGTGTATGGCGAAGGCCGCCTGGTCGCCATAGGCGAGCTGAGCGGAGGTCAGCACACAGGGGCCGGTCGCGTCGAGCGCTTCCTTGGCATGGACCAGCCCCGGCAACAGCGACAGGACCTGTAGCCAGAAGGGATGCCGGGGCGGGCTCGCTATTGTGCCGTTGAACAGCAAATAGGGCAGGCCACGAAACTTTGCCTGGGCAAGCACATGCGTATCCGGTTCCTTGCAAAGCACGATCCGGTCCTCGCTCATGATCGGATCGAAAGCGGCGACGCATTCGCAGTCGATGTCGGCGTAGACCCCGCCAAAATGGTACAGCAGCAGATAGCGTGCCGCGTCGGCGCGCCGCACGCCATGTGAATAGCTGCAAAAGGTCGGCAGGAAATCCGCATAATACTCGGCGACAAACTCGAGCAGCCTCCGGTCGCTCCAGAACATCGTCGTCCAGCCGGGATGGTGCCGTTTCCAGCTTTCGACATACTCCTGGAAACGGGCAGGGACGCTGTCGGTCTTCCATGTCTGGTGCAGGATGGGTGGGATCATCGGCAGCTCATCGATCGGTGGTTGGAAAGCGTGGGTGTCATGTGCCGGCATCGTCCAGCCCAAAGCCGCCGCGGACGGCCTTGCGGATGGCTTCAGGGCCGAACCTGGACCATGCGGCTTCATGCGCGCGAACGCGCTGGCTCGCCATGCGCGTGCGGTCCAGACAAAGCTCGGCAGCCATGTCGGCAAGTCTCTCATCCGAATCCGATAGAAGCACCTCTTCATTGTCGACCAGGTCAAGGCCCTCGACCGCCAGCGGTGTCGCAATCACCGGAACGCCCCAGGCCATCGCTTCGAGAACCTTGATGCGCGTACCGCCGCCTGCCGAAAGCGGGATGATGCTGACATGCGCGTGCGACAGCAGTGGCCTCATATCGTCCGGATTTTCGACAAGGTCCACGCCTTGCAGCCCGGCCAGAGCTTTCACGGCCGGCTTGGGATAACGGCCGGCGAGGACCAGTCTTGCGGTCGGCAGTCTTTGCCGGATGCGCGGCAGGATGGTGGCGGCCAGCCGTTCGGCGGCATCGATGTTTGGCTTGTACCCGAGATGGCCGACAAACAGGATTATCGGAAAGCCGCCGTCGGTCGCGGCCTCAGCCGGCAGGTCCACGGGGCTGTCTTCGAAACGAGGGATGCCGTTCGGCACGATATCGATCGGCACATTGTGCGGAGAAAGTGCCGCCAGTCTTTCGTGGTCCTGCCTCGAGCAGACCCAGACCCTGTCGACGATGGCGAGCGCTTTTCTCTCGAGGCGCCTGACGCCAAAGGCGGTGATGGGGGGCAGCGACCTTGTGTCGTCTGCGCGGTGCAACTGTCCCGCCAGGTCAGACTCGACATTGTGCATGTCGAGAATGAGCTGCCCCGCCAATGGCCGCAACGGCCGTAAAAGTTTGAACAGCGCAATGCCCTCGACGACAAGGCTGTCCGGGGAAAATTCGCGAACGATAGCTTGGAGACGAGTCAGTGCGGAGCGGGGAATTCGGTTCTCGGCACGGATCCTCCACCAGCCGATCGAAGCCGTGCGGGCTTCCCCTTCGATTGTCAAAGCCGCTGTTTGAATGCGGCGGTTGGCCGGTTTCGACGGATGGGTCTGCGGCCGGATCGAGACAAGGCAGACTGGCCCGAATTCTGCTGCGGCCATGGCGTTGCGATGGTTCCTGAGATCGGCGCCCGATGCAGGAGGGAAGGCCGGATCGTAGGACAGCACAAGCGTGCGCCGCTCTTTGCCGTGGTTGGGGGTGGTAAACCGTGTACCTTGACTGTGCTTTTCGATCATTGCTCCGAAATGAATCCGGGCGCTGTACTGTAAGGCCTTCCAGCTCCGGCCGGATGCTTTATGGGCGTGAACGGCCCGCATCATGCCTGCCGCGTCGGGGTATCTTTTTTGCTTGATGAGCTGTCGTGAAATCCGCTGCGCGATCCAGGACTTTCGCCATTGAAGGGCATCCCTCGCGACGCCAAACTCAGCCAGCCTGTTCAGTTCGAGCGCAATGGCAAGAAATGTCCTGCGTGGCGCCAGAACGAAACGCTGCGCCATTCTTGTTTCGTCGTGATGATAGAGCAGCACCGGAGCCGAGACGATCGCCACATCGAGGCGCGCGAGCAGAGCCACCCAGTAGCACGTGTCTTCGTCGAGGCCGATCGCTTCCGCAAAGCGGATGGTGGCTGTGGCTGATGTCGCGACCAGGGCGCTTCCCATGGCGATCGGCCAGAGCTCGTTGAGAAGATATCGCTTGGTGTTTTGGGCTCTGTCGCTGGTGTATCCGTGCGGGGTCTTGAGCTTGTCCGGCCGCCCGTTCGTGCGACGGATGCAGGCCCCGATCGACAGGCCAGCCTCAGGATTGCGAAGGAGGGCGTCATGTAAAAGCGACAGGCCTCCCTCTATCAACTCGTCATCCGCATCGAGGAAAAATATGGATTTGCCCGTGGCCCGCGCAATTCCGGCGTTGCGCGCAGCACCGGCACTGCCGAGGTTGACGCTGACGACCTCCAGCGGCAATCCGTATTGTTTTGCGCTTGCGATCGCGGCAGACGCGGTCTGATCGTCGGAACCGTCATCGACCAGAAGGATCTCGCCGACCAGAGCGCTGTCGGAGATCAGGCTGCGCAGCGCGGCATCGATCGTCGCGGCAGCATTCCTTGCCGGGATGACGACCGTGACGTCCAATCGCGTTTCCTTTGATTTACTCACTGCCGCTCAAAAAAGCCGCGGTTTCGTACACGATCATAATAATGCTTGAGCGGCGAGACTGGGCGCAGCGAAAGACTGACGAGGTTCTCGACCAGCTGCGGTTCGACATCGAACGGCGACTGGTTCTCCAACCAGCTATAGGAGGATCCATCCTTCAGCACCGAGGGACTGCCCACCACGTAACCGCCAAGTGCCTTGGCGTGGCCGACCCGGCGCATGCCGAAATGCAGGCTGGATGACACCGTCGGTTCGCGTGTCCTCAGATAGACGTGGAAGCCGTTCGGGGACCTTGCGACTGGTGTGCGGTTTGCAATTTCACCATGGATGCCGAACCAGCCGCGATATGCCGCAGCGTTGTCGAAGTCCAGGATCAGCAGGTTGGCAAATCCTCCCAATATGCCGACGTTTCCGGTGAAGTCGTGAAACCAGCGCTCGATGTCTTCGGAGGTCGGTGGTTTCTGCGACAGCTGGAACGCAATGGAACAGAAGGCGAGCTCCTTTAGATCCTTGCGCCGGGTCTGTAAATGCAGCGGATCATACCCCATGGCCTTGAGGTCGAGATGCTTACCGCCGGCACGAAGCGGCAGGCATATATAGCCCTGCGCCAGCAACCGGACCGCATAGTCGGGTTCTATTTCAAGCGACATCCAGAAATGTTCCGCCCCGTGCCATTTCACTCCAATCTTCTTTAGCCGAATAGCACTTTCGTCAAGCGTTGGATGCGGCGCGGCCGCCTAGCGCCTGCCAGATTATGAGCGATCCTGTTGAATCGGGAGACCCGCTATCGTCCCGTCATCGGACATGGCAGCCAGCCTGGGCGGGTCGCTGTCTGTGACAGCCAGCCGCCGCTGAACCCTGCCTTGCACAGGCCGCGGCGGATATGCGGGCTCGACCGCATCAACTCCCAGATCAAACGCGAACGGTGATTTTCGATCATCAACACGACGATACCTTGGTCCAGTCCGTAATGCGCATCCGATATCCAGCCGCTCGGCCCGAATTTCCGCCGGTTCGCCAGCGTCGGGTTGAAGCCGCTCGGCATCCTGAAACCGTCGATCACCTCTGGGTGGCGTTCCCCAAGATGGCGTAACGCCGGCAGGCAGATTTCCGGCGCGAACGGCAGCGATGCAAGGTACGACCATGGCGCTATCGTTCCGTCGTCGGGGCCAAACGGTGCGCCGCGCGCCGCGTAGCCGGAAAATTTACGCGGTCGCCGCTCGATTTGGGCGCGGAAGTTGCCGGGTCCGTCACCTGCTGAGAGGCCCCACAGCCCTTCGCCGTAGCCGTCGTAGCCGGAAGGGTTATGCCGCGCATAGTCCCGGTGAAGGTAGGTCGCGCGGCGGCTGTTTTCGAAATAGTCCGAGTTCTTTTCCCGCATAAACGCATCCCGGATGCCATCGAAATCGATCCAGGCATGCGAGAACTGGTGCATGAACAACGGACCGCCATAGAGCACGTCGTAGCCGTAGATGTTTTCCCACTGATATGTCGCCGTCCAGCCGGCATAGCTGTCGTCCGAGGCTGGCCTGTCCGGAGCGGCCATCGCCAGAACATAGAGCACCGTCGCTTCGTTGTAGCCTTCCCAGCCATAACGCAGAAAGCCACTCTTCGGCTTCCAGCCCTGCCGCAACGTCGAACTGCTGCCTTGCGCCCATCGCCAATCGACGCGCCGATAGAGCATTTCCGCGAGGTCGCGGATTTCGGTTTCTTCGTCATTGTCGCCTTTGAAATAGGCGCCAGCCACGAGCACGCCTGCCATCAAGAGCGCGGTGTCCACCATCGACAATTCGCATCGCCAGGCGCGCAGGCCGGTCCGCATATCAAGGAAATGATAGTAGAAACCTTTGTGGCCAGTTGCGTCGTCGTCACTGCCTTGCCGGCTGTTCCAGAAGAAGCGCAGCGTGGCGAGCGTCAGCTTCACGGCTGCGTCTCGCGTCATCCAGCCACGTTCGACCCCGACCGGATAGCAGGACAGGGCGAAGCCGACGACCGCGATGCTTGCCGGCCAATTTGGCCGCGAGGTGTCGGCGACCAGCCCGTTCTCCGGGTTCACGGTTTCCAGAAAATAACCGAAGGCCGCGCGCTGGAAGCGGTCGAGCAAATCCTCGTCGGACAGTGGAGGTTCGACGCTAAGCAAACGAAGTGAACTCCAGTCTGACGGGCGCTAGCGCTAGATCGCGCCTCACTTGCTTCAATACGTCGCCCGGCCGCCGGAGACGTCGAAGACTGCGGCCGTCGTGAAGGAGCATTCCTCGGAAGCGATCCACGAAATCAGCGCCGCCACTTCCTCGACCTCGCCAAACCGCGCCATCGGTATCTTCGACAGCATGAAATCGATGTGCTGCTGGCTCATCTGCTGAAAGATCGCGGTGCGCACGGCCGCCGGCGTGACGCAGTTCACCGTCACCTTGGTCTTGGCCAGTTCCTTGCCCAGCGACTTGGTCAGGCCGATTACCGCAGCCTTCGAAGTGCTGTAGGCCGCCGCGTTGGGATTTCCCTCCTTGCCGGCGATCGAGGCGATGTTGACGATCCTGCCGTAATTGCGCTCGAGCATATGCGGAACCAGCGCCTTGTTGCAGAAGAAGACGCCGTTGATGTTGATGTCGATGACCCGGCGCCAATCCTCCACCGAATAGTCCCAGGTCGGCATGTTCGGTCCGGTGATGGCCGCGCTTGTGACCAGGATATCGACGGCGCCAAGGGCATCGATCGTCTGCCGGGCGGCCTGTTCGACCGCTACGGGATCGGCGACGTCGACAGTCACGCCATGCAAATCGGCAATGACGGCCTTGGCCTGCTCGATCTGGGCAGGGTCGCGATCCCAGACGCAAACGCGTCCGCCCTCTTCAGCGATTCTTTGCGCGACGGCCAGACCGATGCCTGAGGCGCCACCGGAGATAACGGCCGATCGTCCGGCAAACCGTCCCGCAAAGCTCATCGGCATGTGCTCGTTCTCCCAATTGGCGGCGAATGTGAAGTCAACGGCGGCGAAGTTCAAGCCGGAGTCTGGAGCCTCCGAGCATGTTCGTGGTGGGCCAGGAGCAGGCAGTTGAATGGCGTTGCCTGTTCGCTAAGCCTGCTCTGTCCAGTGCTGAAGAACTGAAAAACAGTTCGCACCCAGTGGGTGCTCTGTTCTTGCCGCACTGCCTGTCTCGGCCTTCTACCTGCCTCTCCTAAGGCGTCCGCATGGGTGTTTTTGCCTCATTTGGGTGACAGGCTGCGGGGGATGGGTTATATTGCACTGCACAACGGAAGCGCCAGCGCTTGGCGCGGCGGCAAATCGGCCTTGAGCTGTATGGACGGGAATCCGCTACCGAGATGAAGATTCCAAAATCTCTGTTGATCGACCCGGAGAAGAACACGGTCTACGGTAGCTTTGCAGTTGCCATCTCCATTTGGGCGTTCTCCTACTCCGCCGTTTTCGGCCAGATCCTGATCCTGGCCTATTATGCGGTCTGGCTTCCCCTTATCCTGGTCGACTACCGGCGGCTGTTGCGACATCTATCCAGCGCATGGCTCCCGCTGGCGTTTGCCATCTACGTCTGCCTCTCGGTGTTCTGGTCGGATGCTCCCGGCCTCACGTTGAGGACGGCAATCCAGTATTGCTCCCATATCGCTTGCGCCTACATCGCTGCGCGGACCGTCAGCGTCCGCACGTTGGTGATAGGCTCACTAATCGGGATTTTTGTCGTTCTGCTCTATTCGCTCCAGGTCGGGGGTTATTCCTATGATATTCTCGACGGGAGCTACAATTTCGTCGGCGCATTCAGCTCGAAGAATCAGATCGGCTTTGTCGCATCGCTCGGGATCTATTTTTGCGTTGTGTTCCTGGCCTTTCTCAGACGCGGCCGGGTAAGCCTTTTTCTGACGGCGCCCGTCTTCGTTCTGTCGGCCTACCTGCTGGTCATGGCGCATTCCGCCACCTCGACAGCTTCGGTGCCGGCAGTTCTCGCTCTGGTGGCTCTGCTCGCCATGGCCAAGAAGCTTTCGCTCCGTTATCGACGGGTGATTTTCCTGGTCGGTGCATCCGGGCTGGTCATGGTCACCGCAGTTGCCTTTGCCGGACTTATGGATTTCATCCTTGGCGCCTTCGGAAAGGATTCCACGCTCACCGGGCGGACCTATCTCTGGGATCAAGGCTGGAATGCGGCGCAGCAAGCGCCGATCCTCGGTGTCGGCTACGCGGCCTATTGGGTGCAGGGTTTTGCCGAGGCCGAGCGGCTTTGGAACGAATTCTACATCACAACCCGATCCGGCTTCCATTTCCACAACACCTACATAGAAGCCCTCGTGGAGCTTGGTTATGTCGGGGCGACGCTGATTTCGCTGATCATCCTGCGCACGCTGTGGGGCCACATATCGGCTTTGATATTCAGGACATGGCAAGCCGAGTCCGTGATCCTTGCCGGTGTGATGATGCTTCTGTTCATCCGGTCCTTCGTCGAGATTGATACCTTCAATCCCTACATCATGGGCTCCTTCCTCTTGTATTACAGCTACTTCAAGCTGGTGAGGGTGCCTGTCGCCCGTCCCCGGTGGACCGCGACCAACCTCGCGGAACCAGAGACCGCAAGAGGATAAGCAAAGCCCTTAATACGGCCGTCTCGCAGGCAGCTTCTGAAGCGGTGGCGAAAGGCAGTTGCTCCTTCACTCTCGCCCGAGTTGGATTGCTGCCTGTTGATCAGGCCCGAAGGGTTAGAAGCGCATACCATGCGAACCGCTTCACGTAGGGAAGCGTCAGAACGACTGAATCGATCGCTTTTCCAACCGTGTAGACGGCCTCCGAGATGCTTCGCGGCATCAGCGCGCTTCCTACGGAGCACAGGCCGAAATACTCCACCCGCACATCGCTGAAATAGTGGCGAGCCAACGCGAAGTCCGAAACCAACAAAGGATGTTCGTCCTCGGTGCGGATGAGGGGCGTCCGCCTTCTGTAGGCATTCAGGAGAGGATTGTGTCCCATCGGCTCGTAGAACGACGCCACACCGTTCGGCTTCAGGATACGGACCACCTCGGAAAAGCACCGATCCAGGTCCAGGTGATGGATGATTCCGCGTCCATACACCAAGTCGAACTTGTTGTCTTCGAAGGACATCGCTTCCGCATTCATCGCCAGGAATGTAGCGTTCGTGCTGCCAAGCGTGCTCGCCCGTTCGTTCGCCTTGTTTACCGCTACGTCCGAAATGTCGATCCCCGTCAGAGATCGGCAAAGGCCGGGCAGATGCAGGGAATGCAGCGACCACCCACCATCGGAACAACCGTACTCGAGCACATCAGCGTTTTTCGAAAGGCGTTTTATTTGCCTATCTTGATGCTCAGCACCGTGGCGAATTGTTCGATACCACTTGTCCAGACTTTCTCTTGGATCCGCCTCCTGACTAAATCTAAGATTGTGAAATTCTCTTTCCCGACTGACTATTTCGTCCCTTTCACTGCGCACGACAAAGTCCTCCTCCCTCAGATTTAAGTTGCAAACTAAATCACAACGTCTGCTTGCGCCGTAATTGCTCACGTCCCGAGTTGGCGGTAGGCTGGCTTGTCGGGCGGCGAGAACAGTATCGGTGAGTTCAAGGTCGAACTCGTCTGGGTCGAACTCTTCGCCGATCAAGTCGATCTGTTCGGCGTCGTCGTCAACGGCAGAGCAATTCCGGATCAGCGCGACGAGAATGCCTTTTTCTGGCTATGCGTTACTCCTCTTGTTTAAATGGATGTAACGGTACTATCCAAGCTATCTGTTTAGGGGAGGCACGACGGATATTCATACGCCCAACGCATAGCCGCTCCTCGCCAACGAGCGTGCACCAATGAACGGCCTTGGCCGACACTCCTTTTGAGTGCCAACCGACGTTGAATAATTCGATCGCTCGAAGGTCTATTGGCTAGCCATTGGCGCTAGCTTGACCTTGATTACGTCACCTGGCAGCACCGGTGTGTCTTCGCTGGCCGCGATTTCGCTGGTTTTGCCGTCGACCACCCTAACCAGGCCAAACGACATCGTCGGCTCTTCGCCGTCGCGATAGCGTTGCAATGCCGGGTTCCCCGTCATGGCTTCGGCCATCAAGCCTGTTTGCATGTTCATCTTGAGCATTGTCGCACTGAGGTCGGCTTCTACCTGTTGCCGATCGGCGGCGAGGCCCGCATTCTGGGTGTTTTCCAGGTCGATGGCATCCTGGGTAGCCTTGCTGATCGACTGCTTGGCGGTGAGGATGGCCGTGTCGTAATCCAGGATCTGACCTTCCAGGTCGGCGATCGTTTGTTGCGAGTTCAGAACCCGCGTGTTGACGACAAGGCCTTTCTGCGCCAGCGAACCGATGCCGCTGAGCTGTTCCTTTGCCAGGTCGACCTGCCGTTGCTGGTTGACGATCTTTTTCTGCAGCGAATCGATCTCGCTCTGCAGCAGCTTCTTCAAATCGTCGAGCGCCTGAAGGCGCAGTTTCAGCTTCTTTTGATCGGCCGTCAGGATCGCCATCTCGTCGGCAACGATGCTTGCGAGTTTCGGATCGTCGGTCACTTCCTTCGGCACGTCGAATGTCGGCTTGTCCGCGATCTCCGCTTCGATGCGCGCGCGCCTGACGATCAGCCGGACCCGTTGGTCTTGAAGGACGTCAAAATCGCCCTTGGCATTGATCATGTCGCGGTCGTAGCGCTGTCCTTCGGGGCTCCGCCGGACGCCGCCGGCGATGCTCATCGCCCTCAGGACGGTCAGGTCAGGCACGTAAGGATACTGGCCGGGGCTCTGGACCTCTCCGGAAATGTAGAACGGCCTGTACTGCGCCATTTCGACGGAGGCTTCCGGCCGGTCAGCCAGGGCGAGCTTGCGCTGAAGCGCCTGGCCGATTGCTGCAGCGACCTCGGATGTGGTCTTGCCGGATGCCGGCATTTCGCCGACGAACGGCACCGACAATGTCCCGGAAGGACCGACCGTGTACTCTCCGTTGACGGCCGTCCAGTCGCGGAAGGTGCCTTCAACGGTCTGCCATTCGGCCACTCGGATGGTCAGCCTGTCCTGCGATCCCAGGCGGTACTCGTCGGCGGCGGCGAGTTGGGGAACGGCGAGCGCCAGCGCAAGGCAAGTGGTCACAAGCCGCATCCGTCGCATGCGATTGCTAACGGTGCCGGCGCAGGAGATTTCGACGATGTCTGTTTTCAACTGAACGTTTTCCGATCCGCTTTGGCCCCGCCCGACGAACTTGCTGCAGAATGCTTGGCGTCTAGAGCGACGTGCGTCCCTTGGGACGCACAAAAGCACACTCCAGCACTTTAATCTGCGCATCGTGCTTTTCGAAAATCCACGATGCACGGGACAGTCACTCCTCGACACAGAACCGGCTGGCGGCCGGTCAATAGCAACCCCGCGACATCCAGACGGCGGGTACGGTCTTGATAATGATGCGAATGTCTTCGAACAGCGACCAGTTCTCGACATAGTGGCGATCGAATGCGACGCGGCTGTCATAGGAAACGTCGTTGCGGCCGCTGACCTGCCACAGCCCGGTCAGGCCGGGGCGCGATTTCAGATAATAGACCGCCGAACTGCCGTAGATTTCGAGCTCGTCGCGCACGACGGGGCGAGGACCGACAAGGCTCATGTCGCCCTGAAGGATGTTGACGATCTGCGGCAGTTCATCGAGGCTGAGCTTCCTCAGCACGGCCCCGACGCGCGTAACACGCGGGTCGTTCTTGAGCTTGCGGGTGGCCATCCATTCGGCTTTGGCGTCCGGGTTGGCGGCAAGATATGCAGCCAGCACCTGTTCGCTATCCTGAACCATTGTGCGAAACTTGAGGCACGGGAAAATCCGCCCTCCCCGACCGATCCGGCTGTGGCCGTAGAAAATCGGCCCGCCATCGGAAAACTTGACAAGCAGCGCGACCATTGCAAACAGCGGACTGAGCGCAACCAGGCCAATCAGTGAACCGGCAATATCGAAGCTGCGTTTGAGCAGGCCGCCGATTGGTGGAAAGTCGATGCCGGCCTGCGAAAAATCCGCATCGGCCGACTTGGCTACGTCCCTCATGCATAAACTCCATACGTTGAACGGATGGTTGGCGCCACGATACCAAAAAAATGCTGCATCGCAACACACAATTTCTCGATCGATTGAAATAATCACGTCATGAATTGACTAAATAATAAACCCATCCTGCACAAAATTTGGCCTTTATGGCACATTCGTGACATATTATGGGCAACTTTGAAAAATCTAGTGCGTTTTTGAGGCTGATTTGGGGCGAATCGCTCTTTTTGCCACGTATTTGAGCATCATGGTGCTTTATCTTTGCAAAGCATATGGGGATTATAAAGTAAAATACGATTTAATATTGTGGCTGTTACTGAAGTGAGTCCATATCCGGAGATTGGTCGCGGTGCAGATGTGTGCATCGCAACATGGCGGAGTCGATCCCGCGAATTCACCCAAAATTATTTGTGGTTGGCCTTGCCTGCTATTGCACAGCTCAATAGAGTTGCAAATTGTTTCTGTCAGAGTATGGACAGGGTGGAATAGGCCGGAAGCAACCGGCCAAAAAGCGGGCAGCCTCAACGAGCTCGCATGGCGAAGGGAGGGCTCGGGGGTGGGTCAATCATCGATTTTTGCCCGGGCAGGTTAACAGGCTGTCGGGTATGTCGCTACCAAAGTTCATCATCGGCATGTTGTTCGCTCTGGCGGTTGTGGTCGCCTGGTCTTACCTGGCCGGCGCTTCGCTCGGCACGACGCTTTTTCGCGCTATAGCCTGCGCCATCGTCATCCAGCTGGGTTACTTTCTGCTGGTTTTTGTCATGGTTGCCAGAAACGCTCCGACGTCGGCTGACAAGCTTCGCGATGCCGAACGAAAGCTGAGTTCGGCTGATGTGGCCGATGGCGAGAAGTTCAGTGCCCGGAGAAGCCTCCATTGACGACCTGACGTCAGGTCGCGTTGGCGAAA
Organism: Mesorhizobium sp. M0938; assembly: GCF_040319125.1. NCBI lineage: Bacteria > Pseudomonadati > Pseudomonadota > Alphaproteobacteria > Hyphomicrobiales > Phyllobacteriaceae > Mesorhizobium > Mesorhizobium sp. M0938. The sequence continues at coordinate 36,911 of NZ_JAMYNS010000001.1, read as the reverse complement.
TTCCTTTCTGACTGCTTGACAGCATCCTGGCAATCGGCCTCCGGATTTTCCCTCGCCTTCTGATCACCAAATTCAGCCGCATCTCGACGATGCGGCCGTTTTCCGTCGCGACCGCACAGTCGGCGAACGACGCGATGATCGACGGTCTGCCTCCATCCAAAATGAGCAGGGCGGCTTGCGAGGCGGCGCGCCATCCGCGGGCCATTTCATCGTTCATCGATTTTGCGCCACGACGACATCGAAAGGGACGACACGGAAAGGAAAGACTGGACGGAGCGAATGATTTTGGCGATGCTTTGCTTCGCACTTGCAGCATAAGCGTCGGCCGACGCTTTTTGAACAGCCGGACGGTGAGAACGAGCGCTGCATCCAAGTTCGACGGGGGAGCGGCGAGAAAATTCGGAGTTACCGGTGCAGTCGAGAGGCGAATTGATGACAGAACCCCAGGTCTGCGTGATCATCGCTGCCCGCAACGCGGCGCGGACAATCCCGGTTGCCATCGCATCGGCATTGCGCGAGCCGGAGGTGGCGGAAGTCGTCGTCGTCGATGACGCGTCCACCGACGACACCGCGAAGGTCGCTCGGGCGGCCGACGACGGCAGCGGCAGGCTTTCCGTCATCCGGCTCGACGTCAACGGCGGTCCTTCCTTCGCCCGCAACGCCGCGATCGCCAGCTCCAAATCGCCGTTCATCAGTATTCTGGACGCCGACGATTTTTTTCTCGAGGGCAGATTTCGCGAGTTGTTCGCCAGCGCCGATTGGGATTTCGCCGCGGACAACATCATGATGATCAGGGACGATGCGGCGACCGATGTCTCGAAAATCGCCGCGCCGCGGTTCTCGGCCGATCCGGAATTCCTCGATTTCGAACGTTTCATCGAGGGCAACATCTCCAGTCGCCGCGTGCGGAGAGGTGAGTTGGGTTTCCTCAAACCGGTGATCAGCCGTGCTTTTCTCGACCGGTATGGGCTTCGTTATGACGAAAACCTGCGGCTGGGCGAAGACTATGAACTCTACGCGCGTGCGGTTGCTCACGGGGCGCGGTTCAAGGTCATCAGGTCCTGCGGCTATGGCGCGATCGTTCGCGCAGATTCGTTGAGCGGCCAGCACAAGACGCAGGATCTCAAGCGCCTGGCCGACGCGGATCTGGCGCTGCTGGCGATCGACAGTTTGCCGGAAGGCTCTAAGGCGGTGCTCAGGAGGCATGAACGGCAGGTACGCGACAAATACCGGTTGCGGAACTTCCTCGACGTCAAGAATGAGCGTGGGCTGACATCGGCTGCGGCCTACGCCCTGGCCAGCCAGTCCAACCTCATCCCTATCGTTCGCGGCGTGGCCGCCGACAAGCTGGATGCGCTGTTTCGACGCGCCGGCTTTGCCTCGAAGCAACCTGTGCCGCCGCTGCGTTTTCTGATGGCCGCAACCAGCCCGGTCGGCGAGACTTGAGCTTGTCCGTGGCCGGCGCCATGCCACTCATGTCAACAGGTCCTCAACCCGCTCCAAAGTGATGCGAATTTCCGATTGGCCACACCAAAGCGCGTCGCGTTTGATGAGGGTCATGCGACGCGCTTTGAGTTCTTGCTCTTATGCATGTCGTTGTCGCAAAACCGCCGCGCACGTTTGCGCATCATGCATTAGGTGGTTGCCTACTCGCTTTGGGGATGGCATGTATGTTGCGGTGCAGCAATTTTGGCCGGCCGTTCGAATCGGCCCGAAAATGTCCTCCTGTCAGAGGAACTGGACGATGCGACGAGATTTTTTGGCTCGAACGGACACGAGGCTAGGCTTTAGGCCAGCCATGACAGGGAACTGAGCGCATGGCCTCGATATTCGGCTTCAGATCAAGGGATCCGGCTCGAGACAGGCAGACCGACGTCTCGCGGCTTGACCGCCTGGCCAAGCTGCTTGACCAGATCGCGGCCGAGGTCGAGGCGGAGAAGAACGGACTTGAGAACCGCTACCGGACAAAGGCCACCAACGCGGCCTTCCTGGTCGAGGCGATGGAGAATGGGGCAGTCTCCACCAGCAGATCCGCGGAAGTCAGTGAGCTGACGAGGTCGATCCTGAATTGCGAGCGGCGCATCGCGGCGCTCGCGCGCCAGAACGAATTGATGAAAGATCTCCGTCATTCGCTGGATGCGATCTTCGATGAAAGCGCTCAGCCTAGCTCGACCACCAAGCCTGGTTTCGCCAAGCCGGCCGCCGGCACGGGATGAATCTCAAAGTTGTGGGTGACACCGCAGGCAAGAGATTTGGTGCTACAGGGCAAGAAAGAGGCAGCACCAGGAAGGTACAGGGAGAAGGTCAAGATCAGCTCGTTTCGTCACGGTTCGAACGTCGACTTTGGGTTGGGGGCGCACAGCACAAAGGTGAGTTTGGTATGAACGCGGATCCGAAAATCACGACCACCCCAGCCATCGGCGGCGGGCCGTTTACGCGCTCGGTCGGGCGAGGGAAGCTGAGGCGGCTATGTTCGGGCGGCGCGTTTCTGCTGGCCGCACTCGGCGGCCTGGCTGCAGACCCAACCCCCTCTCATGCGCAGGATATTCCGACTGCGCCATCGTTCGTCGATGATTTCACCAGCTTCGATCGTGCGCGCTGGTACGTTTCCGACGGCTGGACGAACGGCAGCCATCAGAACTGCACCTGGTCCAAAAGCCAGGTCAAGCTTTCCGACGGCGTGCTGACGCTCGGTTTCGAAAAGCAGAAGCTGAAGGATCGCGACTTTGCCTGCGGCGAGATCCAGACCAAGCAGCGCTTCGGCTATGGCACCTATGAGGCGCGGATGAAAACCGATGCGGCCTCCGGCATCAACACCGCCTTCTTCACCTACATCGGCCCCTCCGACAAGCAGCCGTGGGACGAAATCGACTTCGAAGTGCTGACCAAGGACACCTCCAAGGTGCAGGTCAACGCTTATATAGCCGGCAAGGGTAATAACGAGAAATTGGTGGATGTAGCAGGTGGCACCGACAAGGCATTTAACGATTATGCCTTCGTCTGGGAGAAGGACCGGCTGCGCTGGTACGTCAACGGCCAGTTGGTGAACACGATCACCGATCCGGCAAAGCTGCCCTCCCATGCGCAAAAGATATTCTTCAGCCTCTGGGGCAGCGACACCATGAAGGACTGGCTGGGCCCGTTTTCGGACCCAGGCCGCAAGCTCACCATGCAAGTGGACCGTGTCGCATTCACGGCGCTCGGCCAGCCATGCCAGTTTCCGGAATCGCTGGCATGCAGCGTGAAGTGAAGGCTAATCTGAACCGGCCGGACCGAAAGCGATCCGAAGCCTCGAATAGGGATGAAACTAAATGAATTTGACGGTCTTTGGAATTGGCTATGTCGGTCTCGTGCAGGCGGCGGTGCTTGCCGAAGTCGGGCACCAGGTGGTGTGCGTCGACATCGACGTGAAAAAGGTCGAGCGGCTCAATCAGGGATTCATCCCGATTTTCGAGCCCGGGCTCGAAAATCTCGTCAAGGAGAACCATGCCGCCGGCCGCATCAAGTTCACAACCGACGCCGCCGCCGCGGTCAGGCATGGCGTGATCCAGATGATCGCCGTCGGTACACCTCCGGGAGAGGATGGTTCGGCCGACCTCAAATATGTTCTGGCCGTCGCCGAGGCCATCGGCAGGGAGATGGACGCGCCCAAGATCGTCGTCGGCAAATCGACCGTGCCGGTCGGCACCTGCGAAAAAATAAAGGCCAGGATTGCCGCCACGCTGAAGGCGCGAGGGCGCGAGGACATGGCTTTCGACGTGGCCTCCAATCCGGAATTCCTCAAGGAAGGCTCCGCGGTGGCCGATTGCATGAAGCCCGACCGCATCATCGTCGGCACCAGCAGCGAGAGCACCGAGGCAGTGATGCGTGAGCTTTACGCCCCGTTCAACCGCAACCACGAGAAGATGATCGTGATGGATGTCCGCAGCGCCGAATTCACCAAATACGCGGCCAATTGCATGCTGGCGACCAAGATCAGCTTCATGAACGAAATGGCCAATCTGGCTGAGCAGCTGGGCGCCGACATCGAGGAAGTTCGCAAGGGCATCGGCAGCGACCCGCGCATCGGCTACCACTTTATCTATCCCGGGCTCGGCTATGGCGGCTCGTGCTTCCCCAAAGACGTGCGCGCCCTGATCAAGGCGGCGGAAGGCGTCAAATTCGATGCCAAGCTGCTGCGCGCGGTCGAGGAGCGCAACAACGAGCAGAAGTCGGTTCTGTTCGACAAGGTGAACCGATATTTCGAGGGCAATCTGAAGGGCCGGACCTTTGCGCTGTGGGGCTTGGCCTTCAAGCCCGACACCGACGACATGCGCGAAGCGCCGGCGCGTGTCTTGATGGAAGCGCTGTGGAAGGCCGGCGCCAAGGTGCAGGCCTACGACCCCGAGGCGATGCAGGAATGCCAGGCAATCTACGGACAGCGCGATGATCTGCTCTTGTGCGGAACCAAGGAGGCAGCGCTGCGTGGCGCCGATGCGCTGCTGATTGCCACCGAGTGGAAGAGCTTCCGCGCGCCTTCATTCGACGCGATGAAGGATGCGCTGACCACGCCGATCATCTTCGATGGCCGAAACCTCTACGACCCGAAGGTCATCGCCCGCCATGGCATCGAATACCACTCGATCGGCAGGATGGCGGCGTGAGGCCCATGCGGGAAAGGCCTATGGCTAGACCGGATCGCACATCAGGGACTGTGACGAAGGCTTTGATGCTCGTTTCAACAAAGGGTTTTATCTGATGGTGCTGGGCATCAGGCCGGAACAGATCGCCAACGAACATTTCGACCTTGTCGCCATCGGTTCCGGTTTCGGTTCGGCCTTCTTCCTGCATGCGTTCGCGAAGCAGCGAAAGGCGCGCGTTCTGGTTTTGGAGTGGGGCCGGCACAACACGCATGAATGGCAGCTCGACCAGAACGTCAACACCGACATCGACGAAGAGACGACCTACAAGACCAACTCCGATAAGCCGTGGAACTACACCATCGGATTGGGTGGCGGAACGAATTGCTGGTTCGCGCAGACACCGCGCTTTCATCCGAACGACTTCAGGCTGAAAAGCCTCTACGGCGTCGGCAACGACTGGCCGATCAGCTATGACGAGCTCGAGCCGTTCTACTGCGATGCAGAGGACCTCATGTCGATTTCAGGCGACCCCGACATGGCCGCGATGATGCCGCGCTCCAGGCCGTTTCCACAACCACCGCATCACATGTCGACGCCGGACCGGATGATGAAGGCGGCGCAGCCGGACCAGCATTTTGTCGTGCCGACAGCCAGGGCGCGTGTGCCGACGGCGCAGCGGTCTTCGTGCTGCGCCAATTTGCGATGCGGCTTATGCCCGGTCGACGCGAAATTCACCGCCAACAACGGCCTGATGCACGTCTTCGAGCATCCCGACGTTTCGGTCTGCCTTGGCGCCGAAGTGCGCCGGCTCGACCATGTCGGCGGATCGGTCCGTTCGGTTGCATTCGTGCATGACGGCAAGGAATATTCGGTCAGCGGCGATCTTTTCATTCTGGGCGCCAATGCCATCCAGAGCCCGGCGATCATGTTGCGGTCCGGCCTGTCGGGCGAATTCGTCGGGCGCGGCCTGCACGAATCCTACGGATGGAATTTCGAAGCCTATCTCGACGGCGTCGACAATTTCGACGGCAGCACCATCACCACCGGCCTGAATTTCGGCCTTTATGACGGCGCCCACAGGTCACAGCATGCGGCGGCGCTGGTCTATTTCGAAAACCGCTGGCAGCACGGGATGCGGCCGGAAAAGGGACGTGTCCGTCAAACGCTTCCCCTCATCATCGTCACCGAAAACCTGCTCGAACCGGAAAATCTCGTTATCCTCGACGAGGATGAAAACGCCTTCGTCAGTTTCAAGGGTGCATCCGACTATGCCGTCAAGGGCATGGCGTGGGCAAAGGATAAACTGCCGGCGCTCCTGGCCCCGCTGCCGGTCGAAGAGATTTTCGATCGCGGCATCCGGCCGACCGAGTCGCATGTTCAGGGCACGTTGAGGATGGGCTCGAGCCCGGCGGATTCGGTCGTCGACCGGGACATGATCCACCATCAGCTCAGGAACCTGGTTGTCGTCGGCTCCAGCACATATCCAAGCTGTTCCTGCGCCAACCCGAGCCTGACCGCGGCAGCCCTCTCCCTGCGGGCAGCCAGCCGGATAGCGGGAAAGGAAGTGGCCGGATGATCAAGGTTTCGCGACGCGCGGCACTGGCCATCATGGCCGGCGGAGTCGCCTCGACCGGCATTGCCTACGCCGCCGTTTCCTCGCTTTCGGACGAGGACCTGGTGCGCGTCACGCTGGAAAGATATTTCGGCAGGCTGAATATGCGCATCGAACATTTGCAGCAGTTCGTTCTGGAATTCCAGAAGCGGAACCCCTGGATATTTCCAAACACCAAGCTGGGCGATGCGGTCACCCTGCTTGAGGAGCTGAAATTGGGCGCCGCACGCCGGTTGCTGCCCGAACAGAAAAAAGAGGATCTGAGGCATTTCGACCGCTGGGTCATTGCCGAGTTCCATATGCTGACCGACTATGCCCGGCGCAGTTCCCCAACCGACCCGATCCGCTTCACCGGATGGCAGCCATGCACCAATCCGTTCGCCAATTTAGAGATGCAACAGAATGCGTGAGGCGGGTCGCAAGCCCTTCACCCGCAAACAAACCATGCGTCATCGCCCGTAGATTTGAGAATGCGACGAGGAGCCGAAACCATGAAAGTGCTTTTTGCAGGCGGCAACGGTTACACGCCCCAGTTCAGTGGCGGCGTCCAATCCAGCACCCATCATCTTGCCGAGCAGTTGCTCGAGCATGGGCATGAGGCGTCGGTGCTCGCCGCCCTGTTCGGCCAAGGCGTCTTCGGCTACAAGGCACGGGCCAAGATGAAGCTTCTGAGGCAGCGCGCGGTCATCGACAGCTATCCGGGCTATCCGGTCGTGCGGGCCTGGTTTCCCTGGGAGGCGGCGGGTTTTGCCGTCGAAAAGCTGAGGCCAGATGTCGCCGTGGTCCAGTGCCACAAGTCGGTTCCGATCGGCAAGGCGCTGCAGGCCGAAGGCGTGCCGCTGGTCGTCTATCTCAGGAACGTCGAGTTCCACGAATTGGGCGGCGATCTGCGTGAGCTGCATTCGGCGCTTTACATCGCCAATTCCGAGTTCACCGCGCGCGCCTACAAGGCAAAATTCGATATCGATTCGACGGTTATACCGCCAACCATCAATCCCGCGCTCTACAGCACGCCGACGACAGGCGAGTTTGTCACGCTGATCAACCCTTACGAGGAAAAAGGTTTCGAGCTTGCGGTGCGCATTGCCGCCGCCTGCTCCGAAATCCCGTTCCTGTTCGTCGAAAGCTGGAAACTCGACGACGATCATCGGGCCAGGATCGAACGGACGATCGCGCCGCTCGGCAACGTCACGCTGGAGAGCCGGACCAGCGACATGAAGACGGTTTATGGTCGCACGAAAATCCTGCTCGCCCCCAGCAAGTGGGAGGAGGCTTGGGGCCGGGTGGCGTCGGAAGCGCATTGCAGCGGCATTCCCGTCGTCGGTTCGCGTCGTGGTGGGCTGCCCGAAGCGATCGGCTCCGGTGGCGTGGTGCTGGACTATGATGCCCCACTCGCCGATTGGGTGGCCGTGGTCAGGCGTCTGTGGACCGACAGCCAGGAATATAGGCGGCTTTCAACGGCGGCCCGCGCATTCTCCGAACGTCCGGAGCTCGATCCGGCGAGTCAGTTCGCGACTTTCTTCTCGATGCTCGACAGGGCGGCACGGCAGCCTTCGCGACAGGCCGCCTAGAGCAATTCCAGGAAAAGTGTGAAACGGTTTTCCGTCCAGAATTGCTAAAAACTAAAGAGATAGAGCGGTTCGGGTTTCCGTGAAACGACGAACCGCTCTAAATTCTGAATGGGTTCAAGCAGGTCGTTTGACCCGGCTCTTGAGCGTTTCGTAGCCGCGCTCGCCGAGCAGCGTGCGCGCGACGGTCTTGATCGCCGTCTTGCGCCCGTCCGGCGAACTGATCTCCCGCAATCTGCTGGGAAGGTTGCGCGCCGTCTGTCCGAGTGCCGGAAGCGACAGCGTGTCGGGATAGCTTACCAGATGCGTTTCCACGCACAGCACCGGTTTGCCGGAAAGCTTGGCGATCTTGAGCGCCTGCTGGTGCTCGCTCTCGATGAACAGGATGGCGTCGGATTTGCGGTAGAAGTCGGCCTTGAAACTGCCATGCACGCCAAGCCGTTGCCGTTCCGCCTTGCTCGGCAGGTCAAGCATGATCAGCTTGTCGTATTCGATGCCGTGCTTTGCGAGCCATGTTTCGGTAAGCGCGCGGTATTTCTCGAGCCGGCTGGTGACGAGCCAGCCGATCCTGCGGGTCGGGCCAAACAAGGGCAGCGCTTCGCTCAGGAACTGCTCATAGGCGGGGCCGTCGTCGTTTTCCGCTTCGGTCGGATCCAGGCAAAGCACGCCGTCAATGTCGACGCAGCATTGCGCGAGGAATTTGTGGTGCATGAAGTTCCACTGGAACATCCTCGGATGCGGTACGACTTCCAGGACGATGTCGGTTTCCTCGTGCTGGGGCAGCAGGCCGAACACTGCGGCAAAAGTGAAGTCCGCCTTGATGCCGGCGGCCTCTACCCGGCTGCGCGCCGCTTGCATGGCGGCGCCGCCGCTGACGCTGTCGTCGATCACCAGAATCTTGCGCATGTCCGACGCTTGCCGGTCGAGCGCGGCGCGGCGCTTGGTGGCCCCCGACGTGTAGATCTTTCCGGCAAGGAAACTGTCCAGATCGGTCATCGGTATGTTCGCCGTCAGGCTGAGCAGCGTGGCGGCAAGAATGCCGCTTCTGGGAACACCGACCACCAGGTCGATGTCGCGCGGCAACCGGTGAAGGTTTCTGACAATCGCATCGTTCATGTCGGAGATCGATCGGTAGTGCATGGGATCAGGCCTGGTCCTCGAATGGATGTCCGCGCAAGTTACTTCGCCTCGCTTGGTGCTGTCGCGGGCGGCCGTGCCGGCAGGAGCTTCAGGGCCTCCCGCAGCGCCTCGCGGCCGGAAGCAAACGCCAATGCGACCATAATGGTGATCATGTAGGACATTACCACCGCACCGGCCATAGCGACGATGTGCTGTTGCGGCAGCAGCGGCTTGACGAACCAGATGGCGGCAAGCGCCAGATGCGCGCCAAGCATGAAGGGCGATACCGCGCGAAGGATATGGCTTGCCCGCAGCGGGCCGGTTTTGCCGATATACAGCCACAGGAAAGGCGTTTTGAGATACTCGCTGATTGCATAGGCGATCGCCACCCCCAGTGCGCCATAGGGAAGGCCAATCAGGAAGGCCAGTACCGACGTCATGGCCGCTATGATGCCCCAGCGCATAAAATCGCCCGAGCGCCCCTGGCTGATGAAAAGCCATCCCGCCGGGTTGTTGAGCGGCTGCAGCAGCCCGGCAAAGCCGAGCGCCAGGAAGATGCTGGAACTCTGCCGCCACTGCTCGCCGAGCACGAACGGTATCAGCACGTCGGACATGGCGGTGGCGAAGGCGACGCCCGGAAGTGCGACCAGCAAGATCAGCGGCATGACGCGAAGATAAGCGCTGCGGTAGCGGTCCGGCTCGTCCTTCAGCCTGGAAAGAGCCGGCACCATGACCTTCGACAGCGGATTGGTGATCTGGCTCAACGGAAACAGCAGCAGCTTGTAGGCCCGGTCATAAAGCCCAAGCTGCGCTTCGCCCCAATATTTTCCGATCAGCACATTGTCGAGATTACGGGCAAAGAAATTGGTGAAATTGAACCCGGTGATGCCGGCGCCGAAGTTGATCAGTTCGCCGATGCCGTTGACCTTGCGCGGCAGGCTAGGACGCCATCGCGAGTTTGCCCAGAAGCAAAGCGTCGGCAGTACGGCTGCTGTCAGCGTGCCGGCAAAAAGCGCCCAATAGGAACGGTCGATGAAAGTCCAGGCGATCGATACGACCAGGCCGGCGATGGCACTTGCGACATCGATAACGGCCAGACGGGCGAACTGCATCCGACGTGTCAGCAGCGCCAGATGCTGGGCGCCCAGCCCATAGGCTATGATCTGCAACCCAAGCGCTGCCACCAGACCGGCCACCCGCGGTTCGTCGTAGAAGGCGGCGACCAGGGGTGCCGCAACCGCCAGCACGCAAGCCAGCAATGTGCTGACCGCGACATTGACCCAGAAGAGGTAGTTGACCTCCTCATGCCTGATTCCGGTTTTCTGGATCGTCGCCTGGGTCAGGCCGAAATCCTGGAACAGCGCTATGAAGGCAAGCACGGGCGCGCACATCGCCACGACACCGAAGTCCTGCGGCGACAGCAGGCGCGACAGCACGATAACGGAGACGATCTGCGTCGCGACCCGCACCGATTGCGCCAAAGCCGTGATGACAGCGCCGCGCCCCACCGATCTGCGGAGAGAGCCCTCTGGCGGGTCGAATGCATTGGCTTGCAAATTCAGGGTCCCTGATTTTTGTGCCGGTCCCGATATTCCGACCCGCGCCCGATGCCATCATCAAACTACGGCAATAATTTTGCAGCGCAACAAAAAACGTGGTTCTTTGCTACGCTGCACCAAAAATGTTGCGATGCAGCACGAGCTGTACTAGGATTCTTGCGGGCGGGCCAACAGCGGTCGAGTTTTCATGCTGCATGTCTTGTACTTGGTACACGACGTCTCCGACCCGGCCGTGCGCCGGCGGATCATAATGCTCAAGGCAGGCGGCGCCCAGGTAACACTGGCGGGCTTCCGTCGGACGGCAAGCCCGATCCTCGATGTCGAGGGCGTGCAGCCGATCGATCTTGGCGCGACGCGCGACGGCCGATTCGCCCAACGGCTGGCGGCGGTCACAAAGGCGGCCGTTTCGATCGGCTCGAAGCTCGGTTCGATGCCGCGACCCGACCTCATCATCGCGCGTAATCTGGAAATGCTGGCGCTTGCACGGCGTGCCAAATCGGCGTTCCAGGCTACGGTGCCAATCGTCTACGAGTGCCTCGACATCCATCGTCTTGTGCTTCGCCGCGACTTGGTGGGTAAGGCGATGCGCGGCGCGGAACGCTATCTGGCCAGGGATATAAGCCTGCTGGTGACCAGCTCACCGGCCTTTATCGCCAATTATTTCAAGCCGTTCGGTCAGATTGCCGCGCCTGTCGAGCTGCTCGAAAATAAATATTTCGAGCCTACCGCGGTTTCGCTGGAAGATCGCATAGTGGTGGAGCATCCCGCCGCCCCGCCTTGGCGGATCGGCTGGTTCGGCGCGCTCCGGTGCCGCCGCTCCCTGGAACTACTGGCCGAATTTTCCCGACGGCTGGAGGGCCGCTTCGAAATCATCCTCAGAGGCCGTCCGGCGCTTTCCGAATTTCCGGATTTTCACGGTTTCGTCGAATCCGAGCCCTGGCTCTCGTTTGGCGGGCCCTATCGTAACCCCGAGGATATGCCGACCATCTACCGCGAGGTTCATTTTTCCTGGGCGATAGATTTTTTTGAGCAAGGGCTGAATTCCGAATGGCTGCTGCCCAACCGCCTCTATGAGGGCTGTCGCTTCGGCGCAGTGCCGATCTCCGTGGGCAACACCGAAACAGGCCGGTTCCTGGACCGGCAGGGCATCGGCGTTCTTTTGACTCAAGCCACGCCCGAGGCGCTCGAAGCCGCCCTGGGCGATATGGAGGAGCATCGTTTCAGGAGATTGCGGGCGCGCGTTCTCGCCCGCAATCCGCGAACCTGGAGCCACGATCGCAGCGATTGCCGGGCGCTCGTTGACAAACTTCGCGCGTTGACGACTGTGTCCGATCGATATGCTGCCGAGGCACTGGCTTAGTATGGCTAGAGATGGGCATGGGTCGATGACGCAGACCGAAAAGCTTGCGCCCAGTCTGATCGTGATTCCGTGCCTGAACGAAGCGGCTCACATCGGCGCGCTCGTTGATCAGCTTCGACCGGCAGCCGAGAGGCTCGGTGCCCGGATCGTCGTTGCCGATGGCGGCAGCACGGACGGCACACGGGCGATCGTCGAGGAGATCGCCGGGACGGATCCGCGGATCGTCCTTCTTCACAATGAAAAGCGCCTGCAGAGCGCGGCGATCAATCTCGCCGTCGCCAGTTACGGCGAAGCGGCCGAATATCTCATTCGCATCGACGCGCATGGCGGCTATCCCCCGGACTATTGCGATCGGCTGGTCGAGGAGGCGCTGGCCACTGGCGCGGATTCGGTGGTCGTCTCCATGCTGACCAGCGGCAGCGGCACGGTGCAGAAAGCGGTGGCGGCTGCACAGAATTCCAAGCTTGGCACGGGCGGCTCCAAGCACCGGCATCTCTCAGTGGGAGAGTGGGTCGATCACGGCCACCACGCGCTGATGCGGATATCGGCCTTCAAGGCTGTCGGCGGCTATGACGAGACGTTCAGCCACAACGAGGATGCGGAGCTCGACTACCGGCTGCGCAAGGCCGGTTACCGGATCTGGATGAGCGGCAAGACGCAAATGATCTACTACCCGCGCTCGTCGCTCGCCGGCCTCTATTTCCAGTATCTCGGCTATGGCCGCGGCCGGGCAAAGAACGTTCTCAAGCACCGCATGATACCGAAAGTCCGGCAGATGGTGCCGCTTCTGGTGTTTCCCATCGTCCTTCTCTCTGCCTTTTTCTTCGTGCATTGGCTGGCTATCGTGCCGCTCCTGGTGTGGGCGTCGGTTTGCCTCGGCTATGGCGTGTGGACCGCCATCAGCCAGCGCAGTCCGGACAGCGCCCTTGCCGGGATTTCGGCGATGGTCATGCATTTTGGCTGGTCCGTCGGCTTCTGGCTGCAACTGTTCGGACAGCGATCACAGCGTAGGAGGGTGGCGTGACGGATGTGGCCGAGAAAAACCGCAGCATAGATGTCTGCGTATGCACTTTTCGGCGGCCGGAGCTTGCCGACACCCTTCGCTCCATAGCCGCCCTGGACGTGCCTTCGGGATTCGACATCCGCGTCATCGTCGCCGACAATGATGACGGTCCGACGGCCGAGCTGCTGGTGGCGACGCTGGCGGAGACGTTGAAGCTGCCGATCAGCTATCGTCATTGCCCGGCACGCAACATCTCAATCGCCCGCAACGCCTGTCTCGACGCCAGCACGTCGGATTTCGTCGCCTTCCTCGACGACGACGAAACGGCATCGTCCAGATGGCTCGCCGAACTGGTTGCGACGGCAGAAGCGAGTGGCGCCGCCGCCATACTCGGACCGGTGCGGGCGCGCTATCGCGCGGACGCGCCAGATTGGATGCGCCGCGGCGATTTCCACTCCACCCTGCCCGTCTGGGTGCGCGGCGAGATCCGCACCGGCTACACCTGCAACGTTCTGCTCAGGATGGGCGCCGACAGCCTCCGCGGACGACGGTTCAGCCTGGCGCGTGGCCAGACCGGCGGCGAAGACACCGAATTCTTCGACCATATGGTCAAGGCTGGCGGTCGCATCGCCTTTTCGCCGCAGGCCTGGGTCGACGAAGTGGTGCCGCGCGCCAGGGCCGCATTCGACTGGCTCCGCCGCCGCCGGTTTCGTGTCGGGCAGACGCATGGACACCTTCTGGGCCGCGACGCGCGTGGCCTCGCTTTGGTCAGGCAAGTCAGCCTTGCCTCTGCAAAGGCGGTCTTTTGTTTCGCATCGGCAATCCCGGTCGCGATCAGTCCCGTGCGCAGGAACCGCAGCGTGCTTCGCGGCATTATGCATGTCGGCGTCGTGAGCGGTCTCGTCGGCGTGCGTGAAATCCGCCAATACGGCCTGCCCTCGCCGCAGGAAGGGGGCAAGCGTGCAGCCTGACGTCACCTTTGTCATTGCCGCCTACAATGCGGAACTGACCATCGAGCGGGCGATCGCCAGCGCCATCGCCCAGCGCGATGTCAGTGTCGAGGTCATCGTCGTCGACGACCAGTCGCGCGACCGGACGCTCGATCTGGCGCGATCCTATCCCGAAGACATCGTTCGCGTCGTCGCCCTTGAGCAAAACCGTGGTCCTGGCGGCGCCAGAAATGCCGGCCTCGAGCTTGCCCGCGGCAGATGGGTCGCAATCCTCGATTCCGACGACGCGGTCTACCCGGGCCGGATCTGCACCATGATTGACCGCGCCGAAAAAGCAGGCGCCGAGATCGCGATAGACAATCTCCAGGTCGTTCGCGAGGACGGCGTCGCCGAAGAGACGATGTTTCCGGCCGACTACCTCGAGGGCTTGAGTGAAATCTCGCTGGCGGACTATATCGCCGGCAATGTGGTCTTCGAATCCAGGTTCAATCTTGGCTATCTCAAGCCGATCTTCCAACGACGGTTCCTGAACGAAAACGGGCTTCGCTATGACGAAAGCCTGATCATTGGCGAAGATTACATCCTGCTGGCCAGTGCCCTGGCCAAGGGCGGCAAATGCGTGGTCGAGCCGACGTCCGGCTATGTCTACCATATCCGGACTGGCTCGATTTCCCGCGTGCTCGAACTTCATCACGTCGAGGCGATGCGCAAGGCCGACCTGGCTTTCGCCAGAACACATTCCATGGACGCAGCCGCCGAGGCCGCTTTCGCCAGGCGCACGCGCAGCCTGCGCAAGGCGGCGTCGTTCCTGTCGCTGGTCCAGCATATCAAGGCGCGGTCCCCGCTTAAGGCGATGTGGACGGCGCTCAGTGATCCGGCGGCGGTTCGGCATATGGGCATGCCGATCGCCGTCCGGCTGCGAAGGGTGGCGGCGCAATTTGCCGTGGGTGCGGGGGAGGTGAAGAGTGCAGGCAGATGAAAGACAGTTTTCGCGGCCTGCGACAGGTTGAAAATCTCCAGAAGGATTATGCGATGAAGAAAGTCAGGAAGGCAGTCATACCGGTGGCGGGGCTTGGGACGCGATTCCTGCCGGCGACCAAATCCATGCCGAAGGAAATGCTGCCGGTCGTCGACAGGCCTGTCGTGCAATATGCGGTGGACGAGGCATTCGAAGCCGGCATCGAGCACATTGTCTTCGTTACGGGTCGCAACAAGGCGGTCATCGAGGATTATTTCGACCTGCATCCCGAATTGATCGGAACCTTGGAGCAGAGCGGCAAGACGGCGCAGCTTCAGGCGCTCGAAAGCCTGCTCCCCGTGGCCGGTGCCACGAGCTTCATCCGGCAGCAGTCGCCGCAAGGTCTCGGCCATGCGGTATGGTGCGCCCGGGAAGTCATCGGCGATGAGCCCTTCGCATTGCTGCTGCCGGACATGGTGTCCTTCGGCGGGCGCGGATGTCTCGCCGAAATTGCCGACCTTTATGCGCAGACCGGCGGAAACGTCATCGCCGTCGAGCGCTGCGACCCGACCGAAACCAGCAAATACGGCATCGTCGGCTGCGGCGCGGATGTTGGCTCGGGCTTCGAAGTCAACGCCATGGTCGAAAAGCCCGCTCCGGCCAATGCGCCGTCGAACTACTACATCAACGGCCGCTATATCCTGCAGCCTGAGATATTTGCGCTGCTCGGCAATCAGCAGCGCGGCGCCGGCAACGAGATCCAGCTGACCGACGCCATGGTCCGGCTTGCGCAGAGCCAGGCTTTCTTCGCCCAGCCGTTCAGCGGCAGGATGTTCGACTGCGGTTCTAAGGAGGGGTTCATCCAGGCAAATGTCGCCTTCGCGCTGGCGCGTGACGACATGAAGGGGCCGATCTTCGAGATGCTTCAGGAGTTCGTCCAGTCGCATGAGCGCCGGGTAGAAGCCGCATAATGCCCATTTTTTGGGAGCATTGGCATATGGATGGCCGCGCAAGACATGCCGTTTTGACCGCCAAGACCTTGCTGTGTCTGGCATGAAGCCTGCGCCGGACATGTGCTGATGCTCCCGATCATGCTCTAACGCCTGCATGCTGGAGCACCGGGCCCAAAGTCGGGCCCGGTTCAGAGAAGTCCGATGCTCGGACAAAGAAATAGAGCGGCGGCACAATTCGACTTGAGAGACCGCCGCTCTAGATGCAAACTAGAATTGGACCGAAGATGAATTATGCCAATTTTCCTCTCGACAAGAGGAAGTCATTGCCGAGTTCTGACGCAGTAAGCGCCGAAGACTTCATCGATGTCGAGCGCCTGCTGAGCATGGCGGCAAGGCAGGCAAAGGTGGTTGCGGCATGCGCCGCCATCGGTCTTTTTCTGGGCGTGCTCTATTTGCAAACCACGCCTCCTACCTACTTGGCAACGAGCCGCGTGCTGATCGATGAAGGCTTGAACAAGGTCGTCGACGAGGTCTCGGCAGCGTCGGTCAGCATGCAGACCGACTCCGCCATTCTGAGCCAGATCGAAATTCTCCATTCGGCGAGACTGGCGGCGGTGGTCGTCGACAAGCAGAAGCTCGATCAGAACGACGCTTTCTTGTACCCTCCGACGTCGCTTGCGTCGAAGGCCGCCGGTTTGGTGCGCGGCGTGATCCGGTATTTCCGTCCCAGCCCCGCCGTGGGCACCACCGACGTCACCCAGCTTGATGCGGCCACGCGCGAGGCGATGATCGCCTCGTCACGTCGCGATTACGCAATCCTCAAACTGCAGAACGAGGTGCAAGCCGAGCGCGTCGGTCGAAGCTATGTGATTTCCATCGCCTATCAAGCGACAGACCCAGTGCTTGCGACCGCGATCACCAAGGCCTATGCCGACGCCTATCTCGCGGATCAGCTCGATGCGAGCTTCGATGCGACCGAGCGGGCAGCGGTCTGGCTGCAAGGCCGGCTGACGGAGCTTCGCGAAAGTTCCCAGGCAGCCGCGCTTGCCGTCGAGAAGTTCAGGGCCGAGCATGGATTGGCCGTCAATGATGGCCAGTTGATCAGCGACAAGCAATTGGGCGATCTTAACAGCCAGCTTATTGAGGCGCAGGCCGATACCGCCCGCGCCAGCGCCCGCTATCAGCAATACAAGTCGATCGTCGAAAGCGGTTCGGATAACGCATTCAGGGATGCCGCCATATCCGCCGACCAGCCGAGCAACTCGGTCATTTCAACGCTCAAGACCCGTTATCTCACTGTCGCCAAGCGACAGCAGGATGTCGAAGCCAATTTCGGGGCCGATCATCCCCAGGCGGTCGCACTGGCCAAGGAAAAGGCCGACATATCGGCGCAGATTTTCGGCGAGCTGAAGCAACTGACCGAAAGCTACCGCAATGAGTACGAAGTTGCCCTCGCGCGCGAGACGGCGCTCCGCGCAAATGTCGCATTAGCGGCCGGCAAGAGTTCCATCGACAACCAGTCGCAGGTCAAGCTGCGTGAACTGGAGCAGAAGGCAACGGCGCTCTCGACGCTCTATCAGACGTTCCTTGGCCGCTACGAGGAGGCCTCCCAGCAGCAATCCTTCCCGGTCGGCAAGATCCGAGTCATCTCGGACGCGACGCTGCCGCAATCCGCGGCAACCCCGCGCACGTCCATTGTGCTGGGACTTTCGCTTGTGCTTGGCCTGATGATGGGGGCCGGGCTTGGCGGCCTGAACGAATTCAGGGAACGGTTCTTCAGGACCGGCGAGGACGTTCGCGATCGCGTTGGTCTCAAATTCCTCGGCTACCTGCCGATCATTGGCAGCAAGGTCGTCAAGGACGACAGGCGCGATGACGGTCAGGCGGACGTCAAAACCGCCCAGTCATCGTCGGCCGCTGAAAGACGCGCGCGCATGCGGGTGAGCGTCGACGCCCCGGCATCGATGTTTTCCGAAACGCTCCGCAGCGCCAAGATTGCCTTCGACGTCGTGCTGGAAGGGCAAGGCAGCCGGGTCATTGGCGTGGTCTCGGTTCTTCCCGGCGAGGGCAAGTCGACCGTGGCGGCGAACCTGGCCGGCCTGCTTGCCGCCAACGGTTCCAAAACGCTGCTGGTGGACGGCGACCTGCGCAACCCCGGCCTCAGCCGCGCCCTTGGCATGGAGGCCGAGCAAGGCCTGATGGAAGCGGTGGTGAGCGGGCAGACCTGGCAGTCCGTCGGCAAGATCGACCGGCAGACGAAGCTGGCGATCGTCCCGGCCGTTCCGCGCGGTCACTTCTCGCACACCAGCGAGCTTCTGTCGTCGGCCGGAATGCGTCGTTTCATCGACAACGCCAAGGAAACTTTCGAATACATCATCGTCGATCTGCCGCCGCTTGGCCCGGTGGTCGACGCCAAGGCCTTTGCTCCGCTTGCCGACGGCTTCGTGCTCGTGACCGAGTGGGGGCGCACGCCGCGTGCGATGGTGCAATCCATACTGAGTTCGGAATCCTATATCGCCAACAAGATCGTCGGCGTGGTCTTGAACAAGGTCGATTTGAAGAAGCTCGCCAAGTATGGGTCAATCGGCGGCTCGGAAAAATTCTTCGACAGATATTCGAGCTACTATCTGGAAAAGTCGGAAGCGCGCCGGAAGGTAAAAACCTGACCCTCTGTATACTGGTATACAAAGCGCGGTGCGTGAATCATCGCGCGTGCGCGGCGAGGCCTATGCCGGGCCTGGCGTCGGCGGAATCACGAATAGACCTGACCGGCGGCTAGCCGATACGGTCGGTGATGCGATGGCCGATCTCCTCGCTTGATGCTTCGCGCCGCACGGACCCGGCGTGACACACGTGCGCGGTTACGCGGCCCTGAGGCGATAGCGGAAGATGGTGTGGTCGAGCAGAAGCCGGATTCTCGGTTCGGCCTCGATCGCAATCAGCCAGCTCGCGGCGATCATGGTCGCCCCGACGATGACCACCGAAAGCAGGTATGGCGCTCCCGCACGCATCAGGGCGCCGAGAATGGCCGCGCCGACGACATCATGGATCAGATAGAGAGGGTAGGTCATCAGGCCGATCCGGCGCCAGCCGCGCCAGGACAGGTTAAGCCGCAACGACCATGCCATTAAAGCGATGGCAACGAGGAAGAAGACCATCGGCGGCGCGTATGGCATCTGTTCTTCGACCTTGACGGTGTGAACATCGACCGAACTGGCGATCTGCAGGACGCAGCCAACGAGAAACAGCGCGCAGAGGCCAAGCCGGAAGGGCGTCACCGCCTTGAATCGCATCAGCCAGATCATGACGCCCGTCGCAAAGAAGCATCCGTGATGGACCAGCAGCAGGGCGAGCCAACGCGTCTCGGCAAGGTTCGACCAATCGAGCGGATAATACAGGCACCAAAAGAGCGTGCTGACCATGCCTATCACCATGGCCACGACCTCCATCAGATGGAAGCGGCCCAGCCACAGCAAGGTCCAGACGACGGCATAAAAGGCGATCTCGATGCCGAGCGTCCAGTAGACGCTGTCGACCCAGGGAGAGTAGGGAACGAACAATGCCGTGCGAACGAGCCGGTTCACGGCATCCGTCGGCCAGCTGAGGCCGACGAGGAGCAGCACCGCCGCGGTGATAGGCGCGCAAATCCAGACCGCCGGCGCCAGCCGCTTCACCCTTGCCTCGAAAAACCGCAAGGGGGTCGATTTTTCGGCGCTGAAGGCGATGACGAAGCCGCTGATGACGAAAAACACCTGCACCCCGACCCATCCGGAGCCGAGCATCTCCAGTTCCGGATGCGGCGGGATGCCGCCGGTGGCCCGTGCCGAAACGCCGGCGGGAAAGGCCCACACCCAGTAACCGTAGTGGTAGAACATAACGAGGACTGCGGCGAGAAATCGAAGAATGTCGACGCCGCCAAAAGTGGTTTTTTGCTGAGCCATGCCGTATCGTCGGTGGGCGCCCCGACAAAACTGTATGGCGATTTGCTGCGTTGCACAATAGCCAATTGGCCACCGGCGCGCTGTCGATGGTTCGATGTCTCTACAGGCCGATTCCGCGTCCCTTCAGCGCTGCGGTGATTTCGTCGAGAATGACCGGATCGTCGATAGTCGCCGGCATCGTCCATTCTTCCTTGTCGGCAATCTTCTGCATGGTGCCGCGCAGGATCTTGCCGGAGCGCGTCTTTGGCAGGCGCTTGATCGTTACCACCGTCTTGAAGGCGGCGACCGGGCCGATGCGCTCACGCACCAGCGTGACCACCTCGGTCTCGATAGTGGCGATGTCGCGCGCAACGCCCGCATTCAGCACGACGAAGCCGAGTGGAACCTGGCCTTTCATCGCGTCGGCGACGCCGATGACAGCACATTCGGCAACGTCCGGATGCGCGGCCAGCACCTCCTCCATGGCGCCGGTCGACAGCCTGTGGCCGGCGACATTGATGATGTCGTCGGTTCGAGCCATGACAAAGAGATAGCCGTCCTCGTCCATCATGCCGGCATCCGCCGTCTTGTAGAAGCCGGGGAATTCGTCGAGATAGGCTTGGCGAAACCGGTCGTCGGCATTCCACAGCGTCGGCAGGCAGCCGGCCGGCAGCGGCAGCCTGACCACGACGTTGCCCAGCGTGCCGCGCTCGACCTCATGACCTCCATCGTCGAGCACGCGGATGTCATAGCCGGGCATCGGCACGCCGGGCGAGCCGTATTTCACCGGCAACAGGCCCAGCCCGGCCGGGTTGATCGTCATCGGCGAGCCGGTCTCGGTCTGCCACCAATGGTCGATCACCGGCACGTGCAACTTCTGCTCCGCCCATTTGATGGTTTCCGGATCGGCGCGCTCGCCGGCGAGGAACAGGGTGCGGAATTTCGACAGGTCGTATTTCGGGACGAATTCGCCCTTGGGGTCCTGCCCCTTGATGGCGCGAAAGGCGGTCGGCGCGGTGAACAGCGCCACCACCCCATGCTCCGCTATCACCCGCCAATATGTGCCGGCGTCGGGCGTGCCCACCGGCTTGCCCTCGAACAGGACGGTTGTGCACCCATGCAGCAGCGGGCCATAGACGATATAGGAATGGCCGACTACCCAGCCGACATCGGAAGCCGCCCAGAACACCTCGCCCGGCTTGACGCCGAACTCGTTCTCCATCGACCATTTCAGCGCAACCATATGGCCGCCATTGTCGCGCACGATGCCCTTGGGCTGGCCGGTCGTTCCTGATGTGTAGATGATGTAGAGCGGGTCGGTGGCAAGCACCGGAACGCAGTCGACATTGGCGCCCGCGGCGCGCTCGCGGGCGACGGCGTCGGCATAGTCGATATCGTGGTTTTCCCTGAGCTCGCAGCGCAGCTGGTCGCGCTGCAGGATGAGGCAGGCTTCTGGCTTGTGCCGCGACGTCTCGATCGCCTTGTCGAGCAGCGGCTTGTAGGCGACGACGCGCCCAGGCTCTAGGCCGCAAGAGGCGGAAATGATCAGCTTCGGCTTCGCGTCGTCGATGCGCGTGGCGAGTTCGTGCGAGGCAAAGCCGCCGAAGACGACCGAATGCACCGCGCCGATCCGGGCGCAGGCCAGCATGGCGAAGGCCGCTTCCGGCACCATCGGCATGTAGATGATGACCCGATCGCCTTTCTGGACGCCGCGGTTCTTCAGCACCGATGTCAGCGCGACCACCTCGCGCTTCAGTTCGGCATAGGTGAATTTCCGGATCGTGCCTGAAATCGCGCTGTCATGGATCAGCGCGATCTGGTCGGCGCGGCCACCCGCCACGTGGCGGTCGACGGCGTTGAAGCAGGTGTTGCAGGTAGCCCCGTTGAACCAGCGTCCATAGACGCCGGCCGCTGCATCGAACACGCTGTCGTAGGGCGAGAACCAGTCGATGGCTTT
The DNA here is from genome assembly GCF_040319125.1 of Mesorhizobium sp. M0938. Lineage (NCBI taxonomy): Bacteria > Pseudomonadati > Pseudomonadota > Alphaproteobacteria > Hyphomicrobiales > Phyllobacteriaceae > Mesorhizobium > Mesorhizobium sp. M0938. Next base: position 15,330 of record NZ_JAMYNS010000001.1, on the reverse strand, counting down.
GGCCGCATCCGCCCAGAATTTCTCCGGATCGCGTTTCCAGCCGTCATAGACCTCGTGGTAGCGTGACGCCATCCAGCTTCCTCCCCAGGAATGTTTGCTGCCTTTGAAATAGCGTATGCTGTTTTTGCAAGCATGTGCAATTTCGTCTTTTGGCGACCTCGCCCTTGGCCGCAAAGCGCGGGGTGATGGTCTAGGGTCATAGTGGGGCAAGGCGCAATGAAGTTGCGATGCGAGGTTGCCGTATTGGCGGCGGTGCTGTTTACGGTCGCTTCCGCCGCTCAGGCCGGCGATGCGGCGGCGAGGCGCATTATCGGCTTTTCGCCGGATGGCAACTATTTCGCCTTCGAGCAATACGGCACGCTCGATGCCGGTGCTTCGGATTCGGGCTGGTCGGAGATCGACATCATCGACACGCGCACCGACGAGTTCGTCGGCGGCAAGCCGATCCGCATCGTCGATGAGACCGAGGATTCAACCCTGACAGTGGAGCAGGCGAGGGCACAGGCCGCCGTGCAGGCGGCACCTCTGCTCGCCCGATATGCAATCGCGCCGCGCGGTGAACGGACGGCTGTGGACAAGTTCACCTTTCCCGACGACATGGTTGCTTACAACGACATTGCGCGCCTCGAACAGGTCTCGCAAAAGTGGCTTTCGCTGAGCTATGACGAGCTTGGTATCTCGACCATCCAGCTCGACCAGATCCTGGCCGAGAGCGCGACGGATTGCTCGTCGAGTTTTGACGGGACGCAGCAAAGCTCCACGGCCGGCAAGGCGTTCGGTTTCCGCCTGACGCTGCAGGGGCAGGATGGCAAGCCGTTCAAGCTGCTGCATGAGGACAAAGCCGTGCCCGGCTCGAGGAATTGCCCGTCTTCCTACAGCCTGTCGGAATCCTATGCGTTCGCCCCGGATAGCAAATCGGCAGTGCTAGCCGTGCTCGTGCAACGCTTCAGTCAGGGATTTGAAGGACGGGATCGCCGCTTTATCGCCGTGACCGGCCAGGTGCCTTGAAAGCCCGTTCGCGCCCGGGCATCTCGGCGGGATCTCGACTGCGCCATTCGGACTGGTTCTAGAGCGGCAGCGCCGCAAGCACGAGTCCCACACCGCCGGCGATCAGCAAAGCGGCGGCGAGCGCCTTTCGGTGACGTTCGAAACCCGTCGGAGCTCGATCCCAATTGTAACGCATGTTCTGCCCCCAAAACCCGCCGAATTCCTTACCTTACCAAAGGTAAACAAAGCAACATTGTGCCTAAACTGACAATGCTCGGCGTGGCGCATGACAGTGTTGTCACCGACTATTTTTGGGGCATCTTTGCAAAGTCCCGCTTCGGCGGCAGCGCCGTGTTTGGCCGCACTACATCCCCCAGCGCAGCGCAGCCGTATGCACCGGTGCGTCCCACAACGCGGTCGTCTCGTCGTCGAGCATGGTCAGCGTGATCGAGCAGCCGGCCATGTCGAGCGATGTCACATAGGACCCGACCAGCGAGCGGGTGACCGTCACGCCGTTTTTCTCGAAGATATTCCGGGCGCTGTTGTACATCAGGTAGAGCTCCATCAGCGGCGTGCCGCCGAAACCGTTGATGAAGAGCAGCGCCGGGCCTTTCGCCCTGTCACCCAGATCGCCCAGGATTGCCGCGCAGATCTCCTCGGCGATGGCGTCGGCGCTCTTCAACGTGTCGCGGCGACGGCCGGGCTCACCATGAATGCCGACGCCGAACTCCATCTCGCCGTCGCCGATATCGAAGGTCGGCTTGCCCGCCGCCGGCACGGTGCAGCTGGTCAGCGCCACGCCCATCGAGCGCGTCGCGCCGTTGACGCGCTCGCCCAGCGCCTTCAGCTCTTTCAGCGCCATGCCTTGCTCGGCCGCGGCGCCGACGATCTTCTCGACCACCAGCGTGCCGGCGACGCCGCGCCGGCCGGTCGTATAGGACGAGTTCTCGACAGCGACATCGTCATTAGTGACGATTTGCATGACGCCTTCCGACATTTCGGCGGCCATGTCGAAATTCATCACATCGCCCTCGTAGTTCTTCACGATGAGCAGGCAGCCGGCGCCGGTGTTGACGGCTTCCGCCGCCGCCATCATCTGGTCCGGCGTCGGCGATGTGAACACCTGGCCGGGGCAGGCAGCATCCAGCATGCCATGCCCGACCAGTCCGCCATGCAGCGGTTCGTGGCCAGAGCCGCCGCCGGAGATCAGCGCCACCTTGCCCGGCTTGAGCACCTTGCGGCGGACGAATTTATGCTCGTCGCCAAGCACAAGGATGTCGGCGTGGGCGGCAACGAAGCCGTCGAGGCTTTCGATCAGCACCGTGTCCACAGAATTCAGAAATTTCTTCATGGCCGTCCTCCCGAAATGGCCAGGCGCGGCGCGACTATGTCCCGCCCTTGCCGGCTATGCTGGTGATCTTCTGGATGAAATCGTTGACCGCCCGGTCGAGCGCCGCGTTCTGCTTGTCGTCGCCAAAATCGGGAACGATGAGCGAGACATGCCGCGTCTTGCGCATGCCTGACGCCACCGACATTTTTCCCGGATGCGCCTGATGGTAGGCGGCTAGAAAATGATCGCGTTCGGCCGGGCTGAAATGACAGACGGAGAAAATAGCCGGCAAATGTTTTGAAGGGATCGGGATCGAATAGGCGGGGCTGGAAATCTGCGTGACGAAGCTGCGGTGCTTGCCGAGCGCATCGGCGAGGCGCTGGCGCATGCCGGACGGGCGCTGGTCGATCACCTGCGACAGGATGGTCTTGTAGGCGCGGATCGCCTCTTCGGGTCCCGATTCAGGTGTCTTGTCGGCCATGCCGGAGCCTAGATCGACACGTCCGCGATGGCCGCCTTGGCCATGGCGAGCTGGGCGGGAACAACCGAGAGGTCGCGCAGGCCGGCCTCGATCAGCGCCGGGATCGACGCTGGATCGCCGCCAGCGTCGCCGCACAGGCTGACCGGTATCTTTTGCGCGCGGCCGAAGGCGGCAACCGAGGCGATCAGCCGGAGCACGGCCGGGTGCCGGACGGAATTCAGATGGGCGACGGAAGCATTGTCACGCGCCGCCGCCATCACATACTGGGTCAGGTCGTTCGACCCGATCGAGAAGAAGGCGACGTTGGCAAACGCTTCCGGCGCGATCGCCACCGACGGCACTTCCACCATGATGCCCAGCGGCGGCATTTTTTGCGCGACGCCACGCGCCACAAGCCCGGCCTGCTCTTCCGTAAATAGCGTGGCAGCACGTTCGTACTCGTCCGCCAGGGCGATCATGGGGAACATCACCTTGAGATTGCCATGCACGGCGGCGCGCAACAGCGCCCGGATCTGCACGCGAAAGACCTCCGGCCTTGCCAGCGACAGCCTGATGCCGCGCAGGCCGAGAAACGGGTTGGTTTCCTCTGCTGTGAAGCCGGGCACCGGCTTGTCGCCGCCGGCATCGATGGTGCGGATCGTCACCGGTTTTTCACCGGCCCATTCGAGCACCTTGCGGTAGGCGCGATACTGCGTTTCCTCGTCCGGCAGCGTCTTGCCGAACAGGAATTCGGTCCGCATTAGCCCGACGCCGTCGCAGGTCGAAACATCGATGCCGTCGACATCGGATGGATCGGCGATGTTGACCTGCACCCGCACCGCGGTGCCGGCTTTCGTCACCGCCGGCCCGGCCAAAAAGGTCTCCGCTCTGTCGCGGCGCGCCGCAAAGGACGATGACAACAGGCGGAACGCCTCGATCTCGGCCCTCGATGGTGCCAATACGATGCCGCCATGCTCGGCATCGAGTAGGGCGACGCCAGCGGGATTGGTTGGGCAAGCGCCAAGCCCGACGATCATCGGCACCCCGCGCGAGCGCGCCAGCATGGCGACATGGCTGGCGGCGCTGCCGGCTTTCAGCGCGATGCCGCCGCCGGAACTCCAGTCGGTTTCGAGGAAGCGCGTCGGCGCGATGTCGTCGCCGTAGAAAATGGCTCCAGCCGGCGCAGCAGCCTCACTGTCTTCGGTCAGTGCGCGCAGCACCTGGTCTCTGATATCGCGCATGTCGGCCGCGCGTGCGCGGAAGTAATCCTGGTCCGACGTTTCATAGCCTGATATCTCGGCATCCAGCGCCTGTCGCCATGCCGCATCGGCCGGCTGGCCGGAAGCAATTGCCGTAAAAGCCGGGCCGGTCAGCGCATCGTCCTCCAGCATGGCGATCTGAAATTCGAGAATATCGGCCGCATCGCCGTCGGCCGCTTCGATCAGCGTGGCAAGCCGGCCTGTCGCAATGCTGATTGCCGCTTCGAGCGCGAGCCTCTCGTCTGCGGCGGTTGCCTTGCCGGCATAGCGCGCGACAACCGCGTCGAGGTTGAACAGCGGCCCTTCGGCATAGCCGGCCGAGGCCGAAATCCCCTTCAGCCTAAGCGGTTCGGGCATGGTCCACGCCCTCGTCGAAATCGCGCCGCACCAGCTCGACCAGCGCGCCGACCGCCTCGCCGGCGCCGTCGCCCTTGGCCCGGATATGCAGGACCGTGCCTTTCGGCGCCTTGGCCGCCATCACCTTGACGATGCTCTTGGCATCGAACCAAGGCCCGTTGGCGGCGAGCGCAACTTCAACGTCGGCCGAAAATGTCTTGGCGAGCTTGGTGATCTTCACCGAAGGGCGCGCATGCAGGCCCACCTCGTGGGTGATCAGGACGGTGGCTTCTGCGGATGCGGACATCGAATCAAAATTCCTGTTCATTCACGACGGCGCCAGTTCGTGTGCTGTCGCCACCACTTCCCTGAGCGAAGCGCCGCCGGAAGCCTCCGTCGCCGCCATCACCGCGCCCTCGACGATCGGCGCATTGCAGACGATGACCTTCTGCGCGCGCGGCTCGCCGATCATCTCGACCGCCATCTCGCTATTGGTCTCGGCGCCGCCGAGATCGACAAGTATGGCGACGCCCGCCTCCGACCAGGCCTTGTCGATGGCGCCCATGATCGCCTCGACGTCTGTGCCCAATCCGCCATGGCCGTTTCCGCCGCACCATGCAAGCGGCACTTCGTCGCCGACCATCTGGCGCACCATGTCGGCTGTGCCTTCGGCGACCAGCGGAGAGTGCGATACGATGACGATGCCGACATTGCTCATGCGTGCCCCTCTATGGTTTCGACAACTGCCCGTACCAGCAGCGCTGTCGATCGTGCTCCGGCATCCATATGGCCGATCGAGCGGTCGCCGAGAAACGAGGCGCGCCCGCGCGAGGCCTTCATCGGCACCGTGGCCTCGGCCGCTCTGTCGGCGGCGGCAGCTATTTCCGCCCCGGTCTTTCCCTGCAGCAGGGCGTCATGCACCGGCTGCAGCACGTCGAGCATGGTCTTTTGCCCGACCTGCGACTTCCCTCTCGCCGCCACCGCTTCGATTGCCTTGCCGAAAGCCGTCGCCAGGTCGGCTTGATCCGGCTCTGCGGAAATCTCCTTGCCGAGCGCCATGAATAGCGTGCCGAAAAGCGGTCCCGAAGCCCCGCCGACGGTCATCACCAGCTTGGTGCCGATCGCCTTCAACGCTTCGGGCAAGGGCTTTGCCGCGAACGCCTCGGCCTCGGCCCGCACCGCCTCGAAGCCGCGCTTCATGTTCAGCCCATGGTCGCCATCGCCGATCGCCTGGTCGAGCGTGGTTAGTTCGTCCGCGTGAGCTGCAATCGCGTCGGCGGTGACGGATATCAGCGTCTTCAGGTCAATCTTGTCCATCGTCCCAGTCTTGTTCATCGCCTCTGCGCTCATCGGTTCGCAATCCTGTTGCCGGCCTGGTCGAAGAACAGCGGCGCCCGGTAGCGGATAATCACCCTATCGCCCTTTTCCAGTTGGATGTCGGGGTCGGTCAGCGTCACCAGCTTTCTGCTTCCCACCGTCACATGCAGGTGATTCTGGTCGCCCAAATGTTCGACCCAGTTAACAACGCCGTCGGCGGGGCCATTCGATGCCTTGCCGATCGACAGATGTTCTGTACGCGCGCCGATCGTTTTGGTTCCCGCCGGCATGTCGCCATCGGGCAGCAGGCCGGTCGGCAGCAGATTGATCGCGGGCTGGCCGAGCCTTGCGGCGACATGAAGGTTTGCCGGCTCGGAATAGATCGTCCGCGGTGTGCCGATCTGCACCAGAACGCCATCGGCGAGAATGCCGATGCGATCGGCCATGGTCATCGCCTCGATCTGGTCATGCGTGACATAGAGCATGGTGGCGCCGACCTCGGCCTGGATGCGTTTCAGCTCCAGCCGAAGGTCGGCGCGCAGCTTGGCGTCGAGCGACGACAGCGGTTCGTCCATCAGGTAGATCGAAGGCTTGCGCACCAGCGCACGACCGATGGCGACGCGCTGCATCTCGCCGCCCGAGAGTTTCGTCGAGCGGTTGGAAAGCTTGTGGTCGATGCGCACCATCTTCGCCACCTCTTCGACACGGCGGCGCACCGCATCCTCGCTCAGCCGCCGCGCGGGCGAGCGCAGCGGGAAGGCGAGGTTGTCGAACACCGACAGGTGAGGGTAGAGCGAATATTGCTGGAAGACGAAGGCGGTGTCGCGCTCGGCCGGCGACAACATTGTCGCGTCCCGGCCGCCGATATGGATTGAGCCCGTGTCGGGCCGTTCCAATCCGGCGATCAGCCGCAGCGTCGTCGTCTTGCCGGCCCCGGTCGGCCCGAGCAGCACAACGAATTCACCATCGGCGACGTGCAGATCGAGTGTGTCCACCGCAACATGCTCGCCGAAGGCTTTGGTCACGCCTTTGATATGCACCTCAGCCATGATGCGCTCTTCCCTGGGAAGCCCCGTCATGGATTGCGGTTCTCACCGCGCGGCCGGATCGCTTGTCGAACAGCGACAGCCGTGCGCTGCTCAGCGCCAGGCCGACATGGTCGCCTGCGTTGAGCCGGATTTCGGCTGGCACCCGCGCCTTGATGATGCCGTCTGCCGTCTCCACTGCGACGATCTGCGTGGTGCCGAGATATTCGGTGCCGTAGATCGCCCCGCGCAATTTCGAGGCGTCGTCGAAGCGGATGTGTTCCGGTCGGATGCCGAGCGCCATGTCGCTAGATGCTATGTCCTCGCGCACCTCCGGCACCGCCACCTTGGCGCCTTGCACGATGATTTCCCTGGACCCCTTCGCCAGCCCGCCGCCGAAGCCGAGAAAATTCATTGGCGGCGAGCCGATGAAATCTGCGACGAACATCGTTGCCGGCCGGTCGTAGATTTCGCGTGGGGTGCCGAACTGCTCGATGACGCCGTGGTTCATCACCGCAATTTTGTCGGCCATCGACATTGCTTCCATCTGGTCGTGCGTGACGTAGACCGTGGTGGCGCGGATGCGGTTGTGCAGTTCGCGCAGCTCATGGACCATGAGATCGCGGAATTCGGTGTCGAGCGTGCCGAGCGGCTCGTCCATCAGGAAGCATTTGGGTCGCCGTACGATGGCGCGGCCGAGCGCGACGCGCTGGCGGTCGCCGCCAGCGAGACCGGAGACGGATTTGTTGAGCAGATGGTCGATGCGCAACAGCTTCGCCGTCTCTTCGACGCGCTGGCGGATTTCGATGCCGGGCATGCCTTGCGCCAAGAGCGGAAAGCCGATGTTCTTGCGCACATTCATATGCGGATAGAGCGCGAACAGCTGGAAGACAAAGGCAATGTCGCGCTCGCGGGCACGCCGCATGGTGACGTCCTCGCCGCCAAGCAGGATCTTGCCGCCAGTCGGCAGTTCGAGCCCGGCGATCATGCGCAGCGTCGTCGTCTTGCCGCAGCCCGACGGCCCGAGCATGACGAAGAACTCGCCATCCTCGACCACGAAGTTGGAGTCCTGCACGGCGACGAAATCGCCGAATGCCTTCCTTAGATGCTCGACCCTGATCTCTGCCATCATCTACTCCGGAAACTTCGAGACGATGATGAACATCGCCGTGCCGGCCAGCATGGTGATGAAGGAATAGGTGTAGAGCGACAGCGCGAACGGCTGGAACAGCATCAGGAAGCCGATGGCGATGATCGCGGTGGCGATGTTTTCCATCAGCCCGCGGCGGAGCGCGCGCGGCCATGATGATTTTCTGGAAACGGCGGGGCGCGTCATGCGGTTCTCCCTTCCTTCTCCCCGTTCACGGGGAGAAGGTGGCCCGAAGGCTCGGATGAAGGGCGGCGCGAACGTTCCGATTCAAGGCGGATGTCGGCGCTTCCCCTCATCTGCCTGCCGGCATCTTCTCCCCGTAAACGGGGAGAAGGAGCGCTGCCGCAGCGCCGGCTCCATATCTGATGTCGAGTTGCCAAGCTGCTCATTTGCGCACCGCGCCGAAGGTGATGCCGCGCAAGAGCTGCTTGCGAAGAAGGATGGTGAAGACCAGGATCGGCACAAGGAAGATCGTCGTGCCGGCAGCGACCGCCGGCCAGTCCTGGCCGCCTTCGCCGATGATGGTCGGGATGAAGGGCGGTGCGGTCTGCGCCGTGCCCGAAGTCAGCAGGGCGGCGAACGCATATTCGTTCCAGGCAAAGATCAGGCAGAAGATGGCGGTCGCGGCAATGCCGGTGGTCGCCTGCGGCAGCACGGTGCGCCAGAAGGCCTGCAGTCGAGTATAACCGTCGATCATCGCCGCTTCTTCGTACTCGCGCGGGATCTCGTCGATGAAGCCCTTCAGCAGCCACACGGCAAGCGACACATTGACCGCCGTATAGAGCAGGATCATGCCGAGCGCGGTGTCCGACAGGCCAAGCTCGCGATACATCAGGTATATGGGAATAGCGACCGCGATCGGCGGCATCATCCGCGTCGACAGGATGAAGAACAAAAGGTCGTCGGCCAGCGGCACCTTGAAGCGGGAGAAGCCATAGGCCGACAACGTGCCGAGGAACACCGCGCAAAAGGTCGAGCCGAAGGCGATGATCAGAGAGTTGACGAAGCGCGGCATGAAATTGGACGGGCCGGCGATCACCATGTTGCGCTTGCGCGTGGTCTCGTCGCAGAAGCCGGTCGCCGGTCCAAGCGAGTTGATGTATTCCGGCGTCTGCCTTGTGCGCGTCGTGAACAGATTGCAGTATCCTTCGAGGCTAGGCTGGAACAGGATCTTCGGCGGATAGGCGATCGAATCCGGCGGCGTCTTGAAGCTGGTGGCGAAGATCCACAGCAGCGGCACGATCGAGATCAGCGCGTAAAGCACGATGATCGTGCCGGCGACGCGCTTCGACGTGGCCGAGGGTGCGACGACCGAATGGGCTGATGTCAGGCTCATCTCTGCTTCACCTTGTTGAGCGCCTTGACGTAGATGTTGGCCAGCCCGAAGACCGCGACGAACAGGATGATGGCGAAGGCCGAGGAATAGCCGGTCCGCCAGCTTTCGAAGGCCTGCCGCTTCAGCGTGATCGAGGCGACTTCGGTGGTCGAGCCCGGCCCGCCGCCGGTCAGCAGGTTGACCATGTCGAACATCTTGAAGTTCTCGATGCCGCGGAACAGCACCGCCAGCATGATGAAGGGCAGCGCCATCGGCAGCGTGATCGACCAGAACTGCCGCCAGTTCGAGGCACGGTCGACCTCGGCTGCCTCATAGATATATTCGGGGATCGAGCGCAGGCCTGCGAGACAGATCAACATCACGTAAGGCGTCCACATCCAGGTGTCGACGATGACGATCGACCACGGCGCCAGCGAGACGTTGGAGAGCATGCCGATCTCAGTTGCCGGAATGCCTGAGACGAACGAGATGGCATAGGCGAACAGGCCGATCTGCGGTTCGTAAAGGAAGCGCCAGAAATTGCCGACCACCGCCGGCGACAGCATCATCGGCACGAGAATGATGGTCGTCCAGAAGGCGTGGCCGCGAAACTTTCGGTCGATCAGCCAGGCCAGCGTGAAACCGATCAGCGTCTGCAGCAGGATGGTCCAGAATACGAAATGCGCCGTCGTCTGCATGGCGATCCAGATATCCTGGTCGCCGAGTATGCGCTTGTAGTTGGCAAAGCCGACATTCTTCACCAGCTCGTTGGGGCGGTTGGCGCGGTAATTGGTGAAGGAAAGATAGATCGCCCAGAACAGCGGGAAGATGTTGATGGCGAGCAGCAAAAGGATCGTCGGCGAGATGAACAGCCAGGCGAGGCCCTTGTCGCTGATGCCGCGGACCTTGCGGGCCAACGGCTCAGGCGTAGCCCGGGCAACGCTGTCCGCAGTCCGATTGAGCATGGTCAGTCCCGCTTCGGTCACTTTAAGTCGTCTCGACAATGGAATTTATCTGAACTGTGTCCCCTGCCAAGAGCGGCACGGGACCAGAGCATGATGCCGAAAAGTGTTAAGCGGTTTTCGGGCGACATCATGCTCACTCGCTCTTGGTCCGGGGCCGGATGATTTCGGGTCTTCGACCCAAAATCATCCGGCTCGGGGTCGTGGCTCGGGAGGAGCCGGTTACAACTACATCTTGCCATCGTCCTGGAAGACCTCGGTCCAGTCCTTGACCAGGCCGTCCAGCGCGTCCTTCGCCGAACCCTGGCCGGCCACGACATAGTCGTGGAAGCGCTTCTGTGACGCCTGCAGCAGCGGCGCATAGCTGGGCTCGGCCCAGAAGTCCTTCACGATGGCCATGGAGTCGAGGAAGGTCTGCGCGTAAGGCTGGCTGGCCGGGAAGCCCGGATCTTTTACGACCGCGTTGAGGCAGGAGTAGCCGCCCAGCGACCACCATTTGGTCTGCACGTCCTTGTTGGCGAACCACTTGATGTATTTGAGCGCGGCTTCCTGCTTGTCCGAATAGGAAACCACCGAGATGCCCTGGCCACCGAGCTGGGCGAACTGGTCGCCGTCGGGACCTTTGGGATTGGCGAAATAGCCAATCTTGTCGCCGCCGACATTCTCGTCCTTCTGCAGGCCTGGCCAGGTAAAGGCGAAGTTCATGTGCATCGCCACCTGGCCGGATTTGAAGGCATCGACGCCTTCGCCCATGTAGCTGTTCGAGGCTCCCGGAGGCGTGCAGCAGTCATAGAGCGTCTTGTAGAACTCCAGACCCTTCACCGATTTCTCGGAGTTGACGAAGCCGTCCATCTCGTAGGGCTTGTCGGGGTTCTCATATTTGAAGCCGAAGCTGTAGAGCACGTCCATGGCGCCCATGGTGATGCCTTCGGAGCCGCGTTCGGTATAGATCGACGCGCCATACACGGTCTTGCCGTCGATCTCGCGCTTCTGGAAGAACTCGGCGATCTGCTTCAACTGGTCGAATGTCGTCGGCGCGCCGAGATCCCAGCCGTATTTCTCCTTGAATTCCTTCTGCAGTTCCGGCTTGGAGAACCAGTCCTTGCGATAGGTCCAGCCGACGACGTCGCCCATGGCAGGCAGTGCCCAGTAGTTCGGTGTGTTCTTCGGCCATTCGGAGTAGCCGACGACGGTCGCTGGCACGAAGTCGTCCATGCTGATCTTCTCCTTGTCGAAGAAGTCGTTCAGCTTGACGTAATGGCCGTTCTCGGCCGAGCCGCCGATCCACTGGCTATCGCCGATGATCAGGTCGCACAACTTGCCCTTGGAATTCAGTTCGTTGAGGAAGCGGTCGGCATAGTTGGTCCACGGCACGAACTCGAATTTCATGCCGATGCCGGTTTCCTTGGTGAAATCCTTGGACAATTCGACAAGCGCGTTGGCCGGGTCCCAGGCTGCCCAGCAAAGCGTCAGATCTTCAGCCTGCGCGACGTTCGAGACGGCGGTCGACGCAAACATCGCCGAGGTCAGTCCCAACGTCAGTTTCAAGGTCGATTTCATGCCTTCCTCCCATTTGCGAAACGCGCCCGGATGACGGTTTCAAAAAACCTCACCCCCCTCCTCAGGGGCCTAAACACTATGACGGGTTGAGCGCCGGATGTTTAGTAATTTGTTTAGTGATGCAATTTTTACTAAACAAGGCAAGCGAATTCGTCGCTGCACCGCAGCATGGCGCGTCGGCTCCGGGCGCTGGCTTAGGAACGGCGGCTTGTGCAGGTTATTCGGTGCGCCGGGTGCCGGCTCATTTGATCGTTTTGGTGCTCACCGTCACCGGCCGGATCGCTGGGGCCGGCGGCAGCAGGGCGCGAATGTCGGCGAAGGGGAAGATCGGTTCGAAGCGGAAGGCTTCAGCGAAGGAACCAGCCGCGCCATTGCATTGGCCGGCACGAAAAGCGTTCTGCGTGCGCGCCGCATCGACGAAACGTTCGGGATCCTGCGACTGATGCGCCCGGATCGCCATCGTCTTGAGATCGAAATGCTTGGAGATGTCGACATAATGCGTCGGCGAAAAGCCGGTGCCGCCGAGCGTATCGGCATGCAGAACCGGGACAGCGAAAGACGCCGCGATACGCACGCCGTCCGACAGCGCACGGTGGTCGCCATGATAGTCGTTCGGCGCGTGGGTGATCGCCAGATCCGGCTTCACGTCGCCGATCAGCGCCTTCAACGCCGCGATCAGCGTGGCATCGGCAGTGAGCGCGCCGTCCGGAAAATCGAGGAAGTGCGGTGTTGCGCCAAGCAGGTCCGCCGCCACGGTCGCTTCCTCGCGGCGGGCGCGGGCGAGCGGTCCTGGATCGCCCCTGCCACCCTTGGCGCCATCCGTGGCTATCGCAAAAACCAGTTCTGCGCCTTGCGCGGCATAGGCTGCCATCGTACCGAACATGAAGATCTCGATGTCGTCGGGATGCGCACCGAGCGCCAGTATCTTCACTTCTGCTCTCTCCCTGGAAACGGAAAAACGTGACGAACGGAATTCTGCTCGCCCTTATCGCCTATGCAAGCTATTCGGGCAGCGACGCCGTTGTCAAAAGCCTGGGGGGACAATTCACGGTCTTCGAGATCGGCTTCTTCGCAACCTTGTTTGCCGGCTTTTTCCTGTTCTTCACCCGGCCGGTGGGCGAACGCTGGCGCGATTTCTGGCGCACGAAGCGGCCATGGGCCGTACAGGCGCGGGCCTGGGCAGGCATCGCGTCGGGCGTGCTCAGCGTCTATGCCTTCACTACCATCCCCCTGGCGGAAGTCTACGCCCTGATCTTTTTGGCGCCTTTGCTGGTCACCATCCTGTCGACCGTCATCCTGAAGGAAAAGGTCGGCCCCTGGCGATGGCTGGCCGTGATCGCCGGTTTTGCCGGGGTGATGCTGGTGGTACGGCCGGGCTTTCGCGAACTGCATCTCGGCCATTTGGCTGCCTTCGTGAACGCCTTCCTCGCCGCGACCAGCGTCATTCTGATGCGATCGCTGGCCCAGCAGGAAAAGCGCACCACGATGCTTGGTGTGCTTGTCGGCTATGGTCTGCTGTTCAACGGGATCGCCGCCGCCGCCACCTCTTTCACCTTGCCGAATGCCATGCAACTTATCTGGCTGGCGATGGCGGGCGCCTTCACTGCGGGCGGACAACTGCTGCAACTGCTGGCCGCCAAATACGCGCCCGCCAACCGCATTGCGCCGACGCATTATTCGCAGATACTCTGGGCGGTGATCCTCGGCGCGCTGTTCTTCCAGGAATATCCCGATTTCCTGTCGCTTGTCGGCCTCGCCGTCGTCGGCGGCTCCGGCCTTTTGACGATGGTTCGCGAGGAGGTGAGGCTCGGCACGGTGCGCTGGAACCCATTCTCGCGGACCCGGCTTTGAGTGGCCAGTTCCCGGTTGCGCGGCTCCTGCCACCGCTGATATGCGGGCGCTGCGGACCTGCCGCGATTGGATGGATGCATCCTTGAACCAATGACCAGAAAACTCTTGCCGGAACTTCCGGTCTCCGCCGTGCTGCCGGCGCTCGCCGAAGCGCTCGGTCATGGCAACAGTGCCGTGCTGGTGGCGCCGCCCGGCGCCGGCAAGACAACGCTGGTGCCGCTGGCGCTGCTCGACGCGCCATGGCTCGGCACGGGAAAGATCATTCTGCTCGAGCCGCGCCGGCTCGCTGCCCGCGCCGCTGCTCGCCGGATGGCCGAACTGCTCGGCGAGGAGCCCGGCGAGACGGTCGGCTATGCCATGCGTATGGAGAACCGCACTTCTGCGCGGACGAAAATCCTCGTCGTCACCGAAGGCGTGCTGTCTCGGATGATCCTCGACGACCCGGAGCTGCCCGGCGTCTCGGCGGTATTCTTCGACGAGTTCCACGAGCGCTCGCTCGACGGCGATTTTGGTCTGGCGCTGGCGCTCGACGTGCAAGGTGCGCTGAGGCCCGATCTGCGATTGCTGGTGATGTCGGCGACGCTCGACGGTGCGCGTGTCGCGCGGCTGCTTTCCGGGGCGCCGGTGATCGAGAGCGAAGGCCGCGCCTTTCCCGTCGACATAAGCTACGACGAGCGGCCGGGCGGCATCGCCATCGAGGACGCCATGGCCAGGGCGATCCGCGCGGCTCTTGCCGATGAGAGCGGCAGCGTGCTCGCATTCCTCCCCGGCCAGCGCGAGATCGAGCGCACAGCCGAGCGGCTGCAGGGACGCACCGGCGCCGACACCGACATCGTGCCGCTCTACGGCATGCTCGACAACAAGGCGCAAGATGCGGCGATCAAGCCGGCGCCGCCCGGCCGGCGCAAGGTGGTGCTGGCAACGTCGATCGCCGAGACCTCCATCACCATCGACGGCGTGCGCGTCGTCATCGATTCCGGTCTGTCGCGGCTGCCGCGCTATGAGCCAGCCAGCGGCCTGACGCGGCTGGAGACGGTGCGTGTCAGCAGAGCCTCCGCCGACCAGCGCGCCGGCCGCGCCGGCCGCACGCAGCCGGGCGTCGCCATCCGGCTGTGGCGGGCCGAGCAGACGGCGGCACTTCCCGCTTTCACCCCGCCCGAAATCCTCGAGGCCGACCTTTCCGGGCTTCTGCTCGATTGCGCCGCCTTCGGTGTTGCCGATCCGGCGAGCCTCTCTTTCCTCGACCCACCGCCGGCCCCGGCGCTCAACGAGGCAAAGGCGCTGCTGCGTGCCCTCGACGCCATTGACGCGGCAGGGCGCCTGACGGAAGCGGGTGCTGCAATGCGCAGGCTGGCACTGCCGGTGCGGCTGGCTCACATGGTCGCCGAGGCGGCAAAGACCGGCCAGGCATTCGAGGCGGCCATGCTTGCCGTGCTGCTCACCGAGCGCGGCCTTGGCGGTGACGGCGCCGACCTCGAACGGCGGCTGATGCGGTTCCGATCCGAGAAGTCGCCACGCGCCACAGCGGCGCGGCAGCTTGCCGAGCGGCTGGCAAGGCAGGCTTCACCCTCCCCCTCGAGGGGAGGGTCGATCCGCGAAGCGGCGCGGGGGGGGGGGGGGGGGGGGCGGCCCCACCCCGCCCCCCCCCCGGGGGGGGGGCGCGCGGCGGCCCTCCCCCCCCCCCCCCCCCCCCCCCCCCCGCGCGGGCGGCGCCGGCCCGCCCCCCGCCGCGGGCGCGGCCCCCCCCCGGGTCGGGCACGCCATCGCCGACCCCACCC